>NZ_JASDCQ010000021.1:0-696 GCF_030407825.1 Planococcus notacanthi | reverse complement strand
TTCAGACTCGCTTTCGCTGCGGCTCCGCCTTCTCGGCTTAACCTTGCATGCAATCGTAACTCGCCGGTTCATTCTACAAAAGGCACGCCATCACCCATTAACGGGCTTTGACTACTTGTAGGCACACGGTTTCAGGATCTATTTCACTCCCCTTCCGGGGTGCTTTTCACCTTTCCCTCACGGTACTGGTTCACTATCGGTCACTAGGAAGTATTTAGCCTTGGGAGATGGTCCTCCCGGATTCCGACGGAATTTCACGTGTTCCGCCGTACTCAGGATCCACTCTGGAGGGGCAGGGTTTTCGGCTACGGGGCTATTACCCGCTGCGGCGGACCGTTCCAGGTCGCTTCGCCTAATCCTGCCTTTTGTAACTCCGTATAGAGTGTCCTACAACCCCAAGAGGCAAGCCTCTTGGTTTGGGCTGATCCCGTTTCGCTCGCCGCTACTCAGGGAATCGCATTTGCTTTCTCTTCCTCCAGGTACTTAGATGTTTCAGTTCCCTGGGTCTGCCTTCTCATGTGCTATGAATTCACACATGGATACTGCCCGATTAAAGGCAGTGGGTTCCCCCATTCGGAAATCTCCGGATCACAGCTCACTTACAGCTCCCCGAAGCATATCGGTGTTAGTGCCGTCCTTCTTCGGCTCCTAGTGCCAAGGCATCCACCGTGCGCCCTTTCTAACTTAACCAATGGT
>NZ_JASDCQ010000020.1:0-1113 GCF_030407825.1 Planococcus notacanthi | reverse complement strand
TTGGTGGAGCCTAGCGGGATCGAACCGCTGACCTCCTGCGTGCAAGGCAGGCGCTCTCCCAGCTGAGCTAAGGCCCCATTGTTTGGTCGGGAAGACAGGATTCGAACCTGCGACCCCTTGGTCCCAAACCAAGTGCTCTACCAAGCTGAGCTACTTCCCGAACTTGAGTTGCTGAGTGTAAAAATATGGCGCGCCCGAGAGGACTCGAACCTCTAACCGCTTGATTCGTAGTCAAGTACTCTATCCAATTGAGCTACGGGCGCCTATGGAGTTGTGCTCCGGTTTTTGCAAAAAAATGGTGCCGAGGACCGGAATCGAACCGGTACGGTAGTCACCTACCGCAGGATTTTAAGTCCTGTGCGTCTGCCAGTTCCGCCACCCCGGCTAAGGGTCGGCATTATGTGCAAAAAAATGGAGCGGAAGACGAGGTTCGAACTCGCGACCTCCACCTTGGCAAGGTGGCGTTCTACCACTGAACTACTTCCGCAAAAATGGTGCGGGTGAAGGGAGTCGAACCCCCACGCCCGAAGGCGCTAGATCCTAAGTCTAGTGCGTCTGCCAGTTCCGCCACACCCGCGTGGCAATAATGAAATTAAAATGGTGAGCCATGAAGGATTCGAACCTTCGACCCTCTGATTAAAAGTCAGATGCTCTACCAGCTGAGCTAATGGCTCATGTACATGAGTGGTGCCGGAGAAAGGACTTGAACCCTCAACCTACTGATTACAAGTCAGTTGCTCTACCAGTTGAGCTACTCCGGCGAAAGAGAAAAAATGGTGGAGGATGACGGGATCGAACCGCCGACCCTCTGCTTGTAAGGCAGATGCTCTCCCAGCTGAGCTAATCCTCCGATATGTATCGCCCAGCGACGTCCTACTCTCACAGGGGGAGACCCCCAACTACCATCGGCGCAAAAGAGCTTAACTGCCGTGTTCGGGATGGGAACGGGTGTGGCCTCTTTGCCATCATCACTGGACTATTTTGTTTTGAAAGACAAGATTTAGTATACCAAGGTTATCGGTATTTCTCAAGCTTTTTTTCAAAAAAACTTGGCTTATTCTTTCAAAACTGGATACACGACACTGGAACTATGCAAGGTTCCGTACATTGTTT
>NZ_JASDCQ010000002.1:0-727438 GCF_030407825.1 Planococcus notacanthi | reverse complement strand
ACCTACATATTCCGTCGGTACTGCCCGCCGACTTCATATAAAGCTGTTGTAATTTGGCCTAAGCTTGCGACTTTCACGGTTTCCATCAATTCTTCGAAGATGTTGCCGCCCGTCTTCGCGACTTGCTTCAGGCGCTCCAACGCTTCGGTGGAATCGTTGCGTTCCTGGAAGGCGCGCAAGTTGTTGATCTGTGTTTCTTTTTCTTCGGTTGTGGCGCGGGCGATTTCCATCGCGTTGATGTCGTCGTCTGATTGCGGATTCGGGTTCAAGTAGGTATTGACTCCGATGATCGGCAATTCGCCTGTGTGTTTCTTCATTTCGTAATGCATGGATTCTTCCTGAATTTTGCCGCGCTGGTACTGTGTTTCCATTGCGCCCAGAACGCCTCCGCGGTCGTTGATGCGGTCAAACTCGGTCAATACCGCTTCTTCCACCAATTGCGTCATTTCTTCGATGATGAACGCGCCTTGCAGCGGATTCTCGTTTTTCGACAATCCATGCTCTTTGGTGATGATCATCTGGATCGCCATCGCGCGGCGAACCGATTCTTCGGTCGGCGTCGTGATCGCTTCATCGTAAGCATTGGTATGAAGCGAGTTGCAGTTATCCTGCAGCGCCATCAATGCCTGTAACGTTGTGCGGATGTCGTTGAAATCAATTTCCTGTGCATGCAGACTGCGCCCGGATGTCTGTACATGGTATTTCAGTTTCTGGCTGCGTTCGTTGGCGCCGTATTTATCGCGCATGACAACTGCCCAGATGCGGCGTGCCACACGGCCGATGACGGTATATTCCGGATCCAGCCCGTTCGAGAAGAAGAACGACAGGTTCGGCGCAAAGTCATCGATGTTCATGCCGCGGCTCAAGTAATATTCCACATACGTGAAGCCGTTGGACAGTGTGAAGGCCAATTGGGAAATCGGATTCGCTCCCGCTTCGGCGATATGGTAGCCCGAAATCGATACAGAGTAGTAATTGCGCACTTTGTGATCGATGAAGTATTGCTGGATATCGCCCATCATGCGCAACGCGAATTCAGTCGAGAAGATGCAGGTGTTCTGCCCTTGGTCTTCTTTCAAAATATCGGCTTGTACGGTGCCACGAACGACTTGCAGCGTGCTTTCACGGACTTCTGTAAATTCTTCGACAGTCAACGTGCGGCCCAGTTTTTCTTCATTCAACTTGACCTGCTGATCAATTGCCGTGTTCATGAACATCGCCAAAATGATCGGTGCCGGTCCGTTGATGGTCATGGAAACTGAAGTCGAGGGCGCACACAGATCAAATCCTGCGTAAAGTTTCTTCATATCATCAAGCGTACAGATTGATACACCTGATTCGCCGACTTTCCCGTAAATGTCTGGACGGTGATCCGGGTCTTCGCCGTAAAGTGTCACCGAGTCAAAAGCTGTAGACAAGCGTTTCGCATCGTCATCTTTCGATAGATAATGGAAACGGCGGTTCGTGCGTTCAGGCGTTCCTTCTCCCGCAAATTGGCGCTTCGGATCTTCCCCTTCGCGTTTGAACGGGAAAACCCCTGCCGTATACGGGAATGAACCCGGTACGTTCTCTGCGTAAACCCAAGACAGGATCTCGCCGTAATCAACAAATTTCGGCAATACCACACGCGGCACTTTGATGCCGGATAGGCTTTCCGTACGCAGGATCGTGCGGATTTCCTTGTCTCGTACTGATGTGACGAATTCGTCTCCGGCATACATCTCTTTCAAAGCATCCCAGTTAGCGAGAATGCGTTTTGATTCAGTCGTCAGTTCGTCGCGGACGCCGTCAGCCAGCGATTCGAGTGACGCGACCAATGCATCATCCGGCGCTTTTTCCTTAACCGCTTCGATGGCGCCTTCCAATTGGAACAAGCGGCGCGCAAAGGCGGCTTGTTCTTTGGATTTTGCGTGGTAGCCACGGATCGTGTCCGTCAGTTCACGCAAATAATAACGGCGATCATTTGGAATGATCAAGTTTTCTTTCTGGGTTTTGACGAATTTATCGTAATCCGTCTCCCAGTCGGTTCCACATTTTTCATTGACCGTAGCCACAAGTGCCGCGAACAGGGAGTTGGTCCCTTTATCGTTGAACTGGCTGGCGATTGTGCCGTAGACCGGCATTTCATCCAGGTCTTTATCCCATAGCAGATGGCTGCGCTGATACTGCTTCTGCACTTGGCGAAGCGCATCCTGCGAACCGCTGCGTTCGAATTTATTGATGACAATCAAATCCGCGTAATCGATCATATCGATTTTTTCAAGCTGTGACGGTGCACCGAATTCACTGGTCATGACGTACATGGAAATGTCCGAGAAGTTGGCGATTTCCGCATCTCCCTGGCCGATCCCACTTGTTTCCACAACAATCAAATCGAAATCCGCCGCTTTCACGACGTCCAAAACATCTCCGATTGCACCAGACAGCTCTGAGCGTGAACCGCGTGTTGCCAGGCTTCTCATAAAGACACGTTTATTGAAGATGGCGTTCATGCGGATGCGGTCACCCAAAAGCGCGCCGCCTGTTTTCTGTTTGGTCGGGTCGATCGACAGAATTGCGATTTTCTTGTCCGGAAGTTCAGACAGGAATCGGCGAATCAATTCATCGGTCAGCGAGCTTTTCCCAGCTCCGCCTGTTCCGGTGATGCCGAGGACCGGCGTGTTTTTCGTCTGTTCCCGTACCGCTCTCAACAATTCGTCGGTATCGGTGTCGCGCGTATGCGCTTCTTCCGCAGCCGTAATCAGGTTTGCCAGTACTACCGGTTCGTCGGCAGAAAGGTTTTCGATTTTCTGATCCGGTTTCACCGTCGAGAAATCACATTCCTCAACGATTTCCGTAATCATGCCCTGCAGGCCTTTTTTGCGGCCATCTTCCGGTGAGAAAATGCCGGCAATGCCGTATTCTTCAAGTTCTTTGATTTCACGCGGCAAAATAACGCCTCCGCCTCCGCCATAAATCCGGATATGCGATGCGCCTTTTTCCTGCAGCAAATCATACATATACTTGAAGTATTCCATATGGCCGCCTTGGTAGGACGAAATGCAGATCCCCTGAACATCTTCTTGGATAGCCGCATTGACCACTTCTTCAACCGAGCGGTTATGGCCCAAGTGAATCACTTCGGCACCGCTTGATTGCAGAATCCGGCGCATGATGTTGATGGACGCGTCATGGCCGTCAAAAAGACTGGAAGCCGTGACAAAGCGAATATGGTTTTTCGGCTGATAGGTTTTCGTTTCTTCGATTGTAGCCATTATGATCAAGCCCCCTGTATTGAAATGTTTTCTCCTGCCATCCCCTGCAAAAGAAATTTGGTTTGCATGTCGATAAATTCCTGAATGGTGAAGTCGCGCAACGCCCAGCGTCTGAAAGCCCACATTTGGCCTTGTACGAATAAATGATGGGAAGCCATGACCACTTCTTTCGGCGTCATTTTGATTTCCCCGTTGTCGACGCATTGCGTCAGCAAACGTTCAAAAAGCGCCACCATTTCAATTTCTTTATTCAGTACATAACTTAATGCGTCCTTCGGCAACGATTTGGATTCCTGGTACATGACCACGAATTCATCCTGCATATCATCGATCAAGGTGTAGTAATGCTCGATCGCCGTCACAAGGACATTAATGGAACCCTGTTCGATATCAAGCCGGTCCAGACGTGTGTGCACTTCGTCATAAATGGAGTCACAGACGAGGTACAGCACATCTTCCTTGGTCCGGATGTATTCATACAACGTACCGATACTGAAACCCGCGGCTTTGGCGATTTCCCGTGTCGTCGTCCGGTGAAAGCCTTTTTCTTTAAAAAGCGTGACAGCACCGCGAATCATCTGTTCGCGGCGCTTTTCAATCAAGCTTTCGTCTTTCACGGAGGACGCTATTTCACGCTTTTTGTTCATAAGGCAACCCTCCGCTTATTTCGTAACCATCCGGGAAATAACCAGACGCTGAACTTCCTGTGTGCCTTCGTAAATTTGAGTGATTTTCGCGTCGCGCATAAAGCGTTCAACCGGATAATCTTTCGTATAGCCGTAGCCCCCGAAGACTTGAACCGCTTCAACCGTTACTTTCATCGCTGTATCGCCGGCCATCAATTTCGCCATCGCCGACTCTTTGCTGTAAGATAATTTATTCGATTCCAACCAAGCTGCCTGGTAAGTCAATAGACGGGAAGCTTCGATTGAAGTCGCCATATCCGCCAGTTTGAATGACACGCCTTGATTGGCAACAATCGGCTTGCCGAATTGCTCGCGTTCTTTCGCGTAGTCGATTGATGCATCAAGTGCTCCTTGTGCGATTCCGACAGCCTGTGCCGCGATGCCGTTGCGTCCACCGTCAAGCGTCTGCATAGCGATTTTGAAGCCTTGGCCAAGTTCGCCCAAAACGTTTTCTTTCGGTACACGGCAGTTGTCGAAGATGATTTCAGTTGTCGGGCTTGAGCGAATGCCCAGCTTGCGCTCTTTTTTGCCGACCGAGAAACCTTCAAAGTCTTTTTCAACGATGAATGCTGTCGTGCCTTTATGCTTCGATTCCGGATCTGTTACCGCAAATACGATGTAGATGTCCGCAATTCCGCCGTTGGTGATGAAGATTTTCGAACCGTTCAATACATAATGGTCTCCATCTTCTTTCGCTGAAGTGCGCATAGCGCCTGCATCCGAGCCTGAAGCGGGTTCCGTTAAGCCGTAAGCGCCGATTTTCGTGCCTTCCGCCATTGGGCGAAGGTATTTTTGTTTTTGTTCTTCCGTTCCGAATGTATAAACCGGCCATCCTGCCAGAGACGTGTGGGCAGATAATGTAACGCCTGTCGATGCGCAGACACGTGATAATTCTTCAACTGCGATGCAGTACGCCAAATAATCCGAGCCGATTCCGCCGTATTCTTCCGGCCATGGAATACCCGTAAGGCCAAGTTCAGCCATTTTATCGAAAATCTCACGGTCAAAGCGTTCTTCTTCGTCGCGCTCTTCCGCTGTTGGCGCCACTTCTTTATTAGCGAAATCTCTTACCATTTTGCGGATCATTTCGTGTTCTTCAGACAGTTGAAAATTCATTTTCCATTCCTCCAATAAATTATTTAAGTAGTTGTTTGCTGATGACGATGCGTTGAATTTCGCTTGTGCCTTCATAAATTTCCGTTACTTTAGCGTCGCGGAACAGGCGCTCGACTGGGTAATCTTTTGTATAGCCATAGCCTCCGAACACTTGAATGGCTTCAATCGTGACATCCATCGCTGCTTTCGAGGCGAAAAGCTTGGCCATGGAAGCTTCTTTATTGCAATCCTTGCCTTGTGAATACAAGTCCGCCGCGTTGTAGACCAGCAGTTTCGCCGCTTCCACCTGAGTAGCCATATCCGCCAGCTTAAAGCCGATGCCTTGCTGCTGGGCAATTGGTTTGCCGAACTGTTCGCGTTCTTTGGCGTAAGCCACAGCATATTCATAAGCCGCTTCAGCAATGCCGAGCGCTTGTGCCGCGATGCCGATGCGTCCGACGTTCAAATTCGCCATGGCGATGCTGAATCCTTTATTTTCTTCGCCCAGCAAGTTTCCAGCCGGTACCCGCATATTTTCAAAGGTCAATTGGACCGTTTTCGAACCATGGAGACCCATTTTCTTTTCGTTTTTGCCGATGACCAAGCCCGGTGTATCCTTTTCAACAATGAAAGCCGAAATTCCACGGGAGCCTGCAGAAGGCTTTGTCGAAGCGAAGACGATATACGTATCCGCTGCGCCGCCATTGGTAATAAAGACTTTCGAGCCATTCAAAACGTAATGGTCTCCGTCTAGGACCGCTTTTGTCTTCAGGCTTCCTGCATCCGAACCTGCCGCCGGTTCTGTCAGACAGAAAGCGCCAAGGTATTCGCCGCTCGCCAGTTTTGGTACGTATTTTTCGATTTGCTGCTGTGATCCGAAATTGAGGATCGGGTTGGTGCCGACCGACGTATGGACTGACAGGATAACTCCTACCACGCCGCTCGCTTTCGATAATTCGTGGATAGCCGTGATATAGGAAGTGAAGTCCATTTCCGCACCGCCGTATTTTTCAGGAGCTGTGATTCCCATCAATCCGAGCTCGCCCATTTTCTTTAAAATCGCCGTTGGAAATTCATCGTTTTCCATGTTTTCGATAAACGGTGTAATCTCTTCTTTCGCGAAATCTCGCACCATGTTGCGCATCATAAGCTGTTCATCTGTAAAGTGCAAATCCATTGCGGTTTTCCCCCTAATATTAAGTGTAGTCATAGAAACCGCGTCCGGTTTTCTTGCCTAGCCATCCTGCTTTGACGTATTGGCGCAATAACGGGCTTGGGCGGTACTTGCTGTCGCCGAACCCTTCATGCAGCACTTCCATAATGTACAGGCAAGTATCCAAGCCAATAAAATCAGCCAATTGCAACGGTCCCATCGGATGGTTCATGCCGAGTTTCATGATGTCGTCGATTGCTTCTTTGGTGGCGACCCCTTCTTGAAGTGTGAAAATCGCTTCGTTGATCATCGGCATCAAGATGCGGTTCGCAACGAATCCTGGGAAATCATTCACTTCCACTGGTGTTTTTGACAGCTGAACCGTCATTTCTTCCACTTTTTTATAAACCTCATCAGAAGTTGCCAAGCCGCGGATAATTTCCACAAGTTTCATCACCGGTACCGGATTCATGAAATGCATGCCGATTACTTGCTCCGGGCGGTTGGTGACTGCCGCAATCTCTGTAATTGGAAGAGATGACGTGTTTGTTGCCAAAATAGCATGCTGTGGCGCCACTTCATCCAGCGTTTTAAAGATGCTGTGTTTGATGGCCATGTTTTCAACAGCTGCTTCGATGACGATATCCACATCATGAGCATCCTTAAGATCAAGCGACGGTGTAATGCGTCCAAGGACCTCATTCTTTTCTTCTTCCGTCATGCGGCCTTTTTCAACATTGCGGGACAGGTTCTTGGTGATGGTCCCGATTCCGCGATCGTATGCTTCCTGCTTCATATCATTCAGTTTCACGTTCAATCCTGCCTGTGCGCAAACCTGCGCGATGCCGGAACCCATTTGTCCGGCGCCAATGACCATTACGTTTTGAATCGACATGCTTATTTTGCCTCCTTAGGAACTTCAATCATGATTGCGTCGCCTTGTCCGCCGCCTGAACAGATGGCTGCGATGCCGATGCCGCCTCCGCGGCGTTTTAATTCATAAGCCAATGTCAGGATAATGCGTGCGCCGCTTGCACCAATCGGGTGTCCAAGCGCTACTGATCCGCCGTTGACGTTCACTTTTTCAGCATCCAAATCAGCGATTTTCGAACTTGCCAGCGCCACTGCTGCAAACGCTTCGTTGATTTCAAACAAATCGATGTCATCCAGAGATTTGCCGGTTTTCTTCAATAACTCGTTGATGACGATGCCCGGCGTTTCCGGGAAACGGTGCGGCTCGATCGCCACTTCCGTATGGGACAATATGTGCGCCAATACGTTTTTTCCTTCGTTCTGTGCGCGTTCTTCGCTCATCAGTACAAGTGCAACTGCACCGTCATTGATGCCAGGTGCGTTTCCAGCAGTAATTGTTCCGTCTTTGCCGAATGCCGGTTTCAGTTTCGCCAATGCTTCAATAGTGGAATTGGCGCGTGGCGCTTCGTCCACGTCAACTGTAATCGGATCCCCTTTGCGTTGTGGAATGTCGATCGCGACGATTTCTTCAGAGAACAGATCTTTGGCTTTGATGGCGCGTTCATGCGAACGTGCCGACCACTCATCCTGAGCTTCACGCGTCAGATTGAAATCTTCAGCAGTTGAGTTTCCGTAAGTCCCCATGTGGACTTTGTCCGGGTGGAACGAACACGACAATCCGTCATGGACCATGCCGTCAATTACTTGGGCATCTCCCATGCGAAGTCCCCAACGTGCTTTCGGAAGATAATAGGGTGCGTTGGACATGGATTCCATGCCGCCTGCAACAATTACTTCCTCATCGCCCAAGCGAATGATCTGGTCTGCCAACGTGACGCTGCGCATGCCGGATGCGCAGACTTTGTTGATTGTTTCAGATTTGACGCTGTAAGGAATGCCGGCTTTTTTCGCGGCTTGGCGTGAAGGGATCTGCCCTTGCCCTGCCTGCAATACGTTGCCCATGATGACTTCCTGGACGTCTTCCGGCTGGATATCCGCCCGGCTCATTGCCGCTTTGATCGCTTCTGCCCCTAATTCACTTGCCGATAACGTGCTCAAGTTTCCTCCAAATTTCCCGAATGCTGTGCGTGCCCCATCGATAATAACTGTTTTTGCCATGATGATTTCCTCCCCTTTGCGTTTGCTTGTAAACGGTTTCAAGTATAGTGAAAAATATAAATGGTGAAAGTAGAGCAGGGTTTAAGAAGTCGCTCCAAGCAACATTTTCTGCTTTTTCTTTTATACATCATTTAATTACTTTTGAATGAGCAGCGGTTAAAAACATTGTTCCTGCATCGCTGCGCTAGCTTAGTCGCAAGTTCCACAAGCTGAATTTTATTCAGCCCATAAAGTTGACTGAACGCTCGCTCGGTATGAGTGCAAAAGAAAAGGGAGTACTTCACTCCCTTTCTTTTTTCTTGCTTATGCTGTTATTCTACTTAATTTTCTGTCATTTGGCAATTATTATTTACTCATTGGTGTTTCTTAGTGGAGCTTCAGCTTATTGGACCACTGACTCAGGCTCAGGCATTGGTGTTTCATTGCCAAGAACGGCCATTTCCAATAGCTCAGCTACATCGTATGTTCCAACTTCATCTTCGACTTCTTTCGCTTTCGTACCATCTGACAGCATTGTCAGGCAGTATGGACAGCCTGAAGAAATCATGGTCGGATTGACTTCAAGTGCTTGTTCCGTACGGGCAACGTTGACGCGATGGCCTGCATCTTCTTCCATCCACATCATTCCCCCGCCGGCTCCACAGCACATGCCGTCTTGGCGGTTGCGGACCATTTCGACCAATTCCACGCCTTCGATCGCTTTCAATATCTCGCGCGGTGCGTCGTAGACATCGTTGTAGCGGCCGAGGTAACAGGAATCGTGGAACGTGATTCGTTCGTTTACCGGGAATTGCGGTTTCAAACGGCCATCTTGGACCAGTTCGAACAGCATTTCGGTATGGTGGTAGACTTCTGCTTTAAAGCCGAAATCCGGGTATTCGTTTTTAAAGATGTTATAAGCATGCGGGTCAATCGTGACGATTTTCTTGATTTCCGCTTTTTCGAATTCTTTGATGTTGCCTGTCGCCAGTTCCTGGAACAGGAATTCATTTCCGAGACGGCGTGGCGTATCACCCGAGTTCTTTTCTTTGTTGCCCAGAATCGCGAATTTCACTCCTGCTTCGTTCATCAAACGGGCAAATGACAAGGCGATTTTTTGTGAACGGCTGTCGAATGAACCCATTGATCCAACCCAGAACAGGAATTCGAATTCTTCGCCGGCTTTGTTCATTTCTTTAACAGTTGGAATTGAAATATCTGGACGTGCATCTCTCCAGTTTTCTTTTTCTTTACGGTTAAGTCCCCAAGGATTCCCTTGCTTTTCGATGTTTGTCATCGCACGCTGAGCATCTTTGTCCATTTTCCCTTCCGTCATTACCAGGTAACGGCGAAGGTCGATGATTTTGTCGACGTGCTCGTTCATAACCGGACATTGGTCTTCACAGTTACGGCAAGTCGTACATGCCCAGATTTCTTCTTCTGTGATGACGTCTCCAATCAAGCTCGGGCTGTATAGCTCGTCGATGCTGATTCCTTCAGCGCCGGCAGCCATCGCCAATTGGTTTCCTTGCGTATTGTTGAATGCCATTGCCGGCACCCATGGTTTTTTCTGTGTCATGACGGCACCTGTATTCGTCAGGTTGTCACGAAGTTTTGTAATAAGATCCATCGGAGACAGCATTTTCCCTGTTCCGGTTGCCGGACACATATTTGTACAGCGTCCACATTCTACGCAGGCGTAGAAATCGATCATCTGCCCTTGTGTAAAGTCGGTGATTTTTCCGACACCGAACGAAGGCACAGCATCCGGATCTTCTTCATCTTCCATCTCTTCAAAGTTGATCGGCTTCAAACGGCCGACATGGTCCACTCGGTGGAACCATGTGTTGACCGGTCCGAAGATCAAATGAGCGTGTTTCGATTGTGGAACATAAACCAGGAATGTCAGCAGGAACAATAAGTGTGCCCACCACATAACATAGAAAATCGTTACAGTTGCAGCTTCAGGCAACCAAGAGAATGCAGCAGCGACAAGTGAAGCGACTGGTTCAGGCCAAGCACCTTCGTGTCCGTGCCAAAGCATGGCCATTCCGTTGCCGATTAATACAGTTACCATCAATCCACCGATGAAAATAAGCACCAGCCCTGATTTCCATCCGCGCTTCAAACGGACAAGCTTTTCAATGTAACGTCTGTAAAACGCCCAGACCACCGCTACCAGAATCGTCAATGTGACGATTTCCTGGAAGAAAGTGAAAGCCGGGTAAAGCGGTCCTAACGGCAAATGTGAATCCGGTGACAAGCCTTTGATGATGAAATCAATGGCACTTGCCTGAACCAACAGGAAGCCATAGAAGAACATCACGTGAATCGTTCCGCTCTTCTTATCTTTCATTAATTTCTTTTGTCCAAAAACATTGACCATAACTTTCCGTAAGCGCTCGTTGAAGTTTTCCTCAAACTCGACCTTTTGGCCAAGCTTGATGAAATCATATCTCGACTTCAATAAATAAATGAAGAGATAGATGGCGTAAGCGGTTACAGCTATGAATAAAACCCAGTTTGCAATGAGCAATGGCTCCATCGTGATATCCCCCTTGTGTGTATATTCTAAAAATTCCCTACCTAAAGTTTACGTGAACACTAATAGATTGTCGATACTATGTTCTAGTTTAAAATATGAATGAGCATTCAGTCAACCTAAATTTAAAAGAGTTTTCAAATATCAAGCATTGAATGTTTGCTACACATAAGATACCAGTTAACGATTTTAAAATCTACAGTTCTTTTGTATGGAGAATAATTGCCGGACGACAAAAAACCATCATCCATAAATGGATGATGGCTCTGCTTTATTGAAAATCAATCGAAAAAAGATATTCTCCGAAATAATCTTGAACATGTTTTCTCTTTTCTGGCATTGCACCGACCAGAACGCAAGTTGCCGGTCCGGCGGAGCTGCCGACGTCAAGATCCGCAGAAAATTCCACGGCATTGCCCATCAGCAATTCTGCTTCATGCGCAATGCCTTTCGATCCGACTGGCCAAACACGTTCGATCAGCTCCGATTCCAAAGCTTTTTTAATGGCAGCCAAATCAGCGATTTGATCGGCCTTCGTGAGGACGTCTTCTCCGACCAATGGAATCCCGTAGACAAACCAGTTCAAAGATCCAGCCGCTGCTTGTTTGCGAGACTGTTTTCCGATTATCGTCACGGCGATTCCGGATTGTAAAGTGGCCATATTGGTTTCCGTGCTGCCCGAAATCGGCGGCAGCCGGGTTTCGGCTTCAGCAAAAAGGTCAGCGATGCCCGCCGCATAGGCATCCCAATGAGCAGCACCACTAAAATTGTGAAGCAACACGGCCTGCGGTTCGCTGCCGGATGCCCATTGTTCAAGCAACGCGACCCGTGCGGCAAATTTAGCCGTGATGGAATCTGGAGCCTGGACCACATCCTGCTGTTTTTCACCGATGGCTGCAGAATTATCTGAAGTGATGACAAAACCATCTATCGAAATCTCATGACGCATGCAGTAAACCTCCACGTACTCTCAGCACGTAAGGCATCAGCAAAGCAGCCACTCCGGCATTAATGGAAGCCGCAATTACCAGACCCGGTACCGAAGCATAGAAAAATGCCGGCGACAAAAGAAAGTAGAACGGAACGGCTGCGACCATACCGTTGCCAACGATGAATGCTGGCCATTTCAACCACCGTTTTCCCGCACTATGCAATATCGCGAACAGCCAGACGACTGCCCACATTTCAAACGCAATGATCAGATGAAACGGTCCGAGCGGCATGCCGCCAAACAAAGCCGAAATCAAATGGCCGAATGCCGCGATGGTCCCTGCGAGCGGTGCTGAAAAAAACAACACGGCTACCAAGGCCGGCATTGAATCAAGTGCAATGGATGCAATGCCGAGCGGAATTTTGATCATGCCGCCAATTGCGGATAAGCTGATGAATAAAGCCGCCAGCGCCAGTTTCTGAGCCGTCATCCTATTCCACCGACTTTTTGCTGCGCCCGCCGTTCTTGAAAACTTTGGCGCTGCGTACGTATTCATTATCCGGAACGCCGGCACGTGAATTGACGACACGGGCTGCAGCGAACAGGTAATCGGACAAGCGGTTCAAATAGCGCTGGACTACAGGCGGGAAATCTTCTCCTGCTCTCATCAATGTTACTGTCTGGCGCTCAGCACGGCGTGTAATCGTGCGGGCAATATGCATAGTTGCCGCTGCCGGCGAACCTCCGGGCAGGATAAATCGTTCCAGCAATGGCGGCTCTTCCATCAATTCATCGATGCGTTTTTCTAAAACTTCCACCGGTTCTTCCGTCATTTTGTAATTGGGTTCTTTACGGACATCGGCCAAGTCGCCGCCGCAATCGAACAATTCGTTTTGGATGGCTTCCAAGTCCGCCAACAAGTCGGCGTATAAGTCAGGTGCCAATTCGGTCATCGCTTTGCCGATAAATGAATTCACTTCATCAATGGTGCCGTAAGCCTCAACGCGTGGTGCATCTTTGTCTGTGCGTGCTCCGATTAAACTAGTTTGCCCTTTGTCTCCGGTTTTTGTGTAAATTTTCATGTTCATCTGCCCCTTTTTCCGCTTTCACGGAATGAATTTTTACTTCAGTTTTTCTGGAATCCCATACCAAATGCGTGTAATGCTGTGTGCTTCAGCAAATAAGAACTGATAGATCCTGCCCAGAACGTCGCGCATTTCCCGTTCAATCCGCTCAGTCGGCACAATGCCGCGATTGAGATCTGTTAAAATCCAGGTTTGCTGCGTTTGTTCCCGACCGACCGTTTTTTTCACTTGCTCCATTAAATATTCTTCTGTAAAACCCTGTTCAAGCTGCTGTTTGACCCACAGCTCCAAACCGGCAATGACTATATTTATTTCTGTAGCTGAAGGTTCTGGCAACCGCCCTTCATTCCATTGGGCTACCTGGCCTTCCAGCCGGTCTTTCACATATTGCCGCTTGCCGTTAAAGGCTCCACCGAAAACGATGTGCATAATGCCCGCTCCTCGAACGCTTGGCGGTTTGGCCACGTTAAAATGTGGCAGCCCCCGTGTAGCGCAATTTGATCTTGAAATTTTTCATTCAATGCCTGAGCCATTAGGTAACGAATCGGACCGCCGTGGAGAACCAATGTAACTGTATTGCCTTCCGGCAGTTTTCGGATGCCTTGTTCAATCCGCTGAGCCATGTCCGTAAGGCTTTCACCGCCAGGAGGCTTGCTGTTCCAAGGATTATCTATCCAGTTGCGGTACAGTTCAATGTCTTTCAGCTCTTCATAGGTTTTCATTTCCCATTGGCCAAAATGGCATTCCCGTAAATCCCGGTTTGCCCGGTAGACTGCATTCGGAAACAGTATCGCTGCCGTCTGGCGGCACCGCTTCAGGTCACTGCCCATAACGGTTTGAAGTTTCAGGTCAGGTTGTGTCTGAAACGGAAGGATCGCTTCATCGGTCCAACCGATATAACACTTTTGTTGATTGCCTTTTGTAGGGGCATGGCGAATTAAACGAAGAATAAAAGGCTGATCCATAATAAAATCTCCACTCCTTCCACATACGCACCGAACAAATCACCCGTCACGCCGCCGAAATTCCGAAGGCACCAGGCGCGGAACAGCCAAAGCGATCCGGCCACTAGCACCAGCAGCGTCAGTGCAATCCAACTAGTTGTGCTCCAAACCAATAACACGAAACCGATGGCAATAAAAATCAGCGCAGCTATGAACAGCTTTCTGTGGTCTGCCCGTTGTTGGAAAAATGCTGCCAGCCCTTTTGGTTTTGCTGAACAGGTCGTGCTGAACAATGCCAGCAAGCCGATTCTGGCTAACACCGGGATGAATAAAATCAGCACCAGCGAAACGGCCTGTACCGATTCCGCCACCACAATGATTTTCCCGACAATCGCCAACAGCAAAATCATGGTGCCAAAAGCGCCAATCCGCGGATCTCCCATGATGTCTAACCGTTTATCCCGGTCCTGATAGGAAAAATAAGCATCCCCGGTATCCGCCAGGCCGTCCATATGGAGTCCCCCGGTCAGTACCATGCCAATGACTACGACGGTAAATCCGATCAACAGCGAACTGACATCCGTTGTTTCTCTCAAAAGCCATACTGCTCCGGCCAAGGCACTGCCAAAAAGCACACCCAGTACAGGCAACATCGCATACATCGCAGTGATATGGGCTTTTTCCATCGGCAGCTGTTTCTTTACCGGAATCACCGAGAAAAATTGAAGCGCCAATAGTAATCCTGTCCCTAACTGCCGGCTCATAAACTCGCCTCCATGATTTCTTCGACTTTCTGCCAGTCCAAGTGGCTCTTGACATGTTGTGCCCAGCGGTCAAATGGGTCTGCCACAGCTTCGGGTAATGGCACTGGCAAATTTTTCCGCTTGCGGATAGGTGCCAAGAAGGCAGTCCGGCACTCGCGATTCCGGAAAAATCCATGCAGATGCGTGCCCAGCACCTGTTCATGGAAATAGCCTTCTGCAGAACTTCCACTGCTTATGAGCGGATAGTCTGTTTGCTTCACGTTGCCGTGGTGGATTTCATAGCCGGTGACAGAAACTTTCGCATCTGAAAATGCAGCGAGGCCGTTCTTTCGTTGGACCACTTTCTGTTTTTCGAACTGGACATGCATATTCGGCACCAAGCCAAATCCCCGTTCTCTTTCTATTGCGATGCCATCATGGCCTTCGGGATCCGCCAGGGTTTCAGCCAACATCTGAAATCCGCCGCATAAGCCGACAATCCATGTATTCCCCTTCAATTCCTGGAGTTTTATGCCAAGCCCCTGCTTTCTCCAATAGCGCAAATCTGCAATCGTGCTTTTTGTGCCTGGCAGCAACAAGATATCCGGCTGTCCAATGTCTTCGACCGTTTCCGCCCAGCGGATGGTCACATCCGGTTCATTCAGAAACGGTTCTACATCTGTGAAATTCGAGATGTAAGGATGCCTGCAGATGACCAGTTCAATAGGATTTTCCACTCTGGCTATCCGCTGTACGGCCTGCACACCAAGTGAATCTTCCTGTTCGATTTCATGGCTGGCCATGTACGGGATGACCCCGAGCACCGGAATGCCTGTATACGATTCCAGAAACTGGACGCCGTCTTTAAAGAGCTGCGCATCGCCATGGAATTTATTGATGATCAAGCCTTTGATCCGTTCCGGTTCAGGCATCAAAGCGAGCGTTCCGACAATCGAGGCAAACACACCGCCGCGTTCGATGTCGGCGACCAAAATCACCGGCACATCCGCCCGTTTTGCCACCGCCATGTTGACCAGCTCCCGGTCGTTCAAATTGACTTCAGCCGGGCTTCCGGCTCCTTCGATGACCACATGGGAAAAGTCTTTGGCAAGGTTGGCAAGTGCCTGATCGATGACCTCCAGCCCTTTTTCATAAAACCGGGTCCGGTAATCCATGCCATCCATCGTCACCAGTTTTTTGCCGAACAGCACGACCTGAGATTTCATGCCGCTTTCCGGCTTCAGCAGAATCGGATTCATATCCACTGTCGCCAGTGTCCGTGCCGCTTCGGCTTGGACACCCTGGGCACGGCCGATTTCTTCGCCTTTTACTGTCACATAGGAATTATTCGACATGTTCTGTGATTTGAAAGGAGTTACTTTTATTCCCTGATCGGACATTATCCGGCATAAGGCCGTACAGATCATGCTCTTCCCGACATCTGAAGCGGTTCCTTGAATCATAATTCCGCGCATCTTGTCACTTCCTTCTGAATGCCAGGCCGTTTTCCATTTCAATGGCCTGATCGGCTTGCTGCACAAGCCAGATGTGGATACGCCCGAGCCAGCTTTGGTAAAGTTCGTCGCGCACGAAATCGTCCAGCACTTCGTTCGAAACGACTGTCAACAAGTCAACGGTATGCAGCATGGCAAGAATCGACTGCTGCAGGCCGTTCCATTTCTCTTCCATGCACCCCGGTTGATCGGCGCACATATTGCCCGTCTCCCAGCCCTCGTAAAGCTCATTAGCCAGCCACGTCGTCACACAATCCCATAACACCATGTCTTCCGGCTGCAGTTTTTCTAAAACACTCTCCATGCGGTAAGCTTGCTCAATGGTATGCCAACCGTCTTGAAAACGATCTAGACGGTGGCGTTCAATGCGTTTCTTCATTTCTTCATCATAAGCTTGCCCGCTGGCTATATATACTTTCCGCGCGCTTCCCGCAGCGCGGACGACAGATTCCGCATAGGCACTTTTGCCGCTTCGGACTCCGCCGCTGATAAATATCAATTGGCCTTGAGCCACTCCTTAATCGCCTCCCGCAATTTCGCCATGTTTTCCGTTGATTTCATGCCGATTCGAAACCAGTTGCCGTCCATTCCTTGAAATGATTCGGTATGGCGAAGGACGATTCCAGCTTTTAAGAAATCTGTAAAAAATGCTGCAGAACAACTTGAATCCGGCAATTGGAATGACAGGAAATTAACTGCGGAATCAGTGCTCCGGCAATTGTTTGCTGCTAAAAACTGCTGCATTTTTCGGCGTTCCCCGGAAGCGGCTTGGATGACGTTGCGGCGGTAATCTGCTTCTCCTAAACACTTGGCTCCGATAACAGCCGATAAGGCATTGACGTTCCAATGCGCTGCCCCTTGCTTCAATTGGCCGATCTTTTCTGCCGCACTGACCACATAGCCGAGGCGCAACCCTGGAATGGCGTACATTTTGGTCATCGAACGGACAATGAAAACATTCGGAAAAGCCGGCAAGAACGGCATGAAGGAAGCCTCTTCTCCAATAAAATCAATAAAAGCTTCATCAATCACAAGTTCACAGTGGTGTTCCAGGCAAATCTGCGCAATTTCCTGAAGGGTGTCGGTGTCCAGTAACGTACCTGTCGGATTATGCGGATTGCAGATGTACAGCGCTGCGCATCCCGGGATTATGTTCCGGACATCTTGAACGGTCAATTGCCAGCCGTTTTCCGGCACCAATTGCAGCGCTTTGATCTGGACATTTTCCGCTTCCAGCGTTTGGCGGTATTCGGAAAATGCCGGTTCGATCAAGACAACCTGCCGGCTCCGATATCTTCTGGCCAGCCAAGTGAAAATTTCAGCTGCCCCGTTGCCTGCAGCGACTTCACCGGCCGCCACATCATGGAATTTGGCAGCTGCCGTACGGAACGGTTCTCCATCGGGATCTGGATAAGAACCGGTCAAACCCAGCATATCGGGCCAAATCTCTTCCAAAAAAGCCGGTGGGCCAAAAGGATGGACATTTTCGCTGAAATCTAAAATCTGTGGCGGCGGGCTGATGCCTGCCTGTTTGTATAAACGAAGTGGATTGGCTCCATGATTAGGCAATTCCAAACAAAATTCCTCCTAAAGCAAATATGATGAAAAAACCAGTGGTGGCCGTCTGCATCTGGCTGACAGCTTCTTTAATGTGGCTTGCTTCCAGTGGATAAACCGGCATACCCATACGTGCACGCTCCGACTCGATTCCACGGTAGCGGTTCAATCCGCCCAGTTCTACACCTAATTGCACGGCTGTCGCCGCCTCCAGCCAGCCGCTGTTCGGGCTCGGATGCTTTGGTGCATCCCGCAGCCATTCCGCCAAACGCTGACGCATGGTCAGTGATCGTTTGTTAGATGTGAGGATTAAAATCAAAAATCCGGTCAGGCGGCTCGGAATGAAGTTTAGTACATCATCCGCTTTTGCAGAGGCAAAACCGAACTGCTCAAACTCTTCATTTCGGTAGCCGACCATCGAATCAAGTGTATTGACGGATTTATACAGCCACAAGCCCGGAGCGCCGAGCAGAAATGCCCAGAACAGCGGTGCAGTGACACCATCGCTGGTATTCTCCGACACCGTCTCCACGACGCCTCTTGTAATTTCACTTTCATTTAAACCTTCTGTATCCCTGCCGACAATCCAGGACAACTTTTCACGTGCCAGGACAAAGTTTTTATTCGTCAATGGATCGTAGACCTCCATCGCTGCGTCTTTCAGGCTCTTCTGTGCAAGCCCGGAAGCGATCAATACGGCTTCTACAGCAATTCCCAAAAACGCATTTAAAGAATAAGCCCAAAAAACAACCGCGTAAACGAGCAGAAAAACGGTCACAGCAATCGTTCCCAGCAGCCAAAAACCGTTCCGGAAAGCGTTCGGTCCGTGATTCCAGCGTTTGGTCAACTTGCGGATCGCAGTCCCGATCCAGCGGACAGGATGTGGCCAATTGGGCGGATCACCAATCATACGGTCGATGGCCAGGCCCAGCGCAATAGCAATCAGATGCGAAATCATAGGCTTTTCGCTTTCGCCAACTGATACAATTTGAGCGCTTCAATAGTGCATTCGAAAACACCGACGCCGATCAATTTTCCAAGTTCGGTGATGGGGCCGGCATAAGGCAACTCCTCGCCTTGCTGCGTGGCTGCTACCAGGCAGCTGTCAGTGGACGTGCCGGTCGCGATCGTGCCGGTCAGTGGATCTTTGACTTGCTCCTGCTGAAGGGCTTTGGTCTTCGCTTCTGTTGCAGTGATCATTGCCTGGATAAACGCTTCATCGGATAAGATGCCATTGACCAGGATCCAGGTATTGATGGTCCCGACACGCAAGGTGCGCTCTACCGCTTTTGAGACGTCAACGCCGTTTCCAACACCAGCAGTGACAGCAATCACCACTGAGCCGAATGGGCCCTCATACTCTTTAATGATGGCATCTTCCGTTTGGACAGCTGTCATCATCCCTACAGTGTCCGTCGTTTTCAGTCCGCTTTCTTCGATATACTCGGACATTTCCTGGACACTGTTGTTGATGTTGTAAAATGCATCCACATGGCGGTTCATGAAATTGCGGAACCAACCGGAGCCTGCATTGACGACTGCGGATGATACCGTCTTTAACGGAATCGGACTCTGGTAGAGCACCATGTCTTTGGAAATCCGGAAGTCCTTTGCCCGTATGCTTGCCTCACTGGATTCGCGCTCGACGCCCGGCAATAAAGTGATCTGCGGTTTAGGCAGTTCCGGATGCGGGTGGTTGCTGACGCGTGTATGATAGACGGTTTCAATATCTTGTTCCCGAACCACTTCATGCGGTTCGCCGATCCGGACGACCCCTCCTCCATCCATCAGCAGCAATTGATCGCAATACATGGAAGCCAGGTTGATATCATGAAAAATAGAGACAATCGTCAAGTCTTTTTCAATGGCCTGCTTTTTGATGGTATCGAGCAATTCCTTCTGGTGGTTGATATCCAGATGGTTGGTCGGCTCATCCAAAAGCAGGATCCCTGCATCTTGTGCCAGAGCCTGTGCCACGAAGACGCGCTGTTGTTCGCCGCCCGACATCCGATCGATTTGTGTCTGTTCATATTGGCTGATGTCCATCAACCCCATCGCTTCCACAACAGCTTCTTCGTCTTCATCCGACCAGGAAGAAAACCAGCCGCTTTGATGCGGATACCTGCCAAGTGAAACCGTTTCACGAACCGTATGGGCAAAAGCGTGTGCATGCAATTGAGGCAAGACCGCCATTTTCCTGGCCAGTTCTTTCGCCGTAAAATCAGCCATGGGTTTGCCGTCAATCCGGACTTCTCCACCTGCAGCGGGAAGCACTCCACTGATCAATTTCATCAAGGTAGATTTGCCGCTTCCATTGGGTCCCAAAATCCCGAGGATCGAGCCTTTATTGACAGTAAAAGATACGTCGTTGACGATATTCTTCTCGCCATAGCCGCCTGTTATTCCTTTTATTTCAAGCATGGTCATGCCCCTCCTTTGCGTTGCCGGAAAAAGATGAATGCAAATACCGGTGCTCCGATAAATGCGGTAATGACACCGATCGGCAATTCCGTCGGTGAGATGATTGTTCTCGACACCAAGTCACAAATGATCAATAACGCGGCTCCATTGATGAACGATAATGGCAGGACGTGGCGATGATCCGATCCCCATAATAAGCGGGTCATATGCGGCACCACCAGACCGACAAATCCGATGGTTCCGGAAACTGAAACGGCTGCTCCTGTCAGTACCGAACCGCCGATTAAGATGATCATTTTGCTCTTTCTGACATCGACGCCCAAATGTTGTGCGCGTTCTTCACCAAACAGCATGGCGTTCAATTCTCTGCGTTTCAGCCACAAGACGAATGAACCGATCAAAACAAACGGCAGCGCCATCCGTACATATGGCCATCCGCGCATCGACACACTGCCCAGCAGCCAGCCGATGATTTGGCGCAGCTCTTCTCCGGTCAATGCAATCATCAGGGAGATGATTGAGCCCAGAAAAGAACTGAAGATGATGCCTGTTAAAATGACGGTTTCCATTTTCATGGAGCGATCCACCAATTTTGCGAAACTCATCACGGCGAGCATTGTCAGCAACGCCCCGATCATGCTCATGACCGGCAAAGTGAATGGTCCTAAAAATGGGATGGATATGCCAAAAAAGAGCGTCATCACAGCGCCGACTGAGGCACCGGAAGACACTCCCAGGGTGTAAGGATCGGCCAATGGGTTCTTCAGAAGCCCTTGGAACGCAGCCCCGGCAATCGCCAGTGCCGCTCCGACAAGCCCGGCTAAAATAACACGGGGCATGCGGATATTCCATAAAATATTGGCTGCTGCCTCATCCGAAGACGGATTCCATAACACGACGGGCGAAATGGAAACCGTTCCGACCGTCACCCCCAGCAAAATGGCGCCTGCTAAAATCAGCAGCGAGACGCTGTATGCCAGTACATTCTTACTCATTGAACACTTCAGGGTAAACAGCTTTCGCCATTTCCATCAGCCCTTCTGATAAACGTGGGCCTGAACGGGTGAGCATGTCCGAATCCAGGTTATAGACAGCATCTTCTTTGACAGCTGTCACTTCCGCAAATCCATTGCGCGATTTGATTTGGTCGACCGCATCTTCGATATAGCCGCCTTCTGTTGTGATGATGACGTCTGGATCAGCTGCAACGACGGCTTCTGCGTCCATTTTTGCCCAGCCTTCCAAATCGCCCGCTATATTTTCAGCGTTGATGAGCGTCAACATTTCATCCATGAACGTGCCTTTTCCGGTCGTGTAGATGTCGGGTTCACTTCCGACTTCCAAAAAGACAGTCTTCGGCTCTTCGATTGTGCTTGCCAATTCTTCGATTTCCGCCACTTGGACTTCCATTTCAGAAACGATGCTTTCCGCCTCTTCCATGGTGCCTGTCGCTTGCGCGATCACTGTAATGGAATCGTAGACTTCATCAAAGCTGACGGCATTGTTGACTACAAATACATTGAGTCCAGCGTCACGCAACTGCTGCAACCCTGCATCGCCAACACCCAATCCCGATTCATGCGCAAGCACCAAATCCGGTTGCAGGCCAATGATTTTTTCCACATTGAATTCCTGGCCGCCGATTTTTTCAATTTGCCCCGCTTCTTCCGGATAATTATCAAAATCCGAAACGCCGACTAATTTGTCACCAACGCCAAGTTCATAAGCGATTTCTGTATTTGATGGCACCATCGAAACAATGGCTCCCGGTTCTTCCTCGATCACCACTTCTTCGCCTACTGCATCCGTCAACGTCACTGGAAATTCTACATCCGCAACTTCCGTCGGCGGTTCCGCCGGTGTTTCAGTATCCTGTTCTTCTACGGGCGTCGCCGTATCTCCGCAACCCGCCATCAATACCGCGGCCAATCCTGCGGTTGCACCAAACTTCCAAATCTTCTTCATGAATAAATCCCCCTTGTTGTGTGTAGTGCTTTTTGAACTAATGATTTGTAGTAGCCGATATTCCGTAAAACAGCTACGCTTTCGGGCCCACAGGATGTGGGTCATGCAGCCGGCGCGACAGGACGTCGCGGTGCCAGCTGCCAAGGGCTAGGCGAAGCGAGAAGACAGGTGTCCTTTGCCTGGCTTCTTGCGGGTGCAAATGAGGGAACAGGCATTCCTGGGACCTCATCTGCGACGAGCTTACGCAGGAGCAATCGTCTTCGCTCTACCCAGAGCGTCCGAAGCATTGGGTAAAAGCCAGTTTCTTTAGTTCAACTTATCTAGCAATTTTTATATACGATATAAATAATTTCTCAAATGATTCAGATGCAGAAAGTTTGA
The DNA here is from genome assembly GCF_030407825.1 of Planococcus notacanthi. Classification (NCBI taxonomy): domain Bacteria; kingdom Bacillati; phylum Bacillota; class Bacilli; order Caryophanales; family Caryophanaceae; genus Planococcus; species Planococcus notacanthi. The sequence continues at coordinate 705,097 of NZ_JASDCQ010000002.1, read as the reverse complement.
AGAAATCTCCTTGAGAACACAAAATCCCCCGCAGCAAACTGCGAGGGATGGAAAGGACGCCATAAAAAAGCATGCGCATCCAGCCTTTCCTCGCAGGCGTTTGGGTGTGTCGTCATAAAGGCAGGTCTCCTGGCTTGTGGTCTTCGGTTTCTGCACCTTCCCAAAGCATTGCTTCAGTGGCATTTTGCAGATTCCTCTCACATACAGTGGCGGGACCGCGCCGGAATTAAACCGGCTTCCCTTTTAACTCATGTTCTTAGACATAAGCACCTTTATGAATGGTTCTCATATTCTGTTTCTTCATTTCATCCCGCTTCTAAAAGCGATAGATTCATTGATTGAAGTTTCTCTTTATTATACACGTAAACGTTTGTCTGTCTCTTACATTTTTTCCGGAGCTGCGACGCCGACTGTCTTCAACGCGTTGGCCAAGGTTGTTTTCACAGCCATGATCAATGCCAGACGGGCACCGGTCAATTCCGGGTTAGAGGCATCCAAGACTTTGTTGGCATTGTAGAAACTGTGGAAATTAGATGCCAATTCATGAATGTATGTCGTGATTCGGTGAGGTGCACGCTGCTTGGCTGCATCCGCAATGACTTGCGGGAAATCACCGATTTTCTTCAGAACATCGATTTCTTTTTCAGAAGTCAATAAGTTCAACTGGTCTTCTGAAACCGTCAATCCCTGTTCTTCTGCCTGACGCAAAATCGAAGAGATGCGGGCATGCGCATATTGCGAATAAAAGACCGGGTTTTCATTGGATTGTGACACAGCCAAATCCAGATCGAAATCCATATGCGTATCGCCGGAACGCATGGCGAAGAAATAACGCACAGCATCCAAGCCGACCAATTCGACAAGCTCGCGCATTGTTACTGCTTTACCCGTACGTTTGCTCATCTTCATTTTTTCGCCGTCTTTGTACAATTGCACCATTTGGATGATGCTGACTTCAAGCGTGTCGCGGTCATAGCCAAGTGCTTCAATCGCCGCTTTCATGCGCGGGATATAGCCGTGGTGATCAGCTCCCCAAACATTGATGAGCTTTTCGAAGCCACGCTGCAATTTATCTTCATGGTAAGCGATATCGGGCATCAAATACGTATATGTACCGTCATTTTTAATCAAAACACGGTCCTTGTCGTCACCGAACGTTGTCGAACGGAACCACGTTGCTCCGTCTTCTTCAAAAACATGGCCATTGGCACGCAATTTAGCTAAAGCTTCATCAATCTTGCCGTTTTTGTAAAGAGACGATTCAGAATACCATACATCGAATTTCACACGGAAATCCGCCAGATCCTGCTGCAATTTCGCCAATTCCACTTTCAATCCGTGCTGGCGGAATTCTTCAAAACGCTCTTCATGAGTCATGCTGACAAATTTGTCGCCATGTTCCTGTACCAACGCGTCCGCAATATCTTTAATATCCTGTCCGCGGTAGCCATCTTCCGGCATGCTGTCGCCTTGGCCAAGTGCTTCAAAATAACGGGCTTCTATCGACAATGCCAAATTATTGATTTGATTGCCGGCATCGTTGATGTAGTATTCGCGTGATACGTCATATCCTGCAAGGTCCAATACATTGCACAGCGAGTCGCCGACTGAAGATCCGCGGGCATGGCCCAAATGCAGGTCGCCTGTCGGGTTGGCTGATACAAATTCCACTTGGATGCGTTCGCCTGCACCTGCAGTTGAACGGCCGTAATCCGCTTTCTGGTCGAGCACGGTTTTGACGACGTCCTGTAAGTAATCCTTTTTGATGGTGATGTTGATAAATCCGGGACCGGCGATTTCCACTGTCTGGATGTTCGCTGTGTCTTTATCGAGGTTTGCTACAATCGCTTCTGCAATCGCGCGGGGCGGCTTTTTCGCCAAACGCGTCAATTGCATCGCAATATTTGTGGCGTAATCGCCGTTCGCTTTGTCTTTTGGTGATTCTAAACGAACTTCAACCGGTTCGGCTGTCAATTCCGCTTTTTCAATTGCTTCCGTAAATGCCGTTTTAATTGCCTGTTGGACTTTTTCTACTGCGTTCATCATTTAGCCTCCATAAACTGTATTTCCATTTCGTATTCACCGACAGGATCCGAGCCCAGTGCAAGGTCGTATCGGACTTTAAACCGCGTATCGCTGACCGACAATTCATGCGCCTTTGTCGTCAGCATAAATGACCCCTGTTCATTCGTCAGATTTCCCGTCTGTTCTTTATGTAATAAAAACGGGAGCCGCATCTGCAGGCCGCCGCTTCTCATAATCACCGCTTCGTCTTTTTGAAGTTTGACCGTTGTCCGGATTTCGAGTTCGTCCTGCTGTTCGGCATATTGCAGGTAACGCAGCTCGTTTTTCTCCGTCAAGGTTCCATGAGATTCCAATACCATCACTTGCTCTTCCATATCCGGCTGACGGATCGTCGTCGTCAGTTTGATCGTCACTGTCTTTTGCATGGCTCTCCGCCTCCCCGTCCTTTGATAACCTTTATATTATAGCTTGACTCGACTGTGTTTTTCAATGAAGGATTGGCGGTAACGGCAGATTAAGCAAAAGACCACATGTTTCAGCCTGAGCTGAATGCACGTGGTCTTTCATCAATTGTTCATTTTAATGTGTCGTTGCTCATCTTGTATAGGTTGTGACAAAAGAAGGGCGCGGGAAAATATTCGGGCGTTTATCGATGCCTTCCGCTGTGCCGCGCTTAGCATGAGCATGGCCATACGCTTGCGATTCCTGCCAGTCTTTAAACGATTGTTCGTCTTTCCATAAGGTCAGAATGGCGTACGTATCCGAATTCACCGGCCGCAATACGCGAATTGCCGCGAATCCTGGTTCTTTCTCCACCATCCCAGCTCGATTCTGGAAGCGCGACTCGAACAGCTCACGGCCTTCCTCCGACACCGGAATGTTATTGAATACGGCGTAATAGCCATCATTGATATCTCCCACAGCATTCAACACCTGGTATGCTTCTGCGCCCTGCAAACCAGGACCGCCTTCTGATTCATAGAGCAACACGGCTTCGTCATCATTGACCAGATAAATCAGCCGTGCATTTGCCAGGTTCGCCATCAGCATCACCGCCTGATCGCGATGGCCTGTCCATTTATACAATTCCATTGTCAGCACCTCTTCCAGATAAGTAGTCTCCATCTATCTTACCGGTTTTAAATTAAAGATTCTATTTTGGAGAGTCAGGTAGCTTTGAAGATCCCAAATGGTTTGTGAATCGATACGTAAAATACAATAGAAAAAGCCGACTTGGAAAATTCCAAGCTGGCTCTTGCTGCAATTATATTGATTGATATAAATTTGTGCCTTTGCTTTTCTTATTGTTTAGCTCCAACAGCCAGCCCCTCGAGTCGCTTCGGCCTTTCCAGTAACGGCACAGAACGCCATTACCGGTAAGGCTTCCAGCGCTTGTCGCGGCTAGACGGCTGCCTCCGCTTTTCTCTACTTAACCCAACCCAAAATCATTTCACGCATCAGCTTGCTGGCTGTGTTTGCGGTTTGGTCGGAATGGTCGTAGACAGGAGCAAGCTCCACAAGATCAAAACCAACGACGTTGACGCCTGATGCTGCGATTGCATGGATTGAAGCCAGCAGTTCACGTGATGTGATCCCGCCTGCGTCAACTGTACCGGTACCCGGTGCATGTGCAGGATCCAAGACGTCCATATCGATCGTCACGTAGACATTGCGTCCTTCAAGAGTCGGCAATACTTCTTTTAGCGGCTCCAGCACTTCAAATTTCGAGATGTGCATGCCTTGTTCTTTGGCCCACTCGAATTCTTCTTTCATGCCGGAACGGATGCCGAATGAATAGACATTCTTCGGTCCGATATGGTCCGCAATTTTACGGATCGGCGTTGAATGGGAATATTCTTCGCCTTCGTAGTTTTCTCGAAGATCGGTGTGCGCATCAAAATGGATGATCGCCAAGTCGTCATATTTACTGGCGACTGCTTTCATAACCGGCAATGACACCAAATGCTCGCCACCCATGCCCATTGGGATTTTATGATCAGCCAACAGGGTGTGGACGTAAGTCTCGATTTCGATCAGGCTTTTTTCCGGATTGCCGAACGGCAAAGGAATGTCACCTGCATCAAAAAATTTCACGTCCCCGAGCTCGCGGTCAAGGTATGGGCTGTATTCTTCCAAACCAATGGACACTTCACGGATTTTATTCGGGCCAAAACGGGATCCCGGACGGTAGCTGACTGTCCAGTCCATCGGCATGCCGTAGAGTACGGCTTTTGATTCTTCGTAATTCGGATGGCTTTTGATGAATACTTTTCCTGAATAAGTCTCGTCAAATCTCATCATTTACTCTCCTGTCAAATCTTTCACGAATTTCGGCAACACGAAAGCGGCGTTGTGCAGCTCAGGCGTATAGTATTTCGTGTCGATTTCATGGAAACGTTCAGCCGGAACTTCCAATGGGTTGTATTTCTTCGAACCGATGGTGAATGCCCACAGACCGCTTGGGTAAGTCGGGATATTCGCCAAGTACAAGTTGGTGATTGGGAAGATTTCTTTAACATCGCTCTGTACCTGCTTGATCAAATCTGCTTTGAACCATGGGTTATCAGATTGAGCCACAAAAATACCGTCTTCTTTCAACGCTTTTGAAATACCTGCGTAGAAGCCTTTTGAGAACAAGTTGACTGCCGGTCCGACCGGTTCAGTTGAATCCACCATGATGACATCAAATTCGTTTTCCGATTCTGCGATGTGCATGAAGCCGTCGCCGACGATCACTTCCACGCGTGAATCTTCCAGGCCAGAAGCAATGCTTGGCAGGAATTTTTTCGAGTACTCGATCACTTTGCCGTCAATGTCGACAAGCGTCGCTTTTTTGACAGACGGGTGTTTCAGGATTTCACGGATGACGCCGCCATCGCCGCCACCGACAACCAGCACGTTTTCCGGATTCGGATGCGTGAACAATGGAACATGTGCAACCATTTCGTGATAGACGAATTCGTCTTTTTCAGAAGTCATGACCATGCCGTCCAAAAACAGCATATTGCCCCATTCCGCGGTTTCCGCCATTTCAAGGTATTGGAATTCCGTTTGCTCCGTGTGAAGCGTCTTGTTGATTTTCATTGTGATTCCGAAATTCTCTGTCTGTTTTTCTGTATACCAAAATCCTGCCATCTATAATCAAACTCCTTTTCAATCTAAATAAAATCCACCTAAAAAAGTATAAGTGTTTTCGGTAAAAGTGCAATATTTTTTTCCTATTCCTCTTTACCCGGGCTAAACTTCGTTACACATAAAATAAAAAGGTTTTCTGCACAGGGAATTTTTCCCTTCACAGAAAACCTTTTTAAAAGCCTGATGGTGCGGAGAAAGAGACATGAGGCATTGGCTTGGGTTTGTTCGCAATGGCTCACGGCACTTGCTCGCTATCAGGTGTCCTAGCTTTCTATTGAAAAGCTGTAGTTCTAGTGTACTGCCTTTTATAGACAACTTCAACCATCCGTTGGAAGCAAATTGAAATGTCACATTCTGTTCAAAAAGCTGGTTGTTCTCTGTAAATCTCACTTTGACAAAACCTTTATTTATTGGCCAAGCGGATTTCCTTACTTCCGGCCAAGATCATGATGAAGCTGTTCCGAGCTGCGCTGCCACATTTCCGGGTTATGGGTTTCCAGGTAGTTGGCCAGCACTTTTTTCGATGGTTCATCCATTTGATCGACGAGAATTTTGCGTTTCATCGATTTATCCATCCGGTTGACGTGGTCGGCCAAAATTTTATAGCCTCTGCGTTTCTCACGGTTAACCACCATTTCACATGCTGCGACTCCTGCGTAATAGGGACCTTCCGGATTGAAGTCGATGGTGATCCATACCAGCCAATAATCTTTGCCTCCGGCAGAGTCTTCCGGGTTAGTGGTGAATTTGATGCCGCGCTCCACTTCACTGCGGGCATGCATGGCGCCGATATCGATGAAAGCTTCCTGCTCTTCCACGTCGATGAACAGCGGAGAAACGTTCTCCAGAGACAAGGAACCGATGCCGTAGCCTTTATGGCCGTCTGTCGGATCGTTTTTTATGATGGTAAAGCCTACTTTTTGTTTTGGTTTTTCTTCGTTCGCCATTGTCTGAATCCTCCGTTCTGCTATGATGATAGTATTCTCAAGAAAAGGAGCTGTATCCATTATGCCATACGTAACTGTCAAAATGCTCGAAGGGCGCACAGAAGATCAAAAACGCGCACTTGTCGAAAAGGTATCTGAAGCCGTTTCTGAAACAACAGGGGCACCGATTGAAAACGTCACCGTTTTTATCGAAGACATGAAAAAAACCGATTACGGCACAAAAGGCAAACTTTTTTCAGATCAATGAGAAAAGTGAAAATGGCCGTTCAGCTCCGACAAGCATAAGGCGTGCTGGCGAAGTGGCGTGTTTTCAGCCACACAGCCAGAGTGTCTTATGACTCGAGGAGTTGGCCATTGCCACTGGATCCCATGAAAAGTGGAAGTGCCTGTTCAGCTCTGACAGGCATAAGGCAGACCGGCGAAGTGGCGCTTTTTGCCACGCAGCCAGGTTGACTTATGACCCGAAGAGCTAGGCACTGTAACTGGACACCGGGTTGACTTATGACCTGAAGAGCTAGGCACTGCAACTGGATCCCATGAAAAGTGAAAATGGCCGTTCAAAACTCCCGTAATGGGAGTTTTTTTCATTCCCACCGCTTACGAACGCAGTTCCTCTATAAATGCAAATGCCTCATCGATCTCCTCAGCCGTAAAGTTCAGCTTTCCTTTGACGACATGCAATTTATCGATTTGTTCCCCGCGGTTTAAATTATCAAAATACAGGAGCGTCGCGGTCAATTCCAGGAAGCGGCCGCTTTTGGCATTCAGCTTCTCTGCCGTCAACGGGTTATCCAAAACGGATTTCCCCAATACTTTGCGGAACTCCTGGCCTTCTTCTGTGACGCTATATTTATATTGAACGTAAGAGCCTTTGTCCTCCAAGGCCTCGGACAAGAAACCCATGTCGCATAATTCATGTACACGGGCAGTCAATTCTTCAGAATACGGCCCATAAATATGGAACTCGTATTTTTCCTGGAACGGAATGTCCATCTTTTTCATTATGTAAATCATTTTCTGCAATTTCTTGCGGCCGGTTACACCTTCCGCGGTGGCAATAAAGTCCACGATTTTTGCGTGTTCCTGGAGCAACTATACCCCTCCTTCTCGAAGCATCTCCAAAATCTGCTGCTTGATGGCTTTTTTCTTGCCATCGATCAATAGCTCAGCTGGAAAATACAATTTATAATCGGTTCTGCGTTTGCCGGAAATGGCGTCTACAATTTGGGACAAACGCGATAATTCCTTGATGTCGCCGTTCGGCATCAGCAAATGGATCGGCAGGCGCTCTTCTTCCTCTCCCGGACGATAAAAATCGTAAGGCAAATCGGATGTCGAATCGTCGATCAAATAATATTCCGGGTCGATGCCTGCAGAATGAAACAGCTGAGCAAGTTCGCCAAGCTTTTTGTAATCTTTGCCCGGATCAAAATCCACGTACTGGAACAGGCGTCGGTTGACGAAACGGTCGCACAGATCCGCTAAGATCGGGTCGCGCTCCGTCATCCACAATTGGAAATAAGTCATCAAGACGCCTTCGTCCAAAGCCAAATACTCTTTCAGCGTAAAGCTGCGGTCGAAAAACGACAGGAAATGGGTCGGCGGCTGTGCGAATTTATAGCCGAGACCATGCAATTCCTTGGCCCGCTGAAGTATCTTCCGCAAAATCACTTCTGCACTGCGGGCAACTGGATGGAAATACACTTGCCAATACATCTGGTAGCGGCTCATGATGTAATCCTCAACCGCATGCATGCCGCTCGACTTGATGACAACCTGGTCATCGAGCGGGCGCATGACACGAAGAATCCGCTCCATATCGAAATGGCCATAGGAAACCCCTGTATAATACGCATCGCGCTGAAGGTAATCCATGCGGTCCGCGTCAATTTGGCTGGAAATCAACGACACCACTTGTTTATTCGAATAGGTTTTGGCAATCACTTCAGCCACTTTTTCCGGAAAACCGGTGGATACCTTGGACAGGATTCCATTGACTTCCGTGTCTCCAAGCAGAATTTTTCGTGTAAAGGCTTCATGGTCAAGCGCAAAAACCTTTTCGAATGAGTGAGAGAACGGCCCGTGGCCCAGATCATGAAGAAGTGCCGCGCACAAAACCACCAAGCGTTCACTTTCGTCCCATTCCGGACGGCCATGAAAAATATCATCCGAAATCCGCCGGACGATTTCGTATACGCCCAGTGAGTGGTTGAAACGGCTGTGTTCTGCGCCGTGGAATACTAAGTACGAGGTGCCCAATTGCTTGATTCTGCGCAAACGCTGAACTTCACGCGAATTGATCAGATCCCAAATCACTTGGTCGCGCACGTGGACATATCGGTGGACCGGATCTTTAAAGACTTTTTCTTCAGCTAATTTTTGCGTTGCGTAGCTCACTTGCGCACCTCCGTTTTTTTCATGTAACAGCTATTCTACACCAGCGCCTCTTCTCTATTCAAGAGGACGTTCCAGCATTTTGCGGTTGCGTTCAACCACCCGTTCCAAATAAAATCCGTACAATTCCGTCTCATCCGGCTGCAGCGGCATAGGTGCCGGTGCGCCCATCAAAGCGTGAAGGTCGAGCACCACTTCCTGGACAGTGATGGGTCTGCCAAGCAGCTCGCTGAGCGACGCCATCGTTTCAGGTTTTATTTCCGGGTAGGTGAATTTTGTCTCTTCGCCTTGCAGTCCCGCTTCGTAAAATTCACGGATAATTTCTGCACGTTCCGAACCGCTGCCTTCAACGCATAGATAAACCTGCACTGCGATACCGCGGCGGATCCGGCGTTGAGAGATGCCCGCGAATTTCCGGCCGCCAATGCTGAGGTCATAAGATCCCGGGCAATACGAGCCGACGATTTCATAGGCTTCGATGTCAGCTTCCGGAAATAATTCCTTCACCAGTTCAAGCATCAGTTCATACCCGGCTGGAATGTCGATGGCGTTGTCCTTTTCCGACAGCACCAGCGAAATGTTCAGGACACCGGCGTCCAATACCACCGCCAGTCCACCCGAGTTGCGTACAATCGGCGTAAAACCGTGCGCTTTCAAGACCTCCATGCCTTCCTCGATATGGGGCAGGCGGTGGTCCTGGATGCCCAACACCACTGTGTCATCATGCACCCATGTGCGGACGGCCGGTTCACTTTTTCCGCTCCCCACCAATTCACAAAGTGTGTCGTCTGCTGCAAATGATTCCAGTGCTGAGCGGTTTTTGGCGCTCAAGGACTGGTCCCAAAAACGCCAGGATGTTTCTTCAAAAAATAACGGCATGCTGCTTCTCCTCTTTCTGCAATTCCTTGACTTCAGTTTACCCTTTTACAGACCCGCTGAAAACCCGTGCGCGTCATGTCAAATTGGTGACAGCCGGTAGTTTTGCAGGAAGTTGGTGAGGCGTTGTGATAAACTGAATGGTGAGAGATTTACATTAAAGGAGTGTTTGATTAATGAATGAAGCAGCGATTACATTAGACGGCTGGTACGTCCTGCACGATTTCCGTTCGATGGACTGGGTAACGTGGAAAATGCTGACGGAAGAAGAACGCCAATTCGCGATCGATGAATTCCAGGCATTTATGGACAAGATCAACCAAGCCGATGAAAATAAAACCGGCGCACACGCATTGTATTCAATTGTTGGCCAAAAAGCTGACTTGATGCTGATGATGCTGCGTGAAACAATGGACGAATTGAATGAACTTGAAACAGAATACAACAAGCTGACGTTGATTGCCTACACGGTTCCTACGTACTCTTACGTTTCTGTCGTTGAGCTTTCCAACTATCTGGCTGGCAAATCAGACGAAGATCCATACCAGAACCCGCATGTCCGCGCGCGTTTGTACCCTGAACTTCAGCGTTCACAGTACATCTGCTTTTACCCGATGGACAAACGCCGCGACGGCGACGATAACTGGTACATGCTTCCGATGGATACCCGCAAAGAATTGATGCTGTCACACGGCAAAATCGGCCGCAGCTATGCCGGCAAAGTAAAACAGATCATTTCTGGATCTGTCGGTTTTGACGACTACGAATGGGGCGTTACTTTGTTCGCAGACGACGTTCTTCAATTCAAGAAATTGATCTACGAAATGCGTTTTGACGAAGTCAGCGCGCGTTACGCAGAATTCGGTTCATTCTATGTAGGCACACGCCTGGATGCCGAAAGAACCGTTAAGTTCTTGGAAGTTTAATCAAAATATGCTGAAAGCCGCCTCTTTGGGCGGCTTTTTTTGTTTGATTTGTATGGAAAGTGGATTTCTTAAGGGATATTTCCCAGTTAGTTGGATATACTTTCTGTTCTACGCAAAATACTTTCCATATTGGCACAAATACTTTCCAAAGTGAATGAATTACTTTCCATTAAACCGTTTTTACTTTCTATAACAAAAAGAGGGCCATCCTCGTAAAACGGATGGCCCTCCTTCTATCATTACAATGCTTTCACTGCGGCAACGATGATCATCACCCAAGCGGCGATAAATGCAACGCCGCCGATTGGCGTGATGGCACCGAGAATGCTGATGCCTGTTAAACTCAGGACATATAAGCTCCCTGAAAAAATGACGATTCCAGCAAGCATCAAATAACCTGCCCAGTTCAATGAACTAAGCGGCCCAAGCAGAGATGAGCTCATCAAGATGGCGATGACCATCAACCCGACTGCATGGAACATCTGATACTGCACGGCCGTTTGCCATGTATCCAAATACTTGTCCGCAACGCGCCCTTCCAGCAAATGTGCACCGAACGCACCAAATGCTACAGACAGAAGAGCGTTAACCGCTCCGGCAATCAAGAAAAACTTCATAAGTAACTTCCTCTTTCCATTTAAAATTCAAACAGCGAATCGCCGTTCGCGTCTTCTTCTTTCAGCTTGTTGACGGCAGATACCGTCTGCGGCTGAGGGGAATCGAGCGGCACGGCACGCGGTGTTTGATGATTGATCATCGGTTGATCGTCCTCCAGCAGCAAATCGCATAAAGCCCGGATTGCTGCAACTGAGTCACGCACCTTCGCCGGATCGCCGTTTCGCGCTCGCGTCGTGTGCCTGTCGATTTCATTTAAAATACGCATGTTGTCGATGGCCATGTTCCAGCCCCCTCTCCGATTTAGATTAATTCCAGTTTACCATGCAATTCTGCCGCAGGTCAGTCCAAACAGAAATCGATGGGCGCCTGCCCGCGGCTTTGTAACAGACTGTTCACTTTTGAATAAGGACGGCTGCCGAAAAATCCGCGGCTGGCACTGAGCGGACTCGGATGCGGCGCTTCGAGTACATCATGCTTGTCCAGGTCGATGAGCCGTTTCTTCGTTTGGGCAGGCTTGCCCCATAAGACGAAAATGACCGGTTCTTCACGTTCAGATAATTTGCGGATTACTTCGTCCGTAAATGTTTCCCATCCTTTATTGCGATGGGAATTCGCTTCTCCGCCCCTCACTGTCAACACCGTGTTCATCATCAGCACGCCTTGGTCGGCCCATTTCGTCAAAGTGCCGTCTTTCGGTTTGTCGCAGCCGATGTCTTCCTTCAGCTCTTTCAGCATATTGCGCAGACTTGGCGGATGAGGCACTCCCGGCTGGACCGAGAAACTCAACCCATGCGCCTGGTTGGGTCCATGATAGGGATCCTGTCCCAAGATGACGACTTTGACATCTCCATACGCTGTATGTTTAAAAGCCGACCAAATGTTTTCCTTGGCCGGGTAGACGGTTTGATTGGCGTATTCTTCTTTTAAAAACTCGCGCAGCTCCAAATAATACGGTTTGTCGAATTCCTGACCCACGACCTCTTGCCAGTCGTTTTGAAAAATCTGTTTTCCCATATTCATCACTCCTCAAATTCTACTGTAACGTCATAGTCAACCAGACCGAACATTTCCTGGACCGAGCGCGCTGCATTGTCTTCTGCCGTCTGCAGCACACCCTGCCCTTCCGTTTCTGCCAACATCAGCTTTTTAGCTTCTTCGGCCAGCTCATAGGCCTCGGAAATATCAGCACCGCTGCGGAATAGCCCTTCATATGAATAAACCTCCACCTGATCCATGAACAATTCCGGTCCTCCTAAAAATTCGGCCGGCGGCAACGTCAATGTCGCTGTTTTCGCTTCTTCGTCAAGTACAATATCGCCCTCTGATACTTTTGAAAAATCAATGCCGGCACGAACCGATCCCGGAATGACCACCAGCAATTGGCGTTTCGTACCGGGCAGGTCCAGACCGATTTCCTGGCCGAATACCGCATTGTCCTGGCGCTCAATAATGACTTTCGAAAAAGCTTCGGCAGTCGAGAGTTCATTCAATTCCTGGATCTGTTCCAAAAACGCACCTTTGCTCTCAGTTGCAGTACTGCCTTTGATCATCCAAAACGTACCCAGCGGCAAAGCCACCAACAACAGCAATAAAATGGCAATCAATACAAGAAAAGAGTTCCGCCAGACACTCATCATCAATTTGGTTGTTTTCCAGAAGCCGGACTCTTTTGTTTCTCCTTGCCCTTTCACTTCTTCCAATAAACGTTCGATTTCCGTCAATTTTGGATCTTTCGCCAACATAACCCCTACTTTCTTGTATTCTATTCACTCTATCTTCATGTTACGATTATCTAAAGGAGCGATCAGCATGGCCGATTGGCGCGAAAAAATCACCAGTGTTTCAAAAACCAAGGGAACAACTGCTCCAGAAGGCGCGAAACGCGCCGGATTAGGCTGCCTTGGACTTATTATCGTAGCTGTTTCCATTCTAACATTACTCATTACCATTGGTCTTTTCAAAAGCGGCTTTGTCTTAATGGGAATTTTCACTACTGTATTCCTGCTTATCTGTGTTGCTACGGCAGTTCTCCTGCTCGTGCCGAATAAGCGCAATCCGTTGTAAATGTATGAATTTTTGTTAAAATGAGAACAAAGACATAATCCACTTAAAGGAGATTTACGCATGACACTCAAAAAAACACTAACTATCGCCGGATCAGATACTTCCGGCGGAGCAGGCATACAAGCAGACCTTAAAACATTCCAGGAACATGGAACGTACGGCATGAATGCATTGACTGTCATCGTAACCATGGATCCTGAAAATGGCTGGAGCCACGGCATTCACCCTATTGCATTAGATACTGTGGACGCCCAGTTGAAAACCGCCTTTTCTACAGGCGTTGACGCATTAAAAACCGGCATGTTGCCGACTGTTGATATCATCGAAATGGCGGGCAAGGCAATTGCTGATTCCGGCATCAGAGATGTCGTCATCGATCCAGTTATGGCATGCAAAGGGGAAGACGAAGTTTTGTTCCCTGAAAATGTAGATGCCATGATCAAGTATTTATTGCCAAACGCGAAAGTCGTTACACCAAACTTGGTGGAAGCAGGGCAATTATCAGGCGAAGGAACGCTGCAGACAGTAGAAGACATGCAAGCGGCAGCAGAAAAAATCCATGCCCACGGCGCTGAATTTGTTGTCATCAAAGGCGGCAAACAACTCAAGCACGACAAAGCAGCAGATTTGCTGTTCGATGGCAAAAAACATTATTTGCTGACTTCTGAAAAAACGGATACATCTTATAACCACGGCGCCGGCTGCACATTCGCAGCAGCAATCACAGCTAACTTAGCTAACGGCCAATCGGTTAAAGATGCGGTCTTGAATGCTAAAATCTTTGTTGCTACAGCCATCCAACACGGCTGGAAGCTGAACGAATACGTCGGACCGGTTATGCACGGCGCCGCATCGAAATTCACAAAACCTGAAGTTGAAGTAACTGAATTGTAAAATACACCCCCTTCAGCTGTCCCGAAAAGTCATGAAAATGACTTTCTGTGGACAGCCTTTTTTTTATTGATTTTGCCAATGGCCTCCTCGCTTCTTCACGTTCAGCATTCATACTGTACATTTTCACCACAGCTAACTTGTTAAACAACCTAGTTGACACCCCGCACAACCAAATGCTATATTGTATTGCAACATAGCTGATGTATTTACCCCAGCAAAATATTGATCAAAGGAGATGACACAATGTCTTCAAGCCAGATGCTTAAAGGTATACTCGAAGGTTGCCTTCTCGGCATCATTGAAAAAGGCGAAACGTATGGTTATGAAATGATTGAGAAACTGGAAGCGTACGGATTCCAGATGATTAGCGAAGGCAGCATCTACCCTGTACTGATGCGCATGCAAAAAGAAGGATTTGTGCAATCCGTCCTGAAAGCGTCTCCAAGCGGGCCAAAGCGAAAATATTATACACTCACCGACTTGGGGCAAAAAGAATACGAAGAGTTTAAGCTGCGCTGGAATGAATTGTCCCATTCAGTCAATCGACTCGTAGAGGAGGAAATAGAATGATGCTGTCAAAAGAAAGCGAAGAGTTCATCGCAAACTTAAAAATGTACTTGATGACTTCCGGGAAAAATGAAAAAGAGATCCATGAAATCTCGCAAGAATTAAGAGATCACCTGGAAGATGCAGAAAGCCGCGGGAAAACGGTGGATAGTGTCACCGGCGGTTCTCCTGAAACATATTTGAAAAACCTCAGCAGCGAAATGAAGTTTGATGTTTTTGGCATCTTAAAAGTATTGCCGATGCTGATTCTCTTACTGGCAGCTTATTTCATCACCGGTTCAGCTATACGCGGAGATTTGAGTTTTTCTTTATTGTCGATCATCGCTTATCCAGTAATCACTCTGTTCGGCGTCGTTTCTTATATTTACTTCATGCGAAAAATGAGCATCAGCACATGGTCTACTAAAAAAACAATGGTGATTCTTATGACGGTTCAATTTGTCATAAGCATTTCTTTTTTAGCCGTGTTGTTTTTAGATACTTTCATTTTAGATCCGCTGTATATTTATATTCCTTCGCGCGAAATCATGTGGGTCATCGCAGCTGCAGGAATCGCTACTTTTATTGCAGGCGCTTTATGGAGTAAATCCTGGTTCACTATCATCATCCCCATTCTTTTAGTTGGTCCCGATTTCGCCATGCATTTTGTTGATGTAACCGTTACACAGCAACTGATCATCAGTTCTTCCACTCTCTATATCGGTTTGGCTCTTGTCATGTTGTTCATCTTTCTCAAAAACAGAAAGCAAACGGGGCAATAGAGTTTCATCTGCCAAAGCATCCTAATCGCAATATCCCGCATATTTCCCTATACTGAAAGAATACCGATTCTTTAGGAGGAACATCATGGAACTAGTCGAAGTAAAAAAATTACAAGTACAATTGGACGCATTTGCAGGCAAAGATGTCTACCTTCATTTGGAAACGACAAACGGCTCATATGCGACACACTTTAACGAAGGCTTTTTCAATGCCGGCGCGTTCATCCGCAACGTCGTCATCAATTACGAACTTGGAAAAGTGGTCGGCGACAGCCCGCACCGCGTGGGACTGAAGCTGCCGCATGGCTGGGTCTATGCGCAGGGCATCACACATTACGAATTGGATGAACAGGGCCGCCTTTTGCTAGCAGGGCATGACGGCACTGGGAAATTGGCGGTGGCGCTGGAGATCAGCGAAACACCGTTCAGTTATTAAGGGAGGAACTTACGATGACAATTCCACAAGAACGCCATGTGCTGGTCGTCTTCCCTCACCCGGACGATGAAGCGTTCGGTGTTTCCGGAACGATCACCACACATATCAACCAGGGCACACCCGTTACATACGCGTGTCTGACACTCGGCGAAATGGGCCGCAACCTCGGCAACCCGCCATTCGCTACAAGAGAATCATTGCCGGTCATCCGCAAGCAGGAACTTCTGGCTTCTGCAGAGGCGATGGGATTGACTGACCTTCGGATGATGGGATTGCGCGACAAAACCATCGAATTTGAAGACGACGAGAAGATGGTTGGCCTAATGGCAGAGCTGATCGAAGAATTGAACCCGTCGAAGATCATCACCTTCTATCCGGACTATGCTGTCCACCCAGATCATGAAGCAACTGCCCGCGCGGTTGTCCGTGCAGTCCGCCGAATGAAGGACCGCCCGACCTTGCATTGTGTCGCTTTTGCGAACAATACACTGGAGGTGCTTGGCCAACCGGATGTCGTTTACGATATTCAGGATGTTCGTGAGCAGAAAATGAATTCCATGAAAGCGCACATCTCGCAAACTGCTTGGATGCTTGCCGAGATGGAGCACAAGCTGCAGCAAGGCGATACAGAGACCGAAAACTGGTTGACGAAAGAACGCTTTTATAATTATCGCTGGCATGAGGATTTTGAAGAATCCTTCTAAATATTACCCCCTCAATATTTTCTTTATTGAGGGGGTATTTTTTATGGATGTTTTCAGATAATATAAACATTGGTTGTGGAGCGCTTTCATAGGGGAAAAGCGTTGTATAATCAGTTATAATTATGTGTATTCATACACTCAGAAAAGGGGATTTATTTGTGAAAAAGTTTTCTATCTCAACCTGGCTGCTGTTTTTGATTCCTTCTCTACTCGGAATCATACTGTTTTTGGTACCAATTCCAACAGACGAAGGCTGGATGGTGACCATAGCAGTCCTCGCCAACCTTATGGCGGGATCCATCGAATCCATCGTACCGTGGATCATGATGGGCATTTTAATTGTAGCGGCCTTAGGTTCATTGGTTTTCATCACCAAAAAAGTCAACGAAACAGATTATGTTCCGTTTATGGACAAGCTTTTTAACGTCAATCTTTTTTGGACCATTGTCCGGATTCTTGGAGCAGTATTTGCAGTCATGGTGTTGTTCCAAGTTGGGCCAGAACCTATTTGGAATGAAAATACAGGAGGGCTCCTTCTTGCCGGCGACGGTTTACTGTCTTTCCTTTTCACCATTTTCCTTTTTGCTGGCCTGCTTCTCCCTCTATTGATGAACTTTGGCTTATTGGAATTTTTCGGCACGATGATGGTGAAAATCATGCGCCCGCTGTTCCGCCTGCCTGGCCGTTCATCCATTGATGCTTTGGCATCGTGGGTTGGAGATGGCACCATTGGGGTCCTACTGACAAGCAAGCAATACGAAGCGAATAAATACACGCAGCGTGAAGCCGCGATTATCGGAACAACATTCTCCGTCGTTTCCATCACGTTTGCGATTGTCGTCATTCAGGAAATTGGTCTCGGCAGCTACTTCCTCCCTTATTACGCAACGGTCATTTTAGCAGGCGTCATTCTTGCACTTATTATGCCGCGGATTTACCCATTAACGAACAAGCCGACCACTTTCATGGACGGTTCACCACAGGAATCCCAGTCAGAAGACGTGCCGGCTGGTTATAGTGTCACTTCGCACGGCATCGAAAGTGCTTTGACGAAGGCGGAAGATAACCGCTCAGTCAGCAAATTCTTCAAAGACGGCTTTAAAAACGTATTGGATATGTGGATTGGTGTTGCACCGGTTGTTATGGCATTCGGTACTGTCGCATTGATCTTGGCTGAATACACTTCGGTGTTCACGATTCTGGGTACACCGTTCGAACCGTATTTGCGTTTGCTGGGCGTGCCAGAAGCGGCTGAAGCTGCGCAATTGATGGTCGTCGGTTTTGCCGATATGTTCCTGCCGGCTATTTTAGGTGCAGGCATCGAATCTGAAATGACGCGCTTTGTTGTCGCCACCATGTCCGTTACACAATTGATCTACATGTCTGAAGTTGGCGGCTTGCTGTTAGGTTCCAAGATTCCTGTAAATATCCTGGACCTGATCATCATCTTCCTGCTTCGCACAATCATTGCATTGCCGATCGTTGTGGGCGTCGCACATCTGCTATTCTAATCAAATAAAAAAACGAAAAAAACGCCATCCGCAGATTAGACTGCGGATGGCGTTTCTTATTGTTCATTTAATGAAATTCACTCAAGCGGGCTGGAGCTTTTTTTTTAATTTTTCCAGCATGTCATATGTCATGGCATCCAAATCGTAAGAAGCTTTAAAGCCCCATTCGGTCTGGGCAGCAGAAGCATCGATGTTATCCGGCCAGCTGTCTGCAATTTCCTGTCTGATCGGATCGACCGCATAAGACATCTTGAAATCAGGAATGTGCTTGCGGATGGAAGCGGCAATTTGTTCCGGCTCAAAACTCATCGCTGTTACATTGAACGCATTTCGGTGGATCAATTTGGCTGGGTCTGCTTCCATCAAATCAACAATGGCCTGCAGCGCGTCCGGCATATACATCATATCCATGTAGGTGCCTTCTGCAATGTAAGACGTATAGCTGCCTTGTTCGATCGCCTTGTAATAGATATCGACTGCGTAATCGGTCGTTCCGCCGCCCGGCTGAGCTACGTTGGAAATCAGTCCTGGGAAACGGACGCCGCGCGTGTCCACTCCGAATTTTGTAAAGTAATAGTCACAAAGCAATTCACCAGCCACCTTGTTAACGCCGTACATAGTTGTCGGACGCTGCAACGTGTCTTGCGGTGTGTTTTTCTTAGGCGTTGACGGACCGAAAGCGCCAATGGAACTGGGTGTGAAAAATTGCATGCCGAGTTCACGAGAAGCTTCAAGCGCATTGACAAGTCCGCCCATATTCAAGTTCCAGGCAAGAAGAGGTTTTTCCTCAGCAGTCGCTGACAGCAAAGCCGCCATGTGGACCATTGTATCCGCTCCAAAGTCTTTTGCCAAATCGTGCATTCTCTGTGCATCGGTAACATCCAAAATTTCAAAAGGTCCTGACTGGTCGGAAGACTGGCGGATATCCGTCGCCAGTACATTGTCATTGCCGTAGATGCTGCGCATTTTCCCGACAAGCTCCGACCCTATCTGTCCTAAAGCACCTGTAATCATAATTCGTTCCATTTTCAACACTCCTTTTCCGAAAAACATTTGTCCTGTGTAAAAAAACAAAAATTATCTTATAAACCTTGCTAATTAAACCTTTATTATCTAGCTATTATAAGTTGTTCTCTTTAAAAACACAAATACTTTATCGGAAAGCTTTGGTGAAAATGTCTTTTCTTTATTTAAAAGAAAAGCTGAAAAACTGCTATCTTCTGCTGTTCACTTCATTTGAGACTGTTGCGAAGGCGTGCTATAATAAATCAGCTCTAGGATTTCTGTTGGATTTCAAAACGGATTTTCCTTTTTTTAATCCTTAAACCAACTAATCCAGTTGGTTATAATGGCTTTATTGATATTTCATTTATTTGGATTAAATCAAAGAGAATGAAAGCCAGCAAGGAGTCTCGGAAACAAAATACAAACGAAACGAGGAGATTTACATGAAGAAATTCAGTTTGGCGTTTTTATTAGTCTTAGCAATGTTGGTTTTAGCTGCCTGTGGCGGTGGATCCCCTGAAGAAGACCCGACGACGGATGATGCGGCGGACAACGGAGGATCCGGAGAAGATGTCCTGGCTAAGGTCAAGGAAGAAGGAACATTGGTCATCGGTACGGAAGGAACCTACCCTCCTTTCACTTTCCATGACGCTTCCGGAGAATTGACTGGTTTTGATGTTGAAATTGCACGCGAAGTCGCCGAGCGCCTGGGTGTCGAAGCTGAATTTCTTGAAACCCAATGGGATGCCATGTTTGCAGGATTGGACGCCGGACGCTTTGATATGGTCGCCAACCAGGTCGGAATCAACCCTGAGCGCCAGGAAAGCTATGAGTTTTCAGATCCATACATCACTTCCACTGCGGTTTTGGTAGTTGCTGAAGACAATACGGAGATCCAAAGCTTTGAAGACTTGGATGGCAAATTGTCTGCACAATCATTGACAAGCAACTATGCTGAAACAGCCACTTCTTACGGCGCGGAACTTGAAGGCGTCGAAGGGTTTAACCAAGCGATTGAATTACTGAATTCCGGCCGCGTTGATGCGACCGTCAATGATAACTTGACCGTTTTGGATTTCCTGAAACAGCGCCCGGATGCAAAAGTGAAAGTTGTCGATGAATCCGGAGATGCTGCACAAAGTGCATTATTGTTCAGAAAAGACAGTGGCGCAATTGTGGATGAAGCGAATAAAGCGTTGGCTGATATGATCGAAGACGGCACGTACGATGAAATTTCCGAAAAATGGTTTGGTGAAAATGTACTTGAATAGTATTTTCTCAGATCCGGTCAGAATGGAACGGCTTGTGGATATTGCGCAATCCTCATTTCTTCCATTAATCGAAGCCACGCTGCAATTCACGTTGCCTTTATCGATCATTTCCTTTATTTTTGGATTGATTTTGGCGATTTTGACTGCTTTGGCGCGGATTTCGACGGTTAAAATTTTCCAGATCATTGCCCGTGTTTACGTATCGATCATACGCGGTACGCCTTTATTGGTTCAATTATTCATCCTGTTTTACGGATTGCCCACACTCGGCATCACCATCGATCCGTTTCCTGCGGCAGTGATCGGCTTCTCCCTGAACGTCGGAGCTTATGCTTCCGAAGTGATCCGGGCAGCGATCCTGTCGATTCCAAAAGGCCAATGGGAGGCAGCCGACACGATCGGCATGTCCTATACACAATCATTGCGCCGCGTTATTTTGCCTCAGGCGTCACGTGTTTCATTGCCGCCCTTGTCCAATACGTTTATCAGCTTGATCAAAGATACGTCACTGGCATCGCTGATTTTGGTTACCGAGATGTTCAGGGTCGCCCAGCAAATCGCCGCAACCAACTACGAGTTCCTGCTGCTGTACGGGCAGGCGGCATTGCTTTACTGGGTCATCTGCTTTGCCTTGTCGCTGGTCCAAGGACGGCTTGAACATCGCTTTGACCGCTACGTTTCCCGATAATACAAGCAGTTCACTGATTGCAGTAAGGAGTCCGATATGATTTCAATCAAAAATTTGCATAAAAAGTTCGGTGACCTCGAAGTATTGAAAGGCATTGATGCAGATGTCCAAAAAGGCCAGGCAATTGTAGTTATCGGCCCATCCGGTTCAGGTAAAACGACATTTCTCCGTTGCCTCAATACATTAGAAACACCCACTTCCGGTTCTGTAACGATCGACGAACAGACCGCCGACTTCTCCAAACCTTTGTCGAAAAAGCAGATTATGGCTTTTCGCAAGCAGTCGGCCATGGTCTTCCAGCACTACAACCTATTCCCTCACATGACCGCTCTTGAAAATGTCATGGAAGGACCCGTTACTGTCCAGAAGCAGGATAAAAAGCTGGCCCGAAAAAAAGCCGAGCAGCTGCTGACGAAAGTCGGGCTCGGCGAAAAGATCAATGACTACCCGTTCCAGCTGAGCGGGGGGCAACAACAGCGTGTCGGCATCGCCCGGGCACTGGCACTTGAGCCAAAAGTGATGCTTTTTGATGAACCGACCTCCGCGCTCGACCCCGAATTGGTCGGCGAAGTGCTGCAGGTCATGAAAGATTTGGCCGCTGAAGGCATGACGATGGTCGTAGTGACTCACGAAATGCGTTTTGCCAAAGGCGTCGCGGACGAAGTGCTGTTCATGGACGAAGGACGCATCATCGAACGCGGCAAGCCCGAAGACATTTTCAACCATCCGACAGAAGAACGCACAAAACGTTTCCTGAGTTTGATCCAGAAAACGGATGTCATCTAAAAACTCGCGGACCCAATGGGCCCGCGAGTTTTTTATGTTTATTTTTCTATAGTCCATTTCTTGACCGTCAGTTTTTCCAATTGTACTGGATCCACTTCTACGCCTAATCCGGGTTTGCCGGATAAGAAAACGTATGGATGTTTATAAGTCAAATCACCGATTTCCTCGCTGAACAGCAGCGGTCCCGTCAGTTCCGTGCTTTCAATATTGATGCGCGACATGGCTACATGATAGCCAGCGGCAGATCCGACGGAAGATTCCACCATGGAGCCGATTTGGCACTTCATGCCCGCTGCTTCAGCGGTTTTCGCCATTTGGGCCGCATGGAAAATGCCCGCACATTTCATCAGCTTGATATTGACGACGTCTGCCGCCTGCAAGCGGATGATTTCCAAGAGGTCTTCCATTGACTGAAGGCTTTCGTCTGCCATGATCGGTACAGCGGTCTTCGAACGGACTTCGGCCAATCCGCGAATGTCGCCCATACGGATCGGCTGTTCGATCCAGGCAATGTTCGCTCCTTCGAGCTGTTTAATGGCTGCAACCGCTATCCCTGAGGACTTCCACCCTTGATTGACATCCACGCGGATCGGCATGTCCTTGCCGACCGCTTCACGAACTGCCAAAATCCGGTCCACATCTTCCTGCGCCTGCCCTTTCCCTACTTTCAGTTTAAGGGAAGCATAGCCCATTTCAACAGCTTTCTTGGCTTTTTCCGCCATGATTTCAGGCGCTTCAATGCTGAGCACTTTCGGGTAATCAAGATGTTCCGTCGCCTGTCCGCCGATCAGGTTGTATACTGGTTGGCCGGCCGCCTTGCCCATCAAGTCGTAGCAGGCAATATCCACAGCAGCTTTGGCTGCAGGGTTCCGTGCCATCAATGCGTTCATTTTTGAATGAATCGATTCGATGTCGAACGGGTTCATGCCAATAATGGCCGGCAGGAACAGTTCTTTCAACACCTCAAAAGCAGCCGTGAAATATTCTCCAGTTACATGTTCATCCGGAACGGCTTCTCCGTATCCAACCAATCCATTGTCGGTTTCCAGTACTAGAATCAATGCCGGCATATCCGGGTACGTCGCATAGGAAATGATGAATGGTTCGTTGAGTGGAAATCTGACCGCATGCAATGACGCTTTTGTGATTTTCATTTGACAGCCTCCATTAAATTTAACTTATTGTATACTTACTACTATAGTGAAATTCGCGAATGAATGGTATTTTATTTTCATCACAAAGGAGTTTTGACAAATGACGTTAACTGAACAGATCCGGTCGCTCTACGGCGAAATGGTGGAGACCCGAAGATATTTGCATATGCACCCCGAATTGTCGCATCAAGAAATCGCCACGCCCGCTTTTATTGCGGATCGTTTGGAAAAATTGGGTGTAGAAGTTCGCCGGGACGTTGGCGGACGCGGTGTTGTCGGGACGATCCACGGCGGAAAGCCTGGCAAAACGATTGCATTCCGTGCAGATTTCGATGCTTTGCCGATCGATGACCAAAAAGACGTTTCTTATAAGTCCACGGTTCCGGGTGTGATGCACGCCTGCGGCCATGATGGCCATACTGCCGCTTTGCTGGGCTTCGCCAAAGCGATGGTGGCCATTCAGGAAGAACTGCCGGGCACAATTGTCTTGATCCATCAATTCGGCGAGGAACTATCGCCAGGCGGTGCACGCGCCATGATTGAAGATGGCTGCCTGGAAGGCGTCGATGCGGTCTACGGTGCTCACCTGCAAAGCAAGATGGACAGCGGCAGGATTTATGTGCGCGACGGATTCCTTCAGGCTTCTGAAGATACCGTCAAAATTATCGTCCACGGTTCCGGAACACACGGGGCAGAACCGCACAACGGCGTCGATCCGATTTTGGCAGCGAGCCATATCATGGTTGCTTTGCAGTCCATCGTCAGCCGCAATGCCGATCCATTGAAAGAACTGGTCGTCTCAATCGGCAAATTCCATGCCGGCGATGCCGATAACGTCATTTCGAGCAAAGCAGTGCTGGAAGGCACAATTCGCGTATTCGATCCCGAACTCCGCGCGCTCGCCAGCCAGCGCCTTCGGACCGTTGTGGAGAACGTCGCCATCGCCATGGGCGCCACCGCAGAAGTGATCATCGAAAATGGCTACGATTCTCTTTGGAACCATGCGGAAGAAACCGATCGTGTCCGCATTGCCGGACGCGGGGTAGTGGGAGTTGAAAATGTGGTGGAAATCGATCCGGTCATGCCGGTCGAAGATTTCACTTATTTTACACAGGCCAAGCCCGGCGCCTATTTCTTTGTCGGCGCGAAAATGGATGATGAACAGGCTGTTTACCCGCATCACCATGAAAACTTCGATTTTAATGAAACCGCTATGCTGGTAACAGCGGAAATGTTCGCTGCGATTTATTTTGAGGAGCAGAAATTGGCGTTGGACAGTATTGTGCCTGTTTTGGACAGTAAGTAAGCTGATTTCGACAGTGCTTCGCCAATTTGGACTGTATTTCACCCAACCAGGACTGTATATCCTATATCTGGAAATAAAAACACGCCCGGCAGCATAAAGCCGGGCGTGTTTTCGTGTTTTAGTTGATGACGCCTAATTCTTTGCCGACTTTTTCGTAAGTGGCAATGGCTTCATCCAACATTTCTTTCGTATGGGCAGCTGTCGGCATGTTGCGGACGCGTCCAGTGCCTTTTGGAACCGTTGGGAAGACGATTGATTTCGCGTAGACGCCTTCTTCGAACAAACGCTTCGAGAATTCCTGCGTCAACTTTTCGTCGCCGATGATGCAAGGAGTGATCGGTGTTTCTGAATGGCCGATATCGAAGCCTAGTTTATCCAGGCCTTTTTTCAAGTAATCGCCATTGTCCCACAATTTATCGTGCAATTCCGTTGAGTCGATGATCATTTGGACTGCCGCTGTGATAGCTGCAACGTCGCCTGGAGTCACCGCTGTCGAGAACAAGAATGGACGCGAACGAACTTTCAACCAGTCAATCAGATTTTTCTTGCCGGCCACATAACCGCCGACAACGCCGACTGCTTTGGATAAAGTACCCATTTGCATATCGATTTCTTTTTCAAGGCCGAAATGCTTCACGGTGCCTTTCCCTTTGCCGGTAACGCCTGAACCGTGCGCATCATCCACGTATGTGATCAAGTCGAATTCTTTGGCGATTTCTACAATTTCCGGAAGCTTGGCAATATCGCCATCCATCGAAAAGACACCATCTGTGATGACCATGACTTTATTGTAAAGGCCGGATTCAGTCGCTTCTTTCGCTTTCAGGCGAAGGTCTTCCATATCCGAGTGCTTAAATGCGATGATTTTCGCTTTCGACAAGCGGCAGCCATCGATGATGGATGCATGGTTCAACTGGTCAGAAAGAATCGCATCGTTCTTGTCCATGACAGCTGAAATGGCCGCCATGTTGCAATTAAAGCCGGATTGATAAGAAATAGCCGCTTCTGTACCTTTGAATTCAGCTAACTTTTCTTCCAACTTCACATGCAGATCCAACGTTCCGTTGATTGTACGGACTGCCCCTGCGCCGACACCGTATTTGTCGATGGCGTCTTTCGCCACTTGCTTCAAGTCTTCGTTGGTCGCAAGCCCCAAGTAGTTATTTGAAGAAAGGTTGATCAGTTCCTTGCCGCGCACTTTGATGATCGCGCCGTTCGGTCCTTCAACCGGATCGATTTCATTATAGAGGCCCTGCTCTTTTAATTCTGTTAAGTTCTCATCTAAAAATGCATCTAATTTTTTCGACAATGTCCTCTTCCTTTCACAAACAATCTCAGTTTCCATCTTACCATAAGGGTCATTTTCTCCAAAAGAAAAAGCGGACCGAGGTCCGCTTTTGCCTTATTTATTGCCTTTTCCGTTGTTCTTGCCTTTGCCTTTGTTCGGGTTGTCCTTTTTGTAGACGACTTCATAAGTGAATTCTTTCGCTTCTTTTTGCCCTTCTTCAGCAGCATAAGAAGTGATCATTTTCACATTGCCTTCACGGAGAACTTGTTGAAGATCCAAGGCTTGTTTCTCCGTCACGTTATACGGATCTACGTGGAAGACGCGTTCTTTGCCATTTTTCTTGGTTTGGATGAATGTTGTTGTAAAGTTGACGTAGTCACCTTTCAACTGCCCCAATGACTTGAAAACATCCGTTGACGTGCCGTCAGCCGAGAAATCACCTAATTTAATGTTCTTGATGAACCAGCCTGGGTTGTTGGAACCCCAGTCAGTCAAGTTACGGAATGAAACCAGGACATCTTTTCCTGCGTAAGCCGACAAGTCAAATGTTTCTGTTGCCCAGTCGCCATTTGTTCCCGTGAAGCCAGGTACGTTTTCCTTGATGGTCGGGTAGCCTTCTGCCACTACGTCACTGCGCGTATTGGCGTTTTCAAGCGAAGTCCATGTATCACCATTGTCAGTCGATACTTGAACCATGCCGAAATCCCATTGCTCTTCAATATCGTAGTAATGCTCGAACGTCAAAGCCGCGTTGGCAGCAGGCACTGTTGCTCCAAAGATCAATTCCTGATCTGCTTCGTCTCCGTTATTTGCATGCAATACTTGTGCACCAGACCCTTTTGGATCTGCTACAGTTTGCCATTGCAATGGCAGGAAGTCGACGCCGTCAAATTCCAGGCCGCGGACATCTTTGCCGAAATTGAACTCTTTAAAGTCGCCGCCCCATGCCGGAACGCCTTCTTTTTCAAATGTTTTCGCTTTTTCAAAGTCTACAGTTTTGCCTCTTACCTCACTTGCAGTGCCAACTGGCAGATTGCGAAGATCAATGCTGTCGATATTGTAGTCGCTGCTGACGTTTGAATTATCCAACGTCAATGCCGTCATGAAGTTCTGGTAAACTTCCGTGAATGTTTTACCAGTGCCATAATCTTTCAGCACTTTGTCGACGCTTGCCATCCCTTGGCTGTCGCCGTCTGTTGCCAATTCACGAATAAATTCCTGTCCGAATTTGTCGTACATGTATAGAGTGAACAGGTAGACCTGGCCATAATCTGCAATTGTTTCCGGGCCAGTTGCTGCTGTTCCATGCTCATCCCAGTTGACCAATGAGTTTTCCGGGTGATCCAAATAGAAGTTGATCGATCCTTCTCCATGGCCATAACCGCCCAGGAATTCAGAGAATGTCGACATGCCTTCGTTCAACCAGGTTTCCTCAGCGCCGTCGTTGTCGGCTTGGATCAAATGCTGCAACTCATGGATGGTTGTGCCGAAGAATGTGCTCTCCAAACGCGTTTCCCATGAATTCGTATCGATGGTGATGATGTTGCGGTCTGTGTAGTTTTCAAGCGTCTGCCAGAAGAAACCGGCAACAAAGAATGGATAGCTCGGGTCGTTCCAGCCTTCATCCTGGACATTGTCGACCAGCATGATGACTTTGTCAGATCCTTCGTAATAGTCATCAGGTAGTCCTACTATACCTGGAACAGTAGCCTTTGATCCGTCCAATTGGTCCGGTGTTCCAAAGAAATCCGTCGCTACCGGATAGATATTGCTGTCGAATTCAGCACGTAATTTATCCACCTGCGCTTGTGTTACCACATCGGCTGGTTTTGGGTTTTTCGGTCCATAAGCCAAATCATTGGCTACCCAGATTTCCACATTGTCGCCAATGCTGCGCAAAGTAAATTCTTTAAAGCTTAAGTTGCGGTCCAGGAATAATTTCGTTCCATGGTCTTCTGTAAATGCGCTGTCTGCTTTTGAATCAGACTCTCCGCCTGCCACTTCATCAGCCTGCGCCTTTATCTTTTTATCTGCTTCTTTTTTGAAATTTTCATCTTGCGTCAACTCATTCAGGCTTTGGTCGATATCGATCCGGTCCCCGTATCGTTCACTGTTCCAGTCGTTCATTGATGGCACTGCTTCGGTCGGTGCCGCTGCAGCTGCTGGCGCGAATAAAGATAGGGTTAACGCACTAGCCGATAAGATCGATACCCATTTGCTGTTTTTCATGTTGAATCCCCTTCCGAACTGTCAGAATATTATTTCTTTGAAAATCTTACCATGACAGAATAGTCAGAAGAATAGGCTATAAGATGTATTTCGAGTTACGAAATTTCAGGTAATATGGTTGTTTTTTCTAACAATCAACTAGTCCATATGGTTTCAATAACTTTAAAAGAACATAAAAAAACCGCCTGAAGTAGGCGGTTAGTCACTTATTTTAAAGCATTTTCCAGATCTTCAATCAAATCTTCCACATCTTCTATCCCGACTGAAATGCGCACAAGCCCTTCGACAATGCCCAGTTCTGCACGGCGTTCGATAGGAATGGAAGCATGGGTCATTTGGGCCGGTACAGAAATCAAGCTTTCAACAGCTCCTAAGCTTTCAGCTAAGGTAAAGTATTTCAGTTTGGCCAATAATTCTCCAGCTTTCTCTCTACTGCCTACATCAAATGAAATCATACCGCCAAATCCGTTCGCCTGCTTCTGCATTAATTCACGTCCCGGATGGCTTTCAAGCCCTGGATAAATGACTTTGCCGACCGCTTCATGCGCTTCCAGGAATTCAGCAATTTTCTGTGCATTCGAATTGGCTTCTTCCATGCGCAAGCCCAATGTTTTCAACCCGCGAATCAGCAGCCATGAATCCTGAGGCCCTAAAATAGCGCCGATGGAGTTTTGCACAAAATGTACTTGTTCCGCAAGTTCTGCTGAATTGACGACTACCAGTCCTGCTACAACATCACTGTGGCCGCCGATGTATTTCGTCGCGCTATGCACAACAATATCAGCGCCCAGCGAAATCGGATTCTGCAAATAAGGCGTCATGAAGGTGTTATCGACAATCGTCAACAAGCCCTTCGATTTCGCAAAGGCTGAGACAGCTTCAATATCCGTCACTTTCAATAGTGGATTGGTTGGTGTTTCAATAAAAATCGCTTTCGTATTTTCTTTGACCGCCGCTTCCACTTCTTCCAAATTCCCCGTATCAACAAATGTGAACTCCAAACCAAAACGGTTCAGCACTTTATTGATGACGCGGTAAGTTCCGCCGTAGACATCATCTGTCAGAACGACGTGGTCTCCCGCAGAAAACAGCATCATGACAGACGAAATGGCAGCCATTCCTGAACCGAATGCAAAGCCGGCGTGGCCGAACTCAACATCTGCAATCAACTCTTCGAGCGCGTGGCGTGTCGGGTTTCCTGTACGTGAATATTCGTAGCCTTTGAATTTACCGACAGCTTCCTGCTTGTAGGTGCTGACCTGATAAATTGGTGTAGATACGGCGCCTGTCGCTTCATCGCCGACAATGCCCCCATGGATTAATCTTGTTTTCGGTTTCATTCCTGATCCTCCTTAAAAGTTCGGCCATAAATATCCTGGCTCATATAGCGTTCACTCGAGTCCGCAAACACGGTGACAATATGGCTTCCCGGTTTGGCAGCTTCCGCTTCCCGCAACGCTGCCACATAAGCGGCGCCGGAGGAACTTCCGACTAATAAACCCTCGTTTTTCGCCAATTCCCGGACTGCCATGAATGCTTCTTTATCCGTGATTGTGTAGATCGCTTCGAAATAACGGTCATCCATGTAATCCGGCAAAAATTCCATGCCGATGCCTTCAGTCAAATGTGGTCCGGATGGTCCGCCATTCAAAATCGAGCCTTCAGGTTCCACTATTACTGTTTTAATGGCTTGTTTTTTTGATTTCAAGTAACGCGCAGTCCCCATGAATGTGCCACCGGACCCTGCTCCCGCAATAAAGACATCGATTTCTCCATTAAGCGCTTCCCAGACTTCGGGTCCAAGCGTTCGTACATAGGTTTCGGGATTTGCCGGATTGGAAAATTGGGAAGGGGAAAATGCCCCTTCTGCTTCCACCAATTCCTTGGCTTTTTCGATGGCGCCTTTGATGCCTTTTTCAGTCGGCGTGTTGATGACTTCTGCGCCTAAGGCACGCATCAACCCTTGTTTTTCCTGGCTGAATTTCTCAGGCACCACAAACTTCACGCGGTAGCCCTTGCCGATGGCTGCGATAGCCAGGCCGATGCCGGTATTGCCGGCCGTCGGCTCGATCATCGTGCCACCCGGTTTCAACACTCCGCGCTTTTCTGCATCTTCAATCAATGAAACACCCAATCGGTCTTTGACGCTGCCGCCGGGATTGAAATATTCCAGTTTGGCAAAGATGCGGCAGCCGTTCGGAATTTTGCTGTGTGTCAGTTCCAGCAACGGCGTATTGCCGATCAATTGCTGAATTTCAGTTACATAGTTCATCGTAATTCTCCTTAGATCGCTTCATCCGCGAAGACTTGGCTCCATTGGTCTTTTTTCGCCAGCATTTCACGCGCCAGTTCTTTAGCGCCTTCTAAGCTATGGCTTGCAGCCCATCCGCATTGCACTTCGTTGCATGCCGGCACTTCGTCCGCTTCAATGACATCTTTCAAGGTGTTTTCCAAAATGCGCAGAATATCTTCGAAATCGTCATGGTTGATAACCGATAGGTAGTAACCTGTCTGGCAGCCCATTGGCCCGATGTCCACAATGCTATCCGAATGGTTGCGGCTGTGTTCAGCCATCATGTGCTCAAGGGAATGAAGTGCAGGCATATCCATATGCTCTTTGTTCGGCTGTTTAAAGCGGATATCGTATTTGCGGATCGTATCGCCTTTTGCGCCGGTTTTTTCTCCTGCCAAACGCACATATGGCGCCACTACTTTTGTATGATCTAAGTTAAAGCTTTCAACATTCATTTTTTTCATTGCAATCGCTCCCTATTCCTTATTTTTTAGTTGCGTCAATCAGATATACGTAATTGTTCATCTTCGACAATTCCACCGTAAACCCTGCATCTGTCATCAGTTTTTCCATTACAGGAACCGTTGTGTAATATTCACGGTTCAAGTCCTCTACTAGATTAGCATGACCTCTCGCTTGTTCAAATGCAATTATTTCCTTTTTGGCTGCTTCTGAAGCAAAGAGCGTGTCCGCAAAAACCACTTTGCCGCCCGCCGGCAATTGCTCGGCGTATAGCTGAAAAGCCTGGGCTTTTTCCGCGTCCGTCAAATGATGGAACGCGTATGAGCTGACAAAGCTTTGTGGTCTGATTTCTGTCTCAAACTCCAAAAAATCACCGTCTATGACAATCAGGTCTTTCAGCTTTTCCGCAACCACTTCACGCATCGCCTGATTCGGTTCGATTCCGACCACTTCCAGGCCACGGTGAAGAAGTTTTACCGTTAAGTTGCCTGTGCCGACACCGAATTCTATAACCGAACCAATCGCTGCATCAGCCACTGCCTGCAAGATTTCGTTATATTTCATGAATACATCTTTGTATTCCTCATCTTTTCCACTTACTGAATCATCATAGGTATGAACCCATTCATCAAAAATTCCCACAAACTCGCGTCCCATTGTTCAAGCCCCTTTTCTTATATTCAATAAAACCAATAGAGTTACTCGGCTTTATTTATAACATATTGGCAGAAAGGATTCAACTAATGACAATGGTCATGAGATTTGGGTTTTAGCATAGTAGAGCAAGAGACTGAGCACGTACCCGATCTCTGGCTTTACTTAGCTTTTAGGCCATTCATTTAAACCTTAAGGACTGGCGGAATGTCTTCTTTTTTACCGATGAGCGTCACCAGCAGTTTTTCAAATTGCGGCAAGGATACTTGGACAATTCTGCCCGTCAGCAACGCGACCGCGATAGTGCCGATGCCAACCGGTCCGCCGAGCATCCAACCAAGCAACGCCACCCCGACTTCGATCCCTGCCCGAACGACGCTGATGCTGAGCCCGGTCTTTTCAACGAGCATCATCATCAGACTGTCGCGCGGACCTGCACCGATTTTTGGCGACACATAGAGGCCGACGCCATAGCCTGACACGACGATTCCGGCTGACAAAATCAAAATTTGCCCGACCAGCGTATGGATGTCCGGAATCAGGAAATTGAAAATGTCGATAAAGACACCGATCAGCAACATATTCAAAAAAGTGCCGATCTGTGGTACTTTCCGTGTGAAGATAGCGGTACTGGCAATCAGCGCAAATCCAGCGATCACCGACCACGTGCCGATGGTCAACCCGAAGTTCAGATACAGGCCGACATGCAGCACATCCCATGGCCCGATGCCCAGCTTGCTGCCTTTGATGGTCATGGTAAACCCAAGTGCGAGAACAATCAATCCGACAATAAAAAACAGCCAACGGTAAAACAGCGAACGCTTCATCCAAATCCTTCTTTCTTTTATTATGATATGAAAAATCCACCCATTCAAAACGAATGGATGGAAGCTTCATTGACCTGGAGCTGTCAATTCCGCAAAGTGGCCTTTTGTCGCAGCGGCCAGTTCCGCAGGAGCCAGTTTCAACTGCATGCCGATTTTACCGGCAGAGACAATCATTTCAGGCAATTGCTCCGCTTCAACTGACACGAAAGTCGGATAGGGCTTTTTCATCCCGACAGGCGAACAGCCGCCTCGAATATAGCCGGTGAGTGCAAGAATATCCTTCACCGGTGCCATCTCAATTTTCTTTTCGCCGGCCGCTTTGGCCGCTTTTTTCAAGTCCAGTTCTGCCGCAACCGGAATAACAAACACATATGGCTGCTTGGAGGCACCAATGGCCACCAAAGTTTTATAGACGAGTTCTGCCGAATGGCCAATTTTGGCAGCGACAGAAACGCCGTCCACTTTGCCGTCTTCGGCACTGTAATGAAGCAGTTCATAGTGGATCTTTTCTTTGTCGAGCATACGTGCTGCATTGGTTTTTGCGATTTTTTTAGCCATGGCGTTTTCTCCTTATCTGAAAACTTGCTTCTTCACAGCATACCATCATCAGCAGCGGGATTCTATTCGGTTTGGCCCAATAATTTTTTCAGTGCATCAGCCATCGCCGTATTTTGCGGCGCTTCTTCCTGCTGGTTCAAGTATTTATTGACGTCTTTTTTATTAGCTTTAGATTGACCGGATTTTTTGCGTTTTTCAAAGGCTGACAACTTCTCGCGATGTCCACATTTGCAGACGAAAATCTTGCCGTCTCCTTCACCTTGCATCTCTAACTTCTTGTGGCAGTTTGGGCAGCGCGCATTGGTCTGCATCGCCACTTGCTTTTTGTAGCCGCAGTCGCGATCCTGGCAGACATTCATTTTGCCGCGCTTGCCGTTGACTTCAAGAAGCGGTTTGCCGCAATCCGGGCACATTTTGCCGGTGATGTTGTCATGCTTGAACTTTTTGTCGCTCTTCTTGATATCCGATACGGATTTTTCAGCGAAGACAATCATTTCTTTAATAAATTCTTCTTTTTTCAATTGGCCTTTGGCGATCTTGGTCAATTGCTGTTCCCAATCTGCTGTCAGCTTCGGCGACTTCAAGTCTTCCGGAACAAGTTCCAGCAACTGGCGGCCTTTTGAAGTGATCGTCAGGTCCTTGCCTTTTTTCTCAATCAGGAAAGTATTGAACAATTTATCGATGACATCGGCACGCGTTGCAACCGTACCCAGTCCACCGGTTTCGCCGAGCGTCTGAATCAGTTCTTTCGACTCGCCGCTCATGAACTGCGTCGGATTTTCCATAGCGCCAAGAAGCGTCCCTTCATTGAAGAAAGCGGGCGGCTTGGTTTTTCCATCCGTCAGCGCGATGCCTTTGATCGCCAGCTTCTGCCCGTTTTCAAACGGCGGCAGCGTAGTATCGTTGTCGTCATCTTCATCTTTGTAGATGCGTTTCCAGCCTTCATTGCGGATCGTATTGCCTTTTGCCTGGAACGTTTCCCCGCCGGCAGTCAGTTTGACGGTCGTCTGGTCGTATTCGTACTGCGGGTAAAATACCGCTAGGAAGCGCTTGACGATCATGTCGTATAATTTAACCTCTTTATCGGAAAGATCATGCAGCGGCGGCGTTTCTTCCGTCGGGATGATGGCGTGGTGATCGGAAACTTTTGCGTCGTCGATCACGCCTTTCTGCGGCGCTACCGGATTTTTCAAGATCATCGCGGCCAGGCTGCGGTAAGGACCCATTTGCACCGCTTTGACGCGGTCCTTCAAGGTATCCCGCATGTCGCTCGTCAAATGCTTCGAGTCGGTCCGCGGATAGGTCACAATTTTGTAGCGCTCGTAAAGATTCTGCAGCGTGTTGAGCGTCTCTTTCGCCGACCAGCTATAGCGCTTGTAGGCTTCTTTCTGCAGTTCGGTCAAGTCGAATAAAGGCGGTGCCGGCTGGCGTTTCGGCGTAATCTTGATATCCGTCACGGTGCCTTCGTGGGTGTTCTGGAGTTTATTGAACAAGCGGTCGATTTTGTCCTTGTCGAAGGATTGCGTCGAGTTGCCGTCCGTCCAGGTGAATGCCGCTTTGTCGGTAATCGCCTGCATGCCGTAATACGGCTTCGGCTGGAAATTGCGGATCTGCTTTTCGCGTTCGGCGATCATCGCCAGCGTCGGTGTCTGCACGCGGCCAGTTGACAATTGCGCATTGTATTTGACGGTCAGCGCGCGCGTCGCGTTGATGCCGACTACCCAGTCCGCTTCCGCACGTGCAACAGCTGCTGCATAGAGATTCTCGTAAGCCTTGCCGTCCTTCAAGTTGTTGAAGCCGTCTTTAATGGCTTTATCGGTAACGGACGAAATCCACAGGCGCTTCACCGGCTTGCGCGTATTGGTCTTCTCCAGAATCCAACGCGCCACAAGCTCGCCTTCGCGTCCAGCATCTGTCGCGATGATGACATCTTTGACATCGCCGCGCTGCAGCTGGGATTTGACCGCGTTAAACTGCTTCATTGACTGTTTGATCGGCACCAGCTTGAACGGCTTTGGAATGATCGGCAAAGTATCCATTTTCCATTCCTTGAAGTCGTTGTCGTATTGCTCCGGCTGCGCATGCGTCACCAGATGGCCAAGTGCCCACGTGACGATATATTGCTTGCCTTCCAAATATCCATTGCCTTTTTGTTCGCATCCGAGAACACGCGCAATATCACGCGCCACGGATGGCTTTTCTGCTAAAACTACTGATTTCATTTAAATTCACCCTCATTTCTGATGTGATTATTGTAACATTTTCTGTTGAAGCTGGCTTTTGGGAGGGGTTTTTGTCGGTTGGAAAGTATTTAGCTTCCAATGGAAAGTAAACTCATTTTATTGGAAAGTATTTATAGCCTTTTGGAAAGTATTTTGACCCAAACAGAAAGCATTTCCAAATAACTTCCAGAATCCTTGAAACAGTATTGCTATCCCTAAGAATTTACGCTATATTGGAGCAGATTTATAAAAAAGGAGAGGATAAATTGATTTTTAAAGATCGAAACAAACCGCAAGAAATCTTCCAGCTCGAAAGCCTGCTCCAGCGCATATCACCCGTCCATCCCCAAGCTCCCTACTGGACCGAAAAACTCCGCCGCATCACTGCCGGTTACCACGGCGAATTGCGCGTCGACTCCCTTTGGCACGAAATCGATCTCCCTTTGCCGCATTACTTCATCCACGACTTATTCATCCAAAAAGAGAAGTCTTCCCATCAGATTGACAGCGTCCTCATCACCAGCCGTTTCATATTGGCATTGGAAATCAAAAGCATTTCCGGCCTGCTCAACTTCGATCCCCAACTGAGGCAATTTTCCCGTACCAATAAAGACGGCAGCATCGACGGCATGAAAAACCCGGATGACCAATTGCGCCGCCACGAAAAATGGCTGGAACAGTTTTTATTCCAGCAGCGGGTAAAGTTGCCTGTCATCGGCGTCATCGTCTTCACTTATCCTTCATCGGTCGTTCAATCGCGAGCCGGAAACCGTTTGATGGTCCAGGCTTCCGGCCTCCCCCACCTAATGGATCGATTGTTGGAAAAACATCCGCAAGAAATCTTATCAAAGAAGAAAACAGAATTAATCGCCCATAAATTGTTGGAGCTTCATTCTTCAAAACCTTCAGCACCTCTGGGTCTTTCGAATTCACTTTTGAAAGGTATATTCTGTCCTGATTGCTCGGACCGCTTACTGAGTTACCGCCGGGGGAAGTGGCGCTGCGAAACGTGCGCCCATGGTGACCCGGTCGCTCATCTTGAAGCATTGTTGCAATACCGGACACTGGCCAATACGACGATCAGCAATCGGGAATTCCGGGAGTTTACTGGACTTCACTCCACTACCACCGCCTCCAAGCTATTAAAATCGACGAATATGCCCTTTGCAGGAAGTTATAAAGATCGAATATATGCTATTCCTGAACTTTTTGAAGGCATGGAAAGTATTTAGAGTTTATTAGAAAGTATTCAATCATTTACGGAAAGTATTTGCTCCTAAACAGAAAGTATTTGACTCTTAATAGAAAGTAAGCTCTTTTAATGGAATAAAACAAATCATTTCTTCAAACAAAATCCAAAATAACACCAAAAAAACCTCCCAACCAGGGAGGTTTCTTCAATCAATCAATGATTATCCAACGTTTCCTTCGACAGGTGTTTGCTCATCTCCGCATATTGCACGAATACGCGCGCCAGTTCGCGCAGGCGGTTGTGGACGTCGTCGTTGGTGATGGTGTTGGTGTCGTCAAAATGGCTGCTGTGGGTGTAGACGTAGTTGGGCGTCACCAGGCAGCGGAAGTAATCGAGAATCGGCTTGAGCTGGTTTTCGATGACCAAGTGATGCTGGTAAGTGCCGCCGTTCGCCACAATCGATACCGGCTTGTAGCGCATGGTGCGCGGATGCAGCATGTCGAATGTATTCTTCAGGACACCTGGAATCGAACCCTGGAAAATCGGCGAGGCAATGATATAGCCGTCGGCTTCTTCAAAGCGGCGGACAATTTCCTGCATGCTGTCATTGTATTCACCAAGTGGACGGCCATCGACAAACTGATGGTCATAATCGGCCAGCTTCAATATCGTTAATTCCATTTCAGGAGCGAATTCCTTGATGTAAGTCTGCACCTGTTCCAGAATGGCACCGGTTTTTCGTCCAAGAATCGTTCCGTCTACTAATAAAACTTTCATAATTCTATGTCCTCCTCAAAATGCGTAAGTAACGAATCGGTTGTATGTGTGTAAATCCACGTTATTGCAACTAAATCCGCAGCAACCCGTTTGTTCCAATCATAACAAACCCCGTTTCACATTACGCATCGAAAAGCTTACATATGGATGATTTCATTCTTTAGACTGAGTCGCAATTTTAACCCGTTTGTTTTCCAAACGTTCTTGCGTGCGCTCCGATTGGCGTGCAGGAGAAGTAAAGCTGACAACTACATCCCCAGCTTTTGGTTCAAGTTTATTGCTGCCCTCAAAGAACTCAATTTTCCCTTGGGACCTTTGAATAAAGAGCGGGATCATCTCATCTGACCATTTTCCTTTGAAGTCCTCGAAGCTGAATTGATCCGTCAATTGCGTCTTGCGCATCGTATAGCCTTCTTCGGTCTTCGCCTCCAGTTCATGGATATTCCATTGTTCTGCGAATAACGTCCGCCCGCTCAAGGAAACATGGAAGTCAGACGGATCCCCAATATGGATCGCTGTCTGGTAAAGGTTCGTACGACCCAGTTCCGGAACGAAATTATTGACGACAAGAGAGTTGTAGGAATCGGTCTCTGTAGCAACAATCATCGTCTCGTAAGGCGTTAACTCCACTTCATAATCCGTATGCTCCGACAGGATTTCACCAGCATATGTCTTCAATCCAGCTTGGCGCGCCCCTTGCAGGCGACCCCAGGAAGGATCCACAATCAGGACATTTTTATTGAGATCAGCCAGTGCTTCTCCAAGCTTTGTAGCAAACCGGCTGGCTCCCACAATAATGACGCCCGGATCTTCCGCTGTCGCCAGCCCAAGTTTTTTGCCGAGCCAACTGATGGTAAAGCCGTGTGCGATGACCGTCGAAAAGACCAACGCAAAAGTCAGTGCCGTCAGCAGTTCCGCGTCTGCAAATCCGGCTTCCAGCAAAACGCCCGCAAAATACCCGGAAACCGTTAAAGCCACAATGCCGCGCGGCGCAATCCAGCCGACCAAGGTTTTTTCCTGAATCGTCAAATCGGTGCCGATCGTCGACAGCCAAATGGACAAAGGCCGGACGACAAACAACGTCGCCAGGACGAATGAAACAATCTGCCAATTGAAGATGCCAATCAGGACTTCAAGGCTTAAAGACGCAGTCAGCATCACAAAAATACTGGAAATCAGCAAGACGGAAATATTTTCTTTGAAGTGGCGCATGTCGTTGATCGAAGCGATGTTCATATTGGCCATCATCATGCCCATTGCCGTTACAGCCAGTAGTCCCGTTTCATGCATAATCAAATCCGACACGACAAAAGTCAGCAATACCATGCCAAAAACCATCGGCGCTTTCAGAAATTCCGGAACCTGCCCTTTCTCGAACATCAGCCCCATCAACCCTCCCGCTCCTGCACCAAGTCCTGCCGCAAAAAGGGATGCCAGGAAAAACAGGCCAAAGGCGGCCGCTGTTTCGTCACCATTGGCAAACAATACAAACTGGAATGCAAATAAAGCCAGCAACGCCCCGAAAGGATCGACAACGATGCCTTCCCATTTCAGGATGGCTGCCGGGCGTGATTTTAACTTTGCTTGCCGCAATAGCGGCAGGATAACGGTGGGCCCGGTTACGATAAACAGCCCGCCGATAACAAATGCCACTGCCCACGATAAACCGGCGATGTAATGCGCAGCCAGGGACCCGGCGATCCAGGCAATGAATGCGCCGAGTGTGACGATCCGTAAAATCGGCTTGCTGAAGGTACGGATTTCCTTGAAATTCAAGTTCAAACTCCCTTCAAACAAGATGATTGCCACTGCCAATGAAATAAAAGGGTTGAACAACTCGCCGAAACTTTCAGCAGGATGGATGATTTCGAAAATCGGACCGACAAGGAGGCCGGCAATCGACATCAGTACAATTGCAGGAAGCTGAAGACGCCACGCAATCCATTGGGAAAGCACTCCCAAAAATATAATGAGCATTAAATCGAATAATAAGGTGTCGATGGCAAATCACTTCCTTTGGTTCTTTTTTGGAATTATACAGGTTTTATATTGTGAATGAAAATCGTAATAGATTCAAATTTTGTGTTTTTGTGTTACAATGATAGAAAAATAAGGGTGATTTTGTGAACAAACAGGAATTGGAATACGCGATTGCTGAGCTCAAGATGGATTATGTCCGCCACCAAGGCGATATCGAAAAGCTGGAAACGACTGGACATGCCGGAATGGTTGAGAAAGCGGAATTGCGTTTGGAAAAAATGGAACAACAACTTGCGGAATTAAACCAAAAACTCGCGGATCTGTAACCGCGATTTTTTTTATGATAATGGAGGAATTTATTAAATGAGTTTATTGACAGTAGAAAATTTAAGCCACACTTTCGGTGACCGGACCCTTTTCAACGATGTATCTTTCCGATTGGTAGAAGGCGAGCATGTCGGATTGGTTGGAGCGAACGGCGTCGGAAAATCGACGATGATGAATATTTTAACGGGCAAAATCATCCACGATGATGGCCGCGTTGAATGGCAGCCACGGACGCATTACGGATATTTGGATCAGCACACGCAACTGCAGCCTGGCCGTTCAATCCGCGAAACCCTTCAGGATGCATTCCTGCCTCTTTATAAAAAAGAAGCGGAATTGAACGATATCGCCATGCAAATGGGCGATGCCGATCCTGAACGGCTCGAAGAATTGCTTGAGCAAATGGCGGAAGCGCAAGACGCTTTGGACGCTGGAGATTTTTACACGCTGGACGGCAAAGTGGAAGAGATTGCACGCGGTTTAGGCCTTGATGCCATCGGCCTTGACCGTAATGTAGAAGCCTTATCTGGCGGACAGCGCACAAAATTGTTGTTGGCGAAGCTGCTACTTGAAAAGCCGAAAGTATTGCTTTTGGATGAGCCGACCAACTATCTGGATGAAGAGCATATTCAATGGCTCGTCAACTACCTGAAAAACTATCCGCATGCGTTCCTATTGATTTCGCATGATACGGAATTCATGAGCAGCGTCACCAGTGTTATTTTCCATTTGGAATTTTCACGTTTGACGCGCTACACAGCCACTTACGAAAAATTCATCGAACTTGCTGAATTGAGCAAGCAGCAGCATTTGGATGCTTATGAAAGACAAGAAGACATGATCAAGAAAACCGAGACTTTCATTGCGAAAAACAAAGCGCGTGCGTCGACAACCGGCCGTGCTAAATCCCGTCAGAAACAACTGGATCGCATGGACCGCATCGACAAGCCGGAAATTGCCGCAAAACCGCAATTTGCTTTCAAAGAAACACGCAGCCCGAGCCGTTACGTAGTTGAAGCGGAAGCTCTTTCCATCGGTTACGATAAACCGCTTCTGCCGCCGTTGACGTTTATGATTGAGCGCGGCGAAAAAATCGCGCTTGTCGGCATGAACGGTGTCGGGAAATCGACGTTGTTGAAAACGATGCTCGGCAAAATCAAACCATTGGACGGCGATGTACTTCGCGGTGAATACTTGACGCCAAGCTATTTCGAGCAGGAAGTCAAAGCGCCGACGCATACGCCGCTTGATGAAATTTGGGCTGCTTATCCAAGTATGGACCAAGGCCAGGTACGCGGTGCCCTTGCCCGTACTGGATTGAAGAACGAACACATTTCCCGTCCGATGACACAGCTGAGCGGTGGCGAACAAGCCAAAGTCCGTCTGTGCAAATTGATGATGGAAGAAAGCAATTGGCTCATTTTCGATGAACCGACCAACCACTTGGACATCGATGCCAAAGCAGAATTGAAACGCGCCATGCAGGCTTATAAAGGCACCATCGTTCTGGTAAGCCACGAACCTGACTTCTACGAAGGACTGGCAACGAAAGTCTGGAACGTCGAAGAATGGATTTCAGCCGGCAAACCTGTACAATCGTAAAAACTGCTTAATCGAATAAAAACAAAAACGCCTCTTCTGTTTTTCAGAAGAGGCGTTTTTTTAATAGGTCGTTAATTTGAACAATCTTTGGAAGCCGTAGATTCCGCGTTGCCAGAAAGTGAAATCGTTTTGGTATTCATCGGTTTCCAGCGTGTAAAGAGCGTCTTCGTTATTCCATAAGCGATCAAAATACGCCTCCATGTCCTGGGTCATTTCACTGTCGTTTGGAGCCACAATCCGGATATTGCTTTCCAGGTTGTAGTCATTGAATGCCCGCTCCGTGTAATTGGTCGAGCCTCCTGAGACAATGGTTTCCTTGTCGGTTTGGATCATGATCGATTTAGTATGGAACTGCCCGACCACAGCGTTGTACCAGCGGACTTGCAGATGCTCATCTGATTCCGCCAACATCTCATGGACCACCGGCCGGTTCGGCAAACCGGTCTTTTCGGTTCCAAAGG
Source organism: Planococcus notacanthi (assembly GCF_030407825.1). Lineage (NCBI taxonomy): Bacteria > Bacillati > Bacillota > Bacilli > Caryophanales > Caryophanaceae > Planococcus > Planococcus notacanthi. Next base: position 664,157 of record NZ_JASDCQ010000002.1, on the reverse strand, counting down.
CATTTTCATTGGCATCAAGAATCAAACGGACATCCACTCCGCGATTGGCAGCTTCTGATAAGGCGTCCACCACACTGCTTTCTGCAATGTAAAACATCGCCAAACGGATGGCATCCCCTTTTGCCGTCTTTTCAATATCGGAAAGCAGGGCATCGAGCACTTTGCGTTCGGTCAGGTATTGCACCTGGTAGTCCCCTTGTTGTTCAGCTACTTCTACTCTAGGCAAATCGGGCCCTCCCGATAAACGGGATACGGCTTCTTCAGCCTCCAGGATGTCATTCACTACTGGGCCGCTGACTTTGAAGGCCATATTGCCGTGCAAACCGCTGGCATTATGAGGATTCGCTGAACTGATCAACGCTTCTTTTTCCGTAATCACCGCTTTTCGATGATTGGCTTTAATGTTCATCATTTTCAAGTAGGAAGATACCGTTAAATCAGGTGCATCACTCGACATGCCATTCGGAACCCAGCCTCGGCCTCCTGCATCAAACCATTGAAAAATCACGCGGTAGAATCCGGAGTAAAGCGGCGTGGAGTCTCGCAGCTTGTCCAGATCCGTAGTGATGACTTCGACTCCCTCATCTTCCAGCGTACCCAAAAACTGATTTTCATAGGAACCATAGCCATAATTCAATGGATCGGTAATGAAATAAATCGGCATATCGGGATTTTCAGCTTTTTTATCCAATAAATGATCTGTTAAGGTTTCCGCTACTGCGGGAAAATCCATGTCCTGGTCATTGTAATTGTCAAAGAGAAAGAGATCGATGACGATGAATTCTTCTGCCTGATCGATCATGTCGTTTATTTCATTGAAGATCCGCAGTTCGCTTTCTGTTTTTGTACCTTCTTTATCTTGTGCATAGGATAAATCATAGATCATTTCCACCTCTTCGGCCGCATGGAGGTCGCCTGCGACTGAAATTCCCTCAGGCAATGGCTTGAAAGTATGCCAAACAATGACCGTAATATACAGGAATGCCAAAATGCCGACGCTGCCCATGGCAATTCGCCGCCTTTTGCTCCAATCCTGAAACTTTCTCTTTTTCATGAATCTTCCTCCTCGTGTTTCTATTATACCTGCTCCAGAGAAAAATTCTTTTAATATTTTCCATAAAAAAAACAACCGAAAATTCGGTTGTTTCAGGTAAATTAAATTGCCACTACGTATTCACGTGTCCGATCGTCTTCCATCAGCATGTCCTTCAGGCGTTGCTTGCCTCGGAACAAACGGGATTTCACTGTGCCGATTGACACTTTCATCGCATCGGCAATTTCAATCAGTGAGTATTGGTGGACATAGAAATAAAGAATGGTCGTGCGGTAGATCGCATCCAGCTCGGAAATCTTATGGCGGATCATCACAGAGACATCCTGTTTTTCCAATAATTCAGAGACACCTGTTGAATCTGAAGGAATCAAGTCAAGCAAGGAAACATCCAAGCCTTCAGGCTGCTGGATCAGATGCTTGCTTCGCCGTACATTTTTGCGGTAACGATCACGGAACGTATTCATACAGATTGTCGTCAACCACGCCTTTACATGATCCACTTCAGCAATTGAAGATTCGTAGCGTACAACTTTTAACCAAACTTCCTGCATCAAATCTTCCGCTTCGGCTTTATTGCGTGTCAGCTTCAAGCATAAATGATAAATATAGCGATTGTATTCTGTGTATAACGTTTCCATGATCGTGCCCCCGTCCGTTCTGCTTGTCCAGCGAAGTGATTTTCGCTTTCTCTTATAACCTTATAATGACGGAAGTCCATCTTTCACTCTATCGCTTCTGCTTTCATTTTCCTTACAAAGGTGTAATAAAGGGAACTTTTTCAAAATCCAGTTGTTAAAAAGGAAAAACCCCTGTCCAAGGACAGGAGTTTTCTATGCTAGCGCTTCTTCTTTATCTTTTTTTGTGATGGTTAAACGCACAATACGGTTACGGTCCATTTCATTGATTTCTACGTGAAGATTTTCATACACAAACTCTTCGCCTTCATCCGGGACATGCCCCAGCTGTTGCATAACGAAACCGGCAATGGTGTCATGGTCATTCGGCACTTCCACTTTGAACATGTCGTTGACATCTTCAATTTCCAAGCGGCCGTGGCAAGACAATGTCGTGTCGGTCATTTCAAAGACCAGTTCGTCGTCTTCTTCATCTGTTTCATCTTCAATATCCTGGCCGATCATTTCTTCAATAATGTCTTCATGGGTGACAATACCAAGGGTGCCGCCGTATTCATCCAAAATGACAGCCATGTGCTTTTTCTTCGCCATCATCATTTTAAAGACTTTTTCAACGCTGACCGATTGAACCACGAACAATGGATTATCGTCCATCAGCTCTTCTAGCGTTAAATTCGGATTCATCGACCATTCAATCAGTTTCTTCGAATAGAACAAGCCTACAACATTATCCATGCTGTCTTCATAGACTGGATAACGGGTATACGAAGAATCCAGGATCAGGTCGCGAACCTCTTCATAAGTGGAATCGATGGCAATCCCTACCGTATCGGTTCTGTGGGTGGACATGACATCCGAAACGTCTTTATGCGGGAAATCCAAAACGCCTTTAATGCGTTCGGATTCATCCTCTTCGAACGTCCCTTCAGTTGAAGCGATGTCGACCATCGTCCGCAACTCTTCTTTGGTCATGGTCGCTTCTTTAACTGTTCCTTTGGAGATGATGCGAATGAAGATATTGGTGAACTGTGCAAGCAGCCATGTTAACGGCGTCAAAAGAACGACCAAAAAGCTGATGACCGGGAATACAATATAAGCCACTTTGTCAGCAAAAGTCGCCGCGATGGTTTTCGGCAGCACTTCACCGAAAATAATCAAGATCACCGTTAAAATAGCTGTTGCAAGTCCAACTTCCCATCCTCTTGTAATGGCAATCGTCGTCACCAATGTAGGCAGCATAATATTCGCTATGTTATTACCGATTAAAATCGTTGTAATCATTCGGTCCGGCTTCGCAATTAACTTCTGCAGTTTCTGAGACTTGACGTCACCCTGCTCGGCGCGAAGATGGACCTTCATCCTATTTACTGCCGTTAATGCCGTTTCGCTTCCCGATAAGAAGAACGACATGAATAGAAAGATACCTAAAGCTATAAACAATTTCATTTCCTCCAGTGTCAAAAACACAAAATTTTACGAACTCTTTCCGTATTAAACACTATACCATAGCTAATTTCCACTTGTCGAAAACCAAAACCTGGTATGTTATAATTTTTTCATAGTTAAATCCAATGAAGCGAGGGATCCTGATGAATGCTCAAGCAGTTGATCAATACTTTAAAGATAACCGTGAAACACATCTGGAAGAATTAAAAACGTTCTTGCGCATCCCTTCCGTCAGCTCCTTATCCGAACACAAAGCCGATATGCGCAAAGGCGCCGAATGGCTGATTTCCGCAATGGAAAGCGCTGGACTGGAAAATGCAAAAATCGATGAGACCGACGGACATCCTGTGGTGTATGCCGACTGGCTACACGCAGCAGGCAAACCGACCGTACTGGTATATGGCCATTATGATGTACAACCGGTCGATCCGCTTCACCTGTGGGAATCCGCACCTTTTGAACCGCAAGTCCGCGACAACAAACTTTATGCGCGCGGCGCAAGCGATGACAAAGGCCAAGTATTCATGCACTTGAAAGCTGTGGAAGCATTGCTGCAATTGAACGGCGAGTTGCCGGTCAACGTCAAATTCATCATTGAAGGCGAAGAGGAAATCGGCAGTCCAAGCCTTCCGAAATACGTAGAAGAAAACCAGGAATTATTGAAATCCGATATTATCGTCATTTCGGATACCGGCATGCAAGGGCCGGGACGCCCGGCTGTATGCTACGGCTTGCGCGGTCTTGCCGGCATCCAAATTGATGTCAAAGGGCCAAAAGGCGATCTCCATTCCGGACTATACGGCGGCGCGGTACAGAATCCGCTTCATGCCATCGTGGAGATCCTTCAATCGTTCCGGGACCAGGAAGGATTGATTCAAGTAGAAGGGTTTTACGACGACGTACTCGAAGTTTCCGACAAAGAACGGGAAGAGTTTGCGGCGCTTGAGTTTGACCTGGAACACGAGAAACAGGAAATCGGCATTTCAGAGGATTTTGGCGAGAAAGGCTATTCCTTCGTCGAACGTACATGGATTCGTCCGACTCTTGAAGTCAACGGCATTACAGGCGGTTTCTCAGGCGAAGGCATCAAAACCGTGCTGCCTGCAGAAGCCAGCACAAAAATCACTTGCCGTCTGGTACCAAACCAGGACCCTGATGATATCGTCGCAAAATTGAAAGCACATGTTGAATCCCATAAGCCTAAAGGGGTAACCGTCGAGATTTCTGAGTTCGACAAAGGCAAACCATTCCTGACGCCTTATGACCATCCTGCCATTCAGGCAGCCGGCCGCTCTTATGAAAAAGTATATGGCGTACCGACCGCTTTCACACGCATGGGCGGATCCATTCCAATCGTTGCCGCTTTCGATGAAATTCTTGGCTTGCCTGTGGTTTTGATGGGCTTCGGTCTTGCATCTGAAAATTTCCATGCACCCAATGAACATTTCCATCTTGAAAACTTCGATAAAGGGCTTCGCGTCATCAGCGAATACCTACACCAAGTTGCAGAGTTGGACTGATTTTCCCATAAAGGCCTTCCCAGCGTATCGGGAAGGCCTTTCTATTCTGTTTTTATTTTGAAATTGGAGGTCTCGCTTATGATCGTATACTGGCTACTTTCCTATATTATCGGCAATTTCCTGACAGCCTGGTGGATCGGCAAATGGAAAGGCGTTGACTTGCGCCAGCAGCGCAGCGGCAATCTCGGCGCCAGAAATGCTGGCGCTATCCTCGGCAAAACCGCCTTTGTCCTGACTTTTCTTGGCGATGCCGGTAAAGGTGCCCTCGTTGTCTGGATCGGCTTCTTCTACCATTTTTCCATCTGGGAAATTGCTGTGGCTGGCTTCGCCGTTGTCCTGGGCCACTTATTCCCTTTCTGGCTCAAGTACCGAGGGGGGAAAGGAATCGCCGCTTTCATCGGGGTCACATTTTGTCTAACACCGGATTTATTTTTGGCGATGTTCATATTGTTCCTGGCATTTTTTCCTTGGCTTAAAAGTGCGACTTTATCGATGCTTGCCAGCTTTGCCGGGTTTATCGCAATGGCCGTAATCCTCAATGTCTGGTTAGTCATTTGGCCATTGATTGGAGCCATAATTATTATTGTGATTAAACATAAAACCGATATCGAGGAATCGTTCAATGGGCGTTTCCGCTCTTCTTCTCTATAGGAACTTCTGCTTTTACAGCTATTGCTACCGCAGAAATATTATCCGTGTTATAGTTTTTGTATTCGAACTATTCTAACAGAAAAGGGAGTTTTTTTATGAAGAAACCGATTGCATGGGTAATGGATACAACCGGGTTTGTCACCGAAGAATTTAAAGCTCATCCGGATGTCTATATTGTGCCGTTGAATATTCATTTTGGCACAGAGGAATTTATTGATGATGGCGTGGATTTGACGAACGATGAACTTTACCGGCGCATAAAAGAATCAACCGAATTCCCTAAGACCTCACAGCCTGCTGCAGGAAAATTTGCAGAGCTCTATGACCGATTGAAAGAAGAATATGAATGCGCCATCGCCGTGCATGCATCGGCGAAGCTCAGCGGAACTATCGCATCTTCCACTGCCGGTGCCGAGATGAGTGAATTCAAGGTCTACGCCATTGACTCTCTGGCGCTGTCTTACGGTTTATCTGGGTTGATTGAACGCGGGCTCAAACTCCAGGAACAAGGAGTTGAGGCAGAAGAAATCGCCCAACACCTGGAAAAAGAAACCGCTAATTTCCGCAATTACATTCTGATCGGCAATTTGACACAGCTTTACAAAGGCGGCCGCATGAGTGGCGCCCAGTACTATATCGGCAGCCTGCTGCAGATTAAACCGATTGTCCAGCTCACTTCCGATGGCGAACTTCAGCCGATCGATAAAGTTCGTTCACATAAAAAAGCGATTCAGTATTTGATCAACCACGCCAAAAAAGATTACGATGAGCACGGTGTGCGGCGTTTCCAGATCATGCACGGCCATGTTGTGAAAGAAGCCGAAAACCTGAAACAGGTCTTGCTTCAGGAAATGCCGGAAGCTGAAATTTTAATCGGCGATTTAAGTTCTTCTCTTGCTGTCCATGCCGGGGAAGGAACATTGGCATTTCAATGGCGACGGGAAGTTTCGTAAAGCTTCTCCGTGACTAATGACACATAGCCCATAAGAATTTTCAGACTTTTCGTCTAAACTGACCGTTCTTGGACGGCTATTCCATCTCTATTCTGCTACAATAAGAGGAGAAGATTGATGGTGAGGTGGATTTAATGCAACATGTTGAACGAGAGCTTACTGAATACGTAAAACTTTGTGATGCAAGAGGCCAATTAAATCCAAAAGCCATTGGTTATGCCAAGCAGCCTTTGGTGGAAAGCAATTTAAGCGGAAATTTCATGCGTAAGAAAAAATGGAATTATTGGTGTGTATTCGGGGATGAAATCCTGTTTTCAGCCACTATTTCCCATTTGGATTATGCGACTGTCTGCTTTGTGTATTTCCTTAATTACGAAACCCAGCGCTTTTATGAAAAAACAGTCGTGCTTCCTTTTACACGTCACGTGAAGTTGTCTGAAAATGCTTTGGATCCCTGTTATTTCCGGAGCGATACCATGACGATTGAATCCATATACAGCCAGGATGCGACCCATTTAACAGTCAGCGTCAAGGATTTTGATGGAGAAGACTTGGAAGCGATCCTGGTCATTTCTCATCCTAAAGATTACGAATCCTTGAATGTTGTTGTCCCATGGAATCGCCAAACTTTCCAGTTCACTGGGAAGCATACGTCACTGCCAGTCAATGGCATGGTGAAAATCGGCAGCCAACGGTTTGAGTTTGAAAAACTCGACAGTTTTGCGGTATTGGATTATGGCCGTGGGGTTTGGCCTCGGGAATCTCTTTGGAATTGGGGTATGGCTTCCCAACGCTCACTCGGGAAAGTGATTGGCTTGAATTTAGGCGGAAAATGGACTGATGGGACTGGAATGACGGAAAACGCTTTTTTCGTCAATGGCAAAATGACGAAGATCCATGAAGACATTTTGTTTCATTACGACAAAGAAGATTACAAGAAACCCTGGCTGATCCATACCAAATTTTCTGATGATGTCCAACTGACGTTCTCTCCATTTTTTGAACGCGTCTCCAAAACCGATGTACGCCTCGTCAAATCGGAAGTCCATCAACTAATCGGCTATTATAATGGTTATGTCCGTTATTCCGATGGCAAAAAACTGAAAATCACCCGGCTTCTCGGTTCCATCGAGGAGCATTACGCTAAATGGTAAAAAGAAAAGACGAATTGGAGAAACATCCAATTCGTCTTTTTTCGCCTTCTTTAGTGGCACTATTTTTTTCTGCATCCTAGTCTTTGAAAGCCCGACTCCTGTTACTTCCGACTCTATTGTCCGAAATGTTCCAGCATCTTTTCGGGATGATCGGTAAAAATTCCGTGGACGCCGATTTTCTGCAGTTCTTCCGCGTAGCTCAGGTCATTGACCGTATAAACATAGACGATGGCGCCTTTTCGCAAAGCGTCTGTTGTCATTCTTCTGAAAGCGGATGGCAAGGAAATATGAATGCGTTTTGTTCCGATAACGCGGGCATAGTCGTAAACGTCAACCAGCACTTCAAAAGTCAGGATGGCGCTTTCAACCTGTTTGTCCTGCACAATCGACAGAATATCTTCGTGGTTGAAAGAAGAAATCAGCACACGATCCGTGAACCCGCGTTTTGCAGCGAGGTCGACAACTTTATCCGCTAAGCCATCATAAGGAAAGACATCGGTCTTTAATTCGATATTCAGCCTGTGGTTGGTCTCTTCAAAAATATCAAAGATTTCATCCAGTGTCGGAATCTTTTCGCCGCTCCATTCTTCGGAGTACCAGGAACCGCAATCCAGTTCACGAAGTTCTTTTAAGGTCTTATCTTTTACATAGCCTTTGCCGTTGGTGGTTCGGTTGACTTTTTCATCATGGATGACGACGATTTCTCCATCTCTGGTTAAATGCACATCAATTTCGACGCCTGTAATCGGCAATTCAGCTGCTGCACGAAAGGCCACTAATGTATTTTCCGGATAGGCCCCTGAGCAGCCTCTATGTGCGTAAATCTTCACAAAACCCCTCCTAAATATCTGTTCGTATCTCCCATAATTCCGGGAAAAAGTATTGATCCAGAACCTTTTTCAAGTAATTGACTCCCGACGAACCGCCCGTTCCTTGTTTGAAACCGATGATACGTTCCACTGTTTTCATATGGCGGAAGCGCCATTGCTGGAGCCAATCTTCAATGTCTACTAGTTTTTCAGCCAGCTGGTACAGTTCCCAATGCGTATCCACGTCACGGTAAACCGTTTTCCAGGCATCGCGTACACTTTCATTCGATTCGTAGACCATGCTGACATCCCGCTCCAATATCTCTTTATCGATAGCAAACCCGCTTCTGGCCAGTTTTTGAATCGCTGCATCATAGAGCCCTGGAGCGTTAAAAGCTTTTTCAAGCTCGGCGTGAAGCGGCGCATCTTTTTCGTAGATTTTCAACACATGCTTGGTTTTATAACCAAGTGCAAATTCAATCATGCGATATTGGTAGGATTGGAATCCACTGGCATTGCCGAGATCGTCCCTGAACTCCATGTATTCAGCAGGCGTCAATGTCGACAACACATCCCAGCCCTGGATAATCTGGGATTGGATACGTGAGACCCTGGCCAATTGCTTGAACGCCGGCTGAAGATCATCTTTATGGATATTGTCGATAGCTGCCTGCAGTTCATGCAAGATCAGCTTCATCCACAGTTCCGATACTTGGTGGATGATAATAAACAAGGTTTCGTCATGATGGCCACTGACGCCATCTTGTGCCGTCAAGAGCTTGTCCAGATGAAGATAGTCACCATATGTCATGCTTTCCTTAAAATCTGTGCGGATATTCTTCTCAGCGGCAGCGGCGATATTCTGTCCATTTTCATAGTTGTTCATCAAAGTTGCTCCGTTCATTCTCGGCTTGGGCTCTGCTGGTCTGTTTTACCGTTTCGTCTGCAAATGATTAAATTCTCAAAAAATCGGGAAAGTGCATACTATACCAATTCCCCGAAAGGATGTTAGCAAATGACTGGTAACAAAAAAAATCTATTGGCTCCCATACTTTTTTCTTCGGTGCTGCTTCTTGCTGCCTGTGGGGATGACGAACAAGTGACCGAGCCTGTAAATAATGAAAATCAAGGACAGCCTGCTGATGCCGGTGGAACCAGCAACGCTTCTCCTGAAGGCGGCCTGGACGAAGGTAGCATCGGCGGTGAAACATTCGGTTTTACTGAACTTGATGTTAATGTCGATTTCCCCGACATGGACGACATGATTGAAATCAATTATGAAGAAGACCATGACAAAGTGGAAGCTGAATACCAAAACAAAATGACGGAAACGAATTTGTCAGGAAATGATGCCATGGATGAAATCGAACCTGGCCTCAGCCAATTGGAACTGACAACGGACACTCCAGATGATGAAGCCATCTCACAGGTCGTCGAAGCCTTTGGCATCGATAGTGGTTATACCGAAATCGAAATTGAAGTCAGGTACCCGGACGGCACCGATAAAGAATATAAACAAACCGGCAATTGATTTAAAAGCAGCTGTTGCCGACAGGGAAACCATTCGCATAAGCGGATGGTTTTTCATTTTTCTAAGCTGTTTCCCGTTTCCAATATGAAATTGTCTGCAGTCTGTGAAAACCTGATTTCTCATAGACATGGAGCGCATCATTCTCTGTTTCGACATCCAAAAGGACTTTTTCAAGGTTACGCTTGAAAGCCAGTTCCCGGCACCATTTCAAAAACAGCTTGCCATAGCCTTTCCCCTGCTGATCCGGATGGACAGCAAATGCCGTTACCCATAATGCATCTTCTTCTGTCAAAAGCGTTGCCGTGGCAAGGGGCTGCCCGCCTTTCTTGAACAGCCATATTTCTCTTTCCGGAGCCTCCATATTATGCTCCAATATCGGCAGAATGCTGTCGTCGAATGCCGTAGCCAGCAACTCAGTCAATTCCTCCGCTTCTCCTGCATAAGGAACCACCTGAAACTCTTCCGGCAGGCTACTGCTTGGCAGCGGTTCTGCAGATAGCAGGATCTCCTTGAAATCCGGGCGGAAGCCAAGGCTTTCCATAAATGCCGCGATGTCCGAATTGTTGACGAAAGCCGCCAGTTCACTTTCCGCCTGGCGCTGCGCCAAAGCATGAGCCACACCGTCTGCCAGCGCTGTTCCAAGCGAAAGCCGGCGGTAATCCGGATGGACGAAAAGCGACCACTCATAATGATGAAGGCCCACCATATCCGCTGCCGCAGCAAACCCGATCAATTCATCCTCAGCGGTATAGGCAATCACTGCGAAACCCCTGGATTCATCCGCTCTCCATAGCGATGGATGGAGAACTGTCCGATTCTCGGATGGCAGATGTTCGAGCAATTGCGCCATGTCGCTGGCAGTTTGCTCATCTATCGGAAATGAAACGATCGATAGCGATAAATCCATTTTCCAACCTCCTGTAAACGATATCCTGCTAATGCAATGCGCGGGAATGGCTCCCGTTTTTTCAGTATTTCTCTGTATTTTCATCCTATCACATCAACTGGACAAATCGAGCTTGAAAAGAAAGAAAAACATAGACCTTTTCAATCAGAAAGACCTGCTCCGAATTTTCCGGAACAGGCCTTCTAGTTATCCGATACAGACGCTCAGTGGGGAAGACCCCACTGAGCGAAGTTTCTCTTTATAATTTCGCATCAGCCAGCATATTGGCGTAAATGCCATTTCCGTTCAATAATTGCTGCTGCGTGCCTGATTCCACCAGTCTTCCCATTTCCATAACCAAGACCATATCGGCTTTTCGCACCGTATTCAATCGGTGGGCGATGACAAAACTGGTTCGCCCTGCCATCAAGTGCTCCAGCGCTTCCTGGATTTTCAGTTCGGTAACCGTATCGATGCTGCTCGTCGCTTCATCCAGCAACAGGATAACCGGATCGGCAATCAACGCACGGGCAATCGACAGCAATTGCTTCTGTCCCTGGCTGATCATGGAGCCGTCTCCTGTCAGGATCGTGTCATAACCATCTGGCAGCTTCTCGATAAAGTCATGGGCATTGGCACCTTTTGCTGCCTCCACTACTTCTTCATCCGTTGCATCCAATTTCCCGTAACGGATATTGTCGCTGACACTCGCTTCGAACAGAAACGGATCCTGCAGCACAAAAGCGATCTGTTTGCGCAAGGTTTCACGCGGCATCTCTGCAATCGGGGTGCCGTCAAGACGAATTTCGCCTTCATTGGCATCATAGAAACGCGCCAAGAGCTGCATGATTGTCGTCTTGCCTGCCCCAGTCGCACCGACAAGTGCTGCAGTTTGGCCGATGCCGACGGAAAAGCTGACATCACGAATGGTCCAATCTTCTTCTGCGCCTTCATACTTAAACGACACCTGGTCGAAAACCACTTCGCCTTCCAACTGTTTTTCCACGTTGAGGACCTGGTCGTCTTTTTCTTCTGTTTCATCCATAATCGAGAAAACCCGTTCAGCTCCAGCAATTGCAGACAAAACGGTGTTGAACTGATTGGCTAAATCGTTTAATGGACGGGTAAATTGTCGGGAGTACTCTGTGAAAATGACAATGACACCGATCGACACGGACCCGTTAAGCGCCAGGATGCCTCCGACACCTGCCACGATGGCAAAACTGCCGTTGTTCAGGAAGTTCATGACTTTTGGAATAAAGCCGGCATAGGTCCATGCCCAAAAACCGGCACGCCGAAGCCGTTCGCTTTTTTCGCGGAATTCTTCCATGACACGGGGTTCCTGTGAAAACGCCTTAATGATTTTTTGTCCGGAAATCGTTTCTTCGATCATGCCGTTCAATTCACCGATTGCTTTTTGCTGTTCTTTATAGAGCCTGCCAGTGCGTTTGGTGATCCATTGGATCGAAATGTACATAAGCGGAATGATGATCAAGGTCAACAACGTCAACAACGGGCTCAGGGTCAGCATGACGATCGCCGTACCGGTCAAAGTCAAAATACTCGAAAACACCTGGATAAAAGACGTATTCAAGGTCGAAGAAACGTTTTCGATATCATTGGTCATACGGCTCATCAGTTCCCCATGCTGCCGTTTATCAAAAAACGATACCGGCAGGCGCTGAAGATGTGAAAAGAGCCGCGTCCGCATGCGGAAAATCACTTGCTGGGCGATTCCCACCATCCAGAAATTCTGCAGATACAGCGAAACGGAATGCCCGATATAGACGACAATCAACCACGCGACGACGATGCCCATGCCATTAAAACTCTGGGGAACGATGTATTCATCAATGATGAAGCCGATCAAATAAGGTCCCAGCAAGGCAAGAGCCGAGCTGACGAACACCAGCGACAAGACCACAATCAGCAGGAAGCGCTGCTCGTCGACCAGTCTCCAGATCTGCAGCAAGGTTGATTTCCAGTTTTCTGCACGTTCGTTCTTCTTCTCATCCTTTTTCTTCAAGTCTTCTCTCGAAAAAAGCGGTTCATGGCCGAATGGGCGGCGAATGGCATTAAACATATTCATCAACCTCCTCTTCCTGTTGGGACATCGCAATCTGGCGATACAGCACAGAACTTTCCAAGAGCTCGGCATGGGTGCCGTAACCGGAAATTTGGCCATCTTCCAGCAACAGAATCCGGTCCGCCCTCATAGCGGTCCTGATTTTCTGCGTAACCACCAGCATTGTCGCTTGTTCCTGTTCCAACTCTTCCCATAATGCTGCTTCGGTTTTAACATCCAGTGCACTTGTGCTGTCATCCAAAATCAAAATGGACGGTTTGCGCACCAAAGCGCGGGCGATCGATAGACGCTGTTTTTGGCCGCCGGATAAATTGACGCCTTTTTGACCCACGCGGGTGTAATAGCCTTTCGGAAAATGTTCGACCGTTTCGTGGATCTGCGCTTTGATCGCCGCGTCAGCCAGTTCATCCTGCACCACTTCGTCTTTCCCCCAAGATAAGTTATTGGAAATGGTCCCTGTAAAAAGGAGCGATTGTTGGGGCACAATGCCGATCGTTTTTCGCAGAGCCCGCAGCTGCCATTTCGTTACATTCCTGCCATGGATTGAGACCGTTCCTTCGGTGGCGTCATAGAAACGCGGAATCAGCTGCAGCAAAGAAGATTTGCCGGAGCCGGTCGCTCCCATAATTGCCAGTTTTTCATTGGCTTTCAAATGGAAGGAAATATTGTGCAGCACCGGCCTTGAAGTTTCCGGGTACATGAACGAAACATTCTCGAAACGGATTTCACCGCGGTGCACTTCTTTGGATTCGCCGCTCTCATCTTTTTCACGGACATCCTCTGCCAGCAGCACTTCCTCAATGCGCTCTGAGGATGCTTTCGCACGGGCAAATATCATGATGATGAAAGAGAACATGGTGAAAGCACCCGTCATCCGCATCGCGTAATTGACAATGGCGACCAATTCACCGATTTGGGCACCGCCACTGCGGATTTCAAAGGCGCCAAACCATAAAACAGCCAATAAGGACAAGTTCATGCCGAACAATAAAATCGGCAAAATGATTTCCATGATGCGAAATGCTTTTACTGTATCAATTTTCAATGAGCCTGCCACTTCCGAAAAACGGTTGGTTTCATATTTTCCGCGCAGATAGGCTTTGATCAGGCGCACAGCCTGCAGATTTTCCTGAACAATCCGGTTGACCCGGTCCAGACGCTTTTGGACAAAACCGAAATAGCTGACTCCTTTTTTGACCATGGCATACAGGAATATCAATAAGAATGGAAAAACAATCACCAAATAAAAGGCCAGTTTCGGATTAACGACAAATGCCATAATCATGCTTCCGATGACAAGCAAAGGGGCGCGCAGCATAATCCGAAGCCCCATATAGAGGACTTGCTGCACCAACGTGACATCACTGGTCAATCGTGTAATCAAACCCGAAGCCGGGAATTTGTTGAACATAGCCAGTGAAAATGATTGGATCCGCCCATAAAGAGCCTGCCGAAGATCAAACGAAAAACTTTGCGAGGCATGTGCTGCAAAATACGAATTGACGATGCCCGATACAAAGGCGATGACCGACAAGCCCATCAGCACTAAGCCCAATTGAATGATAACGTCCTGATCTCTCGCCACGATCCCTTGGTCGATAATGCTCGCAATGACAAGCGGCTGAAGCAACTCCACTGTCAATTCCAGAAGCATTAAAATCAATGCAATAACAATATAAAATTTATATGGTTTGGCGTATGAAAAAACTGTTTTCATGGGAGTGCCTCCTAAACGTTTCGAAACTCGAACCTTTATATTGACTAGTATGCCATAATTTTCAGATATCGAATAGGGATTTCTATTTTAAAGCAAACATCAAGCAGCCCGATTCTTCATTCCTTTTGATCGCTATAGCGGAATAAGCCAGAAAAGCGATGCCTTTTTAAGGGGCATCGCTTTTTCAGGTGATAGGTATCATTCATTACCATTTTGCTTTTATTGATCATATTGATCCGCGCCAAAGAACCGAATCCTTATGCTAATTCACCTGTGCAGTTTTCTTCTTTGGATTGCCGGCAAGCGACAACCAGGTGACAAACACCAGCATGGCGAATGCCCCAAACAATTGAATCGGCGACAGCACCTGCCCGAACCAGAACACGGAGATGACCATTGCTGTCAACGGTTCCATGGATGAAAGAATGCTGGTTTCGACGGCCGTAATGTAGCGCATGCTGCTTAGAAACAAGATAAAGGCAGCTGTGCCGACGACAATGATGGCACATATGGATCCAATTACCGGCCATTGGGCCAAGACCGGCCATTCATCTGAAAGGAAGATAGGATTTACCAGCCCTAAAAAAATTCCGCCAAAAAGCATCGACCAGCCGACAACGAGCAGGACGCCCCATTCCTGCATAAGCTGTGCAGGGTAAAGCGTATAAAATGTGAAAGCCAGTCCGACGAGAATTCCCCAGAAGAATGCTTCTCCGCTAATAATCAGTTGGTCAGGCCTGCCATTGGTCAGCAACAGGAACAATCCCGCTAATGTTCCTGCCATTCCGATAATTTGGTAGACCGGCGGCAATTTTTTATGTGTTAGAGAAACAAAAGCAATAATATAGACAGGCGCCAAAAATTGCATCAAAGTGGCGACTACTGCATTGCTTGCTTCGATGGCAGCGACAAAACTATACTGGACACCCAACATTCCCAATACGGAAAATATCAGCAAAGGCCGGATCCACATTTTGTTGCGGAAAATGGCCGTAATCCGCACGCCTTTCAGCTTCAAGAAAAGAAGCAGGAAAAGGCCCGCCACCGTCAATCGTATAGTTAAAAGAAATGGAACGGAAATCCCGTAAACTTCCATGGTCCATTCCATCAAAGGACCCGAGGCTCCCCACAGCATCGCTCCGATTAATATCATGGCTATTCCTTTTAGACGTTCCATATCAGCTCTCCTTTCCTTCCAATAGAAAAACCAATCCCGAAAGATTGGCCATTAATTATTTAGAATGACAGATTCATCATTAAGCCCACGTAGAAACAAATGATAAAGCCGAGACTGAACAGCAATGACAGCCAAGCATTCAGCTGTCGGAAAAAACTCAACAGCATCATAGCCAATAGCAGCAAGCCAAGCCCCATCAGCAGTGAGCCGTTCAATGTCCAATCCAATCCGGCTGCCAGCGGGATATATAATGGTCCCGCCAATCCCTCCAAAAACCAAGCTCCGCCTTCAATCCGGAGTGTGTCATTAACGTCATGAGGAGGAGCCTGTTTGCTCATAAACGCAGTAAAAACAAAAACAAGCAGCAACAGGGTACTTTCAAGTTTTAGCCAAGACTGCCGGAAAACTTTTTGCTTATTGAGAAAGCCATTGATCAAAGCCGCCAACAGCACCGGAATAATGCTTAGGTGCTTCAGCAACAGCAATTGGCCATAAGGCAATGCCCAGGAATTCGCATAATCGGCCGGCGCCACAAAAAAGAACATAATAATGATGCCGCTGCCTATGACGGCTGCCACACAGAAAAACGCAAAAGGCGTAAACCAGGACAGAAAGCGCCGCCAATTTGAGCCATCCTTTGCGAACCAGCTTACATGGAGCAGAACCCCCGCCCACATTGCCATGAAAAGAACATGGATGGAATGAAGAGCGAAGCCGGCCCACAAATCAAGCGTGGAAATGTGGCTGTAAAAGCCCACGGTCAAAATAAGTAAAAATAAGTACAGCGCCTGAATATAACGGCTGCCCCCCAAATAGATGGAGATTCCCAAAATGATGCTGAGCAGCACTGTGATCAACCAGCCTTGCCCTACCCGGAACCCGGTAATGGCATTCTGATAAGCCTCGCCCCATCCTTGGCTGCTCTGCAGGAATAAAGCCAATTCATAGACCGGCATAAAGGACAGCACGATAACACCGGCCGTACTGAGCAGCAGCAGAATTTTGGAAGTGGATAGCGATGGCTTTCGGTCATCCGGGATAAACTGGAGTACAATCGAGCCTGCGAGGTACGAAAAAGCGACATACAGCAAGACATCGGCAATTGCGGAGAAAGACATCATTTTTTCTTCTTGAGCAACTTAAAGATTCCGTAGACGACTAAAACAGCAGCCGCCACAAGCAGAATCGTTACCAGTAAATTGCCGCCTTCTTCAGGCTGTTGTTCTGCCACTTCTTCTGAAGGTGCCGCAGATTCCTCTGCCGGCTCTTCGGCTGTTTCAGCGGCAACCGGAGCTTCCTCTTCTTCAACAGTTACCCCAAAAGCGATTTCCCCTTCTATCGGGTGTCCATCTTCTCCAATGATATTCCAAAGAATACGATAAGATCCATTTTCCAAGGTTTCACTGAAAATGCCGTTCATTGTATCCCCTTCAATAGCAATACTGTCGAATTCAAAAGAACCGTTTTCTCCTTCAATTGTCATCGTACTGCCTTCTTCAATTCTTGTTCCAAAAACCAGTTCCGCCTCTTTTAAGGCTTCCGTCAAATTTTCACCTTCAGCAGGTGTCGATGACAATAGAGTCGTATGTGCCAGAGTTGAAAAAGGAATTATAAAAATCAGGAATAATAATACAAAAATTTTCTTTAACATACTCTTACCTCAATTTTCTTATGATTTATGCCTATTCTCTCACGATTATCGGCTAAAGGATAGTGAAAAAACCATAAACTTGTCATAGAGATTATTTTGAAAAGGATGACGATAGACCTTTTCTTCTCTATAATAAGAATAGACTACGGTTAAGGAGCGTCAAAGAATGAGCGAATTGCAAGGAAAATTAGCCGATACCCTCGTTTTCAACCATATTCCATTCCCCATCATCATCATGGATAAAAATGGGTTCATTGCATGGTGCAATCAGCATGCTGAACGTGTTTTCCAAATAGAATCCGAAGCTGTCAAAGGACAGCTCTCTCCTTATATGAATCCCGAAAAAGCAGCGTTGAACAAGCAGTCCTGGGACAAGTTACTAAAGACTAAGGAACCGGTCAGATTTGAAGATGTGGAAATCGAAATGGGCGACGGAGTAAAAGCATATACAACAGTTGTAGCCAAATCCTATACAGCCGACGACGAGCAGTATGTCATGACCATCTACGAACTGGACGAAACCGATGAAGACGGTTCTCCCGCTAAAGAATTAAACCATTTGCGGAACGGTCTGGACGACTCTTTCATGTTGCTTTATTTCGATCAGGAATTTTTGATTACCTATGCGAACCCACTGTTTTTGAAGTTGAGCAAGTGGACACCAAAACGTATTTTGGGCAAGCCTGTTTGGCATATGTTCGGAGACAGTGAAGAAGACGTTCAGTTTGTCGATTCAATTTTGTCCACTCTCAGACAAGGAAATGTCTGGAACGGTGAAGCGAAAAAAGTGAAAAAAG
The DNA here is from genome assembly GCF_030407825.1 of Planococcus notacanthi. NCBI lineage: Bacteria > Bacillati > Bacillota > Bacilli > Caryophanales > Caryophanaceae > Planococcus > Planococcus notacanthi. Next base: position 646,090 of record NZ_JASDCQ010000002.1, on the reverse strand, counting down.
ATGGAGAAATCTACTGGGTGGACTTAACGGCCATTCCGATGCAGCTTTCCGGTGATGATACTTATTACATTTTCCTGGAAAAAGACATAACCGCCAATAAGAAAGCCCAGCAGCATCTCGAAGAAATTGCTTTTATTGATCCGGTTACCGGCCTTGAGAATCGCCATCGCCTTGAACAGGTCGTAAATGAATACATAGAAGAAGAACGTCATTTCTCCTTTGTTTTCCTGGATATTGACCGTTTTTACACATTGCGCGACGTCTCGGATACGGATACAGAAAACGAGCTGCTCATCGAGTTCACTAAGCGCCTTCGGATGTATTTTTCCGATTCGATCATCACGCGTGCTGGCCTGCACGAATTTGCATTGGTTACACCGTTGAGCAACTGGTTTATCGAAGGCTTCCTTCATTACCTGAAGCAGCACCCGATTTACCTTCAAGGTACAGCAGTGCCATTGACCATCAGCGGTGCCATCACGAAATACCCTGAAGATCAGCAGAATTTCATGCATTTGATCAAAGCTTCCTATGCGACCATCAAAAAAGTGAAAGACCGTGGAGGCAGTGCCATTGCCGCACTGACATCTGATGACCACGAGCGGCTGAACCGTAAAGCATTTATCGAAAAACGGCTCATCTATGCCTTGGACCGCAAGAACTTACAGCTCCTCTACCAGCCGCAGGTCAATTTGAACAACGGCAAAGTGGAGCGCGTAGAAGCGTTGGTGCGTTGGACTGATTCGGAAATCGGTGTCATTACACCGGACGAACTGATTCCGATTGCTGAAGAAAATGGCTTGATCAATGAAATCGGCAGCTTTGTCGTCGAAACTGCCTGCCGTCAATTAAAAGAATGGCAAACCAAGGACATCGACTTGCAAATCAGCATCAACTCTTCTATCCGTGAGTTCAGAGACAAAGACATGGCGAAGATGGTACTTGAACAATTAAAAATCAATGACTGCAAAGCAAGTTCCTTGATGATCGAGATCACAGAGAAATTTGCACTTGAAGCAGAAGCGGAACGTTCGATTATGTCTCAAATGAAGACTCTTCAACAAGAAGGCATCAGTTTTGCGTTAGATGACTTCGGAACAGGTTACGCCTCATTCCGCTATATGCTTATGCTGCCAATTTCTTCATTAAAAATAGATCAAACGATTATTCAATCCATCACTAAACAGGAAAAAATACAAAAACTGATCAACGGCATGATTCAGTTCGGCAAATCACTCGACTTCCAAGTAACCGCTGAAGGCGTTGAAACCAATGAACAGTTTGAACTGTTGCGCGCCATGGGCTGCGACAGCCTTCAAGGCTACATCATCGGCCATCCGATGACAGCAGCAGATTTGGAGAAATGGTTGAACTAACTAGAAAAGCGGAAACGCCTGTTCAATCTCTCATTTCCACAAATTAAAAATGGGTCTGACTAACAAGAATCACTCTTGTGTCAGGCCCATTTTTCTTTGTATTCTTTTTGCCTGCCGCTTGAAGAACAGTTGCATCATCACTTCTGCAAAAACCAGTCCCATTGCCACAGCTCCGGAGATCATTAACGCTTCGGATGCGAAAGCGATAGCTTCCAGGTAATTGTTTTCAACGATGTTGCGCATAGCGTTGTATGCCTTGCTTCCCGGAACCAATGGAATGATTCCCGCGATACTGAATATGATCATGGGCATCCGGAACTTCTTCGCCAGCAAATGTGCCACAATTGAAACAGCAAAGGCTCCAGCAAAAGAGGCTTGGACCGAATCCTCAAAGATCAGAAAGAAGCTGCGGTAAATGAGCCATCCGCTCATGCCCACCAGTCCACAACTGACCAGGGTCCGGCGCGGGGCATTGAAGATGACGCCAAATGCGCCTGCCGCCAAAAAACTAAGTAGCGCTTCCAATGGCCAATTCATTTGATTTCCTCCTTAAAACGATATGACTAAAGCGATTCCTGCACCGATGGCAAAGGCCGTCAAAAATGCCTCAGCTCCCTTGGACAAGCCGGATACAAAATGGCCCGCCATCAAATCCCGTACAGCATTTGTGATCAATAATCCCGGAACGAGCGGCATGATAGAACCGATGATCAGCGTATCCAAATTGGTCGCAATCCCTGAATAGACAGCGAGGGATGCAAGTATCCCGATTACAAAAGCCCCGATAAATTCAGCAAATATCTTAACACGCGTTTCTTCCAGGATCTTTTCCACAATGATGAAGCCGATTCCTCCGATTACAAAAGCAAATGGAAGGTTGATCCAACTGCCGCCCAATAAAATAAAAAAGCAGGCACTCGCCACTGAAGCCGCCAGGGTCTGCACCCATATACTGGATCGATAATTGGTTTGGTCAATCATCAGCATTTCATCATAAGCCTGTTGCAATGTATATTCACCGGACACCAGGTTTCGTGAAACGGAATTGACGAGTGCCACCCGTTCCAAATCGGTGCTCCGATTATTGATTCGAACAAATCGAGTTGCCAGCTCTTCACTTGGAGAAAACATGATGCCTGTTGGTGTAACAAAGCAATGGGAGTTCACCATATTTTGCGATACCGCCATCCGGATCATTGTGTCCTCGACTCGATAGGTTTCGGCCCCGCTCTCCATCATGATTCTGCCCGCCAGCAAAAAACAATCCAACGCGAGTTCGCGCCGGGTCTCTCCTATTTGCGCCACGTGTCTCTCTCCTTTCGCGGTCGGTTTCTGTACTCATCATAACGCACATGGACAAAAAATTAAACGCCCCAGGTCGTCGGGGCGTTTAATGGTGTGTTGGAGATGAATCGATAATTATGGTTTCAAGACGACTTTTGTACAATTATCCTGATGGTCGTTGAAAATCTGATATGCGTCTGCGGCACTTTCCAGTGGCACAATATGTGAAATGATTTCACGCGGATCGAATTCTCCGTTTTCGATTTTTTTGTACAGCATCGGCATTAGGTGAATAACTGGAGCCTGTCCCATTTTCAAGGTGACGTTCCGCTCGAACATATTTCCAAGAGGGAACATATTGTACGTCAAGCCATAAACTCCTGTGAGCTGAATCGTACCAAATTTGCTGACGGCATCTTTTGCAATATCAATCGCACTGAGAGTACCACCTTGCAGCATCAATTTTTGCTGAGCTGCTTCTGCCGGCGATTTCTTGCCATCCATCCCTACGCAATCGATGACAACATTCGCCCCGCCTTGCGTGATTTCATGGATTAAAGCCCCTGTATTGTCATGTTTACTGAAATCAACAATTTCGACATTATTCATTTTTTTAGCAAGTTCCATCCGGTAAGGAATTTCATCCACCGCAATTACGCGGCTGGCGCCTTGCATCCAGGCGAATTTCTGTGTCATGAGCCCGATAGGACCACAGCCTAACACAACAACCGTGTCGCCTTTTTTCACTCCTGCGTTTTCGACACTCCACCAAGCAGTCGGCAGAACGTCAGACAGGAACAGGAGTGATTCATCTTCCAACTCAGAGGATTCCGGGATGACAAGCGGCATGAAATTTCCGTAAGGTACACGCAAATATTCAGCTTGTCCACCAGAATAATCTCCATAGCGTTCCGTTAAGCCGAAATAGCCGCCTGTGTCGAAATGGGGGTTGCCATTTGAATTATCACACTGGCTCTCCATTTCATGGCTGCAATAAAAACAATGGCCACAGCTGACGTTGAAAGGAAGTACAATGCGATCTCCTTTTTTCACTTTGGTGACGCCTGACCCTACTTCTTCGACAATCCCCATCGGTTCATGCCCAATGACTGTATCTTTTGTCGTCGGCAAAGCGCCCTGATAAATATGCAAATCTGTTCCGCATATAGCCGTGGAAGTTATTTTCACGATAATATCATCATTTTTCTGGATTTCAGGATCTTTTACTTCTTTCACCTGCATGTTTTTTGTTCCTTGGAATGTTACGGCTTTCATCGGTATCCCTCCATTTATAGTTTTCAGAATACTTCTCAACTTCCCTTTTTCTGCTAATTAAAAACATATAAAAAAAGAGACGGATAAAAATCCGCCTCTTCTTTGCTACTGATCAAATTTCAGAATGCTGATGGGTTCAAATGTCTCCAGACCATAGCTCTTAATTTCACCATTCGCGACTGTATAAAGCGTGTCACCAACATAGAGGATCCGCTGTACAGCAGTGTTCCAATCTTCGTACTGATTGTCGGTTTGTTCGACCAAGCTTGCGGTTTGTGAAATGCCTTGGGCCGTGATGGTGTAGATCAACGCACCTTCGCCTTCAAATTCCACGTAATCGCCTGTAGTCTCTTTATAAATGGCAGCTGGAAAACCGAATAAGTTTTTCTCCTTATGCGTAAACAGCGCTTTATGGTCGTATTGAAGCGCTGAGTAAGTGCCTGCCCCTCCAATGATTTCCGTATCTTTCTCTACTGGGGCATTAAAGTTACTGACGTCAAACAAAGAAATTTTCATGCCCCCTGTGACTACGCGCGGTTCTCCATTTTTTTCAGGCACCAGTTTCGTATCATAGCCGAAACCAATCAAATGATTGTCGTCCAAAGGATGCAAGTAATTTGAGAAGCCCGGTATTTTCAATTCTCCTAGCACTTGCGGAGAAGAAGGCGCCGAAATATCAATGACGAAAAGGGGATCGGTTTCTTTGAAAGTCACCATATAGGCCTTATCTCCAATAAAGCGAGCGGAATAAATCCGTTCTCCAGGCGCCAAATCTTCCACTGATCCAACCTGCTTCATTTGTCCATCCAGAACGAACAAATGATTTTTCGATGGTGTGGTGAGATCCCAAGCAATCCCTTCCGTGGTCACCACTCGGAAATAACCGTTGTGTTCATCCATGGAAAATTGGTTAAGAAGAGAACCCGTTATTTCTGAAGAAGCCAGGAACTCCACAGCCGTCCCGTTCAACCCGAATTTAAAAATCTCGGTATTGGCTTGTTCCGGAATCCAAATCATTGTTTCTCTGCCGCTCCGTACCGATTCATCATCCAACGGAACATAGGCCGAAGCGGTCAGATACAGATTTTCTTCATTCATGTAAAGCTGCTCACTGCCGCCCAAAAAACCTTCTGTCGAAATGTCGTTGGTTTCAGGTGCAGCAAGGTCGATCGCCGTGATGACGCTATAGTTGCCTTCCATCGTTCCAGGCAGAATCGCGATACTGTCGTAAGGGAGCGGTTGAAGGGTCCCGCCTTCTTTCGAATCATAGTGATGCGGCCGGAGTTCAGACTCACTCTGTTCTTCCAAGATCCAATAATCCGGGTAAACATTGGTGACAAAGTAAAGGACATTGTTCGTCAGCCTTGCACCGTTCAAATTCCCTTCACTGCCAAACTCGCGGATCAGCTGAGGGGAAGTGGGCTTGCTGACATCGTATAAAGAAACAGATGTGACGTTCAAATGCGGCAACTGGTTCTCCGGCAGCTGAAAGTCATCTGTTGGCATGGCAGAAAAGCGGCTGCCCATAACCACCAAGGTGTCGCCTGATAAGAAAAGCTGCTGCGGATAAGTTTCTTCTGTAAATGGCAGCTCGGCAGCCACTGTCATTCCCTGCGGATTTCGGACATCCGAAATCACCACTCGAGACTCACTGATCGAGTAGACATACGAACCATCCGTTTTCACCAAGTCCGCTTCATCCACCCCATCCACCTGATTATTGGTGCTTGAATGACCTCCACCAGAACCTTCAGCTTCGCCTGCTGCAGAGTCGGAGGATTCGGCCGTCTCTTCACTGTTCTCTGCAACGGCCCCACCGTATCGCGGATTATTTCGCTGCATTTCCATCAGCCGGGAAAAGTACATGCGCAGCTCTTCTTCCTCTGACAGCTTTTCCAATTGTTCCTGAACAACGAACGTTATTTCAGTAGCTGCTAAGCTTTTTACAAAACTGTTTTGTAAGGCTTTTTTTTTGATATGCAATCGATATTCGCCTGTGGCCAGCCCCGGCACTTCCAAAGTCTTGCCATTGGCGTGGATGATCATTTCGGCAGCTATGTTTTCACCTTCTGCATCCGTGATGTACAGATCGCCGTTATTTACAGCATCCTGCTGAAGTGCAGAAGAAAAATTAGCTTTCCAGCCCTGCTCCGCTAACGCCACCGGAGATGCGCTCACCGACACCTTATCATTGAGAAAAACAAAAGCTAGAATAAGCGCTGTAGCCACGACAGCTGCAATGGCCCAGATTTTCTTCTTCATGATGCTTCACGCCCTTTCAGACATCCCTTTTCCCATTAGACAGCAATCCGCTGGAAAAGTTACACAGTTTATCCGAAATTCTTTACCATTGTCCGAAAAATCTCCTGGAATCTTTCTGGTGCTTCAGCAGTCTTGCCACCGCCTTGTGCAAACTGAGGATTGCCGCCGCCTTTCCCATCCGTCAATGCCAGCAGTTGCTTCAGCACTTCCCGCATATCGCCCGGCGCCTGTTCACCTTTTGCACAAACAAAACGCACATCATCCCCTGAACGGCTGATGAACAGCACGGTCGCCGCATGATGCCGGCTGATTACATAACGGGCGAGCTGTTGCAGCTCTTTGATCGGCCGGTCTTCAAACAATTTTTCGACAACGCCATTGTCTGGAAGAATCGCTTCCGCTTCCAGATTCAATAATTGTTCCTGCAAGGTTTTGATTGTTTTATCAGCTGTGGCTTTTTCAGCCAGCAAAGCCCCGGCAGCTTCGGACAATTCAGAAGCCGGCGCATTCAACTGAACAACCAATTTGTCAGTGGTGTCCATCAAAAAGTTAAAATACGTTAAAGCCCGATTGCCGCATAGAAAATAAACCCGTGTGCCGCCTTTCGCTTTTTCTGTGGAGATGATCTTCAACAGGCCGATGTCTGACGTGTTTTTGGGATGAGTGCCTCCGCACGCATTCAGATCAATGCCATCAATTCCAACCAAACGGATGTCGCCTTCAACTGCCGGCGGCTTTCTCAACTTTAATTCTTCGGCTTCTGCAGGACTGACCCACTTTGTGGAAATCACAAGGCGTCGGCTGATCGTTTTGTTGGCCATATCTTCGACTTCCTGCAGCTGTTCTTTTGTTACTGTATCCAAATCCAGATCGATGGAGACACGTTCTTTTCCTAAATGAAAACTTTGCGTTTTCAAACCATATACGTCATCAAACAATGCACTTAATACATGCTGTCCGGCATGCTGCTGCATATGATCCCATCTTTTTCGCCAGTCCAATTTTGCAGCAAAACGTTCTTTTGGAAGCTCGACATCGGTATAATGGCGGATTTCTCCTTCCACTGTCTGGACATCCAGTACGTTTGCCGGTCCGATGTTGCCGGTATCTGCCGGTTGGCCGCCGCCTTCTGGATAGAAACAGCTTTGGTCCAAAACAGCATAAGAGCCTGCTTTATCTTTTCCAGTCTTTATCACTTCTACCATTGCTTCTGAAATCTCCGAATCCTGATAATATAATTTCATCGTCATGCTGACACCTCATTTTTTGTAGTCTGCCATAGTTTACGGGATCTGTCTTAGTGGGAATAGATATATAAATAGAAGTACAGGAGGGCACATGAAATGCCTAAGTTCAATCGTTCCGTTTTATTGTATAACGGCAACGCAGGAGCGTCTACGATAGACTCCGTACTGCGAATGGCCGTTCCGCACTTGGCTGAAGCCTCCAAGTCACTCGAACTTATCCAAACTGGATCACCCGAAGAGTTCGAAAATGCCTGCCAGACAGCTGCAACCCATGCAGATATTTTGTTTATCGCTGGAGGCGATGGGACGGTCCATTCTGCAGTCCGTGCCTTATCAGCTATTCCCGCCCCTCCCCCGATGGCTATATTGCCAAGCGGCACGTGCAATGATTTTGCACGCACCTTGAATATCCCTTTAGACTTGAATTTGGCAGCGGAAGAATTGGTCAATGGGGAATTCCGGGATATCGACACGGGTCGGATCAATGGTGGATCTTTCCTTAACTTTGCTGGCATCGGGCTGATCACGGATGCGTCTTCAAATATTGATCCTCATCTAAAAGAGCGTTATGGCAAGCTGAGCTATTTTATGAGTGCGCTGCAATCCATGCGACAGGCAGAGCCATTCCCAGTACAGCTGAAGATTGATGGCATTACCTATGCGGAAGAAGGCGTGCTGGTTCTTGTCATGAACGGCAAATCGATCGGTACGCATAACTTCCCGCTGGCCACAATCGATCCGGCAGATGGCCTACTGGATCTATTTATTATCCAAACATCTTCTTTGGCTGCACTGCGTGAATGGTTTTCATTGTCGCAGCCCGAAGTGGTGGCTGAAGAACTGGAGCATATCGTCCATTACCAAGGAAAATCCATTTCCATCAAAACAACAGAAGAATTGGATGTCGATACCGATGGTGAGATCTACTTAAAGACGCCGCTCGATATCGAAATTCAGCCGGGCAGTTTGAAAATGCTGGTGCCCAAACGAGCAGAAGAACTGATATAAGCCGAAAAAAGGCATGGCTCCAATAGGAACCGTGCCTTTTCACTGTTCGCTTTTAAAACGGCCAGAACTGAGTCCATCAACTCTGGAAAGCCGAACGATGGACAGTCTCCTCAATGTTTACTCCGCGCTTGGCCATTTCTTCGATATACGCATCTCCCGGGACAATCATTTCCGGCGGATAGGCGCCCCGTTTATCAATAATCCCTTTGCCGATCATCTGCGCTACGACTGAAATCGTATAGGCAGTCGCACGGGCCATTGCCGTTACACCTGTCTTCGGGTCTTTCACGGTCACCATATTGTATTCGTAGGTGATTTCCTCTCCTTCTTTCACTCCTGATACCAACACCCGCAAGACGACGGCATCCTGCTTGTCTCCAAGTGCGGTTATCGGTTCAAGTACCGCTTTTAGAACAGCGCGAAGGTTCACTTCCCGTCCATCCACTTCCACGGTTTTTTTACGATCGGTAAAACCGAGATCCACCAATAGCTTAAATTTCTTGGCATGCCCCTTATAGCGCAAAGTTTTGTATTCCAAAGAATCGACATCACTGAAGGTATCCGTCAAAGTCGAAGTCCCGCCCGAAGTATGGAAGGCCTCCAGTTCACCAAAATTCTTAAAAGTGACATGTTCGATTTCGGATAATGATTCAACTTCCAGCAGCTTGCCGCTGCGAATGACATGGGATTTATCTGTGTAATGGTCAAAGACCCCTTCCAATGAAAAGACATGATTATACTCAAGAGGCGGTTCTGGATGAAGTGGGATGCCTCCGACATACAACCGTATATCTGATACTTGGTCCAGTTTGCCCGCACCATAGCCAGTCAGGATGTTGATCATTCCTGGAGCCACGCCCAGATCAGGAATCAGCGTGACTCTTTGTTGCTGGGCTTTTTCGTGCATGTCCAGGACAGCATCTGTAGCACCTCCAATATGGCCACCCAAATCGACAACGTGAACCCCGTATTGAAGGGCGGTGGCCGCCACTTTTTCATTGAAAGTATAAAATAGCGCATTGATGACAATGTCGCCTTTATTGATAGTTTCTGCCAATGCAGCATCATCAGCAGCATCTAGTTTCAGTACTTCCAGTTTATCGCTGCCAAGCTGCTCACAGAACAATTTTGCCTGGCTGATGTTGCGATCCGCTAAAAAGACTCGTTCCACCGCTTCCTCTTCAACCAGGTCCCGAGCCGCTTGTTTGCCCATCAATCCTGCGCCTAATACGACGATTTTCATCTCCCGCATCCCCTTTCGCCATTAAATGTCATTATCAATCTGAGCACGCTGCAATTTTCCGCTGTAATCGATATAGACACTTTTCCATTCAGTAAAGACATCTAAGGCAGCAACTCCCGAATCGCGGTGCCCGTTGCCTGTTCCTTTTGTCCCGCCGAACGGCAAGTGGATTTCCGCTCCTGTCGTACCAGCATTGATATAAACGATTCCAGTATCCAAATCACGCTGCGCTTTGAATGCCCGATTCACATCAGCGGTGTAAATGGAACTGGATAACCCATAAATCACGCCATTGTTGACATCGATCGCCTCTTCGAAACTTGATACTTCAATTATTGACACGACGGGCCCGAAAATTTCTTCCTGTGCAATGCGCATATCCGGCTTAACATCTGTAAACAATGTCGGAGCGTAATAGTTCCCTTTATCATAGATGCCCCCAGTCAGGATCTCGCCGCCCACCAGCAGTGTAGCTCCTTCCTGACGGCCGACTTCAATATAGGAATGGATTTTTTCAAGTGCCTGGCGATTGATGACCGGCCCCACTTTGACGGACTCGTCCATTCCATCTCCAATCGTCAGCGCTTCCATCTTGGACAGCAGACGCTTCTGCAGCTCTTCTTTAACGCCTGCATGAACAATCACCCGGCTGCATGCCGTACAGCGCTGGCCGGCGGTTCCGAATGCACTCCACAGAATCCCTTCCACCGCCAAGTCCAGATCGGCATCTTCCATGACGATTACAGCGTTCTTGCCTCCCATTTCAAGCGATACTTTCTTCAGGTTGCGGCCACCTGCCTCTGCCACTTTGCGCCCGGTTTCTGTAGATCCTGTAAATGAAATGACGCGAACGCCTTGATGCTCAATAAGAGCTGTCCCGACTTCTTGGCCCGATCCGAAGACAATATTGGCGACTCCTTCCGGAAGCCCGGCTTCTTCGAATATTTTCGCCATTTCGTAAGCCATCATTGGCGTTTCGGTGGCCGGTTTCCAAACGAATGTATTGCCTGCCACAATAGCCGGAAACGACTTCCATGTGGCAATCGCCACTGGGAAATTCCAAGGCGTGATCAATCCTACAACGCCGATTGGCGAACGGATGCTCATGGCAAATTTATCCGCCAGTTCTGATGGTGTCGTTTCACCAAATAACCGCCTGCCTTCCCCAGCCATGTAATAAGCCATATCAATTCCTTCCTGCACTTCACCGCGCCCTTCTTCGATGACTTTCCCCATTTCTTTCGTCAATACTTGAGCCAGCTGCTCTTTTCGTTCTTTCATCAGCCGCCCGATTTCATATAAATAAGCTGCACGTTTGGGAGCTGGCACATTTGCCCATTTTTTCTGCGCTTTTAGAGCCGCTTGTACTGCCAAGTCGACATCCTGTTCAGTAGACATCCGCACTTGCGCCAACTCTTCTCCATTTGCAGGATTCAAGACAGGCCTGAATTCCGCCTGCTCTGTCTGTTGCCACTGTCCGTTCACGAAATTGGTCAATTTCATCATCATTGCCCCTTCCCCCATCCCATTTTTGAGAACGCTTTCATTTTCATTATTTCACAAATAACCAGAAAAACCTATCAGATTTCTGAAATGTTTGTTTTTTATCTTTGGATTGATTATATTTTTGTTTTTGGAGGAGAAACTTTATGCTCTACCTTTAAGGTTTGGGTTTTCACATGAACATTTCGGCTGGCTGCCTGCACCTTTTCTATTCTTTCCAGCTTCCATACGCAAAAAAAAGTGGACTTTCATGTTAGAAGACAAATACTTCATGTAAAGAAGACATTAGGTGAGATAGAAATTTCAAAACTTCATTTACAAACGCCCAATCTCAGCCTAGAAAACAAAAAAGTGACTTACAGGATTTTTTCTTCTTTGTTTCGCTCATTTTGTAGAAATCCCTTTTTCAATCCTTACTACCGGACCAGTACAAAACATTTTAACGTCTTTTTCTTTAAACTATTGACACTAACGGTGCGTTATAGTGTATTTTAGAGAGAGAGGTGATTAGATTGTACAAAGTACAAGAAGTGGCAAAAATAGCGGGCGTCAGTGTTCGGACCCTCCATCACTATGACAGCATCGGTTTATTGAAACCGTCTAATATCGGCACCAACCGTTACCGCTACTACAATGGAAAAGATTTGAAGTTGCTTCAACAGATTTTATTCTTGAAAGAATTGGATTTTTCGCTGAAGAAAATCCAGGAACTTGTGGCTGATGGCTTTGACCAGGAATATGCATTGTCCCAGCACATTGGATTGCTTGAACAAAAGAAACAGCGTATTGAAAGTCTGATTGAAAATGCACAGCAAACTCAATTGGAACTGCAAGGGTTGCAGAGTTTGTCGGATACAGAACGTTTCTCCGCATTCACAAGCCAAAAACAGGAAGATCTGCTTAAGAAATACCACAAATCTGACATGGATATTTCTGTCCCAGAACAGAGTGAATCACCGATGGAAGCTTATCAAGCTGTACCGAGTTATGACAAAGAGGACTCAGCAGTTGCCGTTGCGATTGCTCCAGTTGAAACAGCTTTGCATGAAGAACCTGAACCTGCAGCAACTTACAGCGAACCGGTCAAAGTGGAGAAAGAAGAAGAGGATTTGGACGAAATCAACCGTGAAGGGGACCGCATTTACAATACGGTTGCAAGTTTGATGCATTTGCCTCCAGAGGCTGCTCCTGTCCAAACGGAAATGAAGGCTTACTATACACTTTTGAACCGCTTCTATGAGTGTTCGCCGAAAATGTTCCGTGGCCTGGGTGACTTGTATGCATCCGATAGCCGTTTCGCCAACAATATCGATCAGCATGGCGAAGGATTGGCCAAGTATCTTAAAGAAGCCATGTATGTCTATGCTGAAGGTTTACAGGATGCGTGAACTCATCGGGCCTTGCAGCAATTGTGGTAAAGACGTTTATTGCCGTGATGGATTTCTCGATGGAGTTTATGTTGATGGAGAATTGGTCTGCTTTGACTGCCAGGAAGAAGTAGAAAAATAAATGGAATCTAAAAAAGCTGCCGAATCGGCAGCTTTTTTAGATTCCATTAAACGTTAGTCGTTTCTTTCAACACATCCAAACGCTCCTGTACTTGTTCTCCAGTTAAGCCATGTTCAAAAGCATAGCGGTTGCGTGGGTGTTCACGGCATTCATCTGAACATGAACGCATATACTTATGTTCGTTTTCTTCGGAAGCTAAAATCTTCGCGTTGCAGTCAGGGTTGGCACAGTTTACATAGCGTTCACAAGGTTCACCTGTAAAATGGTCTCTTCCGACAACGACGTGCTCCAACTGGTTTACCGGCACGGCAATACGCTCATCAAAGACATACAGTTGTCCGTCCCATAGATCGCCTTTCACTTCAGGGTCTTTACCGTAAGTGACAATGCCGCCATGTAATTGAGCAACATCTTCAAAGCCTTCTTTTTTCAGCCAGCCTGAGAATTTTTCACAGCGGATGCCGCCTGTACAATACGTCAAAATTTTCTTGCCTTCGAATTGTTCTTTGTTGTCACGGATCCATTCCGGAAGGTCACGGAAGTTTTCAATATCCGGACGGACCGAGTTGCGGAAATGCCCAAGATCGTATTCGTAATCATTGCGCGCATCCAAGACGATAGTGTCCTGCTGCTGCATCTGCTTGTAAAATTCAACCGGCTCCAAGTAAGTGCCTGTCAGTTCATTCGGGTTGATATCTTCTTCAAGTCCAAGGTGAACGATTTCTTTTTTCGCACGAACATGCATTTTTTTGAATGCATGGCCTTCAGCAGCGTCAATTTTGAAAACGATGTCTGAGAAGCGCGGATCGCTTTTCACCATTTCCATATAAGCCTCAGTTTGTTCAATAGTTCCTGAACATGTACCATTGATTCCTTCTTCAGAAACAAGGATACGCCCTTTCAGCTCAAGCTCCTTACAGGCCGCCAAATGCTCAGCCGCAAAAGCTTTTGGATCTTCAATCGGTGTATATAGATAATAAAGTAAGACGTTGTGTGTATGATTTTGCATGAATCATACCTCCTATTTCTTCTATTTGATTCGTTGCCGAAAAGGCAGCAAAAACCTCAATCATTTTACAATAAATAACGGCAAACTTCAACTCTCCTTCCGCAGGAAAGACGCTTTATCCAACTTCGACAACTCATTTTCGGTTTTTCGTACTAAAAAAGGCAGCTGAATACCAGCCGCCTTGTCTTGCCCGCTATCAGCAGACCCTATTTTTCACCGACCGGCTTTCCAGACAAGCGCTGATTGCTTCGGCATTCAATGCCATCATCTCCAGACGGGTCTGAATCGTTGCACTGCCGATATGCGGCAATACCGTAACATTCGGCAATGTCAGCAGCGGATGATCCAGCGGCACCGGTTCCTGCTCAAAAACATCGAGGCCGGCGCCCCAGATTTTATTGTCTTTCAACGCTTCGTATAAAGCCATTTCGTCGACAATGCCGCCTCTGGCAACGTTGATCAAAGAAGCGGTTTCTTTCATCAGCGCTATTTCATCCGCTCCGATCATTCCTTCAGTTTCCGGTGTCAGCGGCGTCAAGATCACTACATAATCCGAAACCTTCAGCAATTCCTCGAATCCGGCATAACGCACATCTTCCAAGCTTCGGCGCGTCCGGTTATGATACAGGACGTCCATGCCAAATCCTTGCGCACGGCGAGCCACCGCTTCGCCGATACGTCCCATGCCAATGATTCCAAGCGTTGCCCCGCCAACATTCTGTCCCGTCATCCCCATTGGGGTCCAGGATTTCCATTCACCTGAGCGAACCGTCTTTTCCGCTTCAATGATTCTGCGGGCTGTTGCCAGGAGTAAAGCAAAGGTCAGGTCTGCAGTAGCTTCCGTCAAGACATCAGGTGTGTTGGTGACGGTCACACCATGTTTGCGGGCTGCCTCCAAGTCAATATTGTTGTAGCCAACTGCCAGATTGCTGACAATTTTCAAGTTAGGTGCTGCTTCAAATACTTCATTATCGATTTGGTCGGACAGCATCGTCCAAAGCGCATGCGCTTCTTTCGCTTCTTCAAGCAATTTTTCGCGTGGTGCGTGGGTGTCTTCTTCCGGCCACATCCGGACTTCATATTGTTCCTTTAATCCAGCTACTGCCTGATCCGGCAGTTTTTGTGTGATGAATACAATCGGCTTCATAGAAATCCCCCATTCTCTGCTATGCCCTGATTATAGCAATTAAAAAAACTGCGGGCAATTGCCAGCAGTTTCCTGTTAGTTGCGTGCTCTAATCTTCTTAAAATAATACCAAATAGCCGCGATACCGCATAATGCTATCAAAACATAGACTACGTTGGAGTAGAGTTCCAATTGATGCATGATTTGCTCTCTATTATCGCCTACTGCTTCTCCGACAAACACCAATACCGTATTCCAGATCAAGGTGCCAAGAGTCGTAAAAGTTAAGAATAGCCAAAATTTCATATTCGACATCCCTGCAGGAATTGAAATGAGACTGCGCACTAAAGGAATTAACCGTCCGAAAAACACTGTCCATATTCCAAAGCGGTCGAACCAGGCATCTGCTTTATGTATATCAGACTTCTTCACACGCAACCAATTGCCGTACTTATCAATGATTTTTTCCAATCGCTCCACGTCCAGCAACAAACCGACACCGTATAAAGCAACTGCACCCACAACCGATCCGGCAGTCGAGGCCATGATCACTCCCGGTATAGTCATCGTTGTCGTTGTGGTCATAAATCCACCGACCGTCAAAATCACTTCTGACGGTATCGGCGGAAAAACATTCTCCAGCATAATCAGCAGAAAGATGCCGAAATAGCCATAATCCGACATGACTGATGTAATCCAATCTTCCATCTAAACACTCCTTTTTACGAAGAAGGCCGGAAATTCATTTTCACCGACCATAGTTCTGAGCGGCTTCCAATGCGCAAAGGCGGTCCCCAAAAGCCGAAACCCGAAGATACCACGAAATGCGTCTTCTTTATTAACCGATACCCGTAATCCAATTCAAAAATCCTTCTTGTCAATAAATGATTGGGCCACATCTGTCCTTTGTGGGTATGGCCTGACATATGGAAATCGGCATCCAGTTCCACCGGTTTTTTCAGATCAGAAGGTGTATGGTCCATGATAATCCACGGCATTCCGCCTTTTTCCGGCTTCAGCTGAGCCAGCGGATGGCGCTTGCCGTTCGTCCGGTCTTCACGCCCCGTCAAATAGAAACGATTTCCCACAAGAATAGTTTCATCTCTTAATATATTTACTCCCGATTTTTCCATCAGCCTTACCAGCAAAGGAATTTTTTTGCCGTAATATTCGTGGTTCCCCAATACTCCGTAAACACCAAGTGAAGGATGCAATTGCGCCATTACCTCGCCCATGCCATAGCGGGCAAACCAGACAGGATCATCGTCCACGAGATCACCAGCTAAAAACACTACATCCGGATCGAGCGCATTGGTCTTGTCCACGAAACGCTGCAAATGGCTTTTCCCTGATAAAACCCCCAGATGAAAATCGGAGCCGATGACCATATGCAAAGGATCGGCTTCTTTTCCATCTACTGTGATTTCCAGGTTCCGGACGACCGGACTATAAGCCAAATAAGTGCCCACAATAAATATCACCAGCAATATTATCGCAGCAGCACTGCCGATAATGAACACATCGTCCATAAACTCAACTGCCAGTACGAGGACATTCGCAACCGGAATCACCAGGATCGCATACTGTAAAAATGCGAACCAATAGGAACCCAGAATCGTGAAACCCAACCACTTGTGGCCGATTCGCCCAATGATGTAACTATAGGCAACAACCAGCCACAGAACCGCAAAAACCCATGGATTCGCCCCTTCCCAAAAACTGGCCAGCCAACTATAGACCGCCCAGCCAAGATACGCAATGAGTGATGTATAAACCAATAAGGCACCACCGATGCCCGCCAGTATTTTCATAGAGGACCGCCTCTTTCTTCTTATAAAATAGATCCCATTTGAAATGGTTAATGTTTTATTGGAGTAGAAAATAGTATAGCACTTCACCTCCCAATTTGCGGTACTTAGACGCTTCTACGCCTCAGGTCCTAGTAAAAGATGCAGTCAGAGACCGTATTGGAAAATGCGCATGCTTAGTATGATTAGGTTAGAAATTGAGAGGAGGAAAAAAGATGAACAAATTTTGGTTAATTACCCTCGGCATCATTGCCGGAATCGTCGCACTTTCCAACCTGGGCCCAATGATCGGACTGGCAGTATCGTTAGTGATTGTCTATGCGGGGGTGCATTATTACTTAAGAAGCACCACGGCATTGGCGAAATTCTGGTGGGCATTTGTTGGTGTCATCGGCGGACTTGCAGCCATATCGAATGTGCCTGCATTGATCGGCGCCGCTGCACTGGCTGGCTTGTGGATGATCTACCGCCAATGGAATGGCCAAAGCGTTTCACTTGAAGCTGTGAAAGAAAGCGATCCATTTACGAACTTTGAACAGCAATGGAATAAATTAAACAAATAAGGAGGAAACGAATATGACAACTTTATGGGAACGTTTCAAATTTGCCGTCGCAACTGACCTGGATGCGGTCGTTGCAAAGAAAGAGGAAAAGAATCCACTCGCATTATTGAACCGCTACATCACAGAAGCTGAAAATCAGACAACGGCTACAGGGAAATGGGTAGAGCGCCAGTCCCAACTCAATGGTAAACTGGAGAAAGAACTGGCTGAGGCATCTGCTATGCTCGACAAACGCCAAAACCAATTGGAATTGGCGCAAGCTTCCGGCGAATCCGACCTTGCTGATTTTGCCGCAATGGAAGTGCAGGCTTACAGCGACCGCGTCAAGACTTTGCAGCAAAACCTGGATGAAAACATCGCTGAACTCACTGGCCTTGAACACCGTTACGAGGAAATGAAGCATAAAGTGAAAGACATGAAAGTGAAACAGCTGCAATTGATGGGCAAGGAAAATGCAACACGTGCCCATCATCAGATGGATAAAGTACTGAGTCCTGAGCTCGTCGCCGAACGCATCGGTTCATTCGACGACATGGCTTCCTATATCACAACGCTGGGCGCTAAAGTTGAAGAACGCCACGAACGTTCAGCAATGGAACGCCGTCTTGAATCTTTAGAAAAAAATAGCGCAAACCACAAAGAAATTGTTTAAACTGAAATGAGAAGAAGCTTTTCTTCTTCTCATTTTTTCTGATACAAAGAAGGAGGCAAAAGCTATGCAGCATTTTTCAACAAACAGGCAAGCGTTTTTTCTGTTGAGCGCTTTATTATTGATATTCGTAGAAGCTGCCTTCTTTGGAAACGGCAGTGTGTTTTTGATTCTTCTTGGTATCGGAACCATCTATTATGCGTTGCGAAATAACGTGAAATACCGCCGTTCTTATTTTTGGACAGGTGCTTTTCTCATCGGGGTTTCCATCCTGTCGATGTGGAGTTTGCGGCTGATGGTTTTCGGACTGGCCATCTACCTCCTGCTTCGTTTATGGAAAGGCGAAGAGTGGCTGCAGACCGCGCCTCTTTACGGTTCTACTGATAAAGGATTAATCCAAAACAAAGTCATGTCCGCCCAAAGCACACCGATCGAGTCCTATGAATGGAAAGATATTCATGTACAAGGCTTTATCGGCGATATCCTGGTCGATACCACCCATACCGTATTGCCGAAAAAGACCTCATTAGTTTCCATTCGCCAAGGATTCGGGAAAGTCCAGGTTGTCGTGCCTTATGAAGTTCCTGTACGCGTCTTCTATTCGACACTTCTGGGAGAAGCCCGGTTTTTCACTGGAAACAAACAACGGATTGTGAATGGCACAATCCACGCGGAAGACGGCTATCCCGCAGATGAGGGCAGTAAAGTCGAATTGATCATTTCCGTCACTACATGGATGGGAGATGTCGAGGTGATCCGCAGATGAAACAGATTCTGCCCCGTAGCCTGTTTTTCATATTGTTATTCGCATTGATCGTCTTCAGCATCCTTTTTGCATTGCTCGGACTGCCAACGGTCAACAGCTGGTCCGTCTTGTGGGAAGATTTTATCGCTGGTTTGCCTTTGGGCATTTGGCTGCTTGTCTTGATGCTGGCGTTGTCTGTCGGCATCTCGTGGTGGACCGAGTCCTTATCACGGGCAAAAGTTCAGGAGATTGAAGAAATTTTCCAAGCCCTTCTGCGCAATGAAGACAAGACAGTCGTTCAGGCAGCTCAAATGAAAACCCTGCCGCGCAATTTATCCAGCTCCATCTTAAAGCTGCAGAAACTGTTGGAATCACAACGGAAAAGCCTGACACGCATCGCCAATGAACGGGCTGAAACACAGGATCAAATCATACAGGAACGCCTGATCATGGAACGCCAGCGGCTCGCCAGGGAATTGCATGATTCTGTATCGCAGCAGTTATTTGCCGCTTCCATGCTGCTGTCTTCCATGACTGAAAACGAAGATGTGCAGCCCGGCCTATTGCAGACGGAGAAGATGGTCCAGCAGGCACAACTTGAAATGCGTGCACTGCTTTTGCATTTGCGTCCTGCCGCCCTGCATGACAAGAGCCTGCGCCAGGGGCTGTTTGAACTGGTCAGTGAATTAAAGGAAAAAGTTTATTTTACAATCGAGCACAAACTGGAAGAAGTACCTCTACAAAAAGGCGCAGAAGACCACCTTTTCCGCATTGCACAGGAAACTTTATCAAATACACTGCGCCATTCCAAAGCGACCGAAGTCCATATCCTTTTTATTGAGCGCGATAATTTTGCGATTTTGCGCATTCAGGACAATGGCGTCGGTTTTGAAAGCGAACAATCCAAATCAACTTCTTACGGGTTGAAACATATCGAAGAACGCGCCATCGAAATCGGCGCGACCAGCAAAATTGTTTCCGTCCCTTCCGAAGGTACGATTGTAGAAGTAAAAGTTCCGATTGAAAGGAAGAAAGCCCATGATTCGCATCTTATTAGTGGATGACCACGAAATGGTCCGCATCGGTGTCTCAGCTTATCTCCAATCCCAGAAGGATATGGAAGTAGCCGGCGAAGCATCGAATGGCCAGGAAGCGGTTGAAATGGCATTGGAGCTGCGCCCAGACTTGATTTTGATGGACATGGTGATGCCCATCATGAATGGTGCGGAAGCGACAAAAGCCATTGTCGACCAATGGCCAGAAGCAAAGATCATGATCGTCACCAGTTTCCTCGACGACGATAAAGTTTACCCGGCTCTTCAAGCGGGAGCCGTCAGCTACATATTAAAAACTTCCAAAGCTTCACGAATTGCCGACTCCATTCGCGAAACGATGAACGGCACACCGGTTCTCGAACCGGAAGTGATGAGCAAAATGATGAAACAGATGCGCCATGAACGCGTCCTTCACGATGACTTGACCGAACGGGAAATGGAAATCCTTCTGCTGCTTGCAGGCGGCTTGACCAATCAGGAAATCGCGGATCAATTATTCATCGCCCTCAAAACCGTCAAAACCCATGTCAGCAACATCCTGGCCAAGTTGGAAGTCCATGACCGGACGCAAGCAGTCATTTATGCCTTCCAGCATAAGCTGATTTCTCCACCTAAATAAACCATGAATAAAGCCGGACAGCTTTTACGCTGTCCGGCTTCTTTACTTAGAGAAATATAATTTTTCTGCTGTTCTTTCAATGTCTATACTCCAGCGCCCAACTTTTTGAGTCATAGGCCAGCCCGACTATGCGGCAAACAGCACCGCTTCGCCGGTCTTTCTTATGCCCGGCAGAGGTCCGCAGGATGCGGATCATGTAAGCGTTGCGGCAGGAAGTCGCGCCTTTAGCTTACGTTCCTCAAATGGGCGCTTCGCTTTTCTATGTCCAGACTTCAGCGCCCAGCTCTTTGGGGCATAAGCCAACCCAGCTGCGTGGCAAAAAACGCCACACTGCTGGTCTGTCTTATGCCCGGCAGAGGTCCGCAGGATGCGGATCATGTAAGCGTTGCGACAGGAAGTCGCGCCTTTAGCTTACGTTCCTCAAATGGGCGCTTTCGCTTTTCTCATTATGCATTTAATTTGCGCAGTTCCACTCGGCGGATTTTTCCGGAAGCTGTTTTCGGCAGTTCATCCAGAAATTCAATGACACGCGGATACTTGTAAGGCGCCGTAATTTCTTTTACATGATCCTGCAGTTGCTTCGTCAAAGCGTCTTTGTCTTTAAAATTGTCCGGGTTGCGGAGTACCACGTAGGCTTTGACGATATTGCCACGGATTTCATCCGGAGCTGCTACGACGGCACATTCCTGAATGGCTTCATGTTTCATCAATGCATCTTCGACTTCGAAAGGCCCGATCGTATAGCCTGAACTGATGATGATGTCATCACTTCTTCCTTCAAACCAGAAATAGCCATCTTCATCGCGCGTCGCCTGATCGCCTGTCAAATACCAATCGCCGCGGAATGCCGCTTGCGTCCGCTCGGGATCCCGGTAATATTCCCGGAACAAAGCCGGACAATCGCGATGGACCGCGATATCTCCCACTTCTCCGACAGCTGTCGGATGTCCTTCATCATTGATGATGTCAACCGGATTGCCAGGCGTCGGTTTGCCCATCGATCCAGCTTTTACTTCCATATCTTGAAGCGTTCCAACCAGCAAGGTATTTTCCGTCTGGCCGTAGCCGTCACGGACGTTAATATGGAATGCCTGCTGAAAAGCTTCGATGACTTGACGGTTCAATGGTTCCCCCGCAGACACTGCAGACCTTAATGCCGGCAGCTTGTATGATGCTAAATTCTCCACTTTTGCTATGATCCGGTATTCTGTCGGCGTACAGCACAGGACATTAATGTTTTCTTTTTCCAACAATTCAAGGTATTTCAAGGCATCAAACGGCCCATTGTAAACAAAGGCCGTTGCCCCCAATGTAATCGTCGATAAGAACGGACTCCAAATCCACTTCTGCCAGCCTGGAGCGGCAGTTGCCCAAACCACGTCTCCACTTTGGACGCCCAGCCATTTTGTTGCCGCTGTCCGGACATGCGCATAGCCCCATCCATGGACGTGGACCACGCCTTTTGGATTGCCGGTGGTTCCGGATGTATAAGACAGGAAGGCCATATCTTCCCGGTGAGTCGGAACGGCGTCAAAATCCGGTGATTCCTTTTCTGCTAATTCCTCAAAAGACTGCCATCCTTCTTCTTTGCCCCCAACAATCAATTTATTGCTCAGTGCAGCCGCTTCTTCATCAATGGAATTGGTTTCCGCAGTGGTTTTGTAATGCGCCACGATTCCTTTAGCTCCTGAATGATGCATCCGGTAAATCAAATCCTTCTTTCGAAGCATCTCCGAACATGGAATCGCGACAATTCCAGCACGCAGACAAGCTAAATACGTGATATATGCTTCAGGAATCCGCGGAAGGATGATCAGCATCCGATCCCCTTTTTCAATGCCCAGCTTCAGTAAAGCTTGTGCGTATTGATTCATCTTGCCGACCAGTTCTTTATAACTCAGGTCTTCACGATTGCCTTCGCTGTCCAGCCAGCGAATCGCCAACCGGTCGCTTTCTTCTTTATATTTCTCCAATTCCGAAGTGATATTGTACTGCTCCGGAGCAATTAAATCTTTGAAATCCATATGTCAGCCTCCTATCTCTTTTTCTTCATGCCGGTGGAATGATCAGGTAATAGACACTCGCTAAGAAAACAAAGGCTGCCAAGGCTGCCAGATATGCCTTTTTAGCAGTGAAACTTTGCGTGGTTTTAATGATTTTCACACATACCAGATACATCCAGACAACACCAATTGCCAACAGCACATAGACCAATAGATGGCCATTCCCGGCTTCCGCCAAGTAAGGAGCACCGAGCAAGCCAGGCAATAAAGCGACGGGAGCCGCTCTGTTGATGTCCCGCAAAAGCCCTTTTCCGCCAAGTCCCTTGGAACCTGCCCAAAGCAGCAATGCCAAGCCGATTTTCGTGATGAAAGCCATCAACAGGCCAAACAGAATGAAAATTGCCGGCACAATGAAGTTTTGCAGCAGTGCAGAATCGAAACTTGCTATGTATGAGGCATTTGACGCGATTGAAATCGCGCCATAGCCTATGCCGACGATGAGCAGCAGCAGATTGCTCACCCATTGGGTTTTCGGCAATTCTAAAAATGACCGAAAAGATGAATCATTCAAAGCAACCATTTTCCCGACCATTTTGCTCACCCTTTCTTTCATTGTCTACATCCCCCAAGGCATCAATGCCCATATCGCAACAGCAGCAGAAACGACTACCGTAATTCCGGCACCTACCGTACTGTTATAGCGATACGACTTGATATCCTTCCATCCGTGGATGCGTTCAATCAATTCAATATCCGATTGCTTAGTCAATTTACTTTGCAGACCTGGCATGCGGTTCGTGATATAAGAAACGACAATCAGCAGGATAAAGCTGATCGGCACAGCAAGCATGGCACCGGACAAGCCCATACCGTCCGTCACTCCGTGTCCCGTCAAAACGATGCTCGGAAAGACGAAAGGAGACACGATGATGTAGATGGCTCCACCAACAACAGATGCTGCAATGGCTCCGAATTTATTGGCTTCTTTCCACCAAACTCCAACGATAATCAAAGGTGCATTCGTAACCCCTGCTAAACCGAATGCCCAGAGTATACTGACGACCAGGAAAGCTGGCGGTTGGATTGCCAGCAAGATACTGACCAATCCTCCGGCAAAAATTGCGATAAAACCGATTCGCAAACTTAAACGCTGAGGAATATTCGGCTTTAAGGTAGCGATAATGTCCTGTGAAATCAAGGCACCAATAGCCAGCAAGTTTCCGCTCAATGTTGAAAGCCCAGCAGAAATCGCCCCAGCAATAACAAGTGCCGTCACCCATTCCGGGTTGTAGACCAAGTTCAGGATGATCGTCAATTTATCAGCATCTCCATCTGAAATGACTAGGCCCTGAGTGGCGGTGGCATAAACACCAACGAAGCCCATGGCGTATGTGGCAGAGAAAACCAAACCTAGAATAAAGGCGAACCAGACCATCGCCGAACGCGCACTTTTCAGATTAGAAGCTGTGTAAACCCGCATCGCTAAGTGAGGAAGGCCCAAAGCTCCGATTGTCAGTGCCGGAATAATGGAGAAATACCATTTTGGTGAAAACTGGTAATCAAAGAACGTCGGCAAAGATTCGAGCATCGCTGGAACCATATCCGAATAGAACAGCGGCGGGAAATACCAGCCTGTTGCTCCCACTGCTTTCATGATGGCGCCAAGCGGCAAAATGAACATCAAGGCAATGATAACCATCTGAATCGCTGCGTTGTTTGTCGCTCCGGCCATTCCGCCGATTGTGATATAACCGACAATTATAATTCCAAAAACAAAAAGTCCGGTTAAATAAGGAATACCCAATAACGTTTCAAACGTAATGGCAATTCCGATCATCTGGCCGAGTGCATACATGATGGAAACCAAAATCATGAAAAGAGCCGCAATGATGGAAGCTGTCACTCCGTATCTGTCGCGGATAAAATGTGTAGGCGAGAAAGCGCCCATCCGGCGAAGGCTTGTCCCGTAAATAATTGTGATCAACGGTATTGCCAGAATCAGCTGAATCCACAACATGATGAATGGAACCTGGAGTTGGAGGATCAAGGCCGTAATGCCAAGGAAAGTCGCCAGACTCATGTAAGTTGCAGCCATCGCCAATCCGTTAGTAAAAGCTCCGACGTTTCCGCCGCCTGTGTAAAGATCTTTAGCAGATGAACTTTTTCGGTTGGAGACAAATCCCACGATATAGAACAATAAAAATGTTGCTCCCACGACTGCTAACCCTAAAATCGGATTGGATAATTGCCAGTTTTCTGTTTCCATCATCTACACATCCTTTACTTCGTCGGAAACTCCGAGCGCATCGTTTTCACTATCGATCTCATCATCGATGCGGTTACCGATTTTCCCAGCTACAATCGTCAAAAAGAAAACGCCGAACCATCCCATTAAGATCGGCACGATGTACATAACTGGAAAACCAAGCAACATAGCATCTACCGGGAAAATGGAAAAGACTAATCCTACGTTCCCCACTAAAATAAAGGCAGCTGTCATCCAAATGGTGAATTGGACTTCTTTTTTATACGCTTTCATCGTATCCCCCCATTTCATTTTGATTGTTCTAAGTCTCCCTACTGAGCGTTCGCTCAACTGCAGAATGCTGCTCTCCCATCAAATATTATTTAGGTAATAACTCCCTTGATTGTAACCGCTTGCATAAAAACAAGTCAACAGAATTTTTAAATTATTTAAATAACTATATCAGAAGTATTATTACTTTCCTAAAGGCTATTTCAACTCTCTTTCAAAGACTAATAACATATGTATAAACAGCATTAAATATGTATATTCTTGAGATATACAGATTTTTTCTGTATTTCAATATAATTTTTATTGTCTTATAAATAGTTGAATTAATTCCCATTAAATAATAAAACCGAATAATTATGCGGAAAAGCTTTTGAGAATAAAAAAAATCCCGAAGGGCAGCAATGGCCCTTCAGGGTTTTGATAATCAACTTATAGATTTGGTTTGTTGTTTTCCTTATCCATTTTGGCTTCCAGTTTCTCAAGCTGGCGCTTCGCAAATTCGCGGCCGCCAATACCGAAGGAAATGGCGAATGCTACGGCAAGCCCGGCGATGATGAACAAGAATGCCAAGTTCACAATATTGGTTGCGAAATTCAGCTGATCAAGAGTCATGAATACAGCAATGATGATAATTGCGTATTTGACAATGGCTCCAAGGAAGCGGTTGCCGGAAGCCTGCTTGATGTAATTTCCAAGCACGCTGCCCCCAATCAATCCGAGGCCCAGGATAATCAGTGAACTGATAAGCAATGGCAAGTAACCGATGATTGCTTCACCGATGCCGTTCAATACATCCAACTGCAGGACATTCATCGCCTCCACTGTAAAGAAGATGATGATGATCGCCTGCACCACTTTGCCGATGATATTCGCAATATCAAAGCTTGGCGTTTTGGTTTTATCAGGATTCAAGTAAGTCGAAAAACGGTTGATGCCTGTTCCATTCAAGAGGCTGATCAATAGATCGCCTACAAATTTAGCGATCAGGACACCCACCAAGATTAAGATGATCGCTACAAAAATATTCGGGATCATGTTCAATACTTGGTTAAGCATATTGACGATCGGCTCAGATATTGAACGAATATTCAAGGTTTCCAATGCAATCGTCAAGATAGGAATCAATACGATAACGAAAACTACATTTGCCAAAACGTTGGCCAATGTCGATTTATCGCCAGCATCCATTCTCGCTGTCCCTGTCGAAGCACCACCAGTTCTGTTGGTGAATTTGTTGAACCATTTATCGATATTGATCGCTGTCAAAAGGCTGAATACCAGATTTTTAACAAACTTGGCTACAAAGTAGCCGATGACCACAATAACGATGGCCATGAACAGATTTGGCAGGAATGCCAACAATTTGTCCATCATATTCGAGATTGGCTGTGCAACATTGTTCATGTCCAGGGCCTGCAGCACGCTTGGAATAAACAAGATAAAGATGAGGTAATAAAGAATTTTCCCTATAGAATCCAGTTTGCTGTCCGCATCTTCTTTTGTTTTAGCCATATGGCCTTTCACCATAGCTCGGTCTGCCCCTGCTTTTTTTAATCCTTTCGTAAAAATGGCCCGAACGATCGTCGCTACTATCCATGCGATGAGCAGTAATAATAATGCTCCCAGAACGTTTGGAATATAATCGATGATCGTGTTGCCGACTCCTCTGAAAGAATTTCCTACATCATTCATATACTCAACTCCTTTTTGTTTTTATGTATCCTTTCTACTATCCCCTTACCGCCCTCCTGGTAAACTCCTTCTCTAGCTGATCGGCAGCCAAAAGAAAAAACCATCCTTTTAAGGATGGTTTTCAGGAACAACGAAAGGACTTCTAAGAAGCAGGAACCCCTCTTCTATCGCCAATGGTCAAAATCAATATCCCACACAGAAGCAACCCGACTCCCAGCCACGACAGTCCGCTCAGCACTTCTCCGACAACCGCCACCCCTAAAACAGCAGCTGTCAGTGGCTCAGCCAATGACAAAGTGACTGCAGAAGAAGAAGGAATCTGCTTTAATCCAAAAGAAAAAAGCAGATAGGATAGACTGGTTGCACCAATCCCTAAATAGATGATCAGAGAAAAATTGAGCGGTATGGTTATGTAGCTTACATCAAACAGCAATAAAAATGGCAGCAGACAGCAAGCACTCAATGAAAAAATCACAGCGACTGCAGAAACAGTCTCCATCGCCTTGAGAACAGATTTACTTACCAGCGCATAAACTGCAAAAGAAAATCCAGCGCCCAAAGCCATAGCGATGCCCACCGGATCCACCAGTTGCTGGCCTTTATTGGCAAATAACAGCACGCAGCCGGTTAATGCCAGAAGCGTCGCACTTCCCCAGATTCGGTCAGGTTTTCGGTTTAAGGCTATCCACTCGATCAATCCTGTTAGTACAGGTGCGCTTCCGATGGTGACAACGGTGCCGATAGCAATTCCAGTCATCTGGACGGAAGAAAAAAATAAAGGTTGGAAAAGCGCCATACTGATGGCTGCAAGAATAGTGGCAGGCCATGGAATCGTCCGGACCGATAGTTTCCTGGCTACAATTACGAACAACAGTAAAGAAAAACCGCCAATTGCTAAACGAAAAGCGCCGATTGATAGCGGATGGACTGCTCCTTGAAAAAAAGACTGGGCTGTACCTGTGGTTCCCCATAAAATTGCAGCCAGCAAAACCAATAAATACGCCATATAATTCAACATCAACACCCCTATTTTTGAACTTCTTCTTCTAACATACCATGGCATCAATGGTTTGAGATAGCGGTCTTCTTCTATTATAATAAAAGAAAAGAGGAGGAGATCCCATGTATATGACAGTCCAGGAAACTGCCGCATTTTTATCCATGCCTGAAGAACAAGTCAATCGCTACGTATTGGAAGGCCGTATTCGCGCAGTCCATGATGGGGAGCAGTACATGATCAACACCTCTCAGTTCGGAACACATTTCCAACAGCTGGAACAGGCCAAGCAAGCGCTGGAGGAATGGCGAGCCACGCCGATTCCAGACGATGTGGATATCAAGGACGAGGATTAACCAAAAAAAACACCTGATGTGGGATTGGATTCCCGCCTCAGGTGCTTTTTCATCAAATCCCGCTTAGCGTGTAAGCTCTGGCACTAATAAGCTTTTTAATTTTTCTTCGATAAAGCCGCCCCATTTTTCAAATTCCACGAGAAAACCATCATGGCCAAAATCGGTTTCAATGATCTCCCAGCTCGCATCCTTTTGCTCTTCAAGCCAAGGAACCAGCAATTCACTCGGATACAGCAAGTCATGCGTAAATGATAGAGCATAAACCGGAACATCAAGAATGGTTTCTCCGATATCGTGTGTGTTCATTGCTTTCAGCAGCAACAGGTAGCTATTGGCATCAAACCGCCCTGCCAGCTTCTTCCCTTGGTAATTCAAATAAGACTGCACATTGAATTCTTCTCCGGCTTTGCTGCGTCCGAAGCGCTGATTGAACATGCTGCCGCTGCGATAAGTGACCATTCCGGCCATTCGCGCGATTTGAAATCCCTTCAGCTGATCTGAGCTTTCATAATTCCCTTCATTGAAATCCCTATCGTTTTCAATAGCTTGAATTCCAATATGGTTAAAGGCGAGGCCATAATCGCTGTAATAAGGAGTAACAGCCAATGGGAGAATGGCATCCACAAATTCAGGGTACAATTTTCCCCACTCCAAGGTCTTCATGCCTCCGAGCGAACCGCCCAACACTCCTGCAAGATGATTGATGCCTAGTTTCTTTAACGCATTATATTCTGCGCGAACCATATCACGTATCGTCAGGGTCGGGAACTTAGCACGGTATGGCTGCCCTGTTTCTGGATTAATAGACAATGGGCCTGTTGATCCGTGGCTGCCTCCCAACACGTTAAAAGTGATCACTTGAAAAACATCTGTATCCACCGGCTTGCCTGGTCCGATTAACCCTGCCCACCATCCCGGGTTTTCTTCGGATCCTATTGCATATTGATCGCCCGTCAATGCGTGGCAGACCAGCACAGTTGGAGCATTTTCATCTCCATGACGTTCGTATGCCAGCTCTACATGATTTATCGTCTTCGTTGAATCCAGGGTTAATGAGCCAATGGATACTGTCGCCATTCAAATCCCTCCTTAAACGTTTTCCAAAACTGCGGCCTGAATGGCCTGCTCCAAATCGGCGATTAAATCTTCCGGATTTTCCAAACCGACCGATAAGCGGATCAATTCTTCCGTTACACCCGACGATTTCAGCTCTTCATCATTTAACTGCTGATGTGTAGTTGAAGCCGGATGGATGATCAACGACTTGGCATCTCCTACGTTCGCAACATGGGACCAGAGAGCCACACTGTCGATTACTTTGCGGCCCGCCTGCCGTCCGCCTTTGATGCCGAAATTGACAATCGATCCGAAACCGTCATTTTTCAAGTATTTTTTAGCCAATTGATGTGATGGATGATCTTCAAATCCAAGGAAGTTGACCCATTCGATCTGCGGATGCTGCTTCAAGTAGTCTGCAACAATTTGAGCATTGCTGCTGTGTTTCGGAATACGCAGGTGCAAAGTCTCCAGTCCTTGGAGCAAGGCATGTGCACTTTCCGGGCTCAATGAAGGACCGAAGTCACGAAGCAGCTGGACACGCAGTTTTGTCGCAAATGCAGCATCCGGTACATCGATGCCATAACGCAATCCGTGATAGCTTTCATCCGGCTGTGTGTAATTCGGGAAACGTGGATTGTCCCAATTGAATTTTCCTGCATCCACCGCAACACCGCCGATGGTCGTGCCGTGTCCACCAATCCATTTTGTAGCGGAATGAATGACCACATCAGCACCGAACTCGATCGGGTTGCTGCCATATGGTGAAGCAAATGTATTGTCAATCAATAAGGGAAGCCCGTTTTCATGGGCGATTGCCGCTACTTTCTCTACATCAAAAACGTTCAGGCTCGGGTTGCCGATAATTTCTCCGAATACCGCTTTTGTCTTATCGGTGATTGCCGCTCTAAAGTTTTCAGGATTGGTTGCATCAACAAATATGGTTTTAATGCCGTAACGCGGCAACGTATTGGCGAATAAATTATAAGTGCCGCCGTACAGGTTGCTGTCCGCTACGATTTCGTCTCCTGCTTCAGCAATATTTAAAATGGAGAACGCAATTGCCGCCATTCCTGAAGATAATGCGACTGCAGCAGTCCCGCCTTCCAATAACGCCACGCGCTGTTCAAATACATCAACTGTCGGATTCATGATGCGTGAATAGATATTGCCGGTGTCTTTCAGGCCGAAAAGGTCTTGTGCATGCTGCGTATCTTTAAACACATAAGAAGTGGTTTTGTAGATCGGCACCCCTCTCGATCCTGTTGTTGGATCCGCCTGTTGTCCGCCATGCAGCAATAAAGTTTCTGGTTTTAAGTTTGTCATTTTCTATTCCCCCTAATTTTTTTATTCATGAAAATCACCGAAGAGGACAGCAAAAAGCCCCCTTCGCTAAGAAGAGGGCCGTAAATTACGGAGTTACCTCCTCTCATCTGTCAGAACCTATCGTTCGGTTCTGTAGGAATTAGCACCTTTCCAGACATGGTCGTCTGTTGGTTGCCGGGCATCACAGGGCCTATCCCTCCGCCACTCTTGATAAGAGTTATTAAATTTAGTTTTTAGTCTTGTTGAGAAGTATAAAAATTTTAACAAGGTTTGTCAACCCTATTAGTCAAAAAATTTTGAAACCTTGTTTCTTCCCAAACGTTATCTTCTAGTATAGAAGGAGGAATGAATATGCTTGGATGGGTTCTGCTGTTGTTTATCGCAGGCTATGGAATCGGTTGTTTGCACGGTTCCCTCGCAGCACAATTTTTATCTGGGGTGAATGTCAAAAAAGAAGGCGTCAAAAATTCCGGTGCTTCCAATGCCGCCATCGTGCTGGGTTGGAAATACGGTTTGCTGGTTGCTTTGATCGATATTATTAAAGGCTTTGCCGCTGTCGCAGCTTGTCGTTTTCTGCTGGAAAAGGGTGCCTTTTCCCCCGAAATCATTTGGACTTTTCTATTTATAATAGGTGCCGGTGTCGTATTCGGCCATAATTTCCCATTCTATATGAACTTCAATGGCGGCAAAGGCACGGCTTCGGTGATCGGTGTCATGCTGGCACTGGACTGGAAGCTCGGGCTGGTTGGCCTGGCACTGCTCATCGGTGTTTCGCTTGCGACCAATTATTTGGTCATTGGTGTACTGGTCCTTTACGCAGTCTATTTTGTTATCGCTTTCGGTCCTGCCGTCGGACCATGGCCATTGCTGACAGCTTGTGCCTTATTTGCTATGGCCATATGGAAACATAGCGAAAATATTATTCGAATAAAAAATGGAGAAGAGAAGAAAGTTTCCTCCATTTTCAAAAAGAAACCAACAAAACCAGTCTGAAAGCGGTTCCAAACTCATTATTCTCTTCATTTCAAAGATTGTGAAATAAATATCAATAATTCCCTTGACTTTTTTGTTATTTCACCATAAAGTAAGAACCACGAATCGAATAGCATACATCACTTTCTTATCAAGAGAAACCGAGGGACAGGCCCTAAGACGTTTCGGCAGCAGATTTGTTTAAAAGCAAAAACTGTGCCAACTCCTGCAGATGCTCTAAAGCATTTGGAAGATGAGAATTAGATGGTTTCAACAGGAGCCCTCTTTTTTCTTATGGATGAGAAAAAAGAGGGCTCCTTTTCCATTTTCTCAGAAGAATGTGAGACACCGTCGATTTAATAAGATCCATTACAGCATGAGGAGGTTCAATCACCATGATTCAATTCGAAGGCGTCGCCAAGACCTACCAATCCGGGAAACAAGAAATCCATGCCTTGAACGGGATTGATTTGACCGTCGAAACCGGCGAGATTTACGGAGTCATCGGCTTTAGCGGAGCCGGAAAGAGTTCATTGATCCGCACCGTGAACCTGCTTGAACGTCCTTCTGCAGGACGCGTCTTAATCCAAGGGAAAGACATTTCCACTCTATCCAGCAAAGAAATCCGAACCATCCGTAAGGACATCGGCATGATTTTCCAGCATTTCAATCTGTTGAGTTCAAAAACGGTTTACCATAATGTCGCGATGCCATTGCTGCTCGCTAAGACATCGAAAAATGAAATTGATGAACAAGTGAAGCAACTGCTGGACTTTGTCGGACTGGCCGATCAGGCACAAAAATATCCCGACCAGCTGTCAGGCGGACAAAAGCAACGCATCGGCATTGCCCGAGCGCTTGCAACCAACCCTTCCGTTCTGTTATGCGATGAGGCAACATCAGCGCTCGACCCCCAAACGACCAAGTCGATTTTGGACCTATTGCGCAAAATCAATAAAGAATACAATATCACCATCCTGCTCATTACTCATGAGATGGGAGTTATCCGGGAAATTTGCGATAAAGTGGCTGTGCTTGAAGCAGGAAAAGTGATCGAACAAGGCAGCGTCTTCGACATTTTCTCAAATCCGCAGCAGCCGACCACCCAACGGTTTGTCCGTTCTGTCATGAACGATGAACTTCCGGAAACCCTGCTTGCGCAAATCCGCAATGCCCAAAGCGATAACGCGATCTATCGACTGCAGTTTACAGGAAATTCCGTCGGCCAACCGTTCATGTCCCGTGTCTCGCGTGAATTTAAAGTTGACTTGAACGTGCTGTTCGGCAACATCACCGAGTTGCAAGGTGTTCCATATGGCAACTTGATCGTCGAATTTGCCGGCGAACCTAGCGAAATCCAATTGGCTTTGTCCTCTATCCGGAAAAGCAATATTGATATAGAGGAGGTCAATGATTATGTCCGTTAACTACGATCAGATTTTAGAAGCTTTATGGGAAACCATTTACATGACCGGCGCGGCATTCGGCTTTTCCCTATTGATCGGCTTCCCGCTTGGCATCCTGCTGGTGGTCACCCGCAAAGGCCATCTGCTGGAAAATGAACCGGTTTCCAAAGTATTGAATATCGTCATCAACATATTCCGCTCAGTTCCATTCATCATCTTGATGGTTGCCATCATTCCGTTGACTCGCCTGATCGTCGGCACGTCCATCGGAACTGCAGCCGCCATCGTCCCACTGGTCTTTTACGCAGGACCTTATATTGCAAGACTTATCGAAAACTCCTTGTTGGAAGTTGATAAAGGGGTCATCGAGGCAGCTCAAGCCATGGGAGCCACGCCGATGCAGATCATTTTCCGCTTCCTCATTCCTGAGGCTTTGAGTTCACTGGTTCTGGCCTTGACCATTGCGATTGTCGGCCTGATCGGAGCGTCCGCAATGGCAGGCGCTATCGGGGGCGGAGGCCTTGGCGATTTGGCCATCACTTACGGTTACCAACGATTCGATACGCTTGTGATGTTCATCACCGTCGCAATTCTCGTCGTACTCGTACAAGGCGTCCAATCGCTCGGCAATGTATTATCACGAACTGTCAGACGCAATTAAAAAATAAAAATAACCTAGAAAAAAACTGGAGGAATTACTCATGAAAAAAATTACAGCATCCGCATTATTGGCAGTTTCAGCTTTGGTCTTGGCAGCTTGCGGAGACGACAGCAGTTCAGAAGGAAACACGAAAGTGACGCTTGGCATCAGCGGTTCCGATACTACTATCTGGGATTACATTGCTGATAAGGCAGAAAAAGAAGGAATCGATTTGGAGATTCAAACCTTTTCTGATTATGTCGCGCCGAACCTGGCACTTGCCGAAGGCGAACTTGATTTGAATGCATTCCAAACTATTTCTTACTTTGATGAATTCGTCACAGAACACGATATCGACATTGTTCCGATCGGTTCTACGGTAATTGCGCCGATGGGCCTGTATTCCGATAAATATGAGTCGATTGACGAAATTCCTGAAGGCTCCCAAATCGCAATGCCGAACGAAGCCACCAATATGGGCCGTGCCCTGTTGCTGCTTGATGAAGCGGGATTGATCACGCTTTCTGAAGATGCCGGCCTTACCGGAACAGCAGAAGATATCATCGACAATCCAAAAAACATTGAAATCATGCCGATGGTTTCCGGCCATACCCCTCGTGCTTTGCCGGATGTCGCAGGATCGGTCATCAATAATGGTGTCGCAGTTGATGCCGGCTTGAATCCGACAGAAGATCCGATTGCCGGTGAAAGTGATACAGCTACCCCTTATATCAACTTGATTGCCGCAAATGCGGAAGATGCCGATAATGAAGCTTACTTGAAAATCGTTGAATTGTATCAGCAAGAAGACACAGCTGATTTCATCATCGAACATACAAAAGGGGCTCAGATTCCGACTGTCGTGACAGTTGATGAACTGGTCGATTACCAATAAAACAAAACCTAACTTAGGAGGAGTTCCAATGACACTTATCAAGGAAGCAGTCCAATCCATTTCCCAGTCCATCGATTCCAAGAGCGAGATTTACATTGAAACAAGCCAAGCGATCCACGCAAACCCGGAAATCGGCAACCAAGAGATTTTCGCCAGTTCGTTATTGATTAAACGGCTTGAAGACGCTGGATTTAATGTCGATAAAAGTGTCGCCGGGCATTACACTGCTTTTTTTGCCAGCAAGGAAAGCACACTTCCCGGTCCGACAATTGCTTATCTTGCCGAATATGATGCACTTCCTGGAATTGGCCACGCCTGCGGCCACAATATCATTGGAACAACCAGCGTTGCTGCGGCTATCGCACTCGCAGAAACCTTAGAGTCAACCGGCGGCCGTGTGGTTGTTCTTGGAACTCCTGCAGAGGAAGGCGGGCCAAACGGCAGCGCCAAAGGCAGTTTTGTCAAACACGGCCTGCTCGAAGGCATTGATGTTGCTTTGATGCTCCATCCTTCAGGGAATTCAGCTGTCACAGGCCCTTCTCTTGCAGTCGATCCCTTGGAATTCCATTTTTACGGCAAACCAGCCCATGCAGCCGGCTCGCCTGAAGAAGGCATCAATGCGTTGGATGCAGTGCTTCAATTGTTCAACAGCATCAATGCATTGCGCCAACAACTGCCATCTGACGCTCGGGTTCACGGAATCATCACCCATGGCGGCGATGCACCGAACATCATTCCGGAATACGCAGCTGCCCGTTTCTATATCCGCGGAGATTCCTGGAAGAAAACATCGGATACAGCCCGCAAGATCCGGGCGATTGCAGAAGGCGCTGCTCTGGCAACCGGTACGACCGTGAAAATCGAACGGTTCCAGAATGAAGTACGTGATTTGGTCATCACCCCTGCTTTGGATGCAGTTGTCCGCAGCGAACTCGAAGCACAAGGCGAGACGGTGGCAGATTCCCGCATTTCCGGCCTTGGTTCCACCGATGCCGGCAATATCAGCTACGAAGTCCCTACTGCCCATGGCTACATCAAAATCGGCCCTGAAAGTTTGATTGCCCACACCGAAGATTTCCGTGAAGCCGCTAAATCTGAGGATGGTGACAGAGCTTTGATCAAAGGCGCTAAAGCCTTGGCCCATACCGGCTATCGCCTTCTGACAGAAACTGTTCTTCTGGATCAGGTGAAAGCTGCACATGCCGAAGCCGTGAAAGCAAAACAAGAGAAGTAATGGAGCGATGTCCTGAAGGGGCATCGTTTTTTTATTTGTGTCCAGAGTTTTCATCATTTTCCTGCTTCATGCTAAAATATGATTAGCACTTAATTTAGGAGGAATTTTACATGTTGGAAACCTTGATCGAACGGCTGGTCCGTTATGCAAAAATTGATACACAATCTGATTTCAATAGCGAATCCACCCCTTCTACCGCAGGGCAATGGGACCTGCTTCATGAACTGGAAAAGGAAATGAAAACAATCGGACTTACGGACGTCGGCATGGATGAAGCCGGGTATCTGTTCGGTACACTGCCTGCCAATACAGATCGGGAAATTCCGGTCATCGGTTTCCTAGCACATGTTGATACCGCAACAGACTTTACCGGAAAAAACGTCAACCCTCAACGCATCGACAATTATGACGGCCAAGATATCCCGTTGAACGACAGCATTGCGATGACAGTATCGGATTTTCCGGCGCTTAAAAATTACGTCGGCCATACTTTGATTACCACAGACGGGACAACTCTTCTCGGTGCTGACAATAAAGCCGGGGTTGCTGAAATCATGACCGCTATGGAATATTTGAATGCCCATCCTGAAATTGAACACGGAACCATCCGTGTTGCTTTTACACCTGATGAGGAAATTGGACGCGGCCCCCATAAATTTGATGTGGAACGCTTTGATGCTAAGTATGCTTACACCATGGACGGCGGTCCTCTTGGCGAATTACAGTACGAAAGCTTTAATGCCGCAAGCGGCAAGTTGATTGTCCAAGGCAAAAGCGTCCATCCGGGATCTGCAAAAAACAAAATGGTGAATGCCCAAACAATCGCGATTCAATTCCAACAGGAAATGCCGAAAAACGAAGTTCCTGAATTGACCGAGAACTATGAAGGATTCATTCACTTGAACAACTTTATCGGCAATGTGGAAACAGCGGAATTGACTTACATCATCCGTGATTTCGACAAAGAAAAATTTGAAGACAAAAAACGGCATATGCAGGCAGTTGCCGAAAAACTCCAGCAGCAATACGGGGAAGAAGCTGTGCGTTTGGAAATCGAAGATCAATACTATAATATGCGTGAAAAAATCGAACCGGTCATGGAAATCGTCGATAATGCAGAACGTGCAATGACGGCATTGGGCATCAAACCGGATATTGTGCCTGTACGCGGCGGTACAGATGGCTCACAATTGTCCTACATGGGTCTTCCCACTCCGAACATTTTCACAGGTGGAGAGAACTATCATGGGAAATACGAATTCATTTCTGCTGAAAACATGGAAAAAGCAACGCAGGTCATCATTGAAATCGTGAAATCCGCTAAATAAAAACAGCATCAAAAGGGCGTATTGGACTGGATCCCATACGCCTTTTTTGATTTAGTTTTGTTTTTCTAAACTCCAACGCACAGTTGTTTGAACCATAACCCAACCTGGTCATGCTCCGCAGAGCTACAGAGGCGCTTCCGCTTTTCTTTGTCCAGCTTCATCGGCCAACTCCTCGGGACATAAGCTGTTTTGGCTGTGCGGCTGAAAACACGCCGCTTCGCCAATCCATCTTATGCCTGTCGGAGCTAAGCGGCCGAATCAGCTTTTCTTTATTGTCCAGCTCCAGCGCCTAGAACCTCGGGGTCTTAAGTCCGCTTGCCTGTGCGGCTGAAAACATGCCGCTTCGGCAAACTGCCTTAAGCCTGTCGGGGGTCCGCAGGATGCGGATCATATAAGCGTTGCGACAGGAAGTCGCGCATTTAGCTTACGTTCCCCAAACAGGCGCTTCCGCTTTTCTTAGATAATACTTCTTCCGTTTTGCGCCAGTGCGTAATGAATGCCGTGCTGCAAGGTTTGGAAACAGTTGAATTTCGACAGATCGATGGCCGACTCTGTAATGGTCATGCTCATCTTCGCTGAAATCCCTACCAATACCGTTTGTGTCCCGATCATGGCTGCTGTCAATCCGAGTTTTTCAATCAGCATCGCAGCAGGCTGCGTAAAATTGTTGTTTAATCCTGTCAGATCTAAAATCAAATACTTGGCTTTATGCGTCGGCAGGTTCTGCAAGGTTTTCACCAACAGCTCTTCTGCCCGCGCTTCATCATAACTGCCCAATAACGGAACCACTACAATGTCTTCAAGAACCGGGATGAGCGGGGATGAAATCTCTTTGATCATTTCATTTAGTTCCCGCGTTTTTTCATCCACCAACCGTTCCAGCTCATTGATTTTTTCCGCTTCTTTCAGACGGGACAGATGATGGATGTTCTTTTCAATCGTCTCTTCCGAAGGGAAATACTGAATAACGCTTTCTTCAAAACCGTCCAATTGATGATGGACAACTTTATACCAAATATTCTGTTTGAACAATGAGGAGAAAATACCTGCATAATGGGCAGGCAGAAAACTGCCTCCTTGCTCTTTCCCTTGCGCGATGTTAATGGTGTGCTCCCAACTGTTTTTCAGATGCACTTCAAGTGTCTGGGTTTCTTCGTTAAGTTCTTTAATTTCCGCTAATCCCCATCCTGCAGATGCATATGTATTGGTGATCAGGCCTGCAGCCTCTTCTATAGAAACGCCTTTCATGCCCTGGAAATATTCTCCCACTACAAGCCCTTGGCGAAATCCAGTTGATTCCAGTACGACGTTTGCCGCGTCTTTCCCTGAAATCTCTTCTATGGAATCAAAAAACATTTTCATTGCTGATGCAGTCCAAAAAAGAACAGATTCCTGTCCTTCAAATAAGAAACGGCCTTCAGCCAAATCCCATTCAAAATTCAAGCCGCCTACTGTTATTGCTGGTTTTATATCCATTTTGAAGCCCCTTTCGTTCATTGGTTCTATTTTACCACATTGGTTATATAGCTTATGGCCATCATGCTATTTTTTAATCTTCCCTTAAATTTTCTTTCCAATCCAGATAAATATTCTACTAAATCTCCATACTTGCTCATACAATAATACAGGAAACGCCAATAAGCTTCATGTTTTAAAAAATTTCATTAAAGGAATACAGAGAATAACACTAAAAGGAAGAGGTGCTTTACATGTCAGACAAAAAATCATTCGATCAGGAAGACCGCAAAACAAGAGACGGTGCTTCTATGGATAATCCAGAACAGTCAAAAACAGATAAAAAAAGCCTTTCCGAAATGCATGAAGAGGAAATGAATGTCGATACCATTCCGATTGAAGATTTAAAACAGGAACAGCAGGAAGAAAAAAATCCGCGTGCCACGAAGAATAATTCTTCCAGCGAAGAGAAGTTTCCTGAGTAATCAATATGAATTTTCGTAAAAGTGAATGCTTTCAAAAAAGACCGCTGAGGCTATGCTCAGCGGTCTTTTTATGCTATGCTTCTCATTTGAACAGGAGTGAATGAAGATGAAAAACTGGATTTATCCACTTATGGTAGTCATAGCAGCAAGCTGCTACGGTGTGCTTTCGACCATTATCAAAGTGGCTATGAAAAATGGATTTACTGCTGCAGAAGCAGTGACCGCTCAATACTTTATCGGGTTCGCATTAGCGGCTCTTTTATTTTTTGTTACACAACGCAAAATGCCTAGAATTAAAGGTTGGAAGATTTTGGTTCTGTCAGGCAGTTTTACAGCTGCTACCGGGATGGTTTATGCGCATTCGCTTAACTATCTGCCGGCTTCACTTGCTGTAGTTCTGCTGTTCCAATTTACTTGGATCGGCATGTTCCTTGATTGCATTGTCCACCGCAGATGGCTGAAACGGGCAGAAGTCATTTCCTTGATCTTTTTGTTTGCCGGTACCTTATTGGCAGCCGGCATTATCGGAACCGACTTGAGCGGCATTCCTTGGCAAGGATGGGTCTGGGGAATGGCTGCGGCTTTTTGTTTTTCAGCGTTCATGTTTGTCAACGGCAAGAAAATTGAAGGCATGGATACGTCAGCCCGCCTGTTTTATGTATCGCTCTTTGCTGCAATCGTTGTCGGCTTGTTCCAAACCCCTGAAATCGTTTGGAACGGGCAATTGTTCAATGAAGGCCTATGGGTTTACGGATTGTTGCTCGGATTTTTCGGTATCATCATGCCCATCTATTTCTTTTCCGTCGCGGTGCCGCATGTCGGTTCAGGAATTGCGTCCATATTGAGCGCCATGGAATTGCCGGTCGCTGTTATCGCATCGGTTCTTATCCTTAACGAAGTGCTATCACCTCTTCAAATTGTTGGGATTTTCATTATTTTAATCGGCATGGTGCTGCCAAGTGTATTTAATCGCACCCCCAAAATAGTTGAACAGATTTAGGCCTGCTGCCCGGCAGGCTTTTTTCACGTGTTTTTATTCCGTTTGATGTAATTCGCTTTATGTTTAGTTCGGACTCAAAAAGGAATAGATAAGTACAAAGACAAAAGGAGTGGTATGGATGAATCAGGAAGATGTTAAAAAAGCAGCATTGAAGATTTTGGAGGATAGCTATATCGGTACTTTAGCAACAATTAAAGGCAACAAACCCCATTCTCGCTATATGACTTTTTTTAATGATGATTTCACGCTCTATACGGCAACAAGTAAAAAGACACAAAAAGTAGATGAACTGGAAGCGAATCCGCATGCCCATATTCTTTTAGGCTATGACGGCGAAGGGGTCGGCGATACCTTCCTGGAAATCGAAGGCAGCATGTCCCTGAACGACGATCGCGAAATGATCGACAAAGTATGGAATGAGCATCTGGAAGGCTGGTTTGAAGGGCCCGACGATCCAAACTTGATTATTTTAGCCATCAAACCTGACCGTGTCCGTTTAATGAATAAAAAAGGACAAGAGCCGCAAGTGCTGGAATTGTAAATAAAAAACGGCTCAATTGTTTGAGCCGTTTTTTATGTTTGAAGAATTTCTCGAAGCCCTTCTTTGTTGAATAACAGATCTTCGAGTGTATATTCATCTAGGACACTCAGATAAGCGTGAAGAGCTTTGCCCAGAACACCGCGCAGACCGCAAATCGGCGAAATCGGGCAGCGGTTAGTCGCTGAATCAAAACATTCCACCAAATTGAAATCGTCTTCCATTCGCCTCACTACAGTTCCAACATTGATGTTTTGTGGAAGGTCGGCAAGGCGGATGCCGCCCCCTCTTCCTCTGACCGTCTGAATAAAACCGGCTTTGCCCAGTTCAAAGGTAACTTTCGTTAGATGGTTTTTTGATATATTATATGCTTCAGAAATTTCCTGTATCGTCGTCAGTTTATCTGGTTCCTTGGTGCCTAAATAAATCAAAACGCGTAATGAGAAGTCTGTATACATGGTCAATCTCATTCTTTTCACCTCTTCTGCATGTTCATTATAACGGCTTTTCAAGAAGTCTCAAAGTAATTGAACCTAATAGAATCTATCTGGAAAAGGAGTAGATCATTATGCTATCAGAAGAAACCCGCACAATTGTTAAATCCACTGTCCCCGTACTGGAGGAACATGGAGTAGCAATTACGACAAGGTTCTACAAGAACCTTTTTGAAGCCCATCCTGAATTGCTGAATATCTTTAACCATGCCAATCAAGCACAAGGCCGTCAGCAGACAGCACTGGCCAAAGCTGTTTATGCAGCTGCTGTCCATATCGATAACCTGGAAGAAATTCTTCCGGCAGTTGTCCAGATTGCCCATAAACATGTTTCTCTCGGTGTCTTGCCCGAACATTATCCAATTGTCGGTGAGTATTTGCTGAAAGCGATGAAGGAAGTTTTGGGTGATGCTGCAACTGATGAAATCATTGATGCTTGGGCAGAAGCTTACGGCGCCATTGCTGATGCTTTTATCGGTGTTGAAAAAGAGATGTATCAGCAAACCGCGGAACAGGAAAACGGTTGGAATTTCTTCAAGGATTTTATTGTCGCCCGGAAAGTGAAGGAAAGCGAAGTCATTACTTCCTTCTATTTGAAACCGGCTGACGGATCCAATGTGCCCCCTTACACACCCGGCCAATACATTTCTGTGCGGTTGGCGATGCCTGGTGAAGAATTTTTAGTGATTCGCCAGTACAGCCTATCACAAGCACCAAAGCCGGATGAATTCCGTATTTCCGTTAAACGCGAAAACGACAACGATCCGAATGGAGTTGTCTCCAACTACTTGCACAGCAGCATCAACGAGGGCGATCGCATTGAAGTGAGTGCACCTGCCGGCGTCTTCGTCCTCGATGCGACGAAGACATCACCCGTTGCATTTATCAGTGGTGGTGTAGGGATTACACCAATGATGAGTATGTTCGAAACTGTGGCAAATTCGACGCCTGCACGTCCAACCACGTTCCTTCATGGCGCACGGAATCCATTGCAGCAAGCATTTGATGACGATATCCAAGCATATGCCATGATGATGGACGATGCCCGTTACAAAACCGTCTACTCTGATGAGCCAAATGGTTTTATTACCCGGGAAATGCTCGAGGAATACGTCGATCCGGCAAGTGACGTCTATGTCTGCGGACCGGCGCCATTCATGGAAATCATGATTCGGGAACTGCACGGCATGGGCATTCCGGAAGAGCAGATCCATTATGAGTTCTTCGGCCCTGCAATGGATTTGAATACTAATAGTTAATGAAGATTCAGTGGCCTGGCTTATGCTGGGCTTTTTTTGTGTTTTCCAGAGGCTGAAGTTATTTCATAAAGTATTTCAATCGTTATGGAAAGTATTTTAATGCAATTAGAAAGTATTTCTGCCCAAATAGAAAGTATTTTTGGGAAATCGGAAAGTATAGCCAATAAATAGAAACGACCAATCCTTTTATGTAATTAAATATGAACAAATTCCTCTTCTCTCTTATGTCCGTCAAATCTACACGGGCGCTTCCACTTTTCCGTGTTGTGACTTTTCTGTGAAGTTAAATGTGTCTAAATTTTAAAGGTGTATTTTAAATATATCTTTAAAAAGGATATGGGCGTATAGTCAAGATATAGAAAACAAAAGGAGAGATTGAGCATGTTATCACAAGAGACAAGAACAATCATTAAATCCACAGTACCGGTATTGGAACAGCACGGAACAGCAATCACTACTGTATTCTACAAAAATATGTTTGAAGCGCATCCTGAACTTTTAAATATCTTTAATCACGCTAACCAGAAAAAAGGGCGTCAACAGGCTGCATTGGCAAACACGGTTTATGCCGCAGCCGTCCATATCGACAATT
The DNA here is from genome assembly GCF_030407825.1 of Planococcus notacanthi. NCBI lineage: Bacteria > Bacillati > Bacillota > Bacilli > Caryophanales > Caryophanaceae > Planococcus > Planococcus notacanthi. The sequence goes on along the minus strand of NZ_JASDCQ010000002.1, from coordinate 603,545 downwards.
TGGAAGCCATTCTTCCAGCAGTTGTGCAAATCGCCAACAAACACGTAAGTTTAGGAATAAAACCTGAACATTATCCAATCGTCGGTGAATATTTGTTGAAAGCGATCAAAGAAGTATTGGGAGATGCCGCAACTGATGACATCATCAATGCCTGGGCAGAGGCTTACGGCGTCATCGCAGATGCCTTTATCGGCGTTGAAAAAGACATGTATGAAAAAATGGAAACGCAAGAAAACGGCTGGAGCTTCTTTAAAGAGTTCACTATTGTCCGCAAAGAGAAAGAAAGTGAAAACATCACTTCTTTCTATTTGAAGCCAGCTGATGGAAAAAATGTTCCGGCTTATCAGCCAGGCCAATACATCTCTGTCCGCATGTCCATTCCGGGTGAAGAGTATTTGTTCAACCGCCAGTACAGCCTTTCGCAAGCTGCACGGGAAGATGAGTTCCGCATTTCCGTGAAACGCGATGCGGACAACGATCCGAATGGCCGTGTATCCGTCTATCTCCACGACGAATTGAATGTCGGCGATTGCTTTGAAGTCAGCGCGCCTGCTGGAGAATTCGTCCTTGATACTAAAAAAGATACGCCGGTAGCATTTGTCAGCGGCGGTGTCGGCATCACACCGATGATGAGCATGTTCGAAACTGTGGCTACATTGACTCCCGAGCGTCCAACTGCTTTCCTTCATGCAGCGCGCAATGAAACCTTGCATGCTTTCGATAAAGATATCCAAAAATACGTTGCAGCTATGGATAATGCGAGCTATAAAACGCTTTATTCCGATCAGCCCCAAGGCTATATTACACGAGCGCTATTAGAAGAATATGTCGACATCACAGGCGATGTCTATGTATGCGGTCCCGTGCCTTTCATGGAAGCCATGATCCAAGAACTTCGGTCACTTGGCATGAAAGAAGAACAGATCCACTTTGAATTCTTCGGTCCAGCCGTAGCTTTGCAAACAGCATAATTCAACAACAAGCTGTCCGTTCATTCATCGGACAGCTTGTATATTCAAATTAAAAGGACCTGTCAAATTGACAGGTCCTTTTAACGATTATTTTATTGTTTTCATTTCATTTTGCGCAGCAGGTAAAGAAGATAAGGGGTTCCGATCAATGCCACGACCAAGCCGCTCGGAATGTCTTTCGGCGCAATCAGGATGCGTCCGACAAAGTCAGCCGTCACCAGCAGCAGACCACCAAGCAAGCCCGAAGCAAGCATCAGCGGCAAATGCCTGAAACCAACCAGGCGCCGGGCAATATGCGGAGCCACCAGCCCTACAAAGCCGATGGTGCCGACAATCGATACAGCAACCGTTGAAATGGCGACCCCGATAATCAGTGCCCACACGCGTGTAGACCGGATGTTTAGTCCCAGGCCAGCTGCAACATCATCACCAAAAGTCAGTGTATCCAGACTGCGCGTCAGATAAATGGCCGGCCACACGAAAATGGCCAACAAAATCAACGCGAATTGGACATCTTCCCACCCCTTGCCGTACGTACTTCCTGACAGCCATACCAATGCACTGGCCACTGCTAATTTCGCTTTGACAATAAAGACTTGTGTCGCTGCCGAGCCGAAAGCGGAAATGGCGATGCCCATCAAGGCAACCAGCATTGGCTGGAAATTATTCTTCCAGGCTGTTACAAGAATGATGCCAAGCGCCAGTGCCGCTCCGACAGTTGCACCAAGTGGCATGAATTCAGGCGGAATGGCTGGAAAAATGACCAATAGCAGCATCGCTCCGGCCCCTGCCATGGACGTAACCCCGAGCACACTGGCATCAGCCAATGGATTTCGCAGCACGCCTTGCAGTATGACGCCAGTGATTGCCAGCATCACTCCTACAATAAAGGAAGTCAAAACACGCGGCACCCGGAAATTCCAGACAACCGGCTCCATCCAGGCGAATGTCCAGGCAGAACCGTTAAAGCTTAAAGCCAATACGGTAATCCCTAAAATAATTACTACCAAAATCGGTACAATGAACTTCAAGCGGATTGGCTTCGTGGTGCCGCCCATTTGCCGCTCTCCGCGCTTCATCGATTTGGCCGTGCGCCATGCCAAATACAAAAGCCAAGGGCCACCGACCAATGCAGTCATCGCCCCTACCGGCACTTCCTGTCCAGGCTGGATCAATCTTCCCAACACGTCAGCACCGATTAAAAAGACACTGCCCCAAATAAAGGAATGGATGAAGATCTGGAGATGCCCGCGTATGCCCATCATCCGGACAATGTGAGGCGCCATCAGGCCGATAAAACCAATCGGCCCCACTACACTGACTGTCGCAGCCGCCAATACGATGGCGACGCCCCATGAGACAAGTTTCACCAACCGGACATTTTGCCCAAGGGAAGACGCAATGTCTTCTCCCAGCGATAAAATATCCATTGGTTTAGCCAACAACAACGCACCAATAAACATCAGCAGAATCACTGGTGCCGCAAATTTGACGCCTTCCCAATTCAATTGGACCAAGGTTCCTGAACCCCATAAGAACAAGCCATTAGTTTGATTTTCAAATAATAATTGAAGCGCTCCTGTAATCGAAGCAAAAAGCAGCGAGATGATCATCCCGGTCAACGCCACACGCACCGGTTCCATTTGTTTGCCGGCAAGTCCGACAACCATTAAAGAAGAGAGTACCGCCCCTAATAGAGCCGTGATGAACGGAAATCCACCGACCAAACCCGGAAAAAAAATGGTGGAAATAACAACAAAGAAAAATGCTCCGGCATTGATGCCCAATGTCCCCGGAGACGCCAATGGATTGTTCGTCAAGGTTTGAAGAACCGCTCCTGACACAGCTAAAGCTCCCCCAGCAAGCAAGCCGATGACAAGGCGCGGAAGCCGGAACGAGACCACAATGTCCTGAATTCTTCCCTCTGTCCAAACGCCTGTCAGCAATTCCTTAACGGTGTAATCAGCCTGTCCTTGTGTCAAATGGATAATAGACAGCGCAATAAGCAGGAAAAAGCCCGCTGTCAGAGAGACAGTGGACTTGTTCATTAATCTTCGGAGCATTAGTCAGTCACCAATACATCAGTGATTTGGTTCATCAATGTTTCAGCAGACAACGGTCCTCCATAAAGCCACGTATCCGCGCCTAAATCATACGTACGGCCTTCTTTGACAAAGGCAAGATTTTCCCAGACCGGGTTTCCTTTAAGCTGGTTTTCATAAATATTGTCTGTGTCAGGAACTGTATAGAGGTAGTTGGCATCTTCGTATTTCACCAATCCTTCTACATTGAATGTGCTGGAACCAAAGACTTCAAATTGATCCGGCTGATGGACATTATTCAGACCGATACGCTCTAAAATAATGGAAGCCATTGAGTTAGGCGTAAAGACACGAATTTCAGGAGCCTGTGCTCCGCTGTAGGCAAGCGTTAAAATAACATCTTTTGTTTTTAAGTTCGCCGCTTCAATTTCAGCAGCCTTTTCTTCATATTGCGCTTCCAGGTCAGTCAAAACCTGTTCGCCCTCGGCTGTCTTTCCTACCGCTTTAGCGATTTCAAGGAAAGTCGTTTCCATTTCCTGATACAGATCAATGCTTTCATCTTCAGGATAAGGATTGAAAATGACAGTTGGAGCAATCGTCTCCAATTGTTCGATCATTGCATCGTGGCGGAAGCTTACACCAATTATCAAGTCCGGTTCCAATGCAGCGATGGCTTCCAGATTCGGTTCCTGCCGCCCACCGACATCGACAACGGTTTCATCCAATTGCGGTTCGATGTTTACGTAATCCCCGTATTCCGCAATATCGGCCATTCCCGCCGGCTGGACACCGACTGCCAATAAATCTTCCGCATACGTCCATTCAAGAACAACTACTTTTTTAGCTGGCGCATCCAACGTCACTTCACCGTTGGTTCCTTGAATCGTCACTGGCTCCGCTTCTTTCGATGGCGTTGCTGTTTCTTCTTCAGTTGATGAACAAGCTGCTAATATAAGTATAAGAAATGCTGCTATGACCAGTAATAATCGCTGTTTCATTTTGTAATCCCCCAAGCGTTTTGATAACGATTCTCAATACGTCTTTATTCTAGGTCTATCTGTCACATTTGTAAAGTGTTTTCTAGCAAACGTAGTGAAAATTGTTCTCATTTGATAAGAATTTATGCTATAGTAACGGTAACGAAAATCCTATCAATGAGATTACAGCACTAGATATGGAGGAATTCTGCAATGACAACAGCGGTCAAAACCAACGATTTATCAATTGGCTATACCGATAATCTGCTTTTTGAAAATTTGAATTTATCGATTCCGCGCGGCGAGATTTCGGTATTTGTCGGCAGCAACGGCTGCGGCAAGTCAACGCTTCTTCGCTCGATTGCGCGTTTACTTAAACCTCAAGAAGGTTCTATATTATTGGAAGGCAAAGAAGTGCACAACATGTCTTCACGAGAAGTTGCGAAGAAGATGGGCATCCTTCCCCAATCACCGGTTTCACCGGAAGGTCTGACAGTACATGATTTGGTCAAACAAGGCCGTTACCCACATCAGTCGTGGCTAAAACGCTGGACTGAAGAAGATACGGAAAAAGTTGAAGCCGCTATGAAAGCGACTCGCGTCGATGAATTCCGCGACAAGCCAGTTGATGAATTGTCGGGTGGCCAGCGCCAGCGTGCTTGGATCGCGATGACGCTTGCACAGGACACAGAGATTATTCTATTGGACGAGCCGACTACTTATTTGGACATGACACATCAAATTGAAATTCTGGATTTGCTGTTCGAGCTGAATGAAACGCAGGGGCGCACCATTATTATGGTTCTTCATGACTTGAACCTGGCTTCCCGTTATGCGCATAATATTATCGCCATTAAAGACGGCGAAGTGTTCGGGCAGGGCACACCAGAAAACGTCATCAATTGTGACTTGGTGCGTTCGGTCTTCGGAATGGAATGCCAAGTATCCAAAGACCCATTATTCGGCACTCCCCACTGTGTTCCGTTCGGCAGAGGACGCTGCATCGTTCCTGAAATCCGGCAAGCATTGAGCAGTGCCCAATAATGGAGAAACTCGATCTTTTTCAAGTTCATCTCCGACCGAATGCTACTGGATTTATGACTTTATCTGAAGGTATGGAAAATCGTTCTCTTGAACTGATCGCAAAAGTTCGCCAAGAATCCGGAGCACCCACTGAAGCCGTAGCAACGTCTGTCTTCATGCGGCGCTTCGGTTTTTTCATGTCCGCTCAGCTCTATTTATTGGCACATCAGCAAGTATGGGCAGGCCCGCTCGATGAAATCCATTTGACTGACGCCGAATATGGCATTGCTTTCGAACTGGATGGGAAGTGGATGAGGCAGCGCCAGGAAGGCGACCTCGAAATGGTGTTAAAGGAATATGGATGGCCAGTTGTAGAGCAGTTCCGAAAAATCGGACCTGTTTCTAAACTGATTCTGTGGGAGAACATCTGGGGATATGTTATCTGGATGTATGGCATGGAAGATTCAGCACAGGCACAACAGGATCTCCAGGATTTATTGGCGGATTCATTTTGGCAGCCCGAAATGCGCAAATCGCATTTCAAGCAGTTTTTGGACGGACACAGTCTGGAACAGTCACAAGCCGAGTACAAACGTGTCACATGCTGCCTCTACAAAGAGTTGCCCGAAACAGACAAATGCCCTTATTGCCCTTTACGAAAATAAACGCCCTGCTGTTGAGCAGGGCGTTTCAGACTGTAGACAAAGTCTATTCAAAATGAATAACAGTGTACACCTCCAACCGGAGTGGCCACTTCGCTTTCCGTGGGCTCAGCTTCAGCCTTCTCGTCACTGGCGTTCCTGCGGGGTCTTCAGCTTTCGTCGCTGCGCTGCTCCCACAGGAGTCTTCGTGGCCAACCCGGTTGGAAGCGTCCCGCTTCAAAAAAGGGAGAGCAAGCTAGCCAGTCACATAAAAAATAGCTCAAATGAAACGAATCATCACATGACTGAAAGATCCGAAGCGCAAGGCGGCGACTCCTGCGGGATAGCGAAGTGTCGAAATCCACTCGGACCCGAGTCCGAGTTAGTTCGGCGCGAGCCCGCGGAAAGCGTCCGCCTGGAGCGCAGGATCTGGTGTAAACAAGATAAAATGAATAATTATTCTTTAAAAGATATCACTATTCTTTTGTCTACAAGCTGAAACGTCCTACTGTTGAGCAGGGCGTTTTCCTTTTGTATCTTTCAAGTCCTTATTTCAGAAACTCCAGCCGATTGCCGAACGGATCGAAAATAAAAAAACGTTCGACTCCGGGAATGCTGTCGTCTTCCCTCACTTCAACATCGTTTGCTGTCAAATAATCTTTCAGCTCAACGTAGCCGCTTACACGGAATGCAGGATGTGCTTTTTTTGCTGGCGCAAAAGGTTCTTCAACGCCCACATGCAATTGCTGCTCGCCGAACTGGAACCATACTCCGCCTCTTCCTTTAAGAGGCTCCGGTTTTTCAATTTCCAGCATGCCCAGAATGCCAGCGTAGAATTCTCTGGCGGCCGTTTCTTCGCCTGCAGGCGCCGCGACTTGTACGTGATCGATTCGTAAAATAGAAAATCCCATCTTATCACTCCCTCTCCACAAGTTTAGCTAATTTAATTTAAAAAGAATATGCAATTGTTTTTAAGATTTGCCATAAGATAATCCTATCACTTTGCAAACGATCTCATTTTGCCGTAGCATGAAAAATAAAGAGGTGATCCAGATGACACTTCCCCAACAAGCCCGCTATGCATTGAGCAACCAATCAGTAGCAGTGGACCGCCCCCTGCAACAACCGCTCAGCCAAGACATCCCGGCTATGATCGAAGAATTGAAAACTTGGTGCGGAACCGATAATGCCGGAGTAGCAGTATCTTTTTTCTTTCGCCAGTATTCCTTGTTTATCACTGCCCAATTCGGGCTGATTCATCAGTATGGCGGTTATTTTTCGGTTCCTTGGCGCGAACTGCAATTTGATCGTGTCCATAACTACGGTTTGCCGCTTTTGCAGACACATGTACAATCATCAGATTTCCAAATGATTGCACCACATGAAAGACATCAAGCATTTCACGAAATTCTCTACCGGCAAGTCGATGAGTTGCTGAATGAATTCAAGACATACATAAAAATATCCCCCATCACTTGCTGGGAGAATGTGCTGGGCTCAGTTCTATGGTTTTATGCCGGAATGGAGTCCCGGGATCCACGAAAAGCTGCCGAAGATATGGATTGGCTATTGGATTCCGCAAATTGGAAACCCGTCAAAACTTCTTATATGGCCAAGCTCCTTGGTGATAAATCGTTGCAGCAAGCCGTTTCCAAGCCCCTTCGCAAAACGTGCTGCTTATATAAAGAATTGCCGTCTTTTGATACCTGTACATTTTGTCCAAAACCTAATTAAAACACCTCAGCAAAATGCTGAGGTGTTTTAATTAGACTTCAAATACTTCATGAAGGATTTTACCGGGGTCGTTGTTGATCAAATTTTTATATACGCAGCTGGTCGGTTTCTTTTGCAGCGCTTTTGAAAATGATTTGGCATGTTCTGCTTCCCCAACCACATGGATTTCTTCCCATTTGCGTTCTTTCTTCAATTTCTCGATTTTGCTGCCCATGTCTTTGTAAAAGCGTTCGAGATTCTCTTTTAAGCGATGGTCCAACTCATCAACTGGGCTTCCGCCGCCGCTGCCGCCAATAACCGGACTGTTGCCGCCAGCTGCACCGCCGCCAGTCGAACCAGCTCCTGATCTTCCCTGAATACGGCCGGAACTGCGTACGCCTTTCTGTTCTGTCCATACTTCTAGTCCAGCATCAAACTCATAGAAGAATTCTTCGTTGATGATCCCCATTGAAGTATCAATTACACGGATTCCCTTAAAGCTGGGCAAAATGATGCCCGCGTAAGGATACGCTTTATACATATATCGAAGCTCTTCTAAAACTGGCTTAGTTTCCCAATGAAAACTTGTTTTAACTGGAACTTGCACATAGTGCACGGACCAGAGATCATTATGCGGTGATGCAAAAATAACGACACCCTTTTGGAGGTCGTTTTGGTTGTCCAAAATTTCCTTCTCCACTTTTTTTCTTAAGGTTTTATAAGCCTGCATTTCTTTTTCATCATTGGATGCTTTTAAATATTCGTCTAATCGTTTTAATCCATTTTTCAGATGGATTTTCCAAGCCCCGTTTTGGGCATTCAAATCAGCTGGATTGGTATTCAGATAAACACTTAACACGCAACGGTCTGGACATTCAAAACTTTTCAATTCCTGGATTTCGTCGTATAAAGTCATTCATTCATCATCCTCCTTATATTCCATGCTTGTTACTTGATTACCCTGAAGAACTTTATTTAAACGAATCTTCTGAATGATTATCAGAACAACGTTTAAAATCTTCGAGCAGTGGTAAATAGAAAGTACGACAAAAAACTATAAGGGAGTGTGTAATAGAATGGAAAACATCAACAAACAAGTTGAAGACAAATTAAAGAACACAGATGACAAGAAAAAAGAGCAGATCTTAGCTGACTTCTCCGTATTCATCAATTACTTAGGTGATAAGGTGGAAATTGGTGAGAAGATGGGCTTGAGTGAAGAACGCATCGCCCAGTTGGCCGAGAAAGTAGCTGGATATTTAGCTAAAAAAGAAGATCCGAAAAACAGTGAAGAATATTTATTGCAGCGCTTATGGCAGGTTGGCGATAAAGAACAGCAGCATATGCTCGCACACATGCTTGTGAAATTGGCGAAAGAGCAAAACTAAATCATAAAAAGGCCTTCCTCAATGGGAAGGCCTTTTTTCATAGAGTTTGAACATCAACAAGTAAACAAAACCGCTGGCAAGCGCAAGCAAGCCCAGCACACCAAACGTCCATGCAAAACCGAACCAGGCCGTCATCGGAATCGATAAAGGTGCAATCATCCGGCCAATTGTATACCGCAGACTCGCCGCTGCGAAATATTGGCCCCGCATGTCCTCTGGCGCCAATTTGGAAATGAAGTTCTGCTGCAGCCCGACCACCATCAATTCCGCAAAAGTAAAGACAGCCATCGCAACCACGAACATCCAGAACCAAGAAGTTAACGGGAACAGCCACATTGCCAATCCGTAGAATGCAGCCGAAGTGAAGAACACCCATTTCTCAGGGAACTTGGTCATCCACCGTGTGATAATCACCGTCAACAACGCCACAAACAATCCATTTTCAGCTAATAAAATACCAAAGGAAGTTTCTCCTGTGACGGACCACTCACGCCCAAAAAGTGAAGCCACCGTCTGGCTGTCGATCGTTTCTTTCAAGTAGACTGGAATCAGCAAGTCCAATTGCATAAAGGTCTGGGCTCCTAAAACTCCTGCGATGATGAACAATAAAAACAACCGGTCTTTAAAGATCAGTCCATACTCTTTAAATTGTTTCGAAATTGCTCCGACCCACCCTGTTGCCGTTTGGGATTGCCATTTTTCCACCATTGCCTGCGACAAAGTTTCTTTTGTCAATAACCTCAGCACTAGGCCTAACATCATCGAAATGGCTGTAACGGCCAACAACAATTCAAAACGGTAAGAAAAGAACAGCACGGCGCCGAAAAGCGGACCTACTACAACCGCAATATTCAAGGTTGTATAGAAAATGGCAAAAACATCACTGCGGTATTTTTCCGGTACAACATCCGCAATCATGGCTTGGCTAGCCGGCCAATAAAGAGATCCGCACATTCCAGCAAGCGTAAATGCCACAAATCCGAGTTCTGGAGATTGCAGCCAAGGTGAATTGGCAAATGCGAAAATCAGAAACGACAATCCTTGAGCGACGGAAGCCACCACCAGCATACGCCGGCGTCCAAAGCGATCCGCGCAATAGCCGCCCACCAGGTTTGCCGCCACAGAAAACACTTGGGAAATCACCAGCAGCAAACCCGCTGTCCCTTTGCCGAACTCTTCCGCAAAATATATCGCTAAAAACGGGAATACCATCCAATAACTTGTATTCATGAAAAATTCGCCTACAAGGCGAACTTTTAAACTTCGATCCCAATCCTTCAATCTCATTCCCGTTTCCCCACGTTCGTCTTTATGTCACCACTGTTTTGACAGAGGTGCTGTTACATCAGCTCCAATAATCGGTAGCTCAAGCAAATATCGATCATCAAGTCTTTTCGCTCTTTGGCGAATTGAATGGAGATCCGTTCTTTGTCGCGCTCAATAATTTTTCCCGCACCGAAAACACGATGCCGGACTTGGACTCCTTCACGCAAGTCATCTTCTGAATCGATGGCATTCGGATTATCCGGTACTTTTACTTTAATCGGTGTTTTGACAGCTGTGCGCTGTGGGCTCACTTGCCGTTTTTCAGGGATGATCAAGTTACGCACTTCCCCCACAAACCGAGATTCGCTGTCGTAGCTGATCAGTTCCAAATGATTTTTAGCCCTCGTCATTCCCACGTAAAACAGACGGCGCGCTTCTTCCAACGTATCAGGTGTTTCCGCATCTTCTTCTGTCGGAATGACGCCTTCCACTAAATCAATCATGTATACCCGTTCAAACTCCAAACCTTTAGAGCTATGGAAAGTCGACAAGGTCAGCATATCGTCGGTTTTTTCAACCTTAGCCTGCTGCGTCACCTGCTCCAATTGTTTCAAACGTTTCGCAAAAGCTGTCATGGATTCAAGCGGTTCTGCAATTTGTTCCAATGTCGTTAAAATCTGTGCCAAGTATGTCATTTTCATACCGAATTTTTCGGCTCGGCTTGCCAGCATCTGGTCATAGCCCATTTCGCTTCGAATCGTTCGGATAACTTTCAATGGCTTCATGCCATTCAGCGCAGCGAACCATTTTTTCTGCTCAGCCAAAATGCGTAACTGGTAATCTTTCAAAGTGATGGTCAAATTGATTTCATCAAAAGCATTCTTGCCTGTCGGTTTCATGCGGCTAAGCATCTTCAGCTGGCTGCCTGACCAGTAGGCATTGGTTTTCGAAGCGACTTTAGAATAGATGTCAATGCGTTCGGGCTTTAAGCTGAAGCGCATAAAATTCAGCATGTCTTCCACAATCCAATGAGAGAAAAAGCGGTTATCGGCATCTTTCATGTAAAAAGGGATACCTAAGCGTTCAAGCTCGCTCATCAGCAGCGTAGAAGATGAGTTGTTGCGGTAAAGAATGGCTACATCTCCGTAATCACTTAATTCCTTGAGCTCTTTCATCAGGTATTTGAACTGGGCCTCTTCAGAACTCAACCGCTTTAACACAATGGGATCGCCTTCGGGTTGCTTAGTGAACATATTTTTGTCATGGCGTTTTTTATTGGTTTTGATAAATTGGTTGGCGGTGTGGACAATGTTCTGGGAAGACCGGTAATTGCGTTCCATTTTCATAATATAAGCATCGGGATAAACTGTTCGGAACTTCAACAGATATGTCGGTTCGGCAGCTCTCCATGTATAAATGGACTGGTCATCATCGGCGACGACACAAAGGTTTTTATGGTGGGCCACCAGTTTTTCCACGATGGCATGCTGAATTAACGAAGTATCTTGGCTTTCATCCGTCATGACGTAATCCCAGCGATTCTGGTATTTTGCCAATAAGGTTTTATCCTTATCAAGTGCCTCAAAAGCCAGCGATAACATATCGTCAAAATCAACTAACCTTACGTCATAGTTTTCTTTAAAGGCTTCGTATGTTTTTAGAATTTCGATGGCTCCTGGAAAAGGTTCCTTCAGTTTGGCCCACTGTTTTCTGGGAAGCATTTTGTTTTTGACAAAACTGATAAAGGAAATCAATTCCTCCAATTGATCATCAGTGATCGGCTCGTCATTTTCAGTTTGGTACATTTCACGAAGCAACTTTTTCTTATGAAGGCCATTCGTTTCACTGCCTTCTATCATGACGTACCGTGACCCTGAAAAATAATCACGGGTAATCTGAAACGCTAAGCTATGGATCGTCGAAAAATCAATCGGCTGCAAAGTAGGGAAAAACCGTTTATACCGCTCGAGCATGTCATTTGCTGAGGCTTTACTGAAAGTAATGGCTTTGATCCGGTGCGGCGATACCCGTTTTTCTTCGATGAGGTAACCGATACGCATAATCATTGTCGTTGTCTTGCCAGATCCCGGGCAAGCGAGCAATAGCAACGGCCCTTCTGTTCGCTCTACCGCTTTTCGTTGTATCTTATTTAATTGGACTCCAAGTTCCTGTTTTTTGCGTTCAAAGAATTGGCTCATTGTAAGAGACTCCTTCATTTTTCAATACCCTTATATTAACACAAAAACGGACCCCAATTAACGGGTCCGTTTCTCTTCAAGCAGATGAAATACAATGTTTTTTTTAGTTTTAATGCCCGGCAAAACTGGACAGGCACTTCCGCTTTTCTTCATTGTCCAGACTCCGGCAGCCAGTCCCTCGAGTCGCTTCAGCCTTTCCAGCAATGGCACAGAACGCCATTACCGGCAAGGCTTCCAGCGCTTGTCGGGACTACACGGCTGCCTGCGCTTTTCTATTAAATAAAGTTCTTTTCGTCTGGTTTGCTGATTGGATCTGCGTTTCGTTTGTCTTTTCTGAATGCCGGGTCTTCGTAATGGCGGTCATCCAGTTCAACAGCCTTTTCTTCCCGTTCTTCTTCTATGACACGGGGTCCTTCTGATTCGAGCTTGTCTTCTTGAATTGCGGTTTTCTCATTTTCCGGCAGTTCAAACGCATCCTGTGCATCTGTATCGACGAAGAGCAGTAATTTGCCATTCTGCACGTCGCGGTAATAATGTTCGGATTCATTTTCATCAATGCCCATATCTGAAAATGCTTGATGGACTTTTTGATCACCAGTTAAGAATGTGGCAAATCGGTCTGCCCATCCACCTTCAGAGGCGTGGGCCTCTACATCTGACTTTCCTCTGACCAGCGACAATTGATTGTCGGATTTAGCCATAATATACATATCTTTTTCCAGATAACCGTCTTTTTTCAGTTCCTCGATTTTCTGGAGAACATTTTCTTCCGTATCATACGTTTCGATAATTCGATTTGGCATCATCATCGCTCCTTTAAGGGGTTACTGTATTTTACCCTCACTCAAGGAGTGCGAAACAATGCCTACTTTCCGGAAAGAATCTCACAAACCCGTCCGACTTGTCCGTCTTCCAGACGCACTTTGATGCCATGCGGATGAGTTGCCGAGTTGGTCAATAAATCTTTGACCACACCACGTGTTTTTTTACCAGAACGCTGATCCTGCTTTAAAATCACATTCACTTCAATCCCTGGTTTTACATCACTTCTTTTTTTACCGTCCATATCTATCCCTCCTTGCTTTCTTCTATCATACGCTATTCCTAACAGCTGAACAAAATTCTTCAAATCAAAACCAATAATGGCCATCAATCTTTTGCTCTGCCGTCACCCGCTCTTTGCGCCCTCAAACTTCCAAAAATCCATAATAAAAAGGCGGGGAATATCCCCCGCCTTCAAGCATTCCAGCGATTATAAACGATCGCGGTCTGTACGGTCTGTACGGTTTTTGCGCGTTAACTCATCATCCGTCAAATTGGTATCTTCATCGATATCCGCTTCTTCACGGCGTACAGTTTCATTGACAGTTTCCGTGTCCTGGACTTTGCGCTTGCCTACCACAATCTCTTCAGCAACTACGTCTTTTTTCGTTACTTCGACGCGTTCTTCTGTTACTGGAATGTGGATGTTTTCGCCTTCTTGATAAGCGTCTCCAGTTAAACCGGAATCTTTATCAAACGAATTTCCTGTCGTTTCTTCATTTACAGGCCGGCGTTCTACATAGACTTCTTCGCGTTCTACAGGCACTTCGATTGTTTGATTTTCTTCAACAACGTGTTTGCCGACATTTACTTCACCGGTTTGTACACGCTCTTTGTCAACATTCAAACGCTCTTCATGCAAGCGAAGTTTCTCTTCTTCCGTGCCTGTGCGGTTAAGGTCTGTATCTGTACGGTTCAAATCACGATTTGTGTCATCAAATCGGTCTGTGCGGTTGACGTCGTCCACCGTACGATCTGATCCTAATCCGAAGCCTGTGCCTGAATCTCTTCCGACACCTGCAGTTTCTGAGGTGCCACTGCTGAATTTATCGTCTTTTTTATTGTAGTAAACATCATTTTCTTCATTTGTGTCGACTGTTAAGCCGTCTCTTCCTACTGCCTCATCGTCTTTATGAGTTCTGGCTGATCCTAATCCAGAAGCTCCGGCAGCTCCAGCTGCGCCCATTGTGCCAGCTGCACCGCTTGTAGACGTATTGTCGTATGGTGCTTTGCCTTCATAGTTCGCGCCGTATTCACGGTCTACAAATAATAAGATTTTGCCGTTCTGTACTTCTTTGTAATAACGGTCAGCTTCTGCTTCATCTACACCCATTCCTGAGAATGCCTGGCGTGTAGGTTCATCACCTGACAAGAAGCCCATGAACTTATCCATCCAGTTTCCTTCAGATGATTTGTAATCTACATCTGTGCGTCCCCGGACCATTGAAATTTGATCTTTGTCCCGTGCCATTACGTACATATCTTCTTCGCGGGAACCTTGTGCTTTCAGTTCCTCGATTTTTCTTAATACTTCCGTTTCGCTGTCGAACGTTCCCATAAATTTATTGTTGGCCATTTTCTATTCCTCCAATTTTTTATGCGTATTTTGAAAATGCTTGCTTAGTTTAGAAAATACCCGACAGGACTTTTCTTAAACATGTTGATATTTAAGAATTTAATTTCCGTAAACTTTTTCTCTTAGTCGATTTGTCTGTTCCAGTGGCGATGGGCGGTAATCACTTCAACGAAAGATGAAGCAAATTCGGATCCAGCAGTTGCTGCGACTACCCCCGGCTGGTTTTCGATATGTGCTGCTTCCAGCCATTGCTGGCCATCGTGTGTAGCACCAATCGGTTTGTAATGATCAAATGCTTCACCGATATAGCGTGCTGCTTCCTTGGCGAATTTTCTGCTGACATCCGGACCGCCTACTGCATAAATGGCATCATACAGCACCGGATCTGTGGTATTGAAAGTATGGTCGGCGGTGATTCCCTTGCCGCCCGTACCTTTCAGTTCGCCTTGCATTTCACTGACCACTTCGTACTGCACACCTTTCGCCTGCAGCTCTTTAAGGACATTCAACACTTCTTCTTCGTTAAAGCCATTATCAATCAGTACACCCACTTTACGAGTCGCCGGAGATTTTACTGTATTTTCCAGGCTAAGTGCCGGCGAGGCCTTTGTGACATTCGAACCTCCGCTTGCCGGAGGTGCAACTCCAATGTTTTTGGCCACTGCCTGTGCCATTTCCAAGTTGACGTTAGTGAACATCTCAACAGCACCTTCACGAATCCAAGATTCCTGGCATTTTCCAAGTTCAAAACTGAACGCCTCAATAATATGCTCTTTCTCTGGGGAAGTCATACTGTTCCAGAACATTGTGGCTTGAGAAAAATGATCGTTAAAACTTTCACTGCGCGCACGTACTTTGCGTCCATCCACTTTCTCCTGATAATGAGAATAGCCGCCTTCCGCTTCGCTTACTGGAGCAGGTGTACTGTTGGTGAATGAACTTTTTTGATAAGAAACCCGTCCCTTATTGATCGTTTGGCGTCCGACACCATCCCGTTGGTTATTATGGAAAGGGCAAACCGGCCGATTGATCGGAAGTTCATGGAAATTCGGACCGTTCAACCGAAGGAGTTGAGTGTCTGTATAGGAGAACAGACGTCCTTGAAGCAACGGATCGTTTGAAAAATCAATTCCCGGCACTACATGTCCAGGATGGAATGCCACTTGTTCAGTTTCCGCAAAGACATTATCCACATTGCGGTTCAGCGTCATTTTACCGATGATTTGGATTGGAATTTCTTCCTGCGGCCACAATTTCGTAGCATCCAGCAAATCAAAATCAAACTTGTATTCATCGTCCTCAGGTACAATCTGAACACCCAACTCCCATTCTGGGAAATCCCCTTGCTCAATGGAATCGTATAAGTCCCGGCGATTGAAATCCGGATCTTTTCCGGCGATTTTCTGTGCTTCGTCCCATACGAGCGAATGAGTGCCCAGTGTTGATTTCCAATTGAATTTGACAAAATGCGACTTGCCTTCTGCATTGACGAAACGGAAAGCATGTACACCAAAGCCGTCCATCATACGGAAACTGCGCGGAATCGCGCGATCAGACATCAGCCACATCATCATATGAGCCGTTTCCTGATTATTGATGACGAAATCCCATAAGGTATCATGTGCACTGGCTGCCTGCGGCATTTCGTTATGCGGCTCCGGTTTCACAGCGTGGACAAAGTCTGGAAACTTGATGGCATCCTGGATAAAGAACACCGGCATGTTATTGCCGACCAAATCATAATTTCCTTCTTCTGTGTAAAACTTCGTCGCAAACCCTCTTACGTCCCTGACGGTTTCTGCAGAGCCCTTTGACCCGGCAACAGTGGAAAACCGTACGAAAACAGGCGTTTTCTTGCCTTTTTCAGAAAGGAACTTGGCTTTCGTCAAATGCTCTAAGGAATCATATGCTTCAAAGACACCATGGGCTGCATAGCCTCTAGCATGAACTACGCGCTCAGGAATGCGTTCATGGTCAAAATGCGTCATTTTTTCCCGGAAATGGAAATCCTCCATCAAAGTGGGGCCCCGTTCTCCAGCCTTCAATGAAAACTCGTCTTCGGCCATTTTCAGCCCCTGATTGGTCGTCAGGCTTTTTCCGGAATCATCTGTCCGATATTGCTCCAATTGTTCATCTTTGCTGTTTTCATTCACTTCAGGACTTTTCGCCATTTTGCCACTCCTTTTGTTTTTATATTCTTTCTTTTACTACCCTGTCTTCTTTCGCAGCACACCTCAATTTAGATTTTCTCCAATAAAAAACTCCACAAGCTTGGAGAGCCTGCGGAGTTCCTTATTAAAAAATGCTTAAATCCCATTCTTTTGATATTTGCCGCAGCATCATCGTTCCTGCTGCACTGTTTCCCTGCACATCAATCGCGGGGCCATAGACACCAATTCCCGCTCCTGCACGGAATTCATAAGTCTGTGAATGAAGTTTGGGAGGAACAGCAGCCATAATGCCTCCTGATACACCACTTTTTGCCGGAATCCCGACATGCGCTGCAAAATTCCCAGAAGAGTTGTACATGCCGCATGTCACCATTAGCACCTTCGCCACTTGAGCAATTTCTTCCGAAAAATGTTTTACTTTCGTGATTGGATTGTATCCGTCATAAGCGATGATCAAGCCGATCAGCGCCAAATCCTTGGTGCTCACTTTAATGGCGCATTGGCGAATATAAATATCCAACGCTTCTTCCACTTCAAGATCCAGAAATTTAGCTTCCTTCAAATAATAAGCGAGTGCCCGGTTACGGTGGGATGATTGCCATTCCGAATCGTACACTTCCTTATCCAATTCCAACGGATGGCCGACCAGTTCTTCCAGAAAATGCAGGAGATACTCATATTTCTTTTGGCTTGTTTGTCCCGGAAGCAAGGCTGATATCGTAATAGCTCCCGCATTGATAAACGGATTGAAGGGCTTGTTCGGCCGGTGGATTTCAAATGGGATAATCGAGTTGAATGCTTCTCCGGTCGGTTCGACATCCACCCGTTCCAGTACAAATTCCAAACCGTAATGGCAGCTCAATGCGATGAATGTCAATGCTTTTGAAATGCTCTGGAGGGTAAATTCTTTATCCGTATCCCCCGCGCAATAATAGTTTCCTTCATCATCAACCATGCAGATCCCCAGTTGGCTCGGATCTTCTTTCCCTAGTGCCGGTATGTATTGGGCAGTCGTCCCCAATACAGCATGGCCTTTGTTTTCTTGAACCCAAGCTTCTAATTGTTCTTGAATATGCGGATTGGTTTGCATTGCCATCCCTCCTTAAGTTACTTTCTTCCTATCATGAATGAAAGCAACAGCCTTTGTCAAAAGCCACTGGCCTGCATAGAGAACACGTCAACCAATAGATGTGTCCTTAACCAAAGACAAACTGCACCTCAAGTGATGGTTCACTCAAGGTGCAGTTTGTCATAAAAGATTTTATTAAAGCTTATCGTACCATTCTTTAGCGGCTTCCACTTCAGGCATCGTCAATTGATGGCCAAAGTCTTCCCAATGCAATTGGACGTCCGCCCCTGCGCCAGCCAATAATTTTTCCAGGTCTGTTGACTCTTCTGCCGGACAGATCGGGTCGTTGGTGCCTGCCGCAATAAACACCGGTACACCCGTTAAATTCGGCAATTCGGCATCACGATTCGGCACCATCGGGTGATGCAAAATAGCCCCTTTCAGCGAATCCGCATACGTAAACAGCAAGTTTGCTGCAATATTGGCACCATTTGAATAGCCGATGGCAATAACGTTGCGGCGATTAAAACCATGTTCTTCAGACGCTTGACCAATAAATTCATGCAGTTCTTCTGTACGGATTTTTAAATCCTCCATATCGAAGACACCCTCTGACAAGCGTTTGAAAAAGCGCGGCATGCCGTTTTCCGACACATTTCCACGAACACTCAATACAGCCGCTTCCGGATCAATATGAGCGGCAATGGCCAATAAGTCGTTTTCGTTTCCACCTGTTCCGTGAAGCATAAGAAAAGTCGGTTTTTCAGGATTGCTGCCTTGTTGAAAAATATGTTTCATTAGTTGAGAACCTCCAATTATAATGTCGATAAGTCGAAATGAAGAAGCAAATTTCTGTAGTTTGAAACGTATTAGCATTTAGTTTACTTAAGAGTTCTATGCCTTTTTTCTATTCCCTAATTAATTTAACCAGAAACTTATCTCGAATTCAAGATAATAATACCATAAATCTTTTCTTCCTTCAAAAGAAAAGGCCCATAGCACGAATGTGCATGGGCCTCTTGCTGTTATCAGGCTTCAGACTGCAGCATGTCCTCTAAATTTTCTTTGGAGAATAAATAGTTCTCATTGCAGAAATGGCATTGTGCTTCCGCTTGGCCGTCGGTCACGATCATATCTTCGATTTCTGCAGCGCCCAAGCCTTGAATCGCTCTGGAAATCCGGTCTCTTGAGCATTGGCACTGAAATTGGACAGGCATTTCTTCGAGCACTTTAACATTGCCTGCACCCAATACTTCATTTAAGATATCTTCCGGCGTCATTCCCTGCCGCACCATATTGGAAATGGTCGGAATGGTTTTCAGACGCTCCTCGATATCCGTGATGACTTTTTCTTCTGTCCCGGGAAGCAATTGGATGATGAATCCGCCAGAAGCTTGGATGGTGTTGTCAGGATTGACGATAACGCCAACACCGACAGAAGAAGGTATCTGCTCAGAAGTAACGATATAATGGGTAAAATCCTCGCCGAGTTCACCGGACACCAAAGGAACTTGCCCTACAAATGGCTGAAGCAAGCCAATATCTTTGGAAACTGCCAACGTGCCTTCCGTACCGACCGCTCTTCTGACATCCAGTTTGCCTTGCTCGTTCAAATCAAAATGGGTCAAAGGATTGGATACGTATCCACGGACTTCCCCTTTGGCGTTTGCATCCACCAGAATTGTTCCGATTGGACCTCCTCCATTTATTCGGATCGTCAATTTTTCTTCGCCTTTCATCATGGCACCCAGCATGACACTCGCTGTCATGGAACGGCCAAGTGCAGCAGAGGCAGTCGGCCATGTATAATGGCGGCGCTGCGCTTCTCCAACAGTTTCAGTTGTGCGTGCCGCATAGGCGCGCACTTGCCCATCAAAGGCTAAGGCTTTCACTAAGTAATCGTTCATTTTGTTCTCCCTTTCTCTATCAAGCTTTCTACTCTTGGATGGCTTGTTTTTTTGCACGGACTTTGTCCGGAGTGATGTCATCGCCTAACGGGTCAATGACCGTCATATTGGTGACGGTGGATTCAATCTGTCCGCGAATGGACCGCAAATAGTCTTCACGCAATACTTGGCGCTCGACTTTTTCTGCATTGGTCAATCCTTCTTCACGTGCTTTTTTCGCTAATTGATTAATGCGCGGCAAGATGGCAATCATTTTCTTCTCCTCTTTCCCTTTTTGTTCCGCTTTAACGGGCAATGGATCAACCAACAATCAGCAGGGGTTAAAGAACCTGTCTGAAGTTTCTCTATCCGACCAGCTTTTGTGCCAGCCATTCGTTTAATTTTCTCGTTTTTTCCTGAAAACGCTGTTCATTCATTTTCTCAGAAAGCAAAGCAATGGTTTCCTGTTCCATCCGGAGGCGCCAGGCATTTTCTGCGTCAAGCATCAAATCCGTCAACAGACAGCAACGCTCCGGTTCCTCCAGTTCAAGCAAATCACCGAGCACGCCACTTGGAGAATACAGTGCCTGCTGTCCCTCAATCGCTTCATATATATCAAAAACACTGATGTTTTCCGGTTTTTTATTAAGTTTAAACCCGCCTTTAACTCCTGGCACAGAAGTGATCAAGCCTGCACTGACCAGTTTTCTCAACAGCTTCTGAAAATAGGTCGGAGAAGTGCCGAGCTGTTGGCTGATGGCTTCACCCGGAAGCACCGCTTTATCAGGAAGCATATTCAATAATAAAATCGCATATACCGATTGTTCTACACCTGGTTTCATGTGCACCCAAATCACCCTCTTTCAATTAAGGATAAAATTTATCCTCGTTATCCACAATAAACTATCTCGAATTAAAAGTAAATAAATATGCCTGCTTATTCCGGAAATAGAAAAAGGGGCTGTCCTATAAGTCTCTAAAATAAAACAGCGGGAGAGAAAGAAAACCTTTTTCTCTCCGCTGTTTTTTGATGGGGGAATACGTTTTCTGAGAACCGCTGGCTGATGGGAATGGAGGCGGCGACTCCAGCGGGAACAGCGCGAGCTGGAGCCACTGGACTGAGCGCAGCGAGGGAAACGGCAGAAGCCGTGCCCGCGGAACGCGTCCGCCGCAATGGACATCTGCCGGGTCTTTCGGGAACGACAAAAGGGCTGCCACCAAAAGTCATTTTCATGACCTTTTGGGACAGCCCCCTTTGATATGGAATGGATAAAAATTAGCCAGCTGCAGAACCAGCTAAACAATGCCCGATATAGCACCATAGACAAGCGCCAGTAGAATGACCATTGCCGGATGGATCTTCCTGATTTCCAACAGCCAGTAGCTGATGATGATCAGGATAACTGTCTGGACAGTGCCTGAAGTATCGACAGAAGTCATGAAAAACTGTAATGTCATAGCACCGAGCAGCACGGCGATGACCGGTCGGACCAACCTCGTAATATTTTTGACTTTCGGCGAATCTTTGTATTTCAACAAGGTCACCATCAACAGCACCATCAGAATAAGAGAAGGCGCAACTGAAGCGAATAAAGCAACGATCGCCCCCAAAACGCCGCCTTCCATATAGCCGATATAGCCTGCCATTTTCGTAGCGATCGGACCCGGCAACGCATTGCCCAAAGCCAAGACTTCACCGAATTCCTGGGTGGTCATCCACCCGTAGCGGTCCACCACTTCTTTTTCCACCAGTGGAATCGAAGCTGGGCCTCCGCCATATCCTAAAATGCCCGGAATAAAAAATGCCAAGAAAATGTACCAGTAAATCATTTCGACCTTTCCCCTTTCTTAAAGGAAGTTAAGGAAAGAATCAAAATTCCCATTATCACGATAGCCGGATGGATATTCAATACTTCTAATAGAACGATGGCGATTCCCGTAAACAGAATCGCTCGGCCAATCCCCAAAGCTTGGCCAGATTTCTGAAAGAAATCCCATGTCATCACTGCCAGCATGACCCCGACAACCGGTACGACAGCGGCGGACATGCTGTTGACCCAATCCAGCTCTTTATACTTCTGCAAGATGCCCAACAGAAGAATCATCAACACCACTGTCGGAATAACGGATGCGGCCAAGGCAATAAGGCAGCCAATCACTCCGTTGACCCGGTAGCCGATATAACCCGCCATCTTTGTGGCAATCGGTCCTGGCATGGTGTTCCCCAAGGCTAAGGTATCGCCGAATTCATCTTCTGTCATCCATTTATAATTGACCACGGCTTCACGGTGAAAAAGCGGAATTGCAGCAGGTCCACCACCAAACCCCAATAGGCCGACACGAAAAAAAGCGGCAAAAAGATCTTTGTTTGTTTTTAATTTGGATTGTCCCATTTCTTTTCCTCCACTTTTCAAAGCCTACCAGGCGGCCACTGCACCATCCGTACGTGATTCGGTGCCGCCGGCCAAGACACCTGTCTCAGGATTGCGCCAAATGATTTGTCCTCTTCCGAAACTGCCGCCATCGGTCGCTACTTGAATTTGATGGCCTTTGCGGGATAAAGCCTGTGCCAGGTAATTCGGGAAAGTCGGTTCCACAAGAACAATTTTCCCTTCCATCCATTGCCACCTGGGGGCATCAAGAGCCGCTTGAGGATTCATCAAATAGTCGATGGTATTGGTGACTACCTGGAAATGGCCTTGTGGCTGCATATAGCCGCCCATTACACCAAATGGCCCTACAGCTTTCCCTTCTTTTGTCAGGAACCCTGGAATGATGGTATGGAAGGTCCGCTTGCCTCCAGCTATTACATTCGGATGTTCAGGATCCAATGAAAAATCCGCCCCGCGGTTCTGCAGGCTGATGCCGGTTTCCGGAATGACGATACCTGAGCCAAAGCCCATGTAATTGCTTTGGATATAGGAGATCATATTGCCTTCTTCGTCTGCTGCCGACAAATAAACCGTTCCGCCTTTCGGCAATTCATAAGGTTCGGGGTCACAGGCATTTTCGCCGATCGTCTTGGCCCGTGCTGCTGCATACTCTTTCGACAAAAGGTGTTCCGTACTGACCGGCATATTTTCCGGCTCAGTTATAAACGCTTTTCCATCTGTAAATGCCAGTTTCATGGCCTCAATCTGTTCATGATACGTATCAGCAGATTGCCATTTCGGCTCTCCCAATTCTTTAAAGATATTCAAAGCCATCAAAGCGACCATACCTTGGCCATTGGGCGGAATCTCCCATACATCATAGCCTCGATAATTTGTTGAAACCGGCTCCACCCACTCCGGCTTGAATGCTTTTAAATCTTCTTTTGCTAAAAATCCTTCATGCTTTTTCATGAAGTCATCAATTTTGTCAGCGATTGCGCCTTCATAGAAAGAACGTGCATCGGTTTGCCCGATTTCAATCAATGTACGCGCATGTCCAGGAGACGACCATATTTCACCGATTTCAGGTGCACGGCCGTTCGGTGCAAAGGTATCGAACCATCCTTTATATTCTTCGTTCGTAAATGTATTTTTGTATTTGGAATAAGCGGCTTTCCAGTACTTCCCGAGAATCGGCGTCAATGGATAGCCTTCCTCCGCATAACGGATTGCAGGCTTTAATGCATCCGCCAACGACAATTTACCGAATTTCCGTGATAATTCAGCCCAAGCAGCTGGCACCCCTGGTACCGTTATGGGCACCAAACCGAATGTCGGCATTTTCTCGAAACCGAGCGCTTTGACTGCTTCTGGAGAAATGCTTTTCGGTGCAGGCCCCGAGCTGTTCAAGCCATGTAATTTATCTTTTACCCAGACCAATGCGAAAGCATCTCCCCCAATGCCATTCGAAGTCGGTTCCACAACTGTCAAAGCGGCAGCGGTTGCTATCGCTGCATCAATGGCGTTCCCACCATTTTGCATAATTTCAATACCGGCCTGTGCTGCAAGCGGCTGAGAAGTCGCCACCATTCCTTTTTTTGAAAATACGGTTTGTCTTTGTGATGCAAACGGATTATGTAAATAGTCCATTCTAATCCTCCCTTTCTCCCAATATCCCTTTTATGCCCCACCATCAAGCAGAACCTTTATTCCACTATTCGGTGTAAATCTATTCGATCGAAATCCACAGACAGCCCACTTTTTGGCCTGCCTGTGAATAAGCTTTATTTCACTATAACAAAGCAAGAATAACCCCAAGTATAAAGTATCCAGTAGTATATTTCCACTCGATAAACTAAAAATACGGAATATTCCCATTTAAAAAACCCAGTAACTTCCTGCTTTCAAAGCAAAACCCTGCTGACCGCTAATGCGGTCAGCAGGGCTCTATCTTATCAACAGTCAGTTTCTTAAACCGAACACTGTACACTCGATTCCCGGAGCCACTTCAACTTTCCGCTGTTCCTGAAAACCGAATGCTTGATATAAGGCAATCGCCGGTTTATTGGCAGTTCCCGTGCTGACGATGAACTCATAGCCTTTATAGCGCTTCAGTAAATATTCCAACAGCCTTTTGCCGATGCCTCTGCGGAAATATGCCGGATTTACGATAAGTCGGTGAATATCCACAAGTCCGTCCACCATTTTATACGATACTACTCCCATCAGTTCTTCCTCCTGGAAACCGACAAATAATTCCCCGCTGTTTTGAATATCGATAGCCGTTTCATGAAGTTGAGGAATTTCGTAAAAATCCATAAGCTCAGCTTCTATGCCGTAGGCAGGAAGTTGGATTTCCAATATCTCCTGGGCCACCTGCTTATTGCGGTGATTGATTTCTCCAATCATGTATTTCTCCTCCAGCTGATTTAATCAAGCCATGAGCTTCTATGCCTGTGTGTTTTATTTTTGAAGAAAATCGATCAATTCATCAAAACGGGCTGTAGCATCCTGATATCCTTGCTGATATAAAACTTCCAGCTTTTCCTGATCGCGTTCAATCCCTCGGATCCCATACAAATTCATTGGCCGAATCACCATTGCCAAACCTTCCTGCTCCAATTGATCAATAAAATCCATTGTTTCGTTGTAATAAAGGTGGCGGCTTTCCATTTTCTTTGCGATAGCCGGATATTGGCGGACAAAAGCAGGCAAGATGCGTGCAAATCGGCTCCTCTTTTTGCGGTAGCCTTTTTCTCTCGTCAACACAATGATTGGTTTGGTGACACCATCGGATAAAGCTTTTCGGATGGGAAGCGGATCTGCAATGCTGCCATCCATCAATAATTTCCCCGCGAACTCCACCGGTTTTGACATTAAAGGCAAAGAACTGGAAGCTCTCACAATCGTCAATACATCTTCTGGCCGATTTTGTTTTTCAAAATAAACCGCTTCTCCTGTCAGGCAATCCGTTGCCCCTACGACAAATTCTTCTGTCGCATTATTAAAGCGTTCATAATCAAAAGGCACGAGGCTGTTCGGAATTTCATTAAAGATTAAATCCATCCCGAACAATTCCCGTTTCACCAATAAATTTTTAACCGATATATATTCCGGATGGTTCACATAGCCGATGGTCACTTCCCGGTTCCGCCCGTTTTGCCTGGAAATATAGGATGCAGCATGGCAAGCGCCCGCTGACACCCCAATGACGTAATCGACAAAAATCTCTTCCTCCAACAACTTTTCGAGGACTCCTCCTGTATAAACACCACGCATGCCACCGCCTTCCAGGATCAATCCACTTTTCATCTGAATCCCCCCTGCTGGTTGAATCAACCACAGGCTCCGGTCAACTCAACCGACTTTTTCAATCAATTCCGGTTTATTGTTTTTTGGAGAATTGACTTCTTCCGAAACACGGTATGCTTCCATTTCATCAGCTTTATAGGGCTTCAATAGGCCTTTCAATGTTTCGACGTCCTCCACATTTGGATCCAGCCACATTTCCTCTTCTTCTTTCGTTAAAATAACCGGCATGCGGTCATGAATCGATTTCATCAATGAATTGGCCTCTGTTGTCAAAATGGAACACGTATTGACCGTCTTGCCATCGCGCGCTTTCCACGATTCCCATAAAGCGGCAAAAGCAAAAGGTTCTCCGTTTTTCAATTTGATGCGCATCGGGATTTTTTCACCGTCTTTACGCTGCCATTCGTAGAAAGAGTCTGCAACTACCAGACAGCGCTTCTTTTTAAAGGCATTACGGAAACTTGGCTTTTCCGCCACTGTCTCTGATCGCGCATTGATCATTTTAGAGCCGATTTTTTCGTCCTTTGCCCAAGGCGGAATCAGTCCCCACCTGAGTGAACCCAGTCGGTTTTTATGGCCATCGTTGATAATCGCAATGATTTGCTGGGAAGGAGCCACATTATAGCTTGGTGTGTATTCACCTTCATCTACAGCCATTTTTTCAACATTAAAACGGTCAATCAAAATCGCATAATCAGTGAATAATGAATACCTTCCACACACATTCATCACGCCTTTCTCTGTATGTTTTCTACTTTTAATATACCAGAAATAGTGGCTCTCTTCTTTTCAATTGCCTTGTTTACCCGAAGTATTCAGATAATATCAAACCTTTTTAAAAGACCTGAAACTGTCCATTTTCTTGTCCATACGTCTTGCAGTTTCGATAGATTTTTTCAGTTATCTTTATTCCTTTAAATCGATAGCCCTAAGCCTTTGCATCCATTAAGACTCAAAATCCAAGGAAAATACGTTACAGCCCCTTAAATGGCTAAATAGTGTTATAATAGAAGAACAACGAGTTATATTAGGAGGAATTACATGGCTACTGCACGCGAAATGAGTCTGGTCAACAAGGATTTTCTGGTTGAAGAATTAGGGCTGAAACAACAAGGAAACTCAACTATCTTTATGAATGAAGATTGTTTTGTATTATCCCCATCTGTTCAGCGATATGAAAAAGGTTTTGACGTCAGTGAATTCAATTTGGCAAAGTTCGATCCTGAACGCCAACAAGGCTTTTTGCTCGTACGGTACATGGACACCTTTTTAATGGCGAAGCTTGAAAGCTTCACGAAAAAAATGATGCTTCCTGAACTCCAAATTAAAAAGAAAAACACGAAACCTCATTGGAAGTTCACAGTTGCTGAAAATCCAGCTTACCATATCGTCAATACACAGAATAAGGAACTGCGTTACCGTTTGCAGGAGCCTACAAAAAAACAGATTGCATCTTTCTTCAAGAAAATATAATCTTTTCCCGCTGCCGGAGTGCATGCGGGTTTTTTTATTCCACTTTTAGTCAGTAAATGATAAAGAACTCCCACTAGTTGAAGTTTCTCTTTATTCTTCTATCCTTTGTATGGATTTTCTGCTTAACATGTTAATATGAAGAATATTATGAATTTCTTGGGGTGGCAACCTTTTAAAATACAGTTGCTGTACAAGGAAAGTGATTATCGATTGGAAGTGACCCATGGCTACTCAACGATATACCGTAAAAGACCGCCAGTTTTGGAAAATCATCATCAGCCTTTTGTTTGCATCTTTGTTTATTTTTGCGAACATGTATGCTGTTCAGCCTTTGCTCCCTGTTTTTGTGGACGAATTTCAAGTGTCTGTTTCGACAGCCAGTTTAGCTTTATCATTGACCATCATCGGATTGATCCTGGGATTGATTGTTCTCGGATTTTTTTCTGACCGCAATGGCCGGAAATCTTACATCATCTATTCTCTATTGGGATCAGCTATCCCTTTTTTCATTATTCCGCTGACAGATTCCTTTGCGGTGCTGTTGATTCTTCGCTTTATTCAAGGATTCGCGCTGGCCGGTGTACCAGCCGCCGCTCTTGCCTACATCAGTGAGGAAATCGATCGCAAGAATATCGCGTATGCAACCGCTTTGTATATTTCCAGCAACGCGCTGGGTGGCATGCTCGGCCGTGTCCTGACAGGCTACCTGACTGACCACTTTTCTTGGCAACTCTCATTCTACGCCTTTGCTGTCACAGGTCTTCTTTTATTTGCAGCAGTGGTGTACTTGCTGCCGCCATCACAGAATTTCAAGTCCAGTCACTTAAGTTTTGCAAAAGATATTGAAGGGTTCCTATTCCATTTAAAGAATCCCGCACTTCTCGTCGTTTTTGGGCTTGGTGCCATATTGCAGGTATCCTTTACGGGCATTTGGACATATCTTCCTTTCCATCTGGAAGCCCCTCCCTATTCGATGTCGCTGCAGGCCATCTCTTATTTATTCTTTGCCTATGGAATTGGTGTCATTGGCTCTCCGCTAGCCGGCCGGGCTGCCGAGAAATTCGGCCTGCGCAATGTCCGGCTGGCTGGGGTCTTTATCTTATCCGCCGGCATTTTCATGACACTCAGCCCTTATCTCTGGATGATTGTTGTCGGCCTCTGTGTAACCTGCTTGGGATTCTTCACTTCCCATTCCCTGACAGCCGCCTCTGTCGGCCAGCAGGCTGCCCACCATAAAGGAAGTGCCTCCAGTTTGTATTTGGTTTCTTATTACATTGGGGTGGCAGCCGGAAGCTCCTTGCTGAGCCCGTTGTGGACAGCTGCCGGATGGAGTGGATTGGTTCTCTTCACTGCAATTTTACCGCTCCTATACATAACGTTCATTACCCTATTCAGAAAAAAAGCAGGCTCCACCGCGAGGTGAGCCTGCTTTTTGCTGTCTTTTTGGAATGTTTCTTTACTCAAGGAATTCCGCTGGAATTGATAGCAGATCAAGTCCCCAAACGAGCGGCAGGAAGTAGAAAACCGCAAGTCCGACAAAGAAAATACCGAATATATTTAAGGCCAAGCCTGCTTTTGCCATATCGGCAATCCGCAAATACCCAGAGCCGAAGACGACCGCATTTGGCGGTGTCGCAACCGGCAACATGAATGCACAGGACGCAGCAACAGCTGCAGTGACCATCAAAGCATAAGGATGGATGCTGAGCGCTACAGCCAGTGACGCCATAATCGGGAACATCATAGAAGCCGTTGCCGTATTGGACGTAATTTCAGTCAAGAACAAGACAAGTGCAGCGACTACCAGAACGATGATCAGGACATTGACGCCCTGCAAGCCGATCAATTGGCTTCCGATCCATTCAGACAGACCCGAGTTCGTAAAGCCAGCAGCGATGGCCAGCCCTCCACCGAACAGCAGCAAAATGCCCCAAGGCAGTTTAACAGCCGTTGCCCAATCCAATAAATGATCCCCTTTTCTATTCTTGGAAGGAACAATGAACAAGATCATGGCCGCAATCAATCCGACCATCGCGTCCGTCACTTCCAAGTCAGGCGCAAAAGCATCTAGGATGAACGAGCGGCTGATCCAAGCAAGTGCTACCGCTATAAAGACGACAAATACTGCTTTTTCTTCGTATGAAGCAGCGCCCAAATCGGTTTTCTGCTGGCGTATCACTTCGCTTCCGCCAGGCAGGTGCTTTAATTTTTGCGGGTAAGCAAATTTCACTAGATATACCCAAGCAACCAAAATAAAAATCCATGCTAACGGAACACCAAATAGCATCCATTGTGCAAATGTAATTTCAATGCCATAAATTTCATTGACCGCCCCTGCCAATAACGTGTTCGGCGGTGTTCCGATCAATGTCGCAATTCCGCCGAGTGAGGCAGAGTAGGCAATTCCGAGCATCAATGCCTTACCAAAACCAAAGTTCTCTTTTGAAGTATCGATGGAAGGGTCGTCTTTTAAGGCATCCGATACTTGATAGATGATGGCCAAACCAATCGGCACCATCATCATGGCAGTGGCCGTATTGGAAATCCACATGGATAGGAATCCGGTAGCCACCATGAAGCCCAGTACAATTCGTTCAGTATTGGTTCCGATGATTGAAATGATGGTAAGGGCAATGCGCTTATGCAAGTTCCATTTTTCCATCGTCAGGGCAATCATGAAGCCGCCCATAAAGAGGAAGATTGTATCATTTCCATAGGCAGATGTCGTGGAGCTGACATCCAGACCACCGGTCATTGGAAACAGAATAATCGGCAGAAGCGAAGTGGCCGGAATCGGAATCGCTTCCGTAATCCACCAAGTGGCAATCCAAATTGTACTTGCCAAAATGGCTTTTGCTTCAGGCGGTAAACCTTCGGGATTAACAAAGATTAAAGTTAAGACAAAAAGAAGCGGCCCCAAAAATAAGCCAATTAACTGCGGTGTGTTGTAACTACGCTTTTTTTTGCGTTCGTCATAAGATCCGGCATCCTCAGCCCGATCACGGCCTTCCGGTATGCCCGCTCCTGGGTTAGTAAATAAACGGAACGTGTCTTTTGCCTGGTCATGTTTTTCCCACATCCAGTTCCATGTAGCAGAAATCATACTATCCCTCCACTTTCTTAAAAAAAAGAATTATTCAACAATTACTGTCATAATTGTATAGGTTTATATGTTCGCAAACAAGCGGATAAATGACAAAATCGAACCACTTTGAAAAATGGACACAAAAAAGGGCTGGGAACAATGCATCCCTGCCCTTTATCTTTCGAATTTCTCAATCGTTTTTAGCGGTGTATTATTGATTTTCTGATTCGCCAATTGGATTTCGTTCATCTCCAACTCCAGTATTGCTGTGAGCTCCACTTTTCTCCATACTTTTTCCATCTTCCCGTGATTCTTGATCAATGCTTTCAAACTCTTCACGCTGCCGCCGATTCTGTTTCGTTTGCGGATTCGCGTCTCTTGAGAAATCATTTTTAGCCATACCATCATTCCTCCCATAAGTAGTTACCCCTCTACTTCCCTTCTAACATAAAGTAAAACGTTTTATAGAGGGATAAAAACTCCATAGCCAAAGTAGACAGACAAAAGTGATAAAAGAGCGAAAACCAGGTATTCGGAAGTGCCGCCAGTCGTAGCAGTCACAGGAAAACGGACATTCCACTTGAAGGGAAAGAACAGTTTTACTCCTCTTTTTGTCGCCATATCCAAGACAATATGGCTGGCCATACCGACAAGCAGGCCTGCTGAAATGGCTTCCACTGGCATGAAGTTATTCAGCAGAACCGCGAATAATACCAAAAACAGCAGGCTGTGGGTGAATGTCCGATGTCCGAATAGACCATTGATCAACTTGGAAAGAACAGGCAACGCACGGCCAATTTTGCTGCTGCCATGGCAGATATCCGGGATCACCGACCCGATGACGCCTGCCCCGAGCAATAGCACCGGTTCATAATTCGTAATTTGTGCAAAGGCAAGGCTTGCTGTTATGCCGCCTAGGATGTGTGTCTTGCCTGTCATGCTTTCTTCTCTCCTTTAATAGTGCTATTTTTATTATACTAAAAAGTTGTGTATGCTGAAGACAAGGGAATTAATTATTTAAGTTAAGCTACTCACTTAAATAGGTATTATTCTGCTGTAGTTATTCCTCAAATCAGCTCCTGAAAACCAAATACTCGTGGAGCGATTGCTTAAGAATCTCTTTCCGTGTACAGGTTTGAGCATTCATTCTTAATTTCAACCTAATTAAAAGGAGGCGTCATTATGGGAATTCATCGTTTTTTTACATCATTGAATGATTTAGAGCGGATTATCCGTGCACCTGGCAGATTTAAATTTGAAGAACATAATGTTGCAGCCCATTCGTGGAAAGTGAGCCAATACGCCATGTTTTTTGCCACGATCGAAGAACGCGCCGGACGTGAAGTTGATTGGAAGGCATTATATGAAAAGACCATCAACCATGATTTTGCTGAAGTGTTTATCGGCGACATTAAAACACCGGTCAAATATGCTTCACCTGAGCTGAAAGAAATGATTGCAAAAGTGGAGGAAGGCATGATGGAAAAGTTCATCCTGCGTGAGATTCCGGAAGAATTTCAAGATGTCTTTTTCGAACGCATGAAAGAAGGGAAAGACGCGACTGTAGAAGGGCGGCTGCTGGAACTGGCGGATAAACTGGACCAATTCTATGAAGCATTCGCGGAGTTGAAACGCGGCAATACCGACAAAGAATTTGTGGTGATGTACCGGATTGCTTTGACTAAAATACTGGATCTGCCTTTGCCGGCAAGCATTGCTTATTTCAGAGATGTCATGCTTGGCGATGTGATCAACGAAGACACAGCTATCGATGTAAAAGAGATTACGCGCCAGATCATTGCTGAACATTAAAGCTTCAGTATATATTTCAAGCTCAAAATATGGTAAATTTAACTTCAACAAATACTTTCGGAGGTGAATCCCTTATTTAAGGGAATTTATTGGACCCCATACTTTTATTGAATTTAGTTTTGCTCGTCTTATTAATCGCGTTAACGGCTGTTTTCGTCGGATCAGAGTTTGCCGTCGTTAAAGTCCGGATGTCGCGCATCGACCAATTGATTGATGAAGGAAACAAAAAAGCTGTATTGGTTAAGAAAATCACCAGTGACCTTGATTACTACCTGTCCGCATGTCAGCTTGGCATTACCGTTACCGCCCTCGGACTTGGCTGGTTAGGTGAACCGACTATTGAACGGCTTTTGCATCCTTTATTCGAAACGCTCGGTGTTCCTGCATCTGCTTCTACCATCATTTCCTTTGTGCTGGCTTTTTCACTGGTGACTTTTCTTCATGTGGTCATCGGAGAAATGGCCCCCAAATCATTGGCACTTCAATTTGCTGAACGGATGACTTTGACGCTGTCGCCATTCCTTTATTGGTTCGGCAAAATCATGTACCCGTTCATTTTCATCCTGAATGGTTCGGCTCGTATTCTTTTACGGGTTTTCGGTGTAGAACCTGCCAAAGAAGAACAAGCCCATTCAGAAGAAGAACTGAAGATCATCATGGCGCAAAGTTTCCAAAGTGGGGAAATTAATCAAACTGAACTTTCCTACATGCAGAACATCTTTGCTTTTGATGAGCGCAGTGCAAAAGACGTAATGATTCCCCGTACTCAAATGATCGCTTTTTCTGATGATTTGACGAACGAGGAGCTTCTGGTGGAAATCCGTGAGCATCGTTTTACACGTTATCCTATCGCCAGAGACGGGGACAAAGACGATCTTGTCGGTTTTATCAACGCCAAAGAAGTGTTGACGCATTATGCCGTCAACGGCCAATTTGAAATGTCAGAACTGATACATGACCTTCCTTATTTTCATGAAACCACACCACTTCAAAATGCCTTAGTGAAAATGCAAAAAGAGCGTACGCATATCGCTTTGGTCATTGATGAGTATGGTGGAACTTCAGGTCTGATTACAATGGAAGACATATTAGAGGAAATCGTCGGAGAAATCCGTGATGAATTTGATGAAGAGGAAGATGAGGAAATTATTAAGGAAAGCGAAACCCGCTATCTTCTGAATGGACGTGTCCTTTTAAAAGATCTCGAAGAACGTTTCGGCTTTACATTCGAAGACAGTGAAGACATCGACACAATCGCTGGTTGGATTCAGCATCAATTGATTGAAGCCGAAACCGGCGACCAGTTCATAAAAGAAGGTTGCCAGTGGTCGATTGTGGAAATGGAAAATCACCACATTCTGAAAGTTGCCTGTGACCTGTTGCAAAAGTCATCTTAAAAAGGATGTCCGCCTGCGGACATCCTTTTTTTGTGTTCCAAATAATCTAGCTTCATTTTATAAATGCGTCTGTTTTCGTTTTTAGGGTTAACCAGCTGTGCAATAGGGCATATAAAGAATAACTAATTCTAAAATGGAGGTTGTTCTATGAGTAAAGCTATGGGGTTCGTCAAAGAACTTGGCAGTGAATTCAAAAAAGATAAAGCAACGACCCTGGCTGCAGCACAGGCTTATTACTATCTACTCGCTATTGTTCCTTTATTGATTTTGCTGCTGGCTATTTTGCCTTATCTTCAGATTGATCCACAGAAAGCCGTGGATTTCATCGGTACCATTCTTCCAGGAGAAGTGGCTACAACATTCCAGGATACCATCGTCAGTGTTGTCACCACCCCTTCAGGCGGTTTGTTGACATTCGGTATTTTGGGTACGCTTTGGTCTGCATCAAACGCATTGACTGCTTTTATCGATGCCACCAACCAAGCCTATGGAGTCGAAGAAAGCCGTTCATTCATCAAGCTGAAAGCAACAGCTATCGTCTTGACGCTTGGCATGCTGGTTGCGGTCATCGTTGCCCTTATTTTGCCGATTTTCGGTGGTACGATTATCGATATGATCAAATCATTTTTGAACTTGCCAGAGCAAACCGAAATTATTTTCCAAGTATTGCGTTGGGTTGTCTCCATCGCAGTCATGAGTATTGTATTGGCTCTTATGTACAAGTTCGCTCCTGACAAACATTTCCCATTCAAGGAAGTTATCATCGGCGCTGTCATCGCAACAGTCCTGTGGCAAGTTGTGTCATTCGGATTCTCCATCTATGTTGCTAACTTCGGCAGCTATTCAGCGACCTACGGAAGTCTTGGAGGACTGATTGTCCTGATGCTTTGGTTCTTCCTGACAGGATTGATTCTTGTTATCGGTGCTGAAATCAATGCTATTCTGCACAGACGCAAAAATGCGAAAGGAGCAGATTCTTCTGACCCTGTTGCGCAAAGCGAAGCAAATCAAAAAGAAGCGAAAGACACAGAGTCTTCCATGAACAAATACTAAACCACAAAGCCCCTTCACCGAAAAAGGTGAAGGGGCTTTTTTATCAGTTCATTTTTGATCCACTTTTTCGAAAAGAGCCATCCATTCGTCGATTGTGAAGTCCTGGATCTTGCCATCTTGGCCATTGATCGCAAAATAGTCGATGGCTTTCTGAGTTGCCCCGGTCAGGTGCCGGGAAACCTCTTCCATCTGCCCCTCGCTTTCAGCAGTACGTGCTACCCATGAAGGATAGTCAAACGTCTTCCGCCGATCGGCCGACTTCAGTTCTTTCATTCCATTTTCCTTCAGCAGCGTGGCCCATTCCGCTTTTGATAAGCACCGAAAATGGCTGTGGTCTCTTAATCGTTCCGTCGTATTCATAAACTCCGCCAATTCGGGATCGGCTGGTGCGACATTGTCGATCAGAATAAACTTGCCGCCTTTCTTCAAAACCTTCGCTACTTCGGAGATAAAGCGGTCTGGTTGCGGAAAATGATGCGGTGCAATCCGGCATACTGCTGCATCAAAGGTTTCTGTGAGAAATGGCAAGGCTTCGGCATCCGCCACCACGTACTCGATGTTGTCGAAGTTGTGCCGCAGATGTTTTGCTGTATTTTCCAACATCGCTCTCGTCAGATCCGTAGAAAATACTGTGGCCACATGTGGCGCCAATGTTTTTGTCACATGTCCCCCGCCTGTTGCAATATCCAGCACTTTCCACGTTTTTTCAGGTTTCAGCCAGTCAACAAGCAACGGCAAATCATCCCCTTTTGCGTGGCTGTTGCTGGTGACGTATTTATCAGCGTTCTTCCCGAACACTTCTTCTACTTTTTGTTTCGGTGTCTTTTTCATGCCGGTCCTCCTTATTCACATTCCTGGGCGGTGGTTTAGAAAGTTGCGGTACGCAAACCCTTCCACTTCTGTTTCCGTATACTGCTTTTGCAATTCGTTGATCAAATTAGGGAATTCCGATGCATTTCCAAGCCCTGTAATGTGTGAAGAAATTCCATCAAAATCCGATCCGATGCCGACTTGCTGAATTCCTCCAAGCGAACAGAGATAATCGATGTGGCGGACCAAATCCGATATCGTTGCCTGTTCACTGTCTTTATTGATAAACTGCGGAGCAAATACGACATCGATCATGCCATTGTTGGTGAACATCGCCCGAATTTGTTCATCATTCAGATTCCGTGGATGATCACAAAGAGACCGGGCATTGGAATGGCTGGCAATCGGGTATTTTGCAAGGTCCATGACATCCCAAAATCCCTTGATGGATAAATGGGACACATCCGTAAACACATGATGTTCGTTATTGAGGCAGACCACTTCTTTCCCCAAGACCGTCAATCCCGCACCTCTCGGATCTCCGACACCATCCGCACAAAGATTGGCATTATTCCAAGTCAGTCCGATCGAAAGCACACCCAGACGATAGAGGTGGCGCAGCTTTGTTAAATCATTGCCGAACGCATCGGCTCCCTCTAAGGTCAAAACAGCGCCAATTTCATCTGGCTTTAATTGGTCAATGTCCTTCCATTCTTTGATATGCTTCATCAATGGATTTTTCCCGAGGATTTCGCTGTAGAATATATCCACTTGCTCGAGAGCGTGCTGCCATTTTTCATCAGAAGGAAATTCCGGATGGATAAAGATGGCGAAAAACTGTACTTTTACACCGCCTGCCTGCAGCCGTTCAAAATTGGTCTCGAGGTCATTCGACTTCCGGTAGTCCAACATTTCCCCGTCGAATAACGTATTCCGTTTTGCAATCTGCAGTTTCAGCAGCGCATCGCAATGTGTATCGAAAATCTTCATCTACTCATCTCCTTCTTCTCGGCAGGCTTCGATAAAGCCTTGGAAGATACCCAGCGACGCCGAATCGGCAGCTCTTGCCATGTTTTCCGGATGCCATTGCACACCCAACGCAAAATGATGTTTTGTACTTTCAATCGCTTCCACAATGCCGTCACTTGATACACCGCTGACGATCATCGGCTGAGGCACCTGGCGGTTAGCTTGATGATGGCGGCTATTAACTTTCAGGCGCTTGAGTCCAGTTAAGCGGTGCAGCAGCGATCCTTCTGTTACCTCAACAAAATGAGAACCGTGGAACCGCGGTGCTTTTTGCTGATGCTGCAGCAAATCTGCTTTTGCTTGTGTGGTGATGTCCTGATACATATCGCCTCCGACCGCAATATTCAAAATTTGTGCTCCCCGGCACACACCAAGAATCGGCTTTTTCAATTCCAGAACTTTTTTCGTTAGAGCCAGCTCAAATACATCGCGTGAAGGAATAATTACGCCAAGGTTCGGATGCGGCTCCTCGCCGAATAAAGTCGGATCAATGTCATAACCTCCCGCCAGGAAAAGCCCGTCGATATGTTCAGCAATTTCATCGATATCCGCCTCTTCCATCAAGTGTGGGAGCATGATCGGCAAGCCGCCTGCGGCTAAAATCGCTTCTGAGTCCGCCAGTTCAATATCGTATGCATCGCGTCCCAATTCCAGAGATGCCGTAAGGCCAATAATCGGTTTCATCTATGTATACCCTCCCATTTTTAAAAACTGAATATAATAAACATACAGAATTTACTGGTGGAATACTAGTTCATCTCCCAACTTTATTAATTGGAAGAGTTCATCAGAAAAACGGAAAGCCCGAAAGCTTTCCGTTTTGTTCTTACTGTTCTTTTCCTGATTCAGCGATTGCTGTCGCAATAGCGTCTTCAATCGGGGTAACCGAAGCTAAATCGTTGTTGATGATGATCGAGAAAATCAACGGCTTGCCGTCTTTGGTGGTGGCGTATCCAGACAAAGCGGAGACGGCTGTCAACGTTCCCGTTTTTGCTTTGACATTTTGTTGAGCGGCTGTTTCTTTCATCCGATTCCGCAATGTGCCGCCAACGAACCGCTCTGCATCCGCCGCAACCGGAAGCGAATTCAGGTAACTGCCATACCATGGTCTGCTCTGGACTCCAAACAGCAATTGAGATATTTCATTTACTGGCATCAAATTCACATGGGACATGCCCGAACCATCACGAAGCAGGATAGTGTCGGTATTGACGCCCAGTGTTCCTGCTACATCTTCCATTACTTCCAGTCCGGCTTCCCAGCTGCCTTCTCCTTTTACCGCGCGGCCCATTTCCTTGGCCAGCACTTCACCGTGGCCATTGTTGCTGAGCTTCATGAAAGGAATCGAAAGCTCAGCCAGCGTCATCGACTCGTGCTCCACCAACAGGGTGCTGTCGTCCGGCGTTTCCCCCATTTCCAGTGTATGTTTTCCAGCCCACTCGATGCCTTCAGCCAGCAACGCATTTTCAAACAAATCGAGGGCATAACCCGAAGGTTCATCAACAGCAATCCATTCCCGCGTCCGTGATCCCTCCACCGGGATATTCCCTTCCACTACAATTTGGTTGGTTCCATGTTCGCGGCTGATGGCTACTGTTTTGGGTTGGTCTGCCGCTACTGTCTTCGCCCGATTGACGATTGTTACATAATCAGTTTTCGGTGACAGCGATACTTTCGGCTCTATACCGGCTGAATCACCCGGATTCACTTCAACAATAAGAGAGCCCGCATCATAATCTTCATTGGGCGAGGCAGTCAATGCAGAAACCTGTGCACCGTAATAATAAATTTCGTCCTGCCAGGTGATGTCTTCTGACAACCGGACATCGTCATACCACGTATCATCGCCGATCAAATCGCCTTTGATTTTTTGAATCCCTTGGCTTTTCAATTCCTGTGCGAACTCCTCGAAGTCTTCCTGTAGAAGTGTAGGATCTCCTTTCCCTTTTAAGTAGAGATTGCCTTTAAGCATTTTCCCTTTTACTGCTCCATCTGTATGTATTTCCGTAGTAAAGCGATAGTCTTCCCCTAAAGTTTCAAAAGCTGCTGCGGCAGTGATGAGCTTGGTATTCGAAGCTGGAACCAAACGCGTGTCTCCAAAATGATCATAGATTTTTTCACCTGTCTCCGCCTCCCTGATGCTGACTCCTGCCAAAGCACCATCCAACCGTTCATCCTGCAGGATCTGATTGATTTCATTCGCCAAAGATGCATATTCATCATCTGCCCCTGCTGTTATTTCTCGCTCCGCAAACTGTAGGGGGGAAATCGCCAATGCCCCTGTCACCATTAAAAATATTGCCCCTGCCAAAAATTTCTTGCCTGTCATGATTCCATCCCCTATCCATTAATCTGTTAAAGAATGTACCATAACAACCGCTTAAGTTATCAGACAACTTCACAAACAGATCTTTTTTCATAGGATTTTTTTGTCAATATAGGGATATTATCCATCCTGAATTCAAGCATTGTTTTATTTACATCCGCTACTAGCTCGATGCACCCATAGCGTTCCATAAAAAATTCAGCAGAACTGTAAAAGCTTCCGCTGAATCATATTAGTTATAGAATTTCCACAAAACGAACATTCCTGTTCCCGCTTCATCCTCCCCATTGCGTTTCCGTTGTATAAACCAATTGATCTCCCACAAAAATCCGGCATTCCATCCTACAGAAACAAGTGCCGATCGATACTTTGATTTCTTCAAATTCCCCTTGTTCGTTTTTCACTTTCCCGAACAAGCGGGAAGTAAAATGCAGACCCACCTGTTCATCCTGTAAAACTCCATCCACAAATAATTTTTCGTTGGTCCATGTATTGACGACTCGAATGGTGTGGTCACCGTACTTG
The DNA here is from genome assembly GCF_030407825.1 of Planococcus notacanthi. NCBI lineage: Bacteria > Bacillati > Bacillota > Bacilli > Caryophanales > Caryophanaceae > Planococcus > Planococcus notacanthi. The sequence continues at coordinate 564,608 of NZ_JASDCQ010000002.1, read as the reverse complement.
ACTACCCAAATATCCTTCATGACCTGGCCCCCTGTCCCTGCTTTTGACACCAGTATAACAGAAATAGAAAACCACTATGCACCTGAGGTAATCTCTGCTATTGGGAAAAGCCACAGGTTGAAACGAAGGTATTCTTCAAATGAAAAAAGCCATAGACGACTCGAATGATTCGAGTACATCTATAGCCTGCGTTATATCAATCTATTCTGTTGCTTTTTTACTTGATCAATTCCAATTCTACTGGAATCGATGCTTCCACTTCTTCGCCTTCGAGTGACTGAACAGCTGCTTCAACAGCCATTTCACCAATCATTTCAGGTTTCTGAGCAATTGTTCCATCCAGACGGCCATCTTCCACCGCTTTCACTGCATCATCTGTAGCGTCAAATCCGACAACAGCAATGTCTTTTCCAGAAGCTTCAATCGCTTCAAGAGCACCTAATGCCATTTCGTCATTGTGAGCAAAGACTCCCTTAATGTCTGGGTTTGCCTGAAGGATATTTTCCATAACGGACAAGCCTTCAGAACGGTTGAAGTTTGCTGTTTGTTTAGCCACAACATCCAAGCTGTCAGCAGCAATCTTGTTAAATCCTTCTCCACGTTCACGTGCAGCTGAAGATCCTGGTACGCCTTCAAGCTCTGCAACTGCAGCGCCTTCACCTACGATTGAAGTTAGATGTTCTGCTGCCATTTCGCCGCCTGCTGTATTGTCAGATGCGATATGGGAAACCACTTCTCCGCCTGCAGCACTGCGGTCAACTGTGATGACCGGAATGTTTGCCGAGTTCGCTGATTCGACTGCCGCTGCAACCGCTTCAGAATCGACTGGGTTGATCATAATCAGATCCACTTCCTGTTGAATCAAATCTTCAATATCACTTGCTTGCTTTGAAGCATTGTCCTGTGCATCCACTACTGTCAAAGTTGCGCCAAGCTCTGCAGCTTTTTCTTCAGCGCCTTCATTCAACGTAACAAAGAACGGATTGTTCAATGTCGAAACAGAAAAACCGATTGTGTAATCGCCGCTTGCTTCGCCGCCATCGCCGCTTTCCTCTTCAGAACTTGATCCTGGAGCTTCCATCGAACAAGCCGCCAAAATCATCATTGCCAACAAGATGAACCCTAATTGCATTTTTTTCATTTTCCTGCACCCCTTATGCTGTTTTTTTACGGTCCAGAAGAACCGCTAATAATATGACTGCACCCTTCACTACTTGCTGGAAGAAGGACGGAACCCCAATCAAGTTCAAACCGTTGTTCAATACACCGATGATCAGCGCACCGATCAATGTGCCGACAATCCATCCACGGCCACCGGTCAAACTTGTGCCGCCAAGCACAACTGCTGCGATAGCATCCAGTTCGAACATTTCACCGGCGGTCGGCTGAGCCGAATTCAGGCGCGATGTCAAGATCAAGGAAGCCAATGCTGCCAACAGGCCAAGCAAGGAATAAACATAAATTTTGATGCGGTCCGCATTGATCCCAGACAGGATCGATGCCTCTTCGTTCCCGCCAACTGCATAGACACGACGGCCAAATGTCGTCTTCTTCAAAATGAAATACAAAACTCCAAAACTGATGATCATCGTCACTACCGGTACCGGAATTCCAAGGAAATATCCTTTGCCGAGCATTTGGAACGTCAGGCTGTCGCCTAATCCGGAAATCGGACGTCCGTCGGTATACACAAGCGTCAAGCCACGATAAATGGTCATTGTCGCCAAGGTTGCGATAAATGGCGCCACTTTCCCTTTGGCAATAATGAATCCGTTAATGGCACCTAATACTGCACCGAGCAATAAGCCCAGCAGCATGGCGAAAATCGGATCTATTCCACTGGCCATCATTCCTGCTGTGACCGCTCCTGTTAAGGCCAGAGTCGCCCCGACCGATAAATCGATGCCTCCTGTCAGAATAACAAAAGTCATACCAAAGGCAATCAAAGCGTTAATGGAAACCTGCCGAAGCACGTTCATTAAATTGGAGACGGATAAAAACCCGGGGTTTAAAGCCGTAATAATTACGATAATAAGGATCAACCCGATAAAGGGAGCTATCTTCTGAAGCATAGATTGGTTATTGGTCTTCAACTGCAAGTTTTCCACCTCCTGTTGCAAAATGCATAATTCGTTCCTGTGTCATTTCCTGTTTCGGTAAATCTGCTGTAATTTTGCCTTCGTGCATCACTAGAACCCGATCAGCCATACCGATCACTTCCGGCAATTCCGAAGAAATCATCAGAATGGCAACACCGCGTTCAGCCAGTTCATTGATGATCGAATAAATTTCTTTTTTCGCTCCAACGTCAACACCGCGCGTCGGCTCATCCAAAATCAACAGTTTCGGTTCAATACCAAGCCATTTTGCGATGACTACTTTTTGCTGATTGCCGCCGCTCAAAGACTTAGCTGCCTGATCTGGACCTGATGTCCGGATTCCGAGGCGTTTAACCATCGTGTCGTAAAGCTTGCGCTCTTTGTCTTTGGAAATCAGGCCGTTTTTGGAAATAGCCGCAAAATTGGTCATGCTGACATTTTCCTCTACTGAAAAGTCCACAACGAGCCCTTCTGATTTCCGGTCTTCCGTTACATACCCGATGCCCATTTCCTTGGCTTTTCTCGGTGTATCGATTTTAACTTGCTTGCCGTCAAATTCAATGGTGCCTCCATCCAACTTTTTATAGCCAAACAGCGATTGCGCCACTTCTGTACGCCCTGCACCCATGAGTCCGGCAATCGACAACACTTCGCCTCTCCGGAGTTCAAACGAAATATCTTCAAAGCAATCTTTTCGCTTCAAACCTTTGACAGAAAGTTTTACTTCACCAATCTCCGAATTCCGTTCAGGGAAACGCTCCCCCAATTCACGTCCTACCATCATTTGCACAATTTCATCAAAAGAAGTTTCACTGATTTTCCGTTCCCCCACAAATTCCCCGTCCCGCAAAATGGTGATCCGGTCACACAGTGAGAAAATCTCCTCCATCCGGTGAGAAATATAGATGAAAGATACACCGCGCTTCTGTAGTTCACGTATGGTCTTGAACAAGCTGTCAATTTCCCGATCCGTCAATGCCGCAGTCGGTTCGTCCATGATGATCACTTCCGCATCCACTGACAATGCTTTGGCAATTTCAACGATTTGCTGCTTGCCCACTGATAACGTACTGGCAGGGTCCGAAGGATTGATATCCAAGCCAAGATCCCCAAGAATTTGGCGTGTCTTTTTTTCCATCTGCTTGGTTTTCAAAATTCCGGTGCGGCCAATCGTCTCTTCGCGCCCAAGAAATAAGTTATCAGCGATTGACAGATGAGGCAGGATGTTCAGTTCCTGGTGGATAACTGCAATCCCTGCTTCTTCCGCTTGCTTGGGGGAAGTAAAGTTGACCTGTTCTCCTTTTACTTCAACGGTTCCAGAATCCCGCGTATAAATGCCAGACATAATTTTCATTAAAGTCGATTTCCCAGCACCGTTTTCACCCATAAGTGCATGGATTTCACCTTTTTCCAATGTGAAGTGCACATTTTTCAAAACTTTATTGCCGCTGAATGACTTCGAAATATCAGTCATGTTAATCATGGTGTTCACCTGCCTTCTTTAAAAGATGACGCCGGAGCGAAGGACAATATTAGCGTAAGGTGTCGCTTCTCCAGTGCGGATAATCAATTTCGCCTGTTTGCTGAGATCTTTCAGCTCTTCATGTGTTATATAGTCTGCCTTCATTTTCTTTAGAATTTCATTTTCCACTTCAGGGTTGCCTTTGGTTATTTCCTGGGCAATAAACGCTGCTTCTGCTTCAAAGTCATCCAGGACTGCATCCAGGATGGTCAAAAACGCAGGGTCGCCTATTCTATAGGACAAATCAACGCACGGAACGCCCTTCGGAATCGGTAAACCGCAGTCGCCTATGACCAACAGGTCCGTATGGCCGAAAGCAGCCAAAGCTGACGCTATGTCACGGTTGATGATGCCATGTTTTTTCATGAGCGGGCACCGCCCATCCGTCCAAGGACTGCATCCCGTTCAGGCATACCGCCTTGCGCACCGAATTTTTCTACAGATAAGGAAGCGGCGGCATTGGCAAAGCGAACAGCTTGTTCGAAATCTTGGCCTTCCGCTATTGCAGCAGCCAATGCTCCGTTGAATGTATCGCCTGCTCCGGTTGTATCTACCGCTTCGGTAGGAAATCCTTCGACAATAACATGCTTTTCTCCGTCGAAAAATTGGGCGCCTTTTTGTCCAAGCGTCACTACAAGACGGTTTGGATACTCCTCCAAGGCCTGCTCCCAATTGCCGCCAAAAATCTCTTCCGCTTCGGTTTCATTTGGCGTTAAGTACGTACAATAGGGCAAAAAGTCAGCGGTAAATCCGCTTGCCGGCGCCGGGTTCAAAATAGTCGGAACACCGTTCTCATGGCAGATTTCCAAGGTCCGTTGAATGACTGGAATCGGCATTTCCAATTGCATCATCACCAAATCGCTGGCTGCCAATTGCTTCGTGAATCCCTCAATTTCTCCAGTTGTCACGCTATAATTCGCACCTGGCACGACAATAATGCGGTTATCTCCTTCCGATAGCAGGATGTTGGCAATTCCGCTTGCCCCATTGATCCGTTTGACCCCTTGGACTTGAATCCCCTCGGTCTCCAATCCGGTCAGCAGCTCAGTTCCAAATGCATCTTGCCCAACTGCTCCGATCATGTGGACATCGCTTCCCAGCCTTGCCGCTGCCACTGCTTGATTGGCTCCTTTGCCTCCAGGGACTGTTTTGTATAGATTTCCCAAAGCTGTTTCGCCCTGCTTTGGAAAACGATCGGTTTGGACGACCAAATCCATATTGATGCTTCCGACTACTGTAATCATTCCGCTACACTCCTTGTTGTTCCACGAATCACTAATTTCACGGGAACTTCATAAAAACTCTGTTCAATTTTCTTATTCTCAATTTGTTTGATCAGGACCCGGGTTGCAACTGCGCCCATCTTATAAACATCCTGTGCGACAGTGGTCAATCCCGGAGACAGCATCTCACCCATCGCCACGCCGTCAAAGCCAACAATCTGCAGATCATCAGGCACTTGCCTTCCGATCGTACCTGCGGCCTTTAAAGCCCCCGCAGCTGACACATCACTACTGGCAAAGATGCCGTCGATGGATGGATTATCCTGCAATGCCTGTTCCACCACTTTTTGTGAATCTGCAAAATGGAATGGGCAGGTCACTACCTGGTAATCCGCGTCTGATTGCCGAATCGCTTCCATGAAGCCATCGTAGCGGTCATTGGCCGGGTTCAATTCTTCAGGACCTCTTAAGAAAAGGACATTCCGGCATCCTCTTTCGAGAAGCGCATTGGTGCCAATGACTGCACCTTCCTTGTTATTCGAGGAAACGACAGGTATCTTATCGTTGATTGCACGGTCAAGTGCTACAATCGGCACATTGGCATTGGCATAATGCGGTGCATCCAACTGATTGGAAGTCACGATAAATCCTGCAATATATTTTTTCTTTAATGTTTCAATATAGTTCTTTTCTTTTTCAGGATTTTCATCTGAGTTGCATAATACGACGGTGTAACCATATGTCAATGCAACATCTTCAACTGCACGTGCAAGTTCCGGAAAAAATGGATTTGTGATATCCGGCAAAATCAATCCGATCAAATTCGATTTTTTCGTATTGAGAGAACGTGCAACGGGATTTAATTCATATTTAAGTTCGTCTACTGCAGCCGTTACCGCTTTTGCCGCATCTGCACTGACGTACCCGCTGTCATTTAAGAACCTGGAAACCGTCGCCACAGAGACCCCTGCTTTTTTTGCTACATCCTTAATAGTGGTCATTTAAAACGACTCCGTTTCTCCTGCAATGTGTAACCGGTTACACATAATATATAATGCACCCTCTTATCTGTCAATGTGAACATTTACCAGTTACGATAGTCTTTTGAAATTAAAATAAGCCGTAAATACGATTTTTTCTTTCATTTCTATAAAAAAAGTTCCCTTAAGTTAAAGGGAACCCGTTTTTTTAAGCATTCATATTTTCCATACGCAAATCTCTGTTTTTCTCAGTTTCTGCTACATAAACCGCACATGCAGCATCACCTGAAATATTAACCGCCGTCCGTGTCATGTCCAACAGACGATCGATTCCGATAACCAGGCCGATGCCTTCAGGAGGCAAACCGACACTGCTCAATACCATGGCCAGCATAATCAAGCCTACTCCTGGAACACCCGCTGTACCGATACTTGCCAACACAGCTGTCAGCACAACCGTTACCATATCCATCGCTGATAAATCAATGCCATATGCTTGGGCGATGAACATTGTTGCAACCCCTTGCATAATTGCTGTACCGTCCATGTTGATCGTGGCACCTAGAGGCTGTACAAAAGAACTGACTGATTTCGGCACACCTAGTTTTTCCTGTGCCACTTCCATTGAAATCGGCAAAGTCGCCGTACTGCTTGAGGTACTGAAGCCGACGCTCATTGCAGGTGCAAAACTCTTAAAGAACCAAATTGGGCTCTTCTTCGCCAAAAACTTGATTGTTCCACCGTAAGTGAAAATCGCATGGATCAAGAGTGCTGCTAGAATGACAAGCATATAAGACCCCATGGCTTTCATTGCTGAGAATCCTTGAGACCCTACAGCCGTGGCAATCAAGCCAAATGTACCATACGGAGCAAATTTCATAACGATGCCTACCAAATACATCATGACGTCATTGCCCTGTTCGAATAAATGGACAAGACCTTTCGTTTTTTCACCAAGAGCCGTCAACGCCAAACCGATAAAGACAGCAAATACAATAATTTGCAGCATATTGCCTTCTCCCAGAGCCGCAATCGGGTTATCAGGAATCATTGCCAATAACGTCTCTCCAACAGATGGGGCTTCTTCTGTTTCAAAAGAAGCACTGGATAAATCAAAATCCCCAGCCAATCCAGGCTGGACCACAGCTGCAAGCGCTAAGCCAATAACGATAGCAATTGTTGTAGTAATTAAAAAATAACCAACAGTCTTAATACCAATTCTTCCTAACTTAGCAGGATCGCCAAGTCCAGCGGTTCCAAGAATGATAGAAAATAACACAAGTGGAACGACCAACATTTTAATCAAACTTAAGAATATTTGGCCAAGCGGCACAAATAAATATGTATTCAACGCTTCAAAGGAGTCAGGTGCGAATAAGTTGATCAGTAAACCAACAAGTGCACCTAAGACAAGTCCGCTCAGTACTTTTGCCGTTAATCCAGGTTTTTTCATTCATTTCCCTCTTTCGTTTCTAGACATAAAAACATTTTATAGGAAAGTGTATATTCATGACAACTTTTAAGTAATTCGCCAAATCTACAGTATTTTCTAAACAGTTTTACTATTCCAGGATAGAGAAAGCCTGTATAAATGGATAACCACTTATACAGGCTTTTAGTCAACAGCACGCTGTATGCATTTTATCTTCGTGATTTTCTCCCATTAAACTGTAGCTTTCCACATGAAAACCTTTTTGACGGAGCAGGCGGATTGCCAAATTTTTTTCCAATTGATTTTCTGCAAACAAGTGGATTGGTTTGTTCGGTATTTCCTTGAATCCTCTTGTAAAATACGAAATCGGCAAATTAAAGGCTCCTGGAAGCGGCTCTTTATAAGAGACATTGTAGGCACGAACATCAAGCAAGGTATAAACTTCACTATCAACTTGATTCAGAGCCTCATGCGCCACTCCGTGAACAGGGACAGTTCTTTTATAAATCCCATAGGCTGTCAGGAAAACTGGGACACCAACCAACATTAAACTTGCAACCATTTTATTACTCCTTCTTATATAAAGAGATCCTTATTTCCAATTAGAAATTGCACTTAAACGCAATTGAATCTCTTCTAAATCTTTACATCCATTAAACTGATAGTTCTTCTTTCCACTTCTCATAACCGCCTGTAAGGTTCACCAGGTTCTCAAAGCCACTCGCTTTAAGAAGGCTTGCTGCAATGGCTGAACGTGCACCTGCTTGGCATTGGACGATAACGGTTTTATTCGGATCGACTTCGTCCAGCCGGTTTTTTAACGTACCGACCATAATATGGTCAGCCCCGTTAATATGTCCTTCATCATACTCAGTTTGGCTGCGTACATCAAGCACATAGCCTTCCTTTGCTTCAATCAGTTTCCTCGCCTGCTCCGGTGTTACATTCTCATATGAATCCAGCTTTGCAGCCTCATTCAGCGCTTTTGAAACATCTGTATAGCCTGCTATATCGTCAATACCGATTGAATGCAGAACTTCAAGCACCGGACCCATTGATTCCGGATCCAACAAAAGATAGAGCGGCTTTTTATAGTCTACGATCCAGCCGGCCCAATTGGCGAATGATTTATTGAATGGAATATTGATGGATCCGGGAATATAACCTTTGCTGAATGAAGAAGCCGGGCGCAAATCCAAAACCTGATGCCCTTCTGCAATCAAACTTTCCAGTTCCTCTATCGAATCTATTTCTGCAGGTTCAGAAAGTTCCTTCACCAATTCTAAGCCGGTTTTATTCACTGCTTTCATAACAGCAAAATAGGAAGGCGGTTCGGGCTGGCCATCCAATAATTCTTTTTGAAATGCCAAGGCATCATCATATTGCAAGGCCCAGTTAAACAACTTTTCATAGCCGACTGTAGTTGAAGGCACAGCACCAAGCGCTTTTCCGCAAGCACTTCCCGCTCCATGAGCTGGCCATACTTGAAGATAATCGGGCAACTTTTTAAAGCGCTCAAGTGACTTGAACAGCTCTTTTGCGCCTGCTTCAGAAGTCCCTTGCATACCTGCCGCTTTTTCCAACAGGTCCGGTCTTCCTACATCACCAACAAATACAAAGTCACCGGTGAAAATCCCCATCGCTTTATCTGCCGAGCCGCCACGGTCCGTCAATAAAAAGGAAATACTTTCTGGTGTATGTCCAGGTGTGTGCATCACTTCAAACACCAAATTCCCTATCTTGAACTGGTCCCCATCTTTCAACAATTGATGATTGATATATTCGAGATTCTCATATTTCCAATCTGCGTCACCTTCATCAGATAAGTAGAGGACAGCTCCAAAGCGGTTCGCCAATTCACGCGCCCCTGAAACAAAGTCAGCATGGATATGCGTTTCCAAAGCACCAACAATATTCAAGTTTTCTTTCGCAGCAAGCTCTTCATAAGCAGTCATATTGCGCATTGGATCTATCACTACCGCTTCCCCTGTTGCTTGGCAGCCGACTACATATGAAGCATGCGCTAAATTTTCATCATAGAAATATCTCAATAGCATATCATCAATTCCTTTCAGTCATTTATTGATGTCAATATACCACCCGGGGTATATATTGTAAAATATTCTGCTTATCAAAGAGATTTCATTTGGTTAACTATAAAAAGGTTGGATCCAATCGCCACTTTTGTGGCATCAGAATCCAACCTTTGCATCATCAGTTCTCTATTGCTGCTCTTCGAAAAAACTTGGCAGTTCACTGGCCTTCATTGGGAATTCCGCTTTTCGCTTATCGACGAATGCTTGAATCCCTTCATCGGCATCCGCATTTTGCCCTGCCCAGTGCAGGAATTTCGATTCGATCAGATGGGACTCAAGCGGATGCTCCTGCCCCAGCATTTTCCACAACAGCTGGCGGGTAAAGCTATTGGAAGTTGCAGCTGTATTTTCAACGATATCACGAGCAATTTCATAAGCCTTCGCCAATGGATCTTCCGATTCGTATTGCATCAATCCCGCTTCAACCGCTTCAGCAGTCGGGATGTAACGTCCGGTGAGGGTCCATTCGAGTGCTTTGCCGATTCCTACAACACGCGGCAGAAACCAACCGGATCCTGCTTCTGGACCGATGCCGCGGCGGCCGAACACAAAGCCGATCTTAGTGTCTTTTTTGACGATCCGGATATCCATCGGCAACGTCATGGTCATCCCGATGCCGACAGCCGGACCATTGATGGCAGCGATAATCGGCTTGTTGACTTTGTATACCTCCAGGCTCACCTGGCCGCCAAGGTCCCTGTAGTCTTCGGAAGATTGTTCGGAAGAGAAAGTGGATCCCCCTTCGGATAAGTCCATACCGGCGCAAAAAGCCCGGCCGCTTCCCGTCACCACGATGACGCGCACGTTATCATCATTGTTTACTTCCTTATAGAATTGCAGCAGCTCCTCGTTCATCTGCTCGGTATAGGCATTCATTTTGTCCGGACGGTTCAAAGTTAAAGTAAGGATTCCGTCCTGAAGATCTGTTTTAATCGTTTCGTACAAGCCCAGCCACCCCTTCCTGGTATTCAGCAAGCAATTGATCCACAATTTCCTTTGTCGTCTCCCGTTTGGTGATGGTCGTTACGCCGTGGCCAGCTGACCAGATATCCCGCCAAGCTTTGGCATTCACCAGATGCGACAAATCGATTTCATCTTTCGGTTTCAAGATTTTCGGATCGATCCCTTGTTTGATTAAACTCGGAATCAACACATTGACCGGCACTCCACTGAAGGAATCGGTATAGAGGACATCTTCCACTGATGAATCGATGACCATCTGTTTGTAGTCTTCCGGCGCACTGCTTTCTTCGGCTGCCAGGAAACGCGTACCCATATAGGCATAATCGGCCCCCATTAATTTAGCTGCAGCGACATCCGTTCCTGTAGACAAAGAGCCTGATAAAATAATCGTTCCATTATAGAATTTTTTCACTGCCGCAATAAAAGCGAATGGGTTGATTGTGCCTCCATGCCCTCCCGCTCCTGCGCATACAAGAATCAGGCCATCCACTCCACTGGAAGCCGCTTTTTTCGCATGCCGAATATTGGCGACATCCGAATAAACCAGTCCTCCATAAGCATGGACGATCTCGATAACATCGGCAGGAGATCCAAGAGACGTGATGACAATCGGCGGTTCATATTGGCGAATCAATTCAAAATCCTCTTCATATCGTTTATTCGAGCCACGGTGGCAAATGAAATTGACTGCCCATGGCTTTTCTCCGAGTGATTCTTTCACTTCTTTCAGCCATTCAGCACAAGTCTCCACAGGACGTGCATTGAGCAGCGGAAAAGAACCGATCACTCCTGCGTTCGATGCTTCAATAACCATTTTGGGTGTTGACACCAAAAACATCGGCGCCACGATAACCGGCAGCTTAAGCATGTTCAATCACCACCGCAATCCCTTGGCCGCCGCCGATACATAGGCTGGCTACTCCATATTTCCCGCCGCGGCGCTTCAGCTCATAGGCAAGCGACAATAAGACCCGTGCACCGCTCGCACCTACCGGATGTCCTAACGCAATCGCGCCTCCGTTAACATTAACCTTATCACGGTCCAGACCGAGTTCTTTTTCCACCGCCAAATATTGCGCGGCAAACGCCTCATTGAGTTCAAACAAGTCGATATCGTCAAGCGTCAGTTCCGCCCGCTCCAAGGCTTGCTTGATGGCAGGTACAGGTCCGATGCCCATAATGGTCGGATCCACCCCGACCACTCCCCAGGAAACAATTCGTGCCATTGGCTTTAGGCCATGCCTATTTACCGCTTCCTCGCTCGCCACGACGAGCGAGGCCGCTCCGTCATTTATTCCTGAAGCATTGCCTGCTGTGACTGTCCCCTCTTTTTTGAACGATGGGCGAAGTTTCGATAACGCTTCCTGATTGGCATCCGGTTTAATGTGCTCGTCTTTATCGACCACCACAACACCTTTTCGCGTCTTGACTTCCACACCGACGATCTGTTCTGCAAATACACCGGATTCAGTCGCCCGGGCAGCTTTTTGATTGGATTCCACCGCAAATGCATCCTGCTCTTCGCGAGAAATATCGTATTGCTCCGCCAGTTTTTCTGCGGTCATCCCCATGCCGCTTCCTGTATACTGATCCGTCAATGTCGCAGTCAGCATGTCATCGAATTGCAGATTGCCCATTTTTGACTTGCTGAAACGCTGGTCAAAACTGGAGTATGGCGACATCGACATATTCTCGGCCCCTCCAGCCAATACCAAATCAGCTTCTCCCAACAAAATATGCTGTGCTGCTGTTACGACCGCTTGAGCGCCTGAGCCGCATAAACGATTCAAGGTCAACGCTGGCACCTCTTTCGGTACACCCGCTTTCAATCCGATGTGGCGAGCAATATACGCGGCATTCAAACTGGAATGGATGACATTTCCATAAAAAACATGGTTGATGTCCTCCGCTTTAACGTTCGACCGCTTCAAAGCCTCAACTGCCGTCGCTGCTCCCAGTTCGGTAGCATCCGTATTGGCGAATGATCCGCCAAATCCTCCAAAAGCCGTTCTTGCTCCATCTATTAAGTAGACATTATTCATATTCCAACTTCCCCTTCCACCGTTTTCACTTCGTCTATCAACAGCTTACTTATTATTAGTAATTTATTTGAAAAAACATGAAGATTTTTCCGCCTCCTAAAACAACCTAGTAACTCAAGGAATCAGCAGCACTTTCCCGATGCTCATTCTGCTTTCGATATGGGCATGTGCCTGTGCAGCATCTTTTAATGCAAAACGTTTGGAAATTACAATTTCCAATTGCTTCTGGAGCAAGTATTCAGTTATTCTTTCCGCACCTTCCCTAAGAAATTCAGGCCTGTGCTTCCTGTAGGTGCCCGTGCTATATCCGATGACCGACCGGCAACTTGAATGAAGATCATCGGTTTTTGCGATTCCCGGCACCGAACCATCATTGGCATGGCCGAAAGAGACAATCCGGCCAAATGGCGCCAAGCATTTCAGGCTTTTCTCGAAGTTTTCGCCGGCCACTGTATCCAGAATGACATCCACACCTTTTCCGTTTGTCAGTTTATTGATCTTCTCTACAAAATCATCTGTCCGGTAATTGATGACTTCGTCCGCCCCAAAGGATTTGGCTTTCTCCATTTTTTCATCGCTGCCGACAGTGCCGATGATTCGGGAAGCGTCGAAGAGCTTCGCCAATTGAATGGCTGTAGAACCGATTCCCCCAGCCGCTGCATGGATTAAAATGCTCTCACCTTGTTCAAGCCTGGCCATCTTTCGAATGACATTATAGGCAGTGACACCGACAGTCAAAGAAGCTGCAGCCGCTTCGCTGCTGAGCCCATCAGGAATTGGATAAACCAAACTTTCAGGGGCCACAACAAATTCAGCATAAGAGCCACCAGATGGAAAGGCCATCACACGCTGCCCCGCCTTGAAGCGTTTTGCATCTGCTCCAGCTTCCACGACCACTCCTGCACAATCCAGTCCTGGCGTAAATACGGCATCTGCTGAAACACCGTGATACTGTCCTTGCCGTGCTTTGATATCTGCAAAGTTGACACTGATCGCTTCGACCCGGATCAGCACCTGATCTGCAGCAGCCTTTGGTCTTTCTACTTCTTGCAGCTCCAACACATCAGGCTTCCCGGTTTCTCTGACGACAATTGCTTTCATAATGCACCTCCTGTTCAAATCAGAAAATCAGCATACAAGCTCCGATCACTAAACCGCCATAGATCAGCGCAATCATCGTATACCCCATAATGTCGCGAATCTTCAAGCCTGCAATCGCCAGCAAAGGAATTGCCCAGAAAGGCTGGATCATATTCGTCCAGCTGTCGCCCCAAGCTACAGCCATTACAACTTTAGCGGGGTCGACGCCCATTTCAAGTGCAGCAGGAATGACCAACGGCGCTTGAACTGCCCATTGTCCGCCTCCCGACGGAATAAAAACATTCAGGATTCCAGCCGACAAGAACGTCCAAAGCGGCAAGGTGTTGTCTGTTGAAATATCAATAAAGAAGTTGGAAATCAATACCGCTAATCCGGAAGCACTCAGCATGCCCATGATCCCTGCATAAAATGGATATTGCAGAACGAATTGTCCGACGCTGCTGACGGATTTCAATAATCCTTCAGCAAGTTCACGCACATTCGAGAACAACAACAAAGCCGCTGTCAGGAATATTAAGTTGACGGTATTCAAATCCAGTGAAAATCCGTTGGCGATAAAATGATTGATCAAATAACTTAATCCCAAAAATCCACCAATGAGCGGAATCAAACGTGTCTTTTCAATTTTGTCATTTGGATAATTGGTTTCTTCTTTGGCATCTTCCTCCACTACCGGTTCTTCCAAGCGTGACTGTTCCACAATATAGCGGTCTTTCGGATTTTTCGGGTGGATTAAGCGCATAACAAACGGCAAAGTAAAGAACAAAATGACCACAATAGCAATATTAAGAGCAGATAATAAGGTTTCTGATATCGGAATTAATCCGATATCACCTTCAAAAATATGGTCGGCTGTTGCAACAAATAAAGCCGGAGAGGAAGACAAACCACCTTCCCAAATTAAAAACCCGGAATATCCTGCAGCAACGAGCACACGGTAATCTACATCAAGGACTTTTTTGGCCACCATCTTCGCGATAATCCCAGCTACCACCAATCCAAATGCCCAGCTGATCAAGGAAGCACCCAATGCTGTGAATGTCACCATCAAAATAGCAGAGTTCGGAGATTTTGGGATAGCCGCAATTTTTTCAAGTGTCCGCGAAACGGTCTTCGTTAGTGCAAGAGCATAACTCAAAACAAAGGTGGTAATAATTTGTGCTGTAAACGTCAGCAAGCCCCACATTCCGTCACCCCAATACGTCATCATATCGAAGGGGCTTGAATCTGTGAAAATGACGCCAGCAATAAAAGCGATGGCCGTCAGGATGATGGCAAATACAAATGCATCAGGCAACCATCTTTCTGCAATGCGTGCAAACACCCCTGCTACTTTAGCAAGCGGGTTGTTTTTGTTCGCATTCAACACTCTTTCCCGTTCCAATTCCTCAGCACTTTTCACTTTGGTCATCGTTGCTCCCCCTTACACCCATTTTTTCATCTGTTGTTTCTGGATCTTGCCGACTGAAGTACGCGGGAAATCTTCGGTAAAATGAATTTCCTGCGGCACTTTGAATTTGGCAAGGCGCTCCCTGCACCAGTCCAATAACTCTTCAGGCGCCAGGTTTCGGTTTTCTTTTAAAATGACGAAAGCATGAATGGCTTCTTCATATACCGGATCCGGTACAGAAACGACTGCACTTTCAAATACAGCGTCATGTTCATTGATGACGGCTTCAACTTCTCCAGCCGCTATGTTTTCTCCGGACCGTTTCATCATGTCTTTCTTGCGGTCGACAAAATAGAAAAGGCCGGTCTTCGGATCCATTTTTGCCATATCTCCCGTATAGAGCCAGTTATCCTGAATCGTTTCCGCAGTGGCAGACGGATTTTTGAAATACTCTTTCATGATCGTTACACCCGGTTCTCCTCTGACCGTAATTTCCCCTTCTTCTCCCGCAGCAACTTCCTGGCCATTCTCACCTCTTAAAGCAACTGAATACCCGCAGGCTTCCATGCCGATGCTGATGGGATCCCGCAAGTCGTCCACTGGATTCATCAAAGGAATGGCGACGGTCTCGGTCATTCCATACAGCTGACGGAGTTCTACATCATATCTCTTCAGAAACTCTTCGTATTGTTGCTCTGTCAATGCCTGTGCATAGATGATCAGCCTGAGCGGGTTCTGTCGATCTTCAGGATCGTAGTCTTTTTTCAAGATCATTTTTATAGGAGCTGAAAAAAGCGAACCAATTGTCGCCTCCAGTCGTTTAGCCTGCTTGACGTAATTGGTAGCACTAAAACTCTCGGTGATGGCGATGCTGGCACCGGCATAAAGAGCGGGCATCGCCATATAGTATTGGCCATTGCCATGGAACATCGGCAACACAATCAATACGCGATCTCCCGGCCGATAACCAAGCGTCTCCGCCATCTGTTGACCAGTATGCAAATAATTCCGTTGTGTCAGCACTACGCCTTTCGGTTTTGAAGTCGTCCCTGATGTATAAAGAATGGCTGCTTCATCCTGTGGCTTAAGCTTGGGCATTTCCAAGAGAGGATCTGCCTGATCAATATCTGCCTCCAGCCAGCTTCCTTGTTTCCCTTCTCCTAATCGTGAAAATAACAAAGGCAAATCAAAGCTTGAGAATTTCTGCTCATACTCTTTTTCAGTGATGATCAACTTACTTTCTGAATGGCTTACCAGGTATTTCATTTCTTCTTCAGGCGACAAAACATTCGTCGGAACCATTACAGCACCGATAGACAAAATCGCAAACCAGGACTTCATGAAAGCACTGCCATTCGGCAGATGCAGCAGCACTTTGTCATCTTGTTTGATGCCCTTGCTTTGCAGTACCTGGGCAAGCTTGCCTACCTGTTCATAAAACTGCTGGTAAGTCATTCGTTCTACAGCACCATCTCTGTTTTCGACTACCAGAAATTCCTTATCCGGATTTTCTTTGCACCTTGCTGCAAGCAGCTCTGCAACATTTGCGTATTTCATTTGTCTCCCCCTTGTTTCTGTCATCTTTCTCCATTAATTGGCCGTCCATCCTCCATCGATGTAAAGAACTTGGCCAGTCACATAAGTAGAAGCATCCGATGCAAAAAATAAAGCCGGTCCAATCATTTCATCCGCTCTTCCCATTCTTTTCATCATGGTCCGGTTGATGATTTTTTCAAACCGCTCTTCATCCTGCAAAAACGGTTCTGTCATAGGTGTAATTATGTAGGCTGGCGCTAAGGAATTAACCGTAATATCGTGTTCCGCAAGTTCAGCAGCCCATACTTTCGTCAGCTGGTCGATTCCGCCTTTGCTGGCTGCGTAACTGGTCTGCAGGGGACTGCCGATTTTGCCGAGAATGGATGAAATGTTGATGATGCGCCCGCTTTTTTGGTCAATCATTCGCTTGGCTGCTTGCTGTCCCACCAGGAAAATCCCCTTTAGGTTGGTTCCCATCACCTTGTCCCAATCTTCTTCTTCCACTTCAACCAGCGGCTTTCGGATATTCATTCCTGCATTGTTAACCAAGATATCAATTTGGCCAAACTCCTGATCAATGTATTCAAATAGCTTTTCCACTTCTGTTTTTAGAGTCACATCCGACGATTTCCAGTAAATCTGATGCCCCTGTTTTTTAATTCCTTCAGCTGCTTCTCTGAGGGCTGCTTCATTTCTTCCGGTTATGAGCACCTCGGCTCCTGCATGTGCCAAGCCAGCAGCAATCGCTAACCCAATCCCCTTGCTTCCTCCGGTAACCAGCGCTTTTTTACCGGTGAGATCAAATGTCGGGTACGTATAGTTTTCCATGATCTTTACCTTCCCCTTTCCATTGAAAGAAAATTCCGTCTTTTTTAACTAGGCAGAGCCGTTCTTTAATACAAATGTACCCATTAGTTTAGGTTGGCCCTGCGAGTCTTTAATATGGATTTCCCCTTCGTTTTCAGTCCGCATGGAACCGGTGATGACGAGTTCTGCCCCCGGATGCGTGACAGCCTGAAAGCGAACGCTAAAAGATTGCAGCTCCCGCTCTGGAAACCATTCCTCGATTGCCGCAGCTGCCCAGCCCATGACGAACATGCCATGTGCAATAATATCAGCCAGCCCTTTTTCTTGGGCAACAGCAGGAACGGTGTGGATTTCATTGAAATCGCCCGAAGCACCGGAGTATTTCACGAGATCAATCGCAGCAAGGGTTTTTTTAATGATGGCCGAGAGCTCTGTCATATGCTCACCTCCAGCACTTCAATGAGGGTCGCTCGCCCTGTTGCCACTATTGCATTCCATTGGTTTCTGTAAACCGTCTCCAATAAGAAGAAGTTCTTCCCTTTTTTATGGAACTGCTCTTTTACATACACTTGCGCTGTAATGACATCGCCGGCCACGATCAATTCGTGATAATCATATGTTTGCTCGCCGTGAAGCACATTATTTGGATCCAACTTGAGGAATTCTGAAAAAAGTTGATAGAAATTGCGTTCATTCCAATAGTCGATAACCGTCATAAAAGTAGGAGGAGCCGGTATTCCCCGATACCCTGCTGCTTTAGCCACTTCAGCGTCCATATAGACCGGATTTCCCAGCTGCAACGCCTTCGCAAATTCTCTTATCTTCCCTGCTTCTATCGTAAAAGGAGCATAGTCAAAAACCATCCCTTGCGCACTCATGAACCCACCTGCTTTTTATGAGTTGTCGTTAAATCAATTGGCCGTTTCTTGTCAGGTTAGCCATATCCATTAAATTTGAAACGGCTTGGTTCAAGTTGCTGAAACGGTCGTCGTCGATTTCTCCAATTTTCCAACGATAATGAATTTGCTGCAAGATAACGGCAAGTTTATAAAAACCGAATGTCACATAGTAATTCACGTTTGAAACGTCACGGCCGCTTTGTTTGGCATACTCTTCAATAAATTCTTTCCTGCTGAAAAACCCGGGCTGGCTTGTAACGATGTTGATGCCCATATCCGGATCATCCGGTTCACCCCAGTAAGCTACCGTAGACCCCAAATCACTCAACGGGTCGCCGATGGTCGACAATTCCCAGTCCAATATGCCGACGGCTTTCCCCGGGTCTTCTTGGTCGAGAACCATATTGTTCAATTTAAAATCATTATGGACAATCGTCGTTTCCGGATTGACCGGGATATTCGCCGACAGCCACTGCTCCAATTCCTCCAAAGCCGGAATTTCCTCTGTTTTGGATTGGCTATAGCGCTTGATCCACCCTTTTACCTGCCGTTCCATGAATCCTTCCGGCTTGCCCATACTGGCCAGTCCTGCTTCCCGGTAATCGATGGATTGCAGCTGAACAAGGGTTCTGATTACATTTTTTGAAATCGCCTCCCCAACCTGCTCTGAACTTCCGTAGGATTCGGGAAGTTGATCGTCGATTACGACACCTTGCTTTTTCTCCATAACGTAAAAATGCTTGTCCATAACTTCTGGATCTTCGCAATAAATATATGGCTTCGGTGCCAAAGGGAAGACCGGATTCACTTTCTCCAGCATCCGATATTCCCTTTCCATATCATGGGCACGCGGCGGCACTTCCCCAAAAGGCGGACGTCTCAGGACGCCTTCCCAAGTGCCGATCCGCACCAGATAGGTCAAGTTTGAATACCCTTCAGAAAATTGCTGAACGTCCATTTTCCCTTCAGGCAATCCCGGTATCGACTTACGCAAGTAATTTTCGACGTTCTTCCAGTCGATCGGTTCCACCGTTTTTTCTGTCGCACTCATTCCATCCACTCCCTGATTATCAGTCATATGTAAAAAATCCCTGTCCTGATTTGCGTCCCAAACGGCCGGCCCGCACGTATTTCTTCAAAAGCGGTGCTGGGCGGTATTTCGAATCATTGGTTTCGTTATAGAGCGTCTCTGCTACAAACAACATCGTGTCCAAACCGATCAAATCCGTTAAAGCTAACGGTCCGATCGGATGGCTGGCACCCAGCATCATTCCTTTATCAATATCCTCTGCAGATGCGATGCCTTCCGATAGGACAAAAATCGCTTCGTTGATCATCGGCGTCAATATGCGATTGACTGCGAATAATGGTGCTTCTTTAACCGATATCGCAGTTTTATTGAAACGTTCGGCCACTTGGTGCGCAATTTCAAACGTTTCGTCACTCGTTTGTTCACCTCTTATAATTTCAACCAATTGCATCACCGGTACCGGATTGAAGAAGTGCATGCCGATCACTTTATCGCTCCGTCTTACAGCGCTGGCCATTTCGGTAATGCTCAACCCTGATGTATTGGATGCGAAAATAGTAGAAGGTTTACAGATCCCATCAAGTTCAGTCAACAAACTCTTTTTGGGTTCAATTTGTTCGATGATCGCTTCGATGACCAAATCGACATCTTTCAAATCATTGATATTTCCCGTCGGTGTAATTCTTCCGTGAATTTCATCGCTTTGGCTTTGATCGATTTTCTTCTTCTCGACATTCCTGCTTAAGGTCTTCTCGATTCTCGCTATCCCTTTTTCCAGCCCTTCGGCATTCACGTCATACAAGAAAACCTTGTAATTCCCTTCTGCAGCTACCTGGGCGATGCCATTCCCCATAATTCCTGCACCCACAATCGCAATGCTCTTCATCGCTCCATCTCCCTTCAAAATTTAGTGTCCACGAAAATCAGCCTTTCGCTTTTCAGTAAACGCTTTGACACCCTCTTGCATATCCTGTGTTTCAGCAAGTTCTGAAAACAATTGCGTCTCCAGATCCTGGCCTGCGGCTAAACTTAATTCCAATCCTTCATCGATTGCTCTCTTAGCATTCGCGACTGCCAACGGCGCCTTCAATGCTATTGACTTTGCCAACTTTACAGCGCTCTCAAACGCTTGTCCCTGCGGCACCAGTTTTTCCACCAAGCCCGTTTCGTATGCTTCTGTGCCTGACAAAAGTTCACCTGATAAAATCAGTTCTTTTGCTTTTCCGGCACCGACAAGGCGCGCCAAACGTTGTGTGCCACCGTACCCTGGTAAAATACCAAGTCCGGTTTCCGGCAGACCTAATTTTGAATTTTCTTCAGCAATCCGGATATCACAGGCAAGCACCAATTCCAGCCCTGCTCCTAAAACCAAGCCATGTACTGCACAAACAACCGGTTTTCCGCCTGCCAGCTTATCAAATATCTTTTTTCCTTTTTCCACCAGTTCTATGCCGCTGTCTTTCGTCAAACTCGGAAATTGACGAATGTCAGCGCCGGCCGCAAAGGCTTTTTCTCCAGCTGCCCGAAGCACGATCGCCCGAATTTCTTGATCCTGATCGATTTCAATAATAGCTTCGTTCAACTGGTTCAGCAATTCGTCTGTCAGCACATTCAAGGGCGGATTGTTCAAAGTCAGCACTGCCACCATCTCCTGGCGCTCGAGCTCAATCATTGTCCACTGTTCTTTCTGCACCGGCCTTCCTCCTCATAGTCTTTTAGTGGGTACTTTTTGATGGTCGTTTACAATTTTTCCGTCAGTAAACAACGGGACCACGTCCACTGTTTCGTAATGCCTTAGCACAAATTCCACTGAGTCTGTAAAGTTGAAGCGTTTTAATAAATGCGCTGTTTCACATTCATATAACTCCTTGAATGAATTTTCCTGTGCATGAAGATAAGCCTCTCTTGCCAGTTTCGAGGAATCGGATAATTCGTAACTTCCTTTGCGCAACAGGTGTTCCACAATTTGTCCCGCTCCAATGAAGTCTTCCATTGAAAAACGGTCATCATTTCCTGAACAGACCAGAACAATAGACGAACCATCTTGCTGCAGATTGATTCGCTCTGCAATCACGTGCCCATTCACAAGGGATGAAATAAAAAGCACATTTGCCTTGCTCGCCTTTTCAATGGCGATGGTGCCATTCGTGGAACAGATGATGGCCGCCTGCTTAGCATCGCTTAGCTTGATCAGGCAAGGATCAGGATATTGAAACCCGTGGATGGATTCCCCTTTAGTTTCTCCAAGAAGAATATGGGGTTCGCTATGTTGTTTGGACAACTCTATCGCCTGGGTACTGTCCTTCACTGCATAAATCGGTTCGAAATTATTTTCGAGCAAAAAAGCAATCGTCGAAGTCGCAAGAAGAACATCGATGACCACGGCAGTACAGCCTTTTAGCTTTTCTTCTGCCACCGCTTCTTTTTGGGTAATGACATGGATTTTCCTCATCTCGATCAATTCCTTTGAATTTATGTCTAGTTAATGGGTTGATATGACTGTAAGCCATCATATTTTTCACGGATGGATGTTTTTGTTTAAGCCAACATCTTCAAAAAATATTCAGCATAAATATCTTCTACCTTTTCTTTCTTGAACTTTCCTTCTGGCGAATACCAGACCTGTACCCAGTTCGTAGCTCCTAGTATAATCATGCGCGCCATCTTTTTATCGGAAACCGTAAATTCTCCCCGTTTCACGCCTTCAGCTATGATCTTGTCGAAAATCCGTGCATATTGATCACGTTTTTCAATAATTTCTTCGATATTGTCCTCCGAAAAAAGTTGTTCTGGCTTTACGATCAGGTTAAAAACCTCTTTTTCCCGTATCGCAATGTCCAGATGCGTTTTAATCGCTTTTTTCATTTTGTCCATAGAAGATAATTCCTCTTGATAGATCGCTTCCATCTGTTCCATGGCTGCCGACAAAATCAAGTCATGGCAACTGTATAGAATTTCCTCTTTATTTTTGAAGTAATAATAGAGGGCACCTTTGGTCATCAGCAATTCAGCTGCAATGTCTTCCATGGTTGCGTTCTGATAGCCATTCCGTGATATAACCAAACTCGCAGAACGAAGAATATCTTCTTTTTTCTTGGCCACTTTTCGTTCCCGGAGACTCATGACACCACCTCATTCTTTCAGTATCAAAGCAGTTCTTCAGGCTTTGCTTCGGTTTCAATCATTACCATAGAAGGCTTTTTGACTAAAATATTCTTAATTAAAATAAAGACATTTTCAATCACGATCATGGCAAAAGCGATAGGAATCAGAAAGAATAGCGGATACAGTGGATACAAGGTTCCAGCAGCGGGAAACGCGGTCTTGCGTTCAAGGCCACTCATGGCATATTCCCAGCTGAATTGTACAATCAGTACGAGAACAAACAACTCAAGCAGCAACATGAAGAAAATCAGAATTCGTTGTGCTGTGGCATTCAGTTTTTCCAAGATCAAATCCATCTTCGGCAACACGCCTGACGCATAGACGTAGGCAAGCCCCGGAAAGACGACCAAAGGCATCATGTAATTCTGGATAATCTCAAATCCTCCGCGTATCGAGCTCGAAAAGAAGGTTCTCATGGCAACGTCATACACAATCAACAGCATCATCACCAGCACACTGATGCCACTGATCCAGATTCCTGCCAGTTTAATGTAATGAAATATTTTATAAGCTTTCCATACACCGTTCATTCAAATCCACTCCCTTCAATCGCTTACATGGAATTCGGCAGCCACGTGGCAAGCCCTGGAAACGCAATCATCAAACCGCAGACGATGACCATAGCGACGATTGCAAAGACCATGGCAATGCGGAATATTGATCCTGAACTGATTCCACTGACACCGGCAACTGCATAGACACTCAAACCGACAGGCGGAGTAATTAAGCCAATCGTACAGATAACAGCGACGAAGACACCGAACCAGAGAATATCGACTTGCAATTCTTGAATGATGGGCAGGATTACTGGAATTGACATCAAAATGACAGCAGCACCTTCTATAAACATGAACATGATGAACAGCACAACTGAAATAGCAACCAGCACCAATACCGGTGTATCCATAATTGGTTCGATCAATTCAATCAAGCGCCTCGGCAACAGCGATAAAGAAACAAAGCGCCCAAAAATTTGCGCACCGATCATGATGATCATGACCATTCCTGTCAGTTTTACAGTTTCAACAACCGAGGTTTTGAAAAACTGGAAATTGACTTTCCCCAGAACCAATGCCGCAAGCAAACCGACAAAAGCACCCACAGCTCCCGCCTCAGTCGGCGTAAAGATACCCGAATAGATGCCGCCGAATATGACGAGGACGATGATGACAGCAATTACGCTTACAACAATCAAACGGATAGCAGATAGTTTCTCCGGCAACGGTGCATCTTTGATTTCCGGTTCCTCAATTTGTGTGTGCTTTTTTCTGTCCATTTGGAAGTAAACCAGCATCACCAGGATAAAAACAACCATGGTCAATATCCCTGGAATAAAAGCACCCACAAAAAGACTGCCTACAGGCGTCTCAGTCGCTACTCCATAAAGGATCAGAATTATGCTCGGCGGTATAATTCCAGATAAAGAGCCCCCTGATGCTGCAATGGCTCCAGCAAGCGGTGCACTGTAACCGTGCTTGCGCAGTTCCGGAATTGCCACTTGCCCCAATGAAGCCGAGGTTGCCGTTCCTGAGCCTGAAACTGCCCCCAGCATGCCTCCAATAATCAAAGTCAAAACACCAAGCAAACTGTTTTTCCCTTTAGAAACCTTATGGACCATATAAAAAATGTCCTGGACCAAACCGGACTGAAGAATAAACTGAGCCATCAATACAAATAGGGGGATGGTCGTTAACGTATAACTGGCCACCCGGTTAAAGGGTTCATTTCCAAGCAGCCCCGGAAGAATTCCAAAGCCTTCCAATAAGATTAAGCCGATTATTCCACTGGCAAGGAGTACTGAATGTATATACAATCCCGTTACCAACAGGATTATCATCATTACCAGAATAATTCCTATGACCAATAAGTTATCCATTTCAAGACCTCCTTGCATCAAATTATAAAAAGAAAAAGGAATGGCTTTTGGATAATAAGCTATTCCTTTTTCCCAAACGGCTATTCCAGATTCATAATGGCTTCTGGCACTTCACCGCCTTCTTCAATTAGAAGATCTCTCCACATCTTAACCAGGTCATTTCCTGGCATGCCGTTGTCTTCAAGCAATTTTGCATAGTCTGTCCATGTTTCTTCAATCCCTTGGTTAAAGTGGTCTTGGACTGCTGGATCCAGGTCCGCAAAATCCACGAATTTTCCGCCATTCGCTTCATTTTCCGGTATGATTTCTTCTGAACGGGTAATCCACTCCTGCGCACCAGGCTCAAAAATCTCTTCGTTTGCCTGTGTCATCGCTTCCTGGACATTGTCAGGCATTTCGTCCCATTTCTCCTGGCTCATTCCAATAAACGCATTGAAATGCCCGAAATTGATGCCCGTCAACGTGTACCGGAACAAATCTTGGAAGCCATAGCCTGTCCAATCGGCAATGCTGTAAAATGCACCTTCAAATGTACCTCTGCTCAAAGAATCATAAATTTCCACAGCCGGCATCGTTACACTGTTGATGCCCGTCTTTGCAGCATACATTTCATGGATGCGGGACGGCGTGCGAAGCGAAGTGCCTTCTACATCACTGACTGCCTTAAACTCATGGCCAGTTGTGGAAATTGAGTATTCTTGTGTAGTGGAAATCGGGAATACTTTGAAATCACCAAATTGCATTTCGGTGTAGGTCTGGCCATCTGCCAGTTCCTCTTCACTTTCGAGAAGTTTTTTCCATGCATTTGAAGCAATCAGTGTATCCGAATGGTTCAGCGGCAACATTGTCACTTCCGCCATCGGGAATTGATCCGGCTGATAAATCGGCAGGACGATCGCAACGTCCACTGTACCTGTTTCCAACGCTTCCGCTTCATCGGGAACTGCTACCAGTTCTCCACCGGTGAACGATTCAAATTGGACTTGGCCTTCAGTGAGCTCTTCCACTCGTTCCATCCATGGCACCATTGAAGCTTCCCACCAAGCATGCTGGGCACTGAGTCCGGTAGCCGCACGCAGCGTAATTGTTTCACCTTCTGATGAAGAGCCGCCCGAATCCCCACCGCCCCCACATCCTGACAATAAAAGCACTAAACCGAGACCAGCTGCTGAAAAGCGAAATTTGTTTGATTTCATCTTTTTCCCTCCATCCGTTTAATGTAGTGATTGTGAAGACCTTTTTGCATCCACTTACAAAAGACCAATCCTATTTCCCATTAAATTGAAGAAAACTTTTTCTGAAATGGCTTCTTGAGGTTTCCATATCTGCAGCAATTTTTTGTTCTTTGTCCAGACTCTGTGGTCGATACTCCTCATGGTTTTACGACGAGTTTCCCATAAGTTTTGCGGTCACCTAATAAGTCCAAAGCATCCGGAACCTGTTCAAATGGATATTCTTCATAGATCATCGGCTGAATAGCGCCTTTTTCATACAAAGCCATTAATTCATGATGGGCTTTCATTACTTCTTCCGGATACAAATTGCGGAATAGGCCGAAATGTACGCCTACGACAGAATAATTTTTTATCAATGCGTGATTGGTCGGCGCATCCGCAATTCGGCCGCCTGCAAAGCCAATGACCAGTAAACGCCCTTCAAAGGCGATGCATTTTCTGGATCGGTCAAAGGTGTCACCGCCTACAGGATCAAAGATGACATTGGCACCTTTTCCTCCCGTGGCTTCTTTAACAATGGCAACAAAATCTTCCGTCCGGTAATTGATGACCTGATCGGCGCCAAGTTCTTTGCAAACGGCTGTCTTTTCATCACTGCCGGCTGTCGCGATAACAGTAGCTCCTGCCGCTTTTCCAAGCTGGATTGCTGCAGAACCCACGCCGCCTGAACCCGCATGCACCAGTAATGTCTCCCCTTTTTGAAGGCGTGCTGTCCGGTGCAATGCGAAGTATGCCGTCTGATATGTGATGAATAAAGAAGCGGCTTCACTGTAAGACAGCGAATCGGGAATCGGGAATATGCCTTCTTGCTTCACAACCACCCATTCGGCAAGGCCGCCACTCGGCAATTGAGGAGTAGCTAAAACACGCTGTCCGAGTTGGATATCTACTCCATCTCCTGCTTTTTCAATAACCCCTGCAATTTCAGCACCCGGTGTAAACGGCAAATCCGGCTTTTCCTGATACTTCCCTTGGCATTGGAGAATATCAAAAAAATTCAAGGCAGCTGCTTCCACTTTCACGAGCACTTCGCCGGCTTTTGGTTCCGGATTCGGAAGCTCTGCAAGTTCAAGTGCTTCCTGTGGATCTCCTATACGGACAACGGTCCAAGCCTTCATCTGCAAACCCCTCCTTTATTTTACATTTGAACTTTCTTTGAGTTGTTCGCGCAGTTCAAGGCGCCCGACGTCACGCAAATGGACTTGATCGGGACCATCAACTAAACGAAGTGTGCGTGCATTGGCATAATGTGCGGCAAGCGGGAAATCTTCCGTTAAGCCGGCTCCTCCAAATACTTGCATGGCACGATCGATGACATTCAACGAAACGCGCGGTGCGGCAATCTTGATCATGGCAATTTCTTTACGCGCTGCCTTAGCGCCTTCCATATCAATCTTATGGGCCGCATGCAAGGTCAACAGACGCGCCTGTTCGATTTCGATTCGGCTTTCAGCAATGATTTCTCTGATAACGTCCTTTTCCGCTAAAGTTGATCCAAATGCTTCTCTGCTGTCAGCGCGTTTGCATAACAGCTCCAGTGCCCGCTCAGCTGCTCCGATGGCACGCATGCAATGATGGATACGCCCAGGCCCTAGGCGTCCTTGTGCGATTTCAAATCCACGCCCTTCACCCAGCAGCATATTCGATGCCGGTACACGGACATTGGTGTAATGGACTTCAGCATGGCCTTGCGGTGCATCGTCATAGCCGAAGACTGTCAACGGACGGATAATTTCCACTCCCGGTAGATCAAAAGGTACGAGAATCATCGACTGTTGCTGATGCTTGGCTGCATTCGGATCTGTTTTCCCCATGACAATGGCAATTTTACAGCGAGGATCCATGGCGCCGGTAGTCCACCATTTTTTCGCATTGATGACATATTCATCGCCGTCACGAACGATGCTGCTCTGGATGTTGGTGGCATCGGAAGAAGCGACAGCCGGTTCGGTCATTGAGAAGCAAGAACGGATTTCTCCGCGCAGCAAAGGCTCCAGCCATTGTTTTTTCTGTTCTTCCGTTCCATATTTGACGAAGACCTCCATATTGCCGGTATCCGGTGCATTGCAATTGAACAGTTCCGGCGCAATCAGGGAACGACCCATAATTTCGCATAGATGTGAGTAATCATAATTGGACAGCCCCGCTCCGTATTCGGGATGGTCTAAGAATAAATTCCATAAGCCCTGTTCTTTTGCTTTTTCTTTGAGCTCTTCGATAATCGGTGGAATTGTCCAGCGGTCTTCTGCTTCCTGCAGATACTTTTCGACAGTCGCTTCGTTCGGATACACATAATCATCCATGAATTTCAGTAATTTTCCTCGTAGTTCTTCAGCTTTCGGTGATAATTCTTTAAGCATTTGTTTTTCCCCCTATGGTTTTTAATGTATTTTTTAAAATTTTGCCGGAAGCATTTCTTGGCAGGCTATCAATCAATTCAAATTCCTCTGGCACCTTGAATTTCGCCAATGATTTTCGGCAATGTTCTTTTAAAGCACTGAAATCTTCGGCATCCAATTTAGGACCCACCACAAACGCTTTCACTTTTTCCCCGAAAACCGGGTCCGGCTCACCGATGACAGCAGCTTCTACTACATCAGGATGAGCTTTCAAGACATCTTCCACTTCAATCGAGAATATTTTCTCGCCTGCGCGGTTGATCATGTCTTTTTTGCGGTCACGGATATAGATAAAGCCGTCTTCGTCCTGAATCCCTAAATCGCCGGAATGCCAGTAACCATCTGTGAAACTGCTTTGATTGGCTGTCGGGTTATCCCAGTATTCCTTGATGATCATCGGCCCTTTGATATAAAGCTCACCGGATTCGCCAGTCGGACATTCTTTTCCTTCCGCATCAACGATTTTGATATCGCCCACTTCCACTGGAAGGCCGACTGACGTCACTTTGGAATCGGGATAATCCAATGGCATTAAAGTTGCAGGAGAAGTGGTTTCTGTCGCCCCATAGGCATTGTGCAACTGCGCATTCGGAAATGCTTTCTTCAGCATCGCAAAGGTTTGCTGATAGATCGGCGAACCCCCAAAAGCCACTTTCTTCACAAAGTCAAACGAGTGTTTTTGAAATTCTTCACTGGTGGACATCATGATGAAAATGGTCGGTACATTAAAAAGGAAATTGATTTTGTGTTCAAGTATGCGGTTGATGTATTCTTCGTTCTGATAGCGCCGCATACTGTAAACTGTCCCTCCGACATAGAACATATGCAGCAATTGGCCGACCAGTCCAGTTACATGGAACATCGGCACCGCAATAAGGGTTTTAAATGTATCATCGGTTGCAAAAACTGATTTATAATTCATCAAACTGTGGACGACATTGATATGTGTCAGCACCGCACCCTTGGGCCGTCCGGTAGTTCCGGATGTATACAGGATGAAAACGCCGTCTTCTTCGCCCACATCCGTTTGTCGATAAGGTCCACCTTTCACCAACAGTTGTTCATATGAATTCTGGCCATCGATAACGAAGATGTTTTCCAGGGACACCGCAGCGGCGCCTTGGTTTGCTTTTTCTACCTTATGAAAAAACTCTACTTCACTGATGATTATGCGCGGCTTGGAATGACCAAAGATATACTGCAGCTCTTCCTCTGCTAATTTGACATTGATCGGAACCATGATCGCTCCAATTTTTGCGCATGCGAGGACCAACAGAGGAAATTCAGCACGATTGCCGACGACAACTGCAACACGATCCCCTTTTGCAATTCCGCGGTTTTGAAGGTTAGCCGCGATTGCATCTGATTGATCTTCTAATTCCCGATAACTTAGAGATTGATCTTCGGTGACGACGGCGAGCTTATCTCCTTGAATCTCGCTGCTTCTCTGAATAATTTCTCCAATGGTTTTCGGACGTTTTTTAAATATCTTCACATTTTCACGGCCAAATAGACTTATCTCCTGAATTTCCATAAAACGCCTCCTTTCTTTACACTGAAATGAAAGCCCTTACATAAAGAGTCAAAAAATAAATAGTCAGAATTATTATACTTTTGCTTCAAAGTTAGTATAATCGTTCTCTTTTTGAATTACAAGTCAAATTTCTAATTATCAGAATACTTTTCATAAAAAAAAAGACGCTTTGAGTTTATCAAAGCGCCTTTTTGTTTTATTCGCCTAGATCCACATTGTGGTAGACCTGCTGTACATCTTCCAAATCCTCAATCGCATCGATCATCTTCTCGAATTGCTCTTGCGCGTCTTCCGGCAACGGCAATTCATTTTGTGCAAGCATCGTCAATTCCGCTACTGTAAATTCAGTAATGCCGGCACTTTTAAATGCTTCCTGCACCATATGGAATTGATCCGGCTCCGCGTACACGATTACGCCGTCTTCTTCTTCCATGATGTCACGTACGTCGATGTCCGCCTCCATCATCAGCTCAAGCACTTCGTCAGCTGTCTTGCCTTCGATGCCGAATACCGCCGTATGGTCAAACATGTAGGCAACAGATCCGCTGACGCCCATGTTGCCGCCATTCTTGCCGAATGCTGCACGGACATCCGAAGCTGTGCGGTTGACGTTATTGGTCAATGTATCCACGATTACCATAGAACCATTCGGTCCGAATCCTTCGTAGCGCAATTCATCGTAGCTTTCTTCAGATCCGCCTTTGGCTTTTTCCACTGCCCGGTCAATAATCGCTCTTGGAATGCTGTAAGTCTTCGCGCGTTCCAACACCACTTTCAATGCCTGATTCGATTCCGGATCCGGCTCACCTTGTTTGGCAGCTACATAGATTTCACGCCCGAATTTTGCGTAGATTCGGCTTGTGTTGGCATCTTTAGATGCTTTCTTCTCTTTAATATTATTCCATTTGCGTCCCATTAAATTTCCTTCTCTCTATAAAGTTTCCTTCGGAATGATATTCACTATGTACTATTATAGTACAAATCTTTTAGATGTAACGTATTTTGCAGTCAAAAATCATAGTTTTCATCTAATCAAATGCTTTGATTTAAAGACAAGGAAGGTGTACGTTTTAATTGTGAGAATAGTTCAAATCCAGAAGGAGGAATTCATTATGGCAGAAAGTAAAGTTCTGATCATCACTGGCGGCGCAAGCGGAATCGGCCGGCATGCAGCTTACCAACTGGCAAAAGAGGGCTACGCCATCGTAGTAGCCGATTTCAACGAAGAAGGTGCAAATGACACAGTTTCCCATATTGAATCAGAAAATGGCAAAGCGGCAGCGTTTAAAGTAGATGTATCAAAAGCCGAGCAAGTGGAAGCGATGGTGAATTTTGCTGTTGAGAAATTCGGCACATTGAATGGCATTTTCAATAACGCCGGCATCGGACTGGTCAAGCCCTTGCTTGAAATGGATCCCGCATCCTACCACAAAGTGATTGATGTCGATCAGCATAGCGTTTACTACGGAATCTATTACGGCGCGAAAAAAATGGTCGAACTTGGCACAACTGGAACGATCGTCAACACCGCCTCGATTTATGGATCGATGGCCGCTAAAGGCAGCTTTAACTACAACGCAGCCAAAGCCGCAGTCGTCATGATGTCGAAATCGGGCGCACTGGAACTTGCCGAGCATGGCATTCGCGTGGTCGGCGTCGCACCTGGCTTTATCGACACGCCGATTCTTGGAGACGACCCGGAAATGAAAAAAGCTTTATCGGCTCTCCATATGCACAACAAGCTTATCCAACCCAAAAAAGTGGCCAATGTCGTCAAGTTCCTGTTCTCTGAAGAAGCGGCAGCCATCAACGGCTCTACTGTCGCAGTGGACGATGGTTTCTTAAGCTTCAAATAAAAATAGCGGTGCTGTTGTTTTTCAGCTTGCCGAAAATGTCTACAAGTGTCCATTTTGCTTCAGGCTTGTTCGTTCCACGAGCAAATTTTTTCGGAATGAGTGAGGAACTCTTTTTATTTCTTTGAAAGCCCTCTTTGCCGGCCTAGCAAAGGGGGCTTATTTGTTTTCAGCTCTTAGGGAGGGGGTGCTTCATATAGATTTGTGGGCGCTCGCGGGCGTATAGACCGATGTGTGGACGTTCCACAGGAATTTGCAGTCTTCCATTCATGAAAAAACAGTGCTGCCCTTTAAGGCAGCACCGCTTCTTTTATACTTTATCCGTACGATGATATTCAGAAATCTGGATGATCCGCACATTCCGTGTATTCAGCTCATGGTAAATTCCGCGGCTGTCATGAAACGAAATATATTGATCCCGTTCGCTTTGCACCAGTCTTTCCGCTTTTTCCTGTGAATCCACGTGGATAAAGCGGCGAATATAATGCTCTTCATCGAAAAAATAAGTCACTTTGAACTCTTTCATCAGAATCCTCTCCTTATGAGTGATAGGAAGCTTTTTGATGGAAGTAATTTGGTTTGACCAAGTTGTTCTTATAAGGCTTATGGAAAATATGGGTGGTGGCCGGAGACATTGGCGGAATCAGCCATGCCCAGTTGCCGGTGACGTCCCGTCCTTCCGTTTCTTCTTTTTTCTCGAAATTCTTGAACTGCTTAGCTGCTGTATGATGGTCGACGATGGTCACCCCTGCTTCCTGGAAGGATTCCAGAACAGCGATATTCAATTCGACTAACGCTTTGTCTTTCCATAAAGAGCGATTCGTTTGGGTATTCAACCCCATCAGTTCCGCTACTGCAGGCAGAAAATTATAACGGTCTTCATCCGCCAAGTTTCTGGCGCCGATTTCAGTTCCCATGTACCAGCCGTTAAAAGGGGCCATCTTGTATTCAATCCCGCCAATTTCCAGTAACATATCTGAAATAATAGGAATCCCATACCATTTGATGCCGAGCTCTGAAAACGCCGGAATTTCAGGATGACCGATTTCGACTTCGATAATCGATTGCTTTGGCACATCTTTTAGAAAAGGCGCTTTGCCTGGAACCTCGATGACCAAAGGCAAAATATCGAAAGCTGTTCCAGCTCCCTTCCACCCAATATCCTGGCATCGCTTAGTAAGTTCCACTGAACTTGAATCACCGATGACACCATCCGCAGTTTCGTAACCGGCATAGCGGATCAATTGATGATTCCACAAACGCAATGAATCTTCATTTTCTTTTGCAGCGCGGAACACCGTGATAGCCGGACGGATTTTCCCGTCGTTTGCAGCAAAGTCGATATGCTGTATCAGAGCATTAAAAATCCCTTCAGCTGTTGTTTGATGCCGCTCATCAAATACCGTCAGTGAATTCCAGAACAAACGGCCAATACAGCGGTTATTATTGCGCCAGGCCATGCGTGCTCCATGCTCCAATTCCTCAAAGCTGTGGGTGTAGGTTCCTGTCCGTTCAATTTCCGTTTTGATTTCAAGCAGTCTCTCGGCTTTCTGGTCTTGGCATTTTCCCAATTCATCGTAACAAATCCCTATAAACTCAGTGGCTTCTTCCAGTAAAAGCATCGTCGAATTGCTTAGCGTCATTGTATTCACTCCTTGCCCATATCATATCACCTGCCCCTTGTTCTTTTCAGTGACAGAACTCTGAACTCCCTATGTTTTTGTCCTTTTTTCCAGTACACTAGAGCAAAGTAAAGATATTGTCAGGAGGAGCACATACCGATGGTCAAAGCGATTTTTTTTGATTTAGATGATACTTTGTTATGGGATAAGAAAAGTGTTGAAACAGCATTCCAGGAAACGTGCCGATTAGCTGAAGAATTAACCGGCCAGGACTGTTCCGGCTTGGAAGAAGCGGTAAGAGCTGCGGCAACTGAACTCTATGCAGGATATAATACATACGACTTCACCAAAATGATCGGCATTAACCCTTTCGAAGGCTTATGGGGCACTTTCGATGATGAAGGATCTGATTTCCAGCAGATGAAAGCCATTGTTCCGGCTTACCGCCGGGAATCTTGGACAGTTGGATTGAAAAAAATCGGCATCGACAATCCAGATATCGGCAGCCAGCTTGCTGAGTACTTCCCGGAAGCACGCAAAAGAAACCCTATCCTTTACGAGGAAAGTTTAAAAGTATTGGAAGATTTAAAAGGCCGTTATGAATTGTTGTTGTTGACCAACGGATCTCCAAGCCTGCAGCAGATTAAACTGGAAATCACACCGGAAATAGCTCCTTTCTTTGACCACATCATCATCTCGGGCGCGTTCGGAAAAGGCAAACCAGATCCCGACATCTTCCATCATGCCTTATCAAAATTCGGCCTTTCCGCCGATGAAGTGCTGATGGTCGGAGATAACCTCATGACCGACATCATCGGTGCTGAAAAAGCCGGTATTCGCTCAGTTTGGATTAACCGTGAAGAGAAAGCTCCACATGAATCCATCATCCCGACATACGAAATTCAGCATTTGGAAGAACTACTTCAGTTATTGGAACAAATACACCCCTAAAAAAAGGCCCTCTAAGCGAGGGCCTTTTTTCTGTCATTTATAGATTGATGGGAGTGACTCCCTGGATTTCTTCCAGTTTCGCTAATTGCTCCAGGCTGCCTGCTTCGGCGGGTCTATCGATTGACAGCATCATAATCGCATCTCCACCAGCATTTGAGCGTCCAACCTGCATTGTGGCAATGTTGACATTTTCCTGTCCAAGCAAGGTTCCAACACGCCCGATAACTCCCGGGCGGTCATTGTGTCGCACAAACAGCAAATGGCCCTCTGGCACAACATCTACCAGATAATCATCCACTTTAACGATGCGCGCACCTTGTCCATTCATCAAAGTTCCGGCTGCTTTTCTTGTTCCTTTTGCTGTTTTCACTTCCACAGTGATCAGGCTCGTAAACCCTTTCGCTTCGGTAGTCTTTTGCTCATTGACCACAATCCCTTTTTGATTGGCGATGTACATAGCATTAACGTCATTCACTTGTTTGCCAAGATGACGCTTCAGCAGGCCCTTCAGCATATTGCGTGTTAATGGCCCGACTTCCATATTGGCCAAGTCCCCCGCGTAGCGGATATTGACTTCTTCTGCAGCCACACCTGTCAAATCTGTCAAAAATGCACCTAAACGCTCTGACAAATCAAAGTAAGGCTCGATTTTCTTCATGATTTCTTTTGGCACAGATGGCAAGTTGACTGAGTTGCGGACAGTTCCAGTCGTGAAATAGCTGACAACGTCCATGCTGACATCCACTGCTACGCTTTCCTGGGCTTCAAATGTGCTGGCACCTAAGTGAGGCGTTGCAATAACTTCCGGCAAATCCAACAGACGGAAATCAACCATCGGCTCCTGTTCAAAAACGTCAAGGGCTGCTCCTGCAACTTTCCCTGATTTTACTGCGTCGTAAAGCGCATTTTCATCAATGATTCCACCTCGTGCACAGTTGATGATCTGAACGCCATCTTTCATGATTTCGAATGCTTCTTTATTGATCAAGTGCTTGGTTTCTTTCAATAAAGGTGTATGGACAGTGACAAAATCCGCCACTTTCAAGACATCTTCCACCGATCCGAAATCCACGCCCAGTTTATCTGCTTTTTCTGCAGTCAGGAACGGATCATAGGCAATGACGTTCATGCGCTGCCCTTTGGCACGCGCCGCCACTTCCTGTCCAATCCGGCCAAAACCGACGACTCCGAGGGTCTTGTTTTTCAACTCGACTCCGACATATGATTTGCGGTCCCAGTTTTGATTGCGCAGTGCATGGAATGCTTGTGGAATTTTTCGCGCCATTGACATCAGCATCGCCATCGTATGCTCGGCAGCAGAGTTCGTGTTGCCGTCGGGGGCATTGACAACGATAATGCCGTGTTCGGTTGCAGCTTCCAAGTCGATATTATCGACGCCGACACCGGCGCGTCCAATAATCTTCAAGTTCGATGCCTTTTCAATCAATTCCCGTGTCACTTGCGTTTGGCTTCTCACCAGCAGGGCATCAAAGCCTTCAATGCGCTCTCCTAATTGTTCAGGGGTCAAATCGGTCTCCATGACAATGTTTACGCCATTTGCCTGGCGCAACGGATAAATCCCTTCTTCGCTGAGTGGATCACTGATCAATACATGAAAAGTCATTTAGTTTCCTTCCCTTCTGTTAAAAAGACTTGCTGTGCAGCGGCAATTCCTTTGCCAAGTTCAATCTTTTTTCCTGCTTTAACCAATCCGATTTCCATTGCAGCAATTGCCTGCAGCATATCTGCTGGTGAGCAATAGCCCATATGGCCAATGCGGAATATAGCTTTCGCTAAATGCTGTTGGCCGCCCGCCACTTCCAAAGCGAACTCTTTTTTCATTATTTTACGGAATTCTTCAGAATCAAAATCCTCAGGTTTTACAGCTGTGACTGTTGGCGATGCATCTTTATCAGAAGCCAGCAATGGGATGTCCAATGCTTTAAAAGCGGCCCGTGTCATTTTCATCATCAGATGATGCCTTGCGTATACTTGCTCCAGCCCTTCTTCTTCCAGCAGCTCAAGCACTTGCTGCAATCCGAACAAGATGGATAATGCCGGAGTGAATGGTGTTGTACCTTTTAAAATATTGTCTCTGTGTTTTTTGAGGTCCAGATAAAAGCGCGGTTGAGGATTGGCTTCGATTTTCTTCCAAGCGCGTTCGCTGGCTGCTATAAATGAGAGGCCCGCAGGAAGCATAAATGCTTTTTGTGATCCGGTGACCACTACATCGATGCCCCATTTGTCCATCTCCGTAGCAGTTCCTGCCACACAAGAAACGCCGTCGACAATCACCAGTGCATCCGATACCTCTTTAATGGCAGCTGCCAATTCTTTGATTGGATTCAACACGCCGGTAGATGTTTCGCAGAAAGTCGAAAAGACCACTTTGATTTCAGGATGTTCCACAAGGAAGTTTTTGACTGCCTCCGGATCAACAGCAAGGCCCCATTCGACATCGAAAACATGGGTCTGAATGCCATATGCTTTACAAATTTTCGCAAAACGTTCGCCGAATGCGCCAGTTACGAGAACCAGAACTTCTTCACCCGGAGCAACTGTATTGACCACGGCTGTTTCCAGTCCCGCCGTACCACTTCCTGTTAATATCATGACTTCCTGCTTGGTTCCAAACACACGCTGCAATTTTGGTCTGATGTCACTGATCATTTCAGAGGTGCTTTGTCCGCGGTGTCCGATCATCGGCTGTGCCATCGCGCGTTGTACGCTCGGCGGAATTGGAGTTGGTCCTGGGATTCGTAAAATTTGTTGGTCTGTCAGCATAATGAGTTCATTCCCCTCTCGATTTCCCGCTTTTGCGGGCAAAGTGTGTGTAAAGACGACAAAAAAGACTCTCCGCCCCTACATAAAGATGCAAGGGGCGAAGAGTCTTCCATTTCGCGGTACCACCCTAATTCACTGTCATCAAACTGACAGCCTCATTGGTTCACATGCTTAACGGACATGAAGCGGAAAGGCCTACTGAAAGTTCAGCCCATCTATTCAGAAGTGCTGCCAGACACCGAAACCACTGATTCTCACCAACCATCAGCTCTCTTAAGATTTCCCTGTGCAAAGCGTATCTTCATCAAAATAGTTAATCTGTATTCTTGAATTGATTCCATCATATACAGCCTAAAAATCGTTGTCAATATATAAAAAATTTTTTGACTTCTTTGCAAGCGTTTCCATTCTTTATAAACGTTGAAGCCGTGCCGCTCTAAGGAAATCTAAAAATATTTTTACAATTCAATCAAAATAGTCTATTACAGAGAATTAGGCAAGCTAGATTATTCTTTACAGAAAAATAGAATGATTACTTAAAGTGAAGAATTAATATACATATTCCGAATTTGAAATTAATCCATTACATCTGTTTTTGTCCCGTGTAATACAATAAAAAAAACCGTTTATCGGTTGTTGAACTGATAAACGGTTTATTAATCAACCTAAGCCAAAATCATTTACCAATGAGGCAAGGCCGCCTTGGTAACCGCTGCCGATTGCGTTGAACTTCCATTCGCCTCCGTGGCGGTATAATTCACCGACCACTAAAGCTGTTTCAATCGAAAAGTCTTCTCCCAAGTCATAGCGGATCAATTCTTCGTTTGAACTTTCGTTGACGATACGGATAAAGGCATTCGACACCTGGCCAAAGTTTTGTCCGCGGCTGTCTGCTTCATGGATCGTCACTGTAAATACCACTTTGTGGATGTCTGCAGGTACGTTCGGCAAATCAACGATTACTTGCTCGTCATCGCCTTCTCCTTCTCCTGTCAGGTTATCGCCTGTATGGACAACCGAACCATTTCCGCCTTCAAGGTTGTTGTAGAAGACAAAATCTTCCGGTCCGCGTGATTTACCGTTTTCCCCTACAAGAAAAATCGAAGCGTCCAAGTCAAAGTCTCCGCCGCCGCTGTATTTATTGGTGTCCCAGCCTAAACCGACGACCACCTTAGTAAGCCCTGGATTTGTTTTCGTTAAGTCGATTTTCTGCCCTTTTGAAAGGTTGATTGTTGACATATTGTTTCCTCCTCCGATTATTTAGCTTTACGTTGTGTGTCTTCGTACTTTTTCTGCAGTTCTTCGATGCGGAGACGTCCTTCTTCACGCATTTTGCGATTTTCCTGCTCAATCTCCCGCGTGTCGTTCATCCCCTGCATAATAGTCTCCCATGTCTGTTCAATGGTTTCAATCTTGATGCTTGGCTGTCCAGACATTCTGGCAATGTCTACGCTTTGGCGTGAAATGTCATTGGCGTTATTTAACAGCATTTCATTGGTGCGGCGATCCAGCTCGCTCATCGATTCAGCTACCAGATTTTGCCGTTTGGCTGCAATGGCATTGATCAAGCCTGTTTTGAATATCGGAATGGTCGTCACAAAAGCTGAGTTGATTTTCCCAATCAACTTTGTATTCCCACGCTGAAGCATGCGGATTTGAGGCGCTGATTGATAGGAAACCTGTTTCGCCATTTCAAGATCGTAGACGCGCTGTTCCAGAAGTTCGATGGCATTTTGCAGAGAGTTCAATTCCATGAGAGCCATTTGGTCACCAGATTCCGCTTTTGCACGGACAGCCGGTTCCTGGGCTTTCAGTTCTTCGACTTTGATGTCGCCGGCCGCAATGTATTTCTCCAACTCCATAAAATAGTTGAAGTTCTGGTTATACAGCTCTTCCAAAGTGGTCGTCGATTTTTTCATTTCGCCTTCATACTTGGTGATTTCAACATATACTTTATCGATTTCCGTACCCATCGTCTGGTATTTATTGAACAGCTGCTCAATCACTTTATTGCCTTTATTGAAGATCTTATTGAGGAAGCCTTTCTTTTCAACAAAATCTTTTTTGTCGAACTTGTCCATGATCTTACCAAGTTGCTTCAGCAATTCACTGGATTCTTCCATGCTGTTTGACTGTACGGAATTCAACACTTTTCCTGTAAAAGCAGAAATTTCATTGGCAGGCTCACGGCCGAATTCCAATAAAGCGATTTGGTTTTTCGGATCGATCTTCGAAGCCAATTGAAGGACTTCTGGATCTTTCTTCAATTGAACTTTAAGCTGGTTTTCATCTTTCATCACCAATTCTTGCTGTTCGATTTGATCTGGCATATTGGTCATCCCATTTCACTCCTTTTTGGCTATAGCCATTTTTTGAATATTTTTTTCACGACTGAAGGTTCACGGTAAGGCTCGTTGAAGCTCCGCTCATCCAGCCAATGGGTATCGAACGATTCCGGGTCGACCCAGCGTTCAATGTCTTGATGCCCTTGTGGATTGATGATGATGACATCAAGTCCGAATATGTGGATCAAGGCAATCGCATTTGCGTCTGCACGACTCAACTCGCCATCTTTTTCTTCATTGTAGAACAACATAGTCGGTACGAATTGCGGATAATCGAATAACTGGATCAGTTGAATCACCGAATCCGGCAACGACATCGATTGAGAAAAAGCATAGAGCTGCAAGTCTTCAAACGATTCGCCGTTTTGAGGCAGCAGAATCGGTTTCTCTACATGTCTTGCAATTGCCGCTGCGATTGCCGTCTGTACCCCATCCGGCAATTTATTGTATTTCCACCAATGGGCGGCTTTCATTTTTTCAGGGTCGAGGCGCCCGTCTCTTCCAAGCGCAGCCCGGTAATGGAATTGCTGGTTGCCTTTTCGCTCTTCTATAAACGGAAAGCTGCGGACCAGCTTCGTATCTTCCCGCTCGGTCAGGTTATGGACATTATCCCAGAAGCGCTTTCGGTCTTTTTCGATGCCCATCATTTTCGAGAAAACTACGGGAATGTTGACGCTTCCGCTCGCTACTGAAAACGAGGGGCGAACCATCGCGCGTTCTTTGGCAAGCATGAAAGCTTCATCCATCGTCGTTTTCAGGCGAACTGAATGCGTCCGGTAAGATTTGAATTGGAATGGCTTATAAAGTCCAGAATCATCATGATGCAATAGCCGGTCCACTTCCTGAGTAGCCCGATAAGCCACTGTCCCGACACGCTTCGGCTTTTCTTCCGGGAATGGGAGGAGCGACTCGGCATTTACCTGGAAGCTATGGCTGTGCAGCCCTTCTTTTCCAAGTGCCTGCTCCAACCACCCTTCTCCTTTTGGATCATAGACGATGACATGGAAGCCATAAGCGGCTGACAGCTTCAAGAACCAGGTTTCACTTTCCGAAGCACTGCCGTACCATAGAAAGCCCGGCAATCCTTTTTCCAGATCCAGCTTTTCAATTTCAGGCTCTATATGGTTGAACATCCATTTGACCAAATCAGTCGTTACGCGGCGGAAGGAAGAATGGGTCGTATTTCCACTGGACTGCTCTTGAAACGCTTTCAGGATATCAATCAGTACAATGCGCAGCCTTCTGTTAAGGCCTGGATCTTTCAATCTTGGCAGCAGCCCTTTGCCGTCAAGAAATGCCACCATGCGGTTTGGCGACAGGCCCTTTTCTTTTTTATTCATTTCAAACAAATCCTGCAAAGTCCGCAGCCGGTCCTGTTCAATGTGCTTGTCCATTTTATCGGAAAGCCGGATCAGCCGTCCTTCTGATGCTTCGATGACATTATAGATGGCTGCAAAATATTCATCGGCATCAAGGGGCATCCCTGTAACCTGTCCAAGCAGCTGCGGATACGTAATCTGGTCTTCTTCAATTTTTGTCTCACTGTGATCCACAATCGGTTTTTTCAGCCATTCCCCAATTTTTTCTGGATCCCAGGTTTTTGCGGGGATCGGATGCAATTGAACCATCGGAATCTCTCCTTGCTTTGTTGCTTACTTACGCTGCAATGAAATTTCGGCAACACGGGCCAAAATTTCTTCTCCTGCTTTGATGCCATGTTTTTCCGTTTTTTGAACATGTCCGGATACGGGCACCGCACTTCTCACCGCTTCGCCATGGGAAGCGAGCATACTGTAATCGGCGCTTTCCAATAAATCAAGATCCAGCAGCGAATCACCAGCAGCAATGACATAGCTTGCTTCCAGACGTTTTTTGATATACTCCATGGCGCCTGCTTTCGTGATGCTTTCCGGCATGAAATAAAGTTTTCTGCCTTGGAGTGACATTCCCCATCCAAGTTTTTTGAACGTCTCGGTATAGAAATCCAACTTGTCTTCCGGGAAACATGCCCGGTCCACAATCAAATAAACGAACCAATCGTCCGCTTCCCGTACTTTCAATACCCAGTCTTCTGAAAAATGGCGTTCGATTTCCGGCAACAATTCCGTAATGATGGTTTTTCGGCTGACGCATTGCTGGCGAATTCCGTCTGACCATTCTTTGAT
Organism: Planococcus notacanthi; assembly: GCF_030407825.1. Lineage (NCBI taxonomy): Bacteria > Bacillati > Bacillota > Bacilli > Caryophanales > Caryophanaceae > Planococcus > Planococcus notacanthi. The sequence continues at coordinate 523,559 of NZ_JASDCQ010000002.1, read as the reverse complement.
CGGCTGGCCATTTTCCAAAATGACGGCACCATTTGAAATGACGGCAAAGCGCGGAGCCTGGCCTTCAAAAATTCCCGTCACCCGCTCGTATTGAGCCTGTGTGCGTGTGGTCACCGGCAAAAAGAATGCAGACTCGTTGATTTTCCATAGCGCTGACTGACTTTTTTTTGTCATGTAAGATAACGGTTTTCCTTCATAGCGCTCTACTTCCACTAATTCGTCTTCTGACACGTCCATCCCCATCGAATTGCGGGAATAGATTAAAGTTTGATCTAAATCGCTTGCGAATAATACCGTCATATTTCTTTACCTGATCGAATCAAGCCGATGGCGCGATAGAATAAATCGGGAACAACTTCCACAGGCACTTCTTTTTCTTTTGCCAACATGAGGATATGATGGACGTCGGGGTTATCAAGGCTGTTGACCAGAACCTTCCACGGGCTTCTACGCAACAGAACACGTGTCGTTTCGCCGACTCCAGGTTTGATCAGATGATAGTCGGTTTCACTATACATCTGTTGGCCGATCGCTTCGACTTCCTTCATGCCCTGCCAGGTTCTTTCCGCAGTCACCGGCGAAGAAACAGCATCCGTTTCGACCTGGCCGCGCGTTTCAGCAAAGCATTCTGTGATTTGATCGACAAAGTCATTCGACAAATCTTCTTCCAGCAACTCCCCGTAAAACTTGGCACCGTGGAAATCATCTTCACCGATGTAAAGCTTGTTAAGGATCGTACGGCTTACCAAGCCTGAGACGGTCGCATTCAAACAAGCACTTGGGATAAGGAAGTCTTCACGTGTCCCGAACAATACGGCACATGCTCCCGGATCTGCCAATACAGCCATGTCATCGTGCAGTTTCATGTCTTTTTCTTCATTGAGGCTGTTGACCGATTTCGTCAACTCTTTTTGGATAGCGCCTTTTCCTGTCCAGCCATCCACAAATTGGATGCGGCTGTTCGGGTGGGCAGCGCGAATCGTATTGATCGCTTTTTCGTCAATGCCTTTATCCCGTAAAATCGATACGCTGTAATGCGGCCAGTCCATTCCCATCATTTGCTGGGCATAACGGCGGATTAAGATCCCGATTGGGCTGCCTGCGCGCGCCAATGACACAAGGACAATATCATCCGTTCCGGCATTCATGAAGATACGGCGTGTCACCAGCCCTACCAGATAAGCTAATTGCTTTTTGGTCTTGACGACGGTTTCATGGTAAAGATTCGTATATTCATCAGATGGGCGATATTCCATCGGCAGCCGTTCTGCATAATGGGCTCCTGTTTGAACGGCTTTTTCCCGTTCCTCCAAGGTACTTTCGACAAATTCCTCACTTACGTCTTTCAACAGGAATGTGATATCTTCTTTCGGGTAACTCGTTTTCACTAGACCGGTTGTTATCATTCGACTCCGTCACTCCTTTTGGTGGTTGTCAGGGATATCCATTCCACTGGCGCTTTTTTCTCCAAATAAGCAAGCAGCGGCTGCCATTCGGATTGTTCGACGACAGATTCAGCCAACAAGTAAATTCGGTCAATATCCAATTTATTCAAATTATAGATGAATTGGCTTGTTTCCTCAGCATCGGGCAACTCGAATTTCGCTTTTTCCTTGATCGGATAGCCAGCTGTCTCAGAAGCAAAAATCGGACTGCGGGTCGTCGTTTGGACAAGTGGATTGCCGCCCAGCGCCAACGCGAAACGCAAAGGCAGGTACATATTTTCACCTATACCGATAACCAATGCCTGTTGGCTCGTGGATTTGACCTGTTTTGCAGCGGCTTCAGCCCAAGCACAGATTTCATCCTGCTGTTGGCTGCTGATGCCGAAACGGCCTGTATACGGGATGTAATGCTGCCCAGTCTTTGAACCCACAGAGAGCCTTTCTCCAGCCAATTCGATGTCCGGAATCCTGGAACCTCCTCCGATTAAAACAGCCTGTTCAGGTTCTTCTGGAGCCGAACTGTGGACCAATTCGAAATGGCCTGCCATCAAAGACAAAACAGTCAGGTTGATTTTCCGGTCGGCAGCCATTTTTTCCATTTTCTCTTTTTGGCTGTCATTTCGCCAATCGAGAATCGAAAGAGAAGCATAGCTTTTCCCCGGAAACTGATCGTCAAGTGCACAAACCAGATTCAATAAGGTATTGCCTGTTGAGATTTCATCATCAATCAGGACGATAGTATCCGCGTCTTCCAGCATACCGGACGGCGCGTACACTTTATGGGATGTTGCGTGGGAATGTTCTTCTTCAAAGACAAAAGATGGGGTCATGCCGATAATTTCTTCGCGCGTCGTATGAATATAAGCTGCCTCGTCGAAATGCTGAAAAACCGAATGGCCTAGGCCTGTTGCCGTTTCAGCCATGCCAATAAAGACAGTTTTCTTCGGCAGAACTTTTTTAAATTGGAGCGATGCAACGCTGGTTTCACGATCAGCCGCTCCAGTTTCAATCATCTTCACAAGAGCTTTCGTATCTGGAAACCCGTCGAGCCCCATTTCTTCCACCAACAGCGACGCCAGTAAGGTGCCTGTTCCAAGAGCCAGAGAAGGATGGACAGCCAAATGCTTGGCAATCAGCTTGCTGACGAATAGAAATTGGCGTTTTTTATTAACTCGCAGCGCCACAGAAAAAAGCGATTCCGGCGATAGGCCGGGATAGGTATTTTTTATTGAAATATTGATATCCAGATTATCCCACAATTTAGTATTGATTTGACAATTGCTTTGCCCGGATATGGTTGAGGACATCGATTGGTTGATAGTTTTCATTCAGCACCCCGTAGATTTCCGCTTGAGCGGCAATTTTTCTTGCCCAACTCAAATGTGGTTTTACTTCGTTCATTTTGTTGCGCTTCGGACTTTGCAGAACACCGTTGCGTTTGGTACTTTCATTAAGAATTACTTTAGCATCATCGTAAGCCTCGAGCGAGACGATATAGCCCGCATTGACAATAGAAATCTGCGACGGATGGATACAGGTTTTCCCTTTAAATCCATTTAATATATCCAGCTGGACTTCTTCCCACAGCGTCGCTTCAGGCTTAGACGAAAGCCATAGACGTTCTCCTCCGGAAAAATGCTCGTACACCGGTCCTGAAACCGTAAAACCATCTTCCGCACGGCCAAAACGATTCAAGATGGCCGTCAAGCAATCACGGATGATGTGGACATCGTAAATTGTCCGTTCCGCCGGACGCCGCAGGCCATACAAACTGGAAAAGTCTGTAGCCCCTACCCGAACCGTTAAAATCCGGTCAGCTTCCAACTGCATAATCTGATGCAGCTCTGCTAATGTCTTTTCCCGGAATTCACTGTACAGCACTTCTTTTGTTTCAAGTAAAGGCAACGCATAAAGCTTTCTGCCGGCTGCTGCACTGGCACGATCCAATGCCTCAAAAAACAGCGGCAAAGTAGCCGGAAGGCATTTTGGAAATACAATTCCCGTTAATACACTCAAAGCGTCTCCTGCCTGTTCAATCAGCTTGTCCAGCTGTTTCGGGGTCCGGACGCGCAAAAAAAGTACCGGCCCGGCGGCAAGTTGTTCAGCATTTGCTGCAGCCAGCTTTTTCAGTTCACCGACAACATTCTCTTCTGCCTGCCCCAGTTCCGAATCGGCAACTGCATCTTCCAGACAGATGATCAATGTCGTCAAACCTGCAAATGCTTTTGTACTGTAATTTCCACTTAAAATCTTCTGGGCAAAATCCACTTTGGATCCCGGTGTATAAAGTGCTGCGCCCAATGCCAATGCTAAGGTCTCCCGTTCCGTATCACGGTTGAATTCTGCCGGGGAATATTTAAAAAAGGTCTTTAAATCAGAATCGGTCAATACGTTAAAATGTCTCATGTGTGATCCTCCCGGCATGCGGCTGCCTACAGCCCGTTCAAATTATCATTTCATATATGAATGGAGAAAAAGCAAGGAGAAAGTCTCCTTGCTTTTCCATCGTTTCCTCAGCTGTTTAAGCCAAAGTCCTTAACAAGAGACTCTAAGCCGCCTTGATAACCGCTGCCAATGGCGTTGAATTTCCATTCTCCACCGTGACGGTAAAGTTCGCCGACCACGACTGCTGTTTCAATTGAAAAATCTTCTCCCAGATCATAGCGGATCAATTCTTCGTTTGTGTCTCCATTGATGATACGGACATATGAGTTGCTGACCTGGCCAAAGTTCTGGCCGCGTGCTTCAGCGTCATGGATGGTAATGGTGAAAGTCGCTTTTTCGATGGATGCCGGAATAGCTGAAAGGTTGACGTTAACCTGTTCGTCGTCTCCTTCGCCTTCTCCGGTTTTGTTATCTCCAGTGTGTTCCACTGCCCCGCCGGCTCCTATTGTATTGTTGTAGAAGATAAAGTCGGCTTCTGAAGCCGTTTTCCCTTCACTGTTCAACAGAAAGACCGATGAGTCCAGGTCGAAATCCTGTCCTCCATCATATTTATTAGTGTCCCAGCCTAGCCCTACAATCACTTTAGACAGTCCAGGGTTGCTTTTCGTCAAATCTACTTTTTGCCCTTTTGATAAGTTAATAGCCATTCGTCATTTCACTCCTTAAGAATATTTGTTTGCAATTGATCCAATATCGGGTTCTGAAGCACCTTCGCCTATCGCTGAAAATTTCCATTCTGCGCCTTGGCGGTATAATTCTCCTGTAATCAGCGACATCTTGCCTGCATAATTATCAGTAAGGTTGTAATGAACTAGCTCTTCTTTCGACTGGTTGTCGACCAGGCGGATAAAAGCATTTTCAATCATGCCGAAATCCTGTTTTTTCTGTTTTGCATTGTAAATATTCACAACAAAAACCAGGCGATGAATAGAAGGCGAAATACGCTTCAAGTCGATGTTGATCACTTCGTCGTCCCCTTCGCCTTCACCGGTCAAATTATCACCGGAATGGACAACACTGCCGTCTTTGCTTTTCTTGTTCCCGAAATAAATCAGGTTTTCTTTAGCAGTCAGCTTGCCGTTTTCATCCAGCAGCAATACGGATGCGTCACAGTCAACATCAGCTCCGCCTCCGCCGCCTAATAGGCCGCTTAAAAATCCGCCGCTTTTTTTAGTCGCAACAGGATCCCAGCCAAGGCCTACCATGATGCTTGAAAGCGATGAACGTCCTTTTGTTAAATCGATTTTCTGACCTTTTACGAGATTGATCGCCATTCTTAACACTCTCCATTCATCAGTATGTATTCTATTTTAATGGTATCGGTCCAACAAGTAAAATTCAACGAATAAAGCCTATCGTCAGACTCCGATTCCCAGTCTCCAGCGTAATAAATCCAATTGCCTCAAGCCCGTAAGCATCGGCGAAAACCCGCTGAATTTTCAGACAAATGTTTTCTCAAAACACCTGACGTATACTAATACGTATTGAGGGCCAGGAAGTTTCATTTTCGTCAGGCATACTTATTAAATGGCCCGGGTAATAAAACTAAAGAAGATTTTTCAGAAGCAGTTTGAAAGGGGAATTAAACATGAAGCTTATCTCCATTGTAATTCCGGCATTTAACGAAGAAGCCAATATCGCTTCCATGTATGCCAAATTGGTGAAGGAACTTGAGGAGCTTCCATATCGTTATGAAATTATGTTCATCAATGATGGCAGCAGTGACGGTACATTGCAGGAAATTTTAAAATTGGCAGCAGTGCATGACACCGTTAAATATATTTCGCTGACGCGGAATTTTGGAAAAGAGTCCGCCATGCTCGCCGGCTTGAAACGCATCAAAGGCGATGCTGCCATTGTCATGGACAGCGACTTGCAGCATCCGCCTACTCTGATCGGTGAAATGGTCAAAGGTTACGAAGAAGGATTCAATCAAGTTGTGGCAAGGCGCTCACGCACCGGCGATTCCAAAATCCGCTCCCTGTTTTCTTCACTGTACTACAAACTGATCAATTCAATCACCGACGTCGACTTGCAGGATGGCGAAGGCGATTTCCGATTATTAAGCCGCAAAGCCATTAATGCGATTTTGGCATTGAGTGAAAGCAACCGTTTTTCCAAAGGGCTGTTTTCTTGGATCGGCCTCAGCAAAAAGACGATCAACTATGAAAATGTCCTGCGGACTGACGGTGATTCAAAATGGTCATTCAACAGTTTGGTCAATTACGGCATCGATGGCATCATTTCGTTCAATATGAAGCCGTTGCGCGTCTGTTTTTATACGGGCTTTCTCGTTCTTTTCCTGTCACTCATCTATATTTTCTTCACCTTATACAATATTCTGCGTGAAGGCATCGGTGCTCCCGGTTACTTTACAACAATTACAGCCATTCTTTTGCTCGGAGGCATCCAGCTGATCAGTCTCGGAGTCATCGGCGAATACATCGGACGCATCTATAATGAAACCAAACAGCGTCCGCATTTTCTTGTAGACATCAGCAACGTGGATGAATACGATGAGCCTTAAAACATTAAACACCGAGTTCACACGCTTCATTTTTGTTGGTGTGGTCAACACCATAAGCTATTACAGCATCTACCTGGTGCTCCATAATGTATTTGCACTGCCTTATCTGCTGGCCCATATTGTCGGCTTTCTCATCAGTTTGAACATTTCCTTTTTCTTAAACTGTTATGTGACTTACCGGATCAAGCCTACGCTTAAAAAGTACCTGTACTTCCCGTTGACTCAGGTTGTCAATATGTCCGTTTCAACAGCCCTTATTTTCATTTTCGTTGAGTTTCTTCACCTGAACAGCAATATTGCGCCTTTTGCCGCCGTATTGTTTACAGTTCCGATAACTTTTGTGGTATCAAGCAAAATTCTCAAAGATAAAGTCCATCCAAAATAACCAAAAAGACGGTGACTCTATGCAAAAGCTACGCCCTGCACTTCTTCTGTTATTATTCAGTTTAATCTTATCAGCAATCGGGCATGCTGTTTTCTTGTATCAATGGTCGCACGGCCATTTTATGGTGGGAATCAACGATGGTCTTTCACAGATGATGCCTTTCAAGCATCTTCTATATGAACAATATACCCGTGGGGAATTTTTCTACTCGTTTGATTTCGGACTTGGAGCAGGCACATTCAGTGAACTGTCTTATTACTTTTCCACGTCTATCGTATTTCTGATTTCAGTCGCCATTGTCTTCATTTTAAAAACAATCAACATCATCCAGACAACGGATGTACTGTTTTGGGCGAATGCCGCTGTCTTAATCAGCATCATCCGCTTGGCTGCTGTCTTGTTCATTACAACACGTTTTTTTATGTATATGAAAATCTCGAAATACGCAGCACTTCTCGGTGCTTCCCTATACGGCATTTCAGGTATGTATTTCCGCCATGTGACCTATTGGGAATTTTTCGCTGATGCCTTTATATGGCTGCCGATTTTATTGTTCGGTGCCGAAAAGATTTTCCGCGAAAAAAAGCCAGGCTGGTTTTTGGCAGCAGTCGCTATTTCGATGATCGACAATTTTTACTTTGCCTACATCAATTTTTTGCTGGCTGCCATTTATATTCTGGTCCGGCTGTTCATCCCGTTGACTGAAAGTGAAAGAGACAAAAAGAAAATATTGCTGAACTTCGTCGTGTCAGGGCTTATTGGAGCTGGCATCAGTGCTGTTTCCTTCATCCCTGCCGTCTATGCCTACTTGAACAATCACCGGCCGCCATTTCAGCAGGACATTCCGTGGCTTGATCTAACCGACAATATTTTGTTCAATAGCCGTTTTATCGTCTTGCCCGCATTTTTCGTCTTGCTGCTGTTTTGTGGTTTCCTGTATCGTCATAAAACCTTCCGCTTGTTTGCAATCCTTGGCATCGCCGGAGTTATCATGCACCACAGTCCCTTGATCGGCAGCGTTTTTAATGGTTTCTCTGCTCCTCAATACCGCTGGGAATACTTTTTGTCGCTGGTGATGGGTGGTGCAGTTGCCGTTGCATTTGACCACTTGCACCAATTCACAATGCGGCGATTTGCAATTGCAGCAGTTGGGGTGACTTTCTGTTTTGCCTTGTATGCTTGGAGCGATGAATTATTAGCGATTGGTTCGCGGGTTTCGGTTCTCACTTTCATCAACCTGCTGATCACGATGTTCCTGCTATTCTTTTACGTTCAATTCAAAAAATCTTTGTTTAAAGGTTTTTTGATGGCTTTCTTATTTGCATGGACTTTGCTGTTCGCAAATACCTACCAAGTCGAGAAGATTCTTTACGATGGTGATATTGCTCAAGTTGGTGAAGAACTGATGACCGGGGCGGATTATGATGACCCTGAGATCCAGGAACTGCTGGATCATGTGCAGGCCAAAGAAACCGGCGGCCCTTACCGCATTGAATGGATGGAAGGCGTCCGAAACAACACACCCATTGTCCAGGACTTCCAAGGCTTGAGTGCCTATTCCAGTATTTTGAATAAAAACTTACTGTACTTTTACTTATATGATCTTGAAATAGACATGGGGCGTGAAAGCGTGAGCCGTTACGCAACGCTTGGCAACCGCGCTAATCTGCACAGCATGCTGCAGGGGAAATACGTCATCCGCCCGCACGGGGATGACAATGTTCCATACGGCTTCACTGAAATGTATGCGACAGATAATTTCGCTGTCTATGAAAACAATCATGTCTTGCCATTTGCACGCTCTACTTCGACAGTCTATGAAGAACAGCAAGTGTTGGAAATGTCTCCATTGATGCGCGAACAGGCCATGCTCACAGGCATCATTCTCGAGCAGGCAAAAGGCACGGAGGTACTCGAAGCAGACGCTGGCGCCTCCCCTGACTTTGACGTGACAGCGGTGGGCGGGTCTTATGACGGCAATCATCTGCAGGTTACGGAAGAAAGCGGAGGCTTAAGCATAGACATAGAAGCTCTTCCCGAATCCGTGAACGATTTGTTCGTCTCCTTCCACTTGGAAAACAAAGCTGCAGACAAAGGATTTCCGCTTGCTGTCAATGATTATCACACGACCAGAAAATCCAACCAGTCTGTCTACAAAACATTTGTGGATGACATCACAATCCGTATTCCTGCTGAACAACAAATCGAAATTCGCCTTCCGAAAGGCGATTATGAGTTAACCGGAATCCAGCTCTCTGCCGAAGACTATAAGACCTTGCGGCAACAAGCCGATCAGCCTGATTTAGCCAGCAACCTGATTATCGATGGCAGCAATGTCAGCCTGAATTACGCCAATCCAGAAAATGAGGGTTACTTGAAGTTGCCGATCCCTTATGAGCGGGGCTGGAAGGCTTCTGTAAATGGCCAAAAAGTGGAGGTGTTAAAGGCGGATTTTGCTTTTATCGCGGTACCTTTAGAATCAGGAGATAATCAAGTTTCGTTGAGCTACAGCCCACCTTTCTTCAAACCTGCACTCATCATCAGTGTTCTGTCTGCCTTGCTTGGACTGATGTTCGTATTCCGTAAAAGAAAAGAATAGCTCTTTTTCTCCTACAAAAGAATCCATTTCAGAAAATTGCGTTTATTCATCAGCCATTAAGTGTAATGTAGAATAACACGATTTCGAGGAGGAGTTCAGATGAAGCGATGGCTTATGCTTGTTTTGGTACTGGCTTTCTTATTATTTTTAACAGCCTGCGGCAATGAAAGCACAGAAGATCCACCTACAGAATCAGATGGTGCACCGGCTGAAAACACTGAAGATATTGAAGGAGAAGAAGAAAGTCCACCCGAAGGTGAAGAAGCGGATGAAGCGGAAACAGAGGAAGGCAGCAGTGAAGAAATTTTGATGCTTACTGTTGAAATGATGGACAGTGATGGAAATGCCATCGGCACCGCGGAATTATCTGAAGAAGATGCCGGAGTTAAGGTAGCACTTGAAGTTGAAGGCTTGGAAGAAGGCATGCACGGCATCCATTTCCATGAAACCGGAATGTGCGAAGGACCTGACTTCGAAACGGCTGGCGGCCATTTCAATCCGGCCGATGCCATGCATGGTATGGACAACCCCGACGGTCCTCACGCCGGTGATTTACCGAATATTGAAGCCAGCTCTGACGGCACCGCTTCACAGGAGTTCACAGCTGAAAATGTCACGCTCGCTATCGGTGAAGAAAACTCATTGCTCAAAGAAGGCGGTACAGCACTTGTTATACACGCCGCTGAAGATGATCAAACGACGGACCCTTCCGGTGACTCGGGCGATCGAATTGCCTGTGGTGTAGTCACAGGAGAATCTTAATCATGTTTTAAAACACCCATAACCCAAACGGAAACACCTCATTCAGACTGGTGTTTCCGTTTTTTATTTTATTCCTAAACCAAAACAATCACCTCCCCTACCGCCTTCCATATTATTGGAGATTGCGTTTAAGCAAGCCATCAACGGGAATAAGGAAAACATGCTACTTAATTAGAGGAGGATTCATTATGGCTAAAGATAAATTTGAAGAAATCGATGAACAGGTAGAACCGCAGGAGCAATCCAAACAGCCTGGTTCTGAAGAGCAAATGAGTCCGGAACCGATTTATGATGATAAAGACTACAAAGGTTCTGGAAAACTGGAAGGCAAAGTTGCGCTGGTGACAGGAGGCGACAGTGGAATCGGCCGTGCTGTGGCAGTAGCTTATGCGAAGGAAGGCGCCAACGTCGCAATTGCTTATTTAGATGAGCACGAAGATGCTGACGAAACGATAAAAGCAATTGAATCTTATGGAGCCAAAGGTGCAAAATTCGCTACAGATGTCAGCGATGTAGAAAAATGCAATCAACTGGTAGTGGACGTCATTTCCGAATTCGGCCAATTGAATATTTTGGTCAATAATGCAGGAAAACAATTCCCACAGGATGATTTTTTGGCTATCAGTCCAGATCAGTTGATGGAGACTTTTTCGACTAATATCTTCAGCATGTTCTATTTGACGCAAGCTGCATTGCCGCATCTCCAAAAAGGCGATAGCATCATCAATACATCTTCGGTCACGGCTTATCGCGGTTCTCCGGAGCTGATTGATTATTCATCTACAAAAGGCGCAATCACCAGCTTTACACGTTCCTTATCAGCCAATATCGCTGAACAAGGTATACGCGTCAACTCAGTGGCTCCAGGCCCTATTTGGACGCCATTGATTCCAGCGACCTTTGGAGCAGAAAAAGTGGGCGAACATGGTGGCGACACCCCAATGGAGCGACGTGGACAGCCTTCCGAATTAGCGCCTGCTTATGTTTACTTGGCTTCCAAAGACTCAACCTATGTGACAGGCCAGGCAATCCATGTAAATGGCGGCGATTTCATCAGTTCCTGACCCGTGGCAGCCCCGGCAAAAGCCGGGTCTTTTTTTGTCTTTTTTTTACAGGTTTTATGAATTGAATCGATTGAAACGGGTATACGAAAAGTAACAACAGCTTTTTCAAGAAGGTGGAAAGCATGAAGTATCTTGAGGCAATTTTGATTAAATTTGCTATGGTCTTCTCCGTATTGTTTGTCATACTTGGCATTGCTTATGGAGTGGAAGTCTTTGAAATTTTCATCCTCAGTCTGATCATCACCGCTGTCGGCTTTATTGGTGATTTAACTATTTATCCGAAAACCTCCAACAAAGTGGCAACCGGAGGTGACTTTGTGCTGGTATTTCTAATTGTCTGGCTGGGTGGGCTATGGCTGATTAATAATCCTGATTTTTCGCTTGTCATGCCTGCAATCTATTCAGCCTTGCTTATTGCTGTCGGCGAATGGTTTTTCCATATTTATTTAACAAAGCGTATCTGGGAACAAAAAGAGACTTCCCATACTTTAAAACAAGAACCCAACCGAAAATAATGCCATTCAATAAACACCGGGGCAGCTGCCTCGGTGTTTTTAGTTCCAAATATCCAATTTTATTTTACTGCACCCAGTCTCTTCCTACTCTTTCACTGGCGCATAAAAATATACTTTTTGCTTTCGCGAATAATGAGCCATTGGCTGCTGGCGATGCAAAGAAACCGGAAGATAGGATGCCATTGTATTTTGATTGATATGTCCTTTTAAATAATGCAAGGTCCAAGGCGAGTGCGCAATATCGACCCGGTAAAGCCGGTCTCCAGGTTTAGTCCATAAACAATAACGTTCCGTTAGCCATTGCTCTACGGGGCTGGAAGCAATGGCTGTAGAAGCAGGTTTATAGCTCATATCGAAAGATTCAGGAAACCGTCCGGCTTCGATTCGCCGACTGGAAAATCTCCATTTTCCGGCTTTTTTTGTCATGCTTATTTCGGCGTAGCGATAAGGCAAAAAACCTCTATAAGAAGCGGCTTTCACTGCAAGCAGGCTGTTGGCATCCAAGCTAAAGAAATACACACCTTTCCTGTCTCCATACTTCACATAAGTCCTGACATTCAGCTCCAAGAAAGAACGTGTTCCCGGAACCGGAGGCAGAAATCGTGGACGTGTCGCTTTCGCTTGAAAAAATACCACTCCGAGCCAAGCTTGATCGTCATATAAATCGATTTCCAGCTCATCGGGAACAAATCGGCGCAGCCATTCAGGTTTTACAGGCCAATGCAGAAAAACGACGTCTTTCCATTCCTGTTTCATGAGCCAAGGTCTTGCGGCCACTTCTTCCCCTCCTTCCCCAGCAAATGTTCTGGAAAAAAATAAAGGCTGCCCCTAAAAGCCAATAGTGGTGACTTCGGGACAGCCTGGGCTGATTATTTCAATTCATCTTCCGGCAATGAATTATGTGCTTCTGGAGGAGCTGGCTTCAACACCGGTTTTTCACTCAACGGTTCTGGTTTACCGAATGTAAATTCATGGCCATCCGGTGCTGGCTCGTTCATCCATTTCAGCTCTTTGCTGCTTTCTGAGTTCGTGTAAAGGATGTGGGAGAATTCTGTCGCTTCCCATTCTGGAGGAAGTGTTCCAGGCACAATCGGGCCTTCCTTCGCTTCCAATTCTTTTATAGCAGCTAGCCATTGGTTTTGGTGCATGGTATCACGTGCAAGCAAGAATGAGAACAGATCTTTTACGCCTCTGTCGTCTGTCATGCTGTAAAGGCGGGCTACTTGAAGACGGCCCTGTGATTCTGCATTGACGTTAGCGCGGAAATCCGCCAACAGGTTTCCGCTTGCTACGATATATCCCGCGTTCCAAGGCACACCATTGCTGTCTTTTGGAGAAGCGCCTAATCCATGGACAATGGCATGCTGCGGATTCATGCCACCCATGATTGCGCCTATAATCGGATCGCTTGCAGCTTTTTCCTGTTCATAAACAGGTGCCCCTTCAAGGAGTCTGGCCACCATTGTTGCGAGCATTTCAATATGCCCCAACTCCTGCGTTCCAGTATCCATCAGAAGATCTCTATATTTTTCGTTCCCTCTTGTGCTCCACCCTTGGAATAAGTATTGCATAGCAACTGACATTTCACCGAATTGCCCGCCGATCAGTTCCTGTACTTGTTTAGCGAAGACTGGATCTGGAGCATCCGGTTTTGCGTGGTATTGAAGTTCTCCTGTGTGAAAAAACATAAATAAAACCTCCTGTATAATTTTAGTTTTCGTCTTTAGAACCCACGTGTCCCTTACTTTCAGGCTCGACATCTCCTGGATGCCCACCGTCGTAATCAGAGTCGTTTCCACCTGAATTATAGGAAGTACCGGTTTTATATTCTTGCTGTTCTTTCTTTTGTTCTTCATTCAAGGCATCTCCTGGATGCCCACCATCATAATCAGAGTCATTACCACCTGCATTAAACTGATTCGCCGATTCATTTGAATCTTGGTCAGTAACTTTGCTGTCTTCTGAAGTCTGCTGCTTTCTCTGTTCTTTATCCATTCCCTCCATCCTCCTCTATTTTCGTTATGACTCTGCATTATCTTTCTACCCCGCTCTATTTTTTAAAAACCATATTCTGTATTTCCCACTGCAACTACTTCAGTTTTTCACCATAAAAAAAAGCCGGAAAGTGAAGCTTTCCGGCTTTTTCTAATTTTTATACGATTTTCAATTCTACGTCGACATTGCCTCTTGTTGCTTTGGAGTATGGGCAGAACGCATGTGCTTTTTCTACAAGGTCTTTCGCTGTTGCTTCATCCACACCTTCTAAATGAGCATTTAAAGTAACACCGATTTTAAAACCGTCATTTCCTTCATCTTTCAGGAAGTGAACATCCGCTTTAATGGAAGTGCTGGAGACATCTGCTTTTTCTCTTTTGATGATTAAGTTCAATGCTCCGTCAAAACAAGCGGAGTAACCTGCTGCAAATAATTGTTCAGGGTTTGTGCCTTCTCCTCCGGGACCGCCCAATTCTTTCGGCGAAACCAATTGAAGATCCAATACATTGTCTTCGGAAATGACTCTTCCTTCACGGCCACCAGTGGCTGTTACAGATGTTGTGAATAATGCTGACATTTTTCCAACCTCTTTCCTGATTTGTATTTGAGAACACTTAAAACTTACCTCTTATGGCAATCCTTAGTCAACTGAAATGGTTTTCTCCAGTGGTTTTTTGAGTAATGAAACTCAAAGCTCTTTCAATTGTGGAAAAAGTAATCAGCTGGCTGTTCCGATCTAAGTCGTCGGCAAATTGCTGTGCAGCGGCCGGAGAGATTCCGGTTACATAGAGATTGCTTCCCATAATCCGAAGCGCTTCGTAAATCTGCTGGAACCAATAAAGCGGTGATTTTTCATTCCAGGACAAGCCTGTAATATCAATGATGGCGTGCTCAATTCGATGTTCTTGCACATACTCGCAGATTTTTACCTTCAAGGTTTCAAAACGTTGAAGATTCATCGTACCGACCAGCGCGACAGTAGCTACATTCTCTTGTATGGATAGAATAGGAAGCATCAACTTTTCGATTTCATCTTCATTGGCCATAATCGCCTGTTGCTGGGAACGTTCCAGCGTGATATCTGTCTGCGTACCGATGAAATACAGTTTATCCTCTATTTGGACGGGTTCAATGGCCAAACGGTTCCAAAACGGCGAACCGTCTTTCCGGTAATTCCGCAACGTCAATGTAATTGCTTCCTCAGCAGCAATAGCTTTCCTCATTTTCTCTATATCTTCTTTATCGGTTTCTGGCCCCTGCAAAAATCGACAGTTCTTTCCGATTACTTCTTGTTGTGTATATCCTGTCATTTCAATAAACGTTCGATTGGTGTAGATGATCGGATTATCCTGTTGCGACGGATCCGTTACGATCGTCCCCACTTTACTGCCATCGAGCATGGCTTCCAGCAAGGTTACTTGCGTTTCTTGTGTGAGTTCTTTCAAGTGGTCCACCTCTTCTTTCAATTCATGCAATAATCGTAGCATAATTCCCCTGACCAAATCCACGAACTGCTCATTTGGCACGTTTCAGGATTCCTTTACAGGGTAAATGAAGAAACAAGGACTTTTTAAAGTAGGAGGAAGATACCATGGCAAAAGTATTGGCAGTGTTATCCAATGGTTATACAGATGAAGAGCATAATTATGTAACAGGTTGGTGGGCAGAAGAACTTTTCGCACCTGCATTGGAACTTGAAAAAGAAGGCCATACCGTAGGACTCGCTTCTATTGATGGCGGAAAACCCGTCGTCGATCCATTAAGCCTCAGCAAAGATTATGATCCAGATGGAATTTATAAAAAACAATATGAATCAGGTATGGCAGATAAAACAACTCCGATTGTGGACGTCAAAGCCAGTGACTACGATGCCATCATGATTGTTGGTGGACATGGAGCCATGTTCGATTTGGCGCATAATGAAGATTTGCATGCTGTCATTAATATTATGTATGAATTGGGTGGTATCGTTTCTGCAGTTTGCCACGGGCCGGCACCACTCATCTATACGAAAACCAGAGAAGGCCGCGGAATTCTTGAAGGGCTGAAAGTAACCGGCTATCCCAATGCAAATGAGCCTGAAGAAGTGGTGGATTTGCTGCCTTTCAGCTTAGAGGATGAATTGAGCAGAATCGCAGATTACCATGAAGAAAAAGAACAGGATGCCTATGTTGTTTGGGGCAGCAAACAAATCCTGACAGGTCGAGATCCGCAATCTTCACAGCTTTTTGGCCGTGAACTGGCACAAAAATTGACACAGCGCGAACTGAAAACAGAAGAAAAATTAGTGGATTGAACCCTTATTTTTAAGGGTAAAGACTATTAACGGTAAGTCCAAGGAGGCATTCAAATGAGCAATAATGAAAAAGACGATTACATGAAAGAAACCGAAGAAGAAGCGAAGCGCCGTCCGAACGAAGAAAAAGAAGGATTGCAAGAACCTAGAACCACAGGCTACAAGCCTTTGCAGCTGGGCATCATTATTTTTGTTGTGCTCGTTCTCATCCTTGTCGGTTTTGGAATCGCAACAGATTGGTTCGGAATTTTCAACTGATCCCTTTCTTACATGAGCCATTTAGAAATTCCCACACAAAAAGCTTCCCACGCAATTGGGAAGCTTTTATGCTGTTCAAAAACTCGCAGCCTTTATTTCAATGCCAAATCCTTTCTCTTTTCCACTTACATGCTTTCCGTCAATTCCAATTCGAAACTCATGAGTTCGCCGCCTCTATAAGCCTTCACTTCCAACGTATCCCCAACTTCCGTTTCGTTGTAAAGGTATTGGCGAAGCTCGAGAATTGATTTCACCGGCTTGCCGTCCAGTTCAACAATGACATCATATGCTTCCATTCCGGCTGTTGCCGCTCCGGATCCTTCGACCACGGATTGGACGACAATGCCGCCTTCCACTTCTGCGGGCAACCCTAATTGGCCAGTGCGATACTGTGCTGGCACTTCAGCTAAATCCAATATAGCGACACCCATCGAAGGGCGCTCAACTGCGCCTTCGGTCTCCAGATCTGCAATGATCGGGATAGCGGTATTGATTGGGATGGCCAAACCAATTCCTTCTACTGCTGCTTGCGCAATTTTCATGGAGTTGATGCCGATCAATTGACCCTTAGCATTGATCAGCGCGCCCCCACTATTGCCCGGGTTGATGGCAGCATCAGTTTGAAGAACTTCCGACTGCCAATCTTCTGTGCCGTCCTGGTTTACATCAATCGGAATCAAGCGCTCGGTTCCCGAAATGACCCCTGTGGTCACCGATCCCGAGAATTGAAGGCCTAACGGGTTACCAATTGCGATTACCGGTTCTCCGGCTTTCAAGACTGAAGAATCTCCAAATTCAGCAACTGTTTCAATACTTTTACTTGGAACTTTCAAAACAGCCAAATCAGTCCATACATCCGTCCCAAGCACTTCTGCATCCAATTCAGTTCCATCTGACAAGGTGACCATGACGTCTTCGGCACCTTCTACAACATGGTTATTGGTGACAATATAGGCAGTGTCTCCGTCTTTCTTGTAGATCACCCCAGATCCGGCACCAGCCTCCTGCGCTTCATTGTCTGTGGCAGTTGGGGCAGAAAATGGATTTTGCTGTGCCATCTGCAAATTTGAAACGCCAACGACCGCATCGTTGGTCTGTTCTACAATTTCCGTCACATCCGAAGTGACCACTGTGGAAGTTGTCTGCACGCCACTGACCGACTCGGTTGTTGTTGCTCCTACAGCCGTTTCCGGTTCTGCGTCTGTTACGCCAGGCAAAATGACTCCCACCAATAACGCCCCTGCAATCAATCCTGTAAAGCTCGAAGCGAAATAGCCTCGTTTGCCCGTTTTCTTGTCATTCGAATTATAATATCCCATCATGTGTCCTCCTTATTCTGCCAACGTATTAACGATGTCGTATGATTCCGTTTTTTCGGCCAGCCATTCTGCGTATTTCGTATTCAACGCTTCGTCAAATAAAGTTTCTTTGATTTGCTCTTTGCTGTCTTCCAAGTTCGCCTCGACTGCAGCGGTTTTTCCTGTCACCTGGATAATATGGAATCCATAATCTGTTTGGACAGGTTCACTGATTTCATCTACTTCCATACTGAATGCAGCTTCCTCGAATTCAGGGGCCATTTCACCGGCACCAAAAGCTCCCAATGCACCGCCATTTTCAGCATTGCTTGTATCTGTCGAATATTCCGCCGCCATTTCAGCGAAGTCGCCGCCGTCATCCAACTTGGCTTTGACTTCGTCGGCTTCTTCCTGAGTAGCTACCAATATATGGTTCGCTTCCACCTGTGTTGGCTTAGTGAATGCATCCTTATTTTCTTCGAAATAGGTTTTGATCTGTTCATCGCTTATCTTAATATCAGGCCCGACGATTTTCTCGACCTTCAAGTAGATCTCCATCTCCTCTTTCAAATCCGTTATCGCCATGCCGCTGGCAGCAAGAGCTTGTTCAAGCGCTTCTGTCCCGCCATAGCTTTCTTCGTAAACTGCCATTTCCGCATCCAGCTCTTCCTGCGTCACTTTGACTCCCGCTTTATCCGCTTCCTGATTGACCACTTCATTGGAAATCAAAACATCCAGTGCCGCAGGCCCCGAAGAAGCCAACATTTTTTCATATAGTGCATCTTTTGTAATTTTCGTGTCTCCTACTGAAGCCACTGTTTCATCTTCTGAAAATGCAACCAGCATAAAGATACCCGCTGCCGCTGCCGCACCAATGGCGATATAGTAAACTTTCTTCATCTCTGTTCCCTCTTTTCTTAAGCCGTTATACAAAGCTTATCAAGCAGTTATGAATAAACTATGACCAGAGTTTTAACAGAAAGAGAAAGTTCGGCACAAAAAATAACCCGAGGGAAAATCCCAGGGTTACTTTTTGTGGGGGAGGCGGATAATAAATTTCGTCCCTTTCCCTTTTTCGCTTTCAACGCGAACTTCTCCGTCATGCAGCGTCACCAATTGCTTGACGATTGACAAACCAAGCCCAAATTGCCCGCTGCCGCGTGACAAATCCGCTTTGTAGAAACGACGCCAAATCATATCGATTTCTTTGACATCGATTCCTGACCCGTCGTCTTCCACGGTGATCACCATGTCATCACCCTCTGAGAAAGTAGAAAGCGAAATCGTGCCGTTTTCGGTAAACTGGATCGCATTTTTAGTGATGTTCATCAGAATTTGAATCAGGCGGTCCATATCGCCATAGATGACATCACCTGGCTGGGTATTGACCACAATCAGATTCCCTTTCTGCTTTGCCTGCAGATACAACTGTTCCTGGATAATTTCCAGAAGTTCGTCCGCTTCGATTTCTTCTTTAGTCAGCTCCACCTGATTGGATCTGATTTTCTCATAATCCAGGTTTTCGTTGACCAGGCGCATCAGCCTCTTCGTTTCTTCACTTGCCAATCGAATGCCTTTTTCCCTTTGCCCTTCTTCAATCATATTGTTGCGCAGCCCTTCAATGATGCCGGCAATCGTCGTCAAAGGCGTCCGCATTTCATGCGAGACGTCCGCCATAAACTGGCGCCTCCGGTTTTCAAGGCGGTCGATTTCTTCATTGGATTGCTGAAGCTTGGCCGCCATCTTGTTGAAGTCATGGGCCAAATCGCCAAACTCATCGAAATTCGATTCCGGCAGATTGACGTCATAATGCCCTTCACTGATCATGGAAGTCGCTTTTCGCATCCGCTGTATCCGACTGACATGCATTTTCGACAGCCATAAGCTGAACAGCAGGGCAATTGCAAAAGCAATCAAAATCGTTGTAATCAAGGTTTTATTCAACTCGGCAATCATTTCACTGACGCCGCTGACGGGCGAAGCAAGCAGGACACCGCCTGCCAACTGATTATTTTCAAAGTAAGGCATAGCCACAAACGTCACTGTGAGTTCAAATCGTTCGACATCCCGATTGACAACCAGTGTTTCTCCCTGTTCGATGACACTCCATTCTTCCTGTGTCAGTTCTACGGGCGGGAACGAACCTGAGACTGGATACAAAATCCGACTCTGCTGATCAAAAACGATGAAACTGATGTTCTGCGCTTCCAGGATCGATACATAAGCCTGCAGATTAGTGCCTGGGCGTGCCCGTTCAAGTTCAGCGATGATCTGTTCCCCGTAATTCTCGAGTTCTTCCGCTTTTTCATCATAGGCAAAATCATCCACATAGCGGACGAATAAAATACTCAATATCAAAAATGCGATCAGCAAAATGCTCATATGGCTGGCAATCAGCTGATAGAAATACTTAATTCGCGTGTTCTTCAAATTTATAGCCAACTCCCCATACCGTATGGAACAGCTTGTCTCCGCCATCGATTTTCTTGCGCAACCGTTTGATGTGAACGTCTACTGTCCGCTCGTCGCCGTAAAACTGATAGCCCCATACCTGTTCCAATAATTGTTCACGGCTGAACACCTGCTTCGGATGCTGCAGGAAAAACAGCAATAAATCGAATTCCTTCGGGGTCAAGCTGTCTACCGCCTGCCCATCCTTCAGTACATCCCGCGTCTCTTTGTTGACGATGAAATGGACGGTTTGGATGGAGTCCGATACAGGCTCGACTTTCTGTGTTCGGCGTGTAACCGCTTTGATTCGCGCCATCAACGTTAGCGGACTGAATGGTTTCGTGACATAATCGTCTGCTCCCATTTCAAAACCGATGACCTGGTCGGATTCACTGTCTTTTGCCGTCAGCATGATGATCGGCACCGTGTTTCCTTCCTCCCGGATTTTGCGGCATAGTGCAATGCCATCCATCCCGGGAAGCATCCAGTCCAAGATCAGCAGGTCGTATATTCCGTCTTTGTATTTACGGTATCCTTCCAGTCCATCAGCTGCGAATTCACCTTGTATGCCTTCTTTTGAAAAGAACAGCTCCAGCATGGAACTGACGCTTGGGTTATCTTCCACCACCAATATCTTCATCCTGCACCTCCGTCGTTCTTTCTCCTAAAGGTAAATGACAAATCCAAATGACGCAAGCAACTTGAAAACCGCCCTTCAACGTTCGAAGAGCGGTTCAGCAAGCGATCAGGCTTTTTTTTCACGGTTTTTAAGCTTCTCAAAGATATCGCCGATCATGTCGTAATCAATGGCGATATTGTTTTCATACGCATATTTGACACCATAACCCAGTGCCAAGGTCATGGATGAAGCAACAGTCCCTCCAATAATGGATCCTGCTCCAGGAATGAATTTCAAGGCTTGGCGGTAAATTGTATGGCCGATGGTTTGAGTAGCCGTAATGACAATCATGTCTTTTGCCGCTTTTTTGGTTAATGGCTTATCGTAAAGGTTCGATAATTTGATGATCAACCCAACTTGCAAGGTAGTCAACGGCAACACGTCAGATCCTGGAATCGGCGATGCACCGATCACACCAGCTGAAACGCCAGCCCCAATGATCCAGCGTGTGGCAGCTGAAGACTTTTCTTTCATGCTTTTGGCGAAGAGCAGGTCTTTACCTTTCTTTTCGAGCAAAAAAAGGATTTCCTTCTTTAAGGTTTCCAGATTTTCTTCTGTTTTCGAAGAAATCGGAATGACTTTGTATTTATGGGCGGTATGCTCTTTGACGAACTGGACAATGGACGGAATATTCTCTGCTGCATCGATTTTATTCAAGACAATTAAAATATCTTTATTGTGTTTTTCAATTTCATTGAATTTCTCTTTTTCGCTTTCAGAGAATACCGTTCCTGCTGCATTCAGGAAGAACAGCACGACGTCGGATTTCTGGACGAACTCCAGTGTTTTCTTGGGATTTTCATCATTCGGATCGTTTAAGCCCGGTGTATCCATAAATTTGATATTTTCCAGGCCATGAATATTATAGGGATCCACACTGACGGTTTCCCCTGGCATCGGGTTGGTGCTGGCAATATCTTCACCGATGATTTTATTGACGGTGGATGATTTGCCCGCGTTCACTTCTCCGATTAAGGAAATCAGAAGATCTTGATCCAGTGCATCATTGACTTTTTTCATTTCATTTTCAAACATCTTGTCCATTGCCTGCATGACTTCTTTTTCAAATTCTTTTACCATAGACCGGTTTCCCCCTCATTTCATACTTACTGTCTATTATAACGGCTTCCCTATACCGGATGGAATTATTCCTCGATATAGTCTTTTAATAACGTATCCGCATAGTTCATCAAGGTTTCCGTATCCCGGATATGTTTTTTAGCTTCGCTGTTTTTACTGCGCTTTTCCATGCTCTTTAAATCGTACAGCACTTCAGGCAGTTTGGCTCCAGGCGCTTTATAGAATTGTTCCGACTGGATGTAGGACCCTCCAGGCATATAATAGCGCATGCCCAGCAGATTTTTTTTGTAATGGAATAGATTGTGCCCCATCATCGGCTCGTCGTGCTCCACCCCAAGCAGCGCCAATAATGTCGGCATAATGTCGGCCTGGCCGCCTAGACGCGTCATTTCAGCTTCTTCAAACAGATTTCCACCTGTAAAAATCAACGGAATGGTAAATTGATCTTTTAAAGAATACGTATGCCCCAAGAAGTTGCTTAATAGCTGCCGGTCTTCTTCCGTCACTAAAGTGCCGTGCATGCCGGAGTGGTCTCCAAAAATGGCAATTAAGGATTCTTCGTAAATCCCCCGATCCTTCAGTTCCTGTATAAATAAGCCGATTTGTTCGTCTGCATAGCGGATGGATTGCAGATAGTTCCCAATGTACATGCCTTCGTATTCTGCTGGGAGGTTAAGATACTCCATAGCACCCGGCATTTCAAATGGAGTATGGCTGGTGACTGTAACGATGTTGGCATAAATACGCTCGTAAGTGTCGAGCTGGCGCGGCAGTTCTCCTGCTACAAAATCAAACAGCACTTCATCTGCCGGACCGAAGCCGACAGTTTTGATATTTGGGAGGTCATCGATCGAGAAGACCTCTTCGTAACCAAGAACCGGATAAAGCACATCCCGGTTCCAAAATGTCACATCGTCCGCATGGTAGGTGGCAGATCCATAACCTTCGTCTTTTAATGTACGGGCCAGGGAAGGCACTTCTTTTCCGGTGAGGCTGTTGGCCGTCGGAATCATGCCTTGCGGATACAGTCCGGTATTGGCCATCCATTCTGCATCAGAAGTTGTCCCCGCGCCCACCTGTTGGAAGACATTGGAGAAGTAGGCACTTTCACTCAACAGCTTATTGAGGTTTGGTGTGATTTCCTGGCCGTGCAAGGTTCGGCCAATCACGAAATTCTGCAGTGATTCTACTTGGATGACGAATAAATGCCGCCCTTCCGCGATTCCAAAATTGTCGTGTTTACTGACTTCCACATACTTATTGCCTTTCAACTCTTCCAATTCTTTAGCTGACAGCTTGCTGGAAGAGGCATGTGCGGTTTCTGTGGAACGATTATACAATTGAGCCAGCTGAGACTGCAAAAATCCATTTTCTTTCGCAAAATAAGAAACATCAATGATCGGTTGTTGCAGCGCATACACAATGGTAATCGCACAAATCGCGGCCATAGTGACTGCCGTATATTTCATGGCAACAATTTTCACCGTTTTTTCGAAGCGGCGGGCAATGAACACCAGCAAAATCGCATCCAGGAAAAACAGGAAATCCCAGGGGTTTGCAAGCATCGAAATGGTATTGCTGACAGAACTCGACTGCGTCAGCTGCTGTAAATCGTAGTAAGAAGGGATGGTGGAATAATAGCGTATATACAACGTGACAGTAAAGAAAATGACGGAAGTCAGCAGATTAAAAATAAAAACAGCCAACCATATCCGTTTTTTTGCCAGCAGCAAAACAGCAGATAACAGAAGGGCCCACATTGGAAATTCAATCAAAACAATATGCAAAATCGATTTTGTATCAAAAATAAGCACACGAAAAGCACTCACTTTAATTAGCAACAAGAGGAAAATCAGTATATAGGGCAGGGCATCATTTTTTTTCATTTGAAACACCTCTTTTCTTCAGACGATTGCTCGAATCGATTGTTGCATATATTCCTGGTAAAAGGGAAAACAAGGACTAAACAGAAACGAAAATATAAAAGGAGCGATAAAATGCAATCCTTAAAAGCACTTTTCCTTAACACTTCGTTAAAAAATTCCAAAGAACCTTCTCATACAGAAGGGTTTATCAAGGATGTTCAATACCATTATAATCAATTGAGAGTAGAATCTGAAACCTTGCGTTTGGCTGATTACTCCATCGCCTATGGTGTCCAGGAAGACATGGGCGACGGTGATGAATGGCCCCAAATCCTTGAGAAAGTATTGGCTGCAGATATTGTCATTATCGGCACCCCCATTTGGCTAGGCGAAAAAAGTTCCTTGGCGACGCAAGCCATTGAACGCCTTTATGGAAGCAGCAGCGTCACCAACGACAAAGGGCAAGCCGTTTTCTACAATAAAGTTGGCGGCGTGGTTGTAACCGGCAACGAAGATGGAGCAAAACATTCAGCGGCTTCCATTCTATACGGGCTTTCCCATATCGGTTTTGTTATCCCGCCGAATGTTGATGCTTATTGGGTCGGTGAAGCAGGACCCGGCGATTCTTATATGGATGCCGGGCGCAACAATGAATTCACCAAATCCGCAATTCAGCGGCTTGCTTATAATACCTATCATTTAGCTGGACTGCTCAAGAATAATCCCATTCCAAATGAAGGAAATACGCTGGAATGACATTCCGCTAAACAGCCAACAGCCTCCTCAGCTGTTGGTCTTTTTAAATTGTCATTTCCATATCCGCGCCACTGAGGAATGGCCATTTTCCACTTCCACTTTATAGACATCCGGATTCGTCAGCTTTTGCCATTCTGAAAACCCATAGCCTGAATCGATTTTTTTCAAGAGCAGACCTAATAAGTTTCCATGTGTCACCGCTGCCGTCCCATCTTTCATTTCACTCATCACTTCCATTGCGCGGTCAGCCGCTTCTTTTCCCGATTCGCCTCCCGCAAGCTTCAGCTCTTCATCACCGAACGATTCCTCCAGTTTTTCCATCCAGTCCGGCAAGTCCTGCGTGCTCAACACGCGTTCAGCCAATCGGTCATCCACTTCAATCGGCAAACCTAATCGATCCGCCACCGGTTCAATGGATTGGATGGCCCGGGTAAATGGACTGGCGACAAGATGGGCCACTCTCTGATTTCCCAAAAAATCCGCCAATATATGCGCTTGCTGCCTGCCCGCTTCTGTCAACTCTGCATCCGGTGCCTGTCCAGTTGCTTGGCAATGCCTAATCAAGTAAATTGTTTTTTTCATACTCTCCACCCTAGTTCACTTTTTTGATGTTCTCTTTACTTTTATCGTATCCCTTAATGTAGAATCCATTTGTTTCCGATCACTCCGCATACAAAACTTCCTTGAGGTTTGGATAACCTTCCTCGGCAAGGGAGTCATACAGCCATTGTTTTGATTTCCCAACATATTCTAAAATCCCTTCATTTATTTTACCCTCGTCCACAAACAAAAAGTTTATCGATTCATTTTTTGCCTGCAGATTCAACATGTCCGGCGTTACCTCTTTATACTTGGCATATTTTTTTAAACTAATTGTTCCACCTGGTTCTAAAAACAGATCACAAACTTCGCTCAATGAAAAAACACCTTGTTGGCGAAGCATCACGCGAAGCTGTTCCATCTCCAGGTGATTCTTATTTAATTCGTCTATATTGAATTCGCCGTCTTGAATTAAAATGGAGGTCTCGCCTTTTAAAAGTTTCCTTATTTTATCATTCTTTTGAGTCGTTTTTTCGATAATATACAGCATGATTCCCCATACAGCCACCGCAAACCAGACATGCAAAGGGTTTACTTTATCATCATATATGCTTTCCTCCAAAATCCCGCCTAGCACAATGGAATAAATAAAGTCAAAGGGAGTTAACTGAGACATTTCTTTTTTTCCCCAAGATACGAGTAATCAACAATAATGCAATTAAGCCAAAAAATAGTTTTGAAGCTATTTCTATATACATCATCCTACTGATCCTCCAGTCCTAAGGTCGTTATACATCCCTTTCCCCTAAACTTCATCTTTTAATCAAAAAAACACCCGGACAAAAGCCCAGGTGCCAGTAGATTATAATTTTTTCATAAGATTGGCCATTTCAATGGCGCCTGCGGCAGATTCCCAGCCTTTGTTGCCGGCTTTTGTGCCAGCACGTTCAATGGCCTGTTCAATGGAATCCGTGGTCAAAACCCCGAAAATGACCGGGATATTGGCTTGGTCGCTGGCCCGTGAAACGCCTTTTGCCACTTCACTGCAGACATAGTCGAAATGAGGCGTCGCACCTCTGATGACTGTGCCAAGAGTAATGACGGCGTCATAGTTCCCGCTCATCGCCATCTTTTTGGCCACCAGGGGAATTTCAAAAGCTCCCGGTACCCAGGCGATCGAGACGTCATCTTCTCCAACGCCATGGCGTTTTAATGCGTCTTCTGCTCCGCTCAATAGTTTGCTGGTGATAAATTCATTAAAGCGTCCGACCACAATGCCGATCCGCAACCCTTCACCGTTTAAATATCCTTCAAAATGAACAGTCATTTTTCCATCTCCTCTATTGAATTAATACGCTGATGTATGCTGGTTTTTCTGCTGATACGCAACCAAATCCTTGATTGTCAACACCCCAAGGTTGAGCCGTTCTGCCACTTTCTCCAAATCATCCACACGTGCCATCCTGCCGTCTGGGTTCATGATTTCGCAGATGACCCCTGCCGGAGCAGATCCCGCAAGCTTCGCCAAATCGACAGCTGCTTCCGTATGGCCTGCCCGTTCAAGCACGCCGCCATCTTTCGCAATCAATGGAAAAATGTGGCCCGGACGTTTAAAGTCTGCAGCCTTCGCTTCTTGCTTGATCAGGCTGGTGATGGTGTGGGAACGCTCAAAAGCGCTGATACCCGTGGTTGTATCTCTATGGTCAATGCTGATGGTGAAGGCGGTGCCGAATTCATCTGTATTTTGATCAGTCATCAAGCCAAACTCCAATCGCTGGGCGATGGAACCGGCAATCGGGACACAAATTAATCCTCGCCCTTCCGTCGCCATCAAATTGACAATCTCAGGCGAAGCAAACTCTGCTAATGCGATAAAATCGCCTTCGTTTTCTCTGTCTTCATCATCGATTACAATAACTGCTTTTCCAGCCTTTAAATCTTCGACGGCTTTTTCTACAGTGTAGAACATCATTTCAGCATCTCCCTTTAAAATCCATTTTCCGCAAGCCAGCTTCTGCTGATTTTCGGTTCTGCGGTTTGAACTCGTTCGGTATACTTCGCCAAGAGATCACACTCAATATTGACCTTATCGCCAATCCCTTTTTCGCCTAATAACGAATCCTCCCGTGTGGTCGGGATGAGGGAAATGGCCACCGCATTGTGGCCAAGTTTAAAAATCGTCAATGAAGTCCCATCAACTGCTATCGAACCCTTCAGCATCATGTATTTCATCAGCTGAGGATCGAGTTCAATTGTTTTGGTGACAGCATTGGCTTCTTTCTTCACTGAACGGATCACGCCGACGCCATCGATATGGCCGCTGACGAAATGGCCGCCAAAGCGGCCGGTGGCTGGCATGGCACGCTCGAGATTTACGCGCGCTCCTGTTTTTAATTCCTTCATTGTTGAAGACTTGACCGTTTCTGGAATGACATCGACTGTGAACGTTTGAGCATCGAAGGAAGAAACAGTCAAACACACTCCGTTTATGGAAATACTGTCTCCACGCTTCATGTCCTCCAAAATCAGCACACAGGAAATCGTCAGTTCCATAGCCTGCGGTTTTGCGCGGACTTGCGCAACGCGGCCGACTTCTTCGACTATACCTGTAAACATTTAGGCACACTCCTCCATTCCGGTCGCCGGAGCAGATTTAATTCGTTTTCGTACAAGTAGTTGGGTGCTTTCCACCATGGGGCGTATGGGTGGTGAGGAAAGGATGGCGCTGAAGGTTGTTTGCATGTGCCTTGCTTCTTTAACAAGATGGCCGGTTTCCCAACAATTTTGGGTACCTTTAAAAAGCCCGGTTTCCACGGAGGAAAAGAGCAGCATTAAAGATCGGTGTGTTGCATTTCCAGAGACGGGTCCCTGTTCAGGTATTTTGGTCATACAAATTCCTCCTTTCAATTTCAAACGATTGAAAAGAAGAGGCACATAACGAAACCGATCTCTGAATTCTTCTCCCATCCAGACTGTAACTGTCGGTGCCGGAATTTCACCAGCTCCACCGCTTAAGCGCTTTAAACATAGTGGCCTATGCCTGCATTCGCTTAACCGGGTCACGGACTTGCAGTTCCCTGCTCACCGCCGGTAAGGAATTTCACCTTGCCCCGAAGAATTAGATTCGTAGTTTCGTCCCTTTCATAGTAGCATAGAAAGAAACTGAACTATAGAAGTTATAAGAAATTGGCCTTTGGGAGCAGGGCAGTTTGCTTTTCATATGCCATATTCCACCGGTACCAATCGGTAAATTGTTTCAAAAAACCCAAACTACCTATAGTTTTTTGAAATCTTATCACCAACAAATCATGCTGTAGAAAGGATGGTTTTAACATGGCCCACCACCAAATTGTCAAAGGCCTTAAAGTCGATGCGGAAACACGTTGTTTGCATTATCATTCTCCAATCGACCGGATTGCCATTAAGTTTTTTTGCTGCCAGGAATACTTTCCCTGCTTTGAATGCCATCAAGCGGAAGGTTGCGGCAAGCATGAGGTTTGGCCCAAAGACCGTTTCGATGAAAAGGCGGTGCTATGCGGAACGTGCGGACATGAACTGTCGGTCGAAGACTATCTAGCCTGCGCTTCAACCTGCCCTTCCTGTTCATCGCCATTCAATCCAGGCTGCAATTTGCATAAACACCTATACTTCGGATAAGGAGCTGAAAGGAGTGCATTTTCCAGTTGAAAATAAAAGAGCGAAAGCATTTCTGCTTTCACTCTTTTTCATTTAAATATAGGGACATTACATGCTGTTCGCCTTTGGTCCGCATAATCCGTCTGCCTGTATCTTTGAATCCGGCTTTTTGGTAAAGGCGTTGAGCCGGAAGATTACGGGCATTGACGCCTAGTACCACTTCATCAAAGCCCGGAAATTCCGTCTTCATAAATTCAGGAAGCGCATAAATGGAACCTGTAGCGATGCCTCTGCCTTGGAATTTAGGATTCACCGAAAATCCTCTCAGCAACAAGGCTTTCGGATTATCCGAATACTTTTTCCGATCTTCTGATTCATCCAGTTCAAAAAAACCCGCGTCTTCGCCTCGTGCCTTTATGATGATGAAATGTTTCGATCGGTCTTTTGCATCTTTTTCTACAATTTCCTTAGGCAGACGTGTAAATTCCAATTGATCTGATGGCAAATCGTAATCAATCGAAACTCCTGAAGAATAGCGGTGCAATGTAACTTCTCTTTTCTTAATCACGTGAAGCGGCCTCCTTATTTACATTCGCTGTCCATCCACTATTTTAAAAACAGACGAATAACGGGTTCGCTGAATCCTATATGCCGACTTTAGCTGTTTCCTTTTTCCAATGTCACGACAACAATTTCCGGCAAATTGAAAATGCGCACGGGAAACGTGCTATTGCCCAGCCCTCGGCTTACAACCATTTGTGACTGGTCCACTTCAAAGATACCTTCCGTCACTTTCGGAAACCAGCCTTGACCTGGTGCAATCAAGCCGCCAATCCCGGGTATACGGACCTGGCCGCCATGGGCATGTCCGGAAAAGACCAAATCCACACCGTAATCGGCATAAATCGGCAGGTATTCCGGTCGATGTGCCAGCAGAAGTGTGAAATCTTCTGTAAGCCGAGCAGTTGCAAGGCTTTGCTCTGTAACTTCTTCTTCATGAATGTCCGGCACCATCAATGGATCATCGATTCCTGCAATTTGGACCGACTCTCCGTCTTTCACCCATTCAACCGAATCATTTTCCAGGACTGTCACACCACGTTCCTGCAGGGCCCCTAAAATTTCATCGACTTTATTGGAGGCCACTTCATGGTTTCCGGTAACGTAATAAACTTCACTCATTTCTATCAGGGCATCCACTAACACTAGACTGGAATCCAAGTCGTAGCGGTTGCTGTCAACGAGGTCTCCAGTCAAAAAGATGGCATCCGGATTGGCCGCCTTTACCTTTTCAATCAAGGATGATTGGTTTTTTCCGAATGTGGCGTCGTGCAGATCCGACACCTGAACAATTCTCGATCCATCAAAGGCTTGCGGCAGTTCTTGGGAGGCTACTGTATACTCTGTTGTTTGCACCCAGTGGTTGCTGCCCCAAAATAAGCCCCATACTAATAATATGAGCAGTAAAAATACTGCGAGTTTCTTCATAAAACTTAACCTCTATTCGATTCTGTTTAAGTCGATTGTGTCTGCGCAGCCCACTAATCTGTTCTTTCTTCTCTGGCTTAATTAACGGCAGATCCTGATAATCCACGTTTCAGGCTTACTTATGCCGCCGTTTTTTTCCGGTTCGGCAACTTCAAATTTCCGAAGTTCAGCAACTTTTATAAGTATTGCATAGGAATGGAAATCCCCATAAAAGATACGCGCTCTCCATTGTCGCATTTTTTCAGTCCCGGCGTCCACTTGCGCGCGTGAAGCAGCTGATCAAACTTTGGTTTTCGCTTTATTTTTCCAAGCAGC
This sequence comes from Planococcus notacanthi, assembly GCF_030407825.1. Classification (NCBI taxonomy): domain Bacteria; kingdom Bacillati; phylum Bacillota; class Bacilli; order Caryophanales; family Caryophanaceae; genus Planococcus; species Planococcus notacanthi. The sequence goes on along the minus strand of NZ_JASDCQ010000002.1, from coordinate 493,160 downwards.
CCAGCTGCCTAAAACAATCAATCCTATAATGGCCAGTAAAGCAAGTCCAATCGCTCCAACAAATTCGCTGAGACGGGGATTTCCGGTTAACCAAGCTGCTGCATATCCAGGCAGTTTCATTGGGGAAATCGTCCAATTTGCTCCCAGCAATCCATCCGCCAACTGAACGAGCAGGTATACCGCAAATGCTGCAGCCGCTGCCAGTCCACCATTTGGCAAAATAGCGCTGGCAGCCAGTGTAAGTGTAAGAATCAGCAAAATCCAGATGCTGTAGGATCCCACCATTTGAAGAAGAGCGCTAAATTCAAGCTCTTCAAAAAACAATAACGTATAGTAATACCCAGCTAAAAATCCAAGCCACAGACTGATTAGAGAGATGGCTGCTGCCATTGTCCATTTACTTAAAAAATAGGACAGAAAAGACAACGGACGGACGTACAGCAAAGTCGCTGTTCCGCTTTTCCGCTCCCCAGCGATTGTTCCCATATAAGCCAAAATCAGCACAACTATACCGATTGTTTGGAATTGTTCCATGACAGCCATTAAAATCTGAGCAGGAGATGGGGTGGGAAATTCAAATACCGCCCCTTCGGGTAAACCTCCGGATGCCTCTAAAATCTGAGGCATAAAGTAATTCACGACAGGCTCAGTGATACCCAGCAGAATAAAAACACAAGGGATCCAGAAAATTTTATAATTCCGCACATTTTCTCGCCATTCTTTTTGCAATAAAATACCGAACTGCTTCATTGGCCAGCAACCACCTTCAAAAAGATTTCTTCCAAAGAAGCTGTTTGAAATTCCACTCCTAAGATATCCTGTTTTTCTGAAGATAAGGTGTAGAGCACCTGTTGCATGCCGGGTCCTTCTTCATCGACAGAGAGATAAACAGAATCTGCTGAAACGTACGTTTTCCAAGGATGTTCCTCCGCAAACTTCATAGCCTCGGCAGGATTGTGGAACCGGATCCGGATGCGGAGATTGGCATGCCGGCTTTTGACTTCGTCCAATGATCCATGTTCGATTAAGCGTCCGTCTTTCATAAACAGCAGTTGATCTGTCATTTCTTCTGCATCGTTCAAAATGTGGGTAGAATACAAAATTGTCGTGTCTTGCTGCAGTGATTTCAGTAAATCCATGATTTCCCGGCGGCCGGTGGGATCAAGTGCTGAAATCGGTTCATCCAACAAAAGAAGTTTAGGGTCATGGACAATCGCTTGCGCCAAGCCCAATCGCTGTTTCATCCCACCGGAAAAAGCACCGATATTTTTGCGCATGGCTCCTTCAAGCCCGACAAATTCCAATGTACGCATTGCCTGCAGCCTTGCTTTCTTTGTATCGACTCCACTTAATCTGGCAGCCATCTCAGTGAATTCCAACGCTGTCAGCCACGGGAAAAATTGCGGATACTGTGGCAGAAAGCCGACTGTCAGACCATCGGCCAAACTGATTGTACCGCTCGAAGGAGATAATAAATCGGCCAACATGGACAGCGTTGTCGTCTTGCCTGCACCATTGGGTCCAATCAAAGCCGTCGCTGTACCTTTTTCCAACCCGAAAGAAAGATTTTCCACTGCAAGTTCCTGTCCATACTGCTTTGTTAGATTGTTGACTTCCATTAAGCTCAATAATTTCTCCTCCCGACAACAAAATATACAATTGGCCCAATAATATTAACGATGACAATAATGATGCCCCACATCCATTTTGGACCGTTTGGATTTGGGTTTTTGATTAAATCCACTAAAGCGAAAATCATCAAGCCGATTTGAATGACAAATATCGGCAGTAAAGCCAAAAGCATTGTTGTTTGGTCCATGTTTTTTCTCCTCATATTCGTATTGATAAAAACAACTTTTCATGATGAATTCCGTTTGCTGATGTTGGTTTTATTGAAAACACGAAAAAACCGAAGCTGGTAATCGTTCGGTCTTTTCCTTTTATTCTACATCATGATCTTGGTTACTCCATCAATTTCCTGCAATTTCTTGACTAAATTGATTTCATTGCTGATTTTGCTTTCGCTGACTGTGAAATTATAGGTAGAAAAGCTGTTACCGCCATATGATACGGCATTTTCAATCTGGAATTCATGGATGTCTATTTTTGATTCTTCAAAAACGGCAACCAACTCTGAAAACAGGTTTTCCCGATCTTCAGCTGTTACCGCAACATTCTTCTGCAGCCGATTTTTAAAAAACTTGTTTTCGATATGATACAGGACATACAAAGTCAGTAAGACAATAACCGTGGCCAGCACTGCTGAATAGTACATTCCTGCGCCAATGGTCAATCCAATGCCCGATGCCACCCAGACAGAAGCAGCAGTCGTCAGCCCTCTGACAGACCCCCGATGGACGATAATGGTGCCCGCTCCCAGGAAACCGATGCCACTGATGACATAGGAAGGAATCCGGGCAGGGTCAAAACGGATTGCACTGTTGTCGCTGTTGAGAAAGGAATCGAAGCCGGTTATCGACAAAATCATCATCAGACATGAACCAATCCCGACCAATAAATGTGTCCGAAGTCCCGCTGGCTGGTTTTTCGCTTCCCTTTCAATGCCAATCAAGCCACTAAAAAAAGCTGCAGCCAGCAAACGGGTCACAATCTCCATATAATCTGTCGGCAGCAAGTTCATCATATCCCTCCTGACTTGTCAGACAGAGCTGGGGCATGAACTCCCTTTTCGGCTTACCACTTCATCTTTGAAAAGAGATCGATTAAAAACAGCTTCTCGGCTCTTCCGATGTTCCATTTTTCCAGCTCTTCGATTACACCTTTTTTTGTTCCGTAACCTTTCACAAAACCGTTCAGCCGTGCGGCAAAAGTTGAATCTCTCAGCAGTTCTTGGTCCTGATACAGCCCTGACAATTGTTCCAAAGCCTTGGGATATCGTTTCAAATAATATTTTTGATGGCGTTCTTCAGCTGTGGTGAACTCAGTAAAAGGTGAAATTTCCGTCTCGACCGTCTCCCTCAACTGACCTTCCATTTCTTTTTTGGCTTCGGCAATTAGTCTGTGCTGCTGTTCTGTATGGTAATGAAGCAATGAAATATACTGTCTTCCTTTATAATTGTCCCTATTCGGGTAATGGTTTTGCCAAAATTCTTTAAGTACCTCCGTATAGCTGATGATGGAAGGATCAAATTCAATTTGGACGGTTTCTGTATGGTCACCTATTTCCCGGTATGTAGGCGAGGCTGTGTGGCCGCCTGCAAAACCGACACGGGTGCGTATAACTCCAGGCAAACTGCCGAATCGGGCTTCCGGCCCCCAGAAGCAACCCATTCCAAAAGTGGCCAGCTCCAACTGTCCCCCGTTTTGATAAAGGCCTTTTTCGATTGTTTCAATGTCCATTGGCTGAGCACCCACCCTTCTGGTTCTTCTGCCGCTGCACAAGAAAGCGCAGAGCAAATACTATACAGTCGTTAGTTACATCCTTTAAAATCAATGTAACAAGACCTATTCGAAAATGCATGGCATACGTACTCAAATAAGAGAACAATAGCAAAAGAAAGCGGGGATACGCGATGAAAAGCCAAAGAAAGGAAATCATTTCTTACTTTAAGCAAATGGACCGCAGCTTTTTCATGGACTCCAATAAAGACCTGGCCGTATTTGACCAAGCCCTGCCTATTGGATTTGAACAAACGATTTCACAGCCGTCTCTGGTTCTCGAAATGACGCTGGCGCTTGATCTTCATCCAGAACAGAAAGTTTTAGAGCTGGGCACAGGGTCAGGTTTTCAGACTGCTCTGCTTGCCGCTTTCTCAGAATCCGTCTATACCATCGAACGAATCGAAGAACTGCATGCTCGCGCAAAAGAACGGTTGGCCCAATTGAACTTCCAAAATATCCATTTTAAATTGGGGGATGGCAGTGAAGGTTGGAAAGAGTTCGCTCCCTATGACCGGATTATGGTGACAGCTGCCGCTGCAGAAGTGCCAAAAGAGCTCCTGGAACAATTGGAAATCGGCGGGAAAATGGTCATTCCTGTCGGAAGTTCTTTCAGCCAGGAATTGCGGTTGATTGAAAAAGATGACCAGGGCAAAACCCACACAACGCTACTGAACGAAGTGTTATTCGTTCCTTTAAAAGGCAAATATGAAAAATAAAAAATGCGTTTCACATCGAGTTCTTTCATGTGAAGCGCTTCTTTATCCTATCCATTCATTGCGTCGACTCTATTCTCTGCTGCCATTCGACTTTACTGGCGTATTGGGTGTTCTATAAAGCAAAAATATCCCTAAGGCCAGTATGACTACTGCTGTTATATTCCATACAAGGTCATAGGGCAACAACTCCACCCCATAGCGAATTTGATGGAGCTCCAATAATTTGTGGTGGACAATACCGTCATAAAGCTGAAAGGCTCCAGCACCGATCAGCATTCCCCCTAGCCAGCGCTTGGGCCACCAGGCTTTGCGGCGCTGAAGATCAGCAAGGAGAAATAAGGAAGCTACGGTCGCAAACCAGCTGAAGGCGTGAAAAAAACCATCTGATACCAATCCGGCATCGCTTGTAGACTTATCGTAAAAATGGTGCCAATGCAGTAATTGGTGAAAGACCGTTTCATCAATGAAAGCCACCAATCCGACTCCAAACAGGAAGCCTGACCAAACGTTTCTTTTGGCATGGACTCTCCGGTTTTTTTCCTTTGTGTAGTCAGTGGTTTTGACTGTAGTTGAAGGCATGGAATCCTCCTTTCTCATTAAATCGGCTTTTTGAGAACTCATAAGCATAGATTTCAGCTTTTTCCAAATAATACCCTTATTCTGTAGGCCTAAAACAATCACCGCAATAAGAAAACCAAAATCATGAGCCAATAAGACCAAAAAATCTACACTCTTTATATCAGCTTGTCACACAATCAAATTCAGCGTAATTCCGCTATTGCTATCCGATTTCTTTAATAAATCTGATGAATCCCGTATAATGAAACCAATTAACCGCCAGGGCCAACTCGGTCTTACCTACGATTAAAAGGAGAGCAGATTATGCCAAATGAAAAAACAATCCACACTGAAGTCGGCAGTTATATTTCCACTTTGCTGCGTGATCATTTTGGAAAAGGCCCAACATCAGTCTTCGTAACAGTCAAGCCTCCTTTTATTACCATACATCTTCGTGGATTTTTGGCTCCCACTGAAAAGATCCTAATGAAGCAGCAAGAGCACCGAAGAGTGTTGGAAACACGTGACCTTCTGATGAATCAACTGGTCTCCGATATCAAATTGGAATTATGGAAGATCGGCAAAATCGATATTGAAGATGTCTATGCAGACTGGAATTTAGATGATCAAACAGGCATGATTTTGGCGATTATGCCTGATAAGACGCCTGCAGCTGATTTTGAATGGGATTCGGACATTCAAGTGGAGAATATTCGTGAGGAAGTCATGGAAGCCAGCCGTAAAGCACAAAAAACACCTGAGTCCACTGAACTGTATTGGTTGAATAAGCGAACATTATTAATTGAGCGCTCGGGAATTTTTGTGGAAATCGAAAAAGAGCTGATCAAAGGCGGCTTTATTGAAGAATTGAAATTGGTTAAGCGGCCGTTGGAACGCCGATTGATTTTGCAGACCCAGATTGAAGCCATCTTAGGGCAACCCATTATGGAGGTATTCCTTGACTGGAATTTCATAACGGATAAAGGGTATATTGTGCTGTTGCTGGAAACGCCTAAATAAAAAAAGCCAGCTGTTCAGCCGGCTTTGCTGACTAGAGACAAACTCGAAGGGTTCGAGCTGTCTATAGTCTTTTTTTATAAGGAGCCTGACCAGCTGGCACAGCAACTTTGGCTCTCTAAAAATTATTTCTAGCTGCTGATGGTTTGAGCTGATTGGCAATAGGGGCAAAATTCATAAGAGTTTTTTTCTTCCAGCTGCTCAATATATTCGACCTCATCCGTAAATTCTCTTTTTTCCACAGGTGTTTCTAAGAAACCACAACGATCGCCGGCAAATTGCCGTTGGTGAATCTGCTTTTTCTTATGGTCAATGAAATAATACATACCATTCATTCCTTTCTTTTTCAGAAATAGAAAAAGCCGAAAAGAACCCCCTTTTTCAAAGGATTCTTTTCGGCTTTTATATCAGCTCTATTGTCTGAAATATTTAACCATCATATGAAATTACCAAATGTGTAAGTAAGCAATAGAATGGGCAGAGAAATTGTGTGCAAAGTCGGAAACACTATTTGTTTTCCAAGTGTTTTTATTATACTAGGCTTCTTATCCAAGGTAAAGTTATCAGCATATTCAATTGAGTGTAAATTCAGAAATCCGTTTTATTTGTTGCCTTTTCCGGATAGGTCTTCGAATTCTTTAGCGATTCTTTCCAATGCTTCTTGAATGAGCGGCCGCGGGGAAGGCGTACAGATTCGTTGATAGAATTCCCCTTCTTCACCAAACATACTGCCGTCTTCCAATAAAACATTGGCTTTATTGTAGATGCGGTCGTGAATTTCTTTCGCTGAAATGCCATAGCCGCTGAAATCCAGCCACATGATGTACGTGCCTTCCGGAATGGCCACTTTCACTTCAGGCATCTTTTCAGCTAAAAACTCCTTGATATATGCCATTGTCCCATCGACATAGTCTTTCAACTGCTCAAGCCAATCTTCACCTTCGTTGTAAACCGCAATCAAAGCGGAGATGGCGAATGGAGACGCTAATTGCATGCCCATTTCAGTAGCGAATTTAGTCCGCAGCTCTTCATCGGAAATAATGACGTTGGTGCAGTGCAGTCCCGCTACATTGAATGTTTTATTGATGGCGGTACAGGTGATGATATGGTCCGTATGGTCAGCTATTTTTGCCATCGGAATAAATTCCTTGCCACGGCGCAGCAAGTCTCCGTGGATTTCATCCGCTACAATCAATACATTATTTTCATGGCAGATGGCCGCCATTTTTTTCAACTCTTCTTCATTAAACAGTCTGCCTGTAGGATTATGTGGATTGCAGAGAATAAACATTGTCGTATGGTCATCATTTGCTTTGGCTTCAAAATCCTCGAAATCGATGGAATAATAGCCATCAGCTTCTTGTTTCAATGCGTTATTGACTACTTTCCGGCCGTTTCCTTCAATCACCGAAGTGAACGGAGGATAAACAGGACGTTGGATGATGATGCCGTCTTCCACATTTGTAAATGCCTTAACCGCAATATTCAACGCGTGCACAGTTCCCGGACTATAGACGATTTGTTCTTTTTCGACTTTCCAGCCATGCCGTTTCTTCAGCCAGGATTGGATGGCCTCAAAGTATTCATCCGGAAAGACAGAGTAACCGTAGATTCGATGATCTACTGTTTTATGCAATGCCTCCACCAATGGCTGGGGAACCGGCAAATCCATATCAGCGGTGAACAACGGAATGGTGTCTTCGTCATATCTTTCTGTAAGCCCGAATTGTTTGATCAGCTCTCCTCCATCCCACTTCATGGAATAAGTGCCTCTTCTGTTGACGATTTCATCAAAATTATACTTCATGCGAAACTCCCTTTCCTCTGGACATTGTGCTTTATCTTCACTTTCATTATCAAAGAAAGACTGGAACCATTGCAACCAATCAGGCTTTTGGCCCTTTCGCAAATCCGCTTGCCTGCTTAAAACTCCATTTTCAATTTACCGTCTTCCAACACCAGCTTGGCGTTGAACTTTTTGCCATTTTTTGAAACAAAACCTTTAATGACCGGCGTCTTGCCTTTCGTGCATAGATATTCAATCTGTTTAGCGGTCAATCGTTTCTTCAGGAAAATTGCTGGAAACGATTGCTTGCATCCATTGGCGTGTTCCGTGCAGTTGTAAGAGCCTCTTCTCGAGACGATCATGCCTGTTTTGCATCTTGGGCAAGGGGCAATTTCGTCTTTGGCGTTCGGCATCGCCAGCTGTGCCGGCAACCCGTTTTTCTGCATTTGCCCTGGCACTTCATCAAGCAATTTCTGGATAAATTTGCCGATGGTGGCCAGAAAAACTTCAGCTGACCCTTCGCCTCTGCCGATTTTCTTTAAATACGTCTCCCATTTCGCAGTCATCGACGGACTGGACAATAAATTTCCTTCAATAGACTGGCATAGGATTCGACCTTTTTCCGTAATTGAAACGATATTTTTAGAGACCGAAATATATTCATGCCGCTTGATCGTTTCAATGATTCCGCTTCTTGTCGCTTCCGTTCCCAACCCTTCAATTTCTTTAAGGATCTCCGTATCTTCGACATCCTCTACAAATTTTCCGCAAGTTTTCATCATGGCAATCAATTGGCCTTCTGTATAAGGCTTTGGCGGCATTGTCATGCCTTCTTTTATATCAACTTTGCTTTTCACCCGTTCCTGTTCCCTCAGTTCGGGCAAAGACGGTTCTGCCTTTGCTTCTTTGGCAGGAGGGAAAAGCTCTTTCCACCCTTTTTCGAGTTCGGTTTTGCCGGTTGTGAAAAATGCCAGCCCTTTAACATCCGTTGTCACTTTTGTTTCAGCATAGCGGTAATCTTTATGGAACATCGCTAACGTCGTCCGCAGAACTTCTTCATACAGATTGCGTTCGTCTTTCGCCAATCCTTCCAGTTTTCTGGCTGTCGGTATGGTTTTCGTTGGAATGATGGCATAATGCTCCTGGACTTTGGAGCTGTCCACAAAACGCTTTTTCGGTGCTTTGGAGGCGATCGGAAAAGGCATATCAATCAGCTTCTGATACTTTTCAACTTGCCCTGCCAAATAGCTGAACTCGCCCGGCGTAATATGCTGGGTATCGGTTCTTGGGTAACTGACAAGTTTTTTTTCGTATAGGCCCTGCATGACAGACAATACCTTCGCCGGACTGTATTTCCACTTCCGGTTGGCTGCTGCCTGCAACGTTGATAAAGAATGGAGCTGTGGCGGCGGTGTACGCTTTTCCGTGGTTTTCACCTGTGTGACAACGCCTTCTTCTTTTGCAGCAATCGTATGTTTAGCCAAAAGCTCTTCCGCTTCTTTCCGTTCTTTGGCCCGCAACTTCGCCTTGCCTTTGTAGCGGCCTTTTTCGGCATCGAATACACCTTCAATTTCATAGAAAGGCTCCGGCACAAATGCTTCAATTTCTTTTTCCCGCTGATAGATCAGAAATACAGTCGGCGTCTGGACACGCCCAATCGCAAATACTTCACGTATTCCTTTTTCCTGAAGCAATAAGGAATACAGGCGGGATCCGTTCATCCCCACCAGCCAATCACTGATCTGACGCGCTTTGGCTTCCTGGTACAATAGCAGGTCCTGCTGGTTATCGCGCAATTCCTGGAAACCTTTCCGTACTTCATCAGCTTCCAGCGAGTTGATCCACAATCGTTTAATCTTTTTATTTTTTGCACCCGTCTGGTAGTAGATGCTATAGAATATATTGGATCCTTCCCGGTCAACATCACAAGCGTTGATGACCGTATCGGTTTGAAAAATTAATTTTTTGATGATGCCAAATTGCTGGGCTTTGCCTCTTGCCACTTGAAACTGGTAGGTATCCGGCAAAATCGGCAACGCAGCCAGCGACCATCTGGCCCATTTCGGATCATAGGCCTTCGGTTCTTTCAGTTCCACAAGGTGTCCGATTCCCCAAGTGATATAGGCGCCTTCCGGAAAAATCGCATCGGGAGCGACTTCAATATAGCCATCGCGTTTCACGCTCTTGAACGCTTCGGCATAGGCTTTGGCCTGGCTTGGTTTTTCAGCGACTATCACTGGTTTCATGCACTTCTTCCTCCCCTTCGGTCTTATTCTTATTGTACTGCTTCAGCCAAAGAATAAAAGCAAAAAGACAATTCCATGCAAATTGGGGTATAGTAGGTTCTAACAGAAAGAACACATTGAAAAAGGAGTCGTTCACTATGACTAACAAAACTGCTTTACTGGCAGGTGCAAGCGGACTGGTCGGTAACGAATTGCTCCATATCCTTTTAGACAGCCCTCATTACAAAGAAGTGAAAATTCTGGTTCGCCGTCCACTGGACATAACCCATGAAAAATTAGAACAAGTGGCCACAGATTTTGATAGCCTGGACGACTATGCCCATCACTTTGATGTGGATGATGTCTATTGCTGCCTTGGCACCACCATTAAAAAAGCAGGTTCACAGGATGCATTCAAAAAAGTCGATTATGAGTATCCATTGAAGATGGCTGAATTGGCAAAGTCACAGCAGGTGAAGAACTTTCTGATCATTACGGCTTTAGGAGCGGATGCGGAGTCAAAAGTCTTCTACAGCCGCACCAAGGGACAACTTCAAGTGCGTTTGAAGAAAATCGGTTTGACTGCTCTTCATATTTTCCAGCCTTCTTTATTGCTCGGCGATCGCCAGGAATTCCGCTTAGGCGAAAAAGCCGCAACTGTCTTAAGCCCCGCCATCAGCAAATTGTTGATAGGGAAAATGAAGAAATACAAACCTGTCGAAGCAAGGGACGTCGCGCTCGCTATGTATGAAGTGGCTCAAATCGAACGGACCGGCAATTATACCTATCCATCGGACCGAATCGAGAAAATAAGTTCCAAAAGCATCGACTGATCGAAAAAGAGAGGACGCCTTTAAAGGGCGCCCTCTCTTTTGCATTACAGGATATCTGTCCAAATTTTAATGGCTGTGCCTAAAATCAGCAAGGCCAAAATCCACTGTAGATACTTGGTGTTCATTTTTTGTCCCAGCTTCGCTCCAAGGGGTGCTGCGAGTATGCTTGCAACAATCATGACAGCTGCCGGTCCATAAAGGATCTGATCCGTAACGATTTTGCCGACTGTCGAACCAATGGATGACAAAAACGTAATCGCAAGCGACGTCGCAATTGTCATTCGAGTTGGAATTTTTAAGACAACAAGCATGATAGGCACAAGGATGAAGGCCCCAGCCGCCCCCACAATTCCAGCGGCAATACCGACGATAAACGCCAATCCTGCTGCCAGCCATTTATTGAAAGACACTTGGTCAAGCGGGATGTCATCGACGCCTTTTTTCGGCATGAACATCATCACGACTGCAATGGTGGCCAATCCTGCATAGACAATATTGATGGCCTGCTCAGACAGCAAAGTCGAACCATAGCCGCCGATGAAACTGCCCACTAAAATGGCGCCCCCCATATAAGCGATTAAGGTTTTATTTAAATAACCGCTGCCACGGTAGGCCCAAACCCCCGCAATGGTCGCGAAAAAGACTTGGATGGCACTGATGCCCGAAACTTCGTGTGCGCTGAATGCAGTAAAGCCCAGCATCACCGGTATATAGAGCAGCATCGGATACTTGATGATCGAACCGCCGATTCCTACCATTCCGGAGATGAAGGAACCTACAAAACCAATGAGAAAAATGACAATCATAAAGTCCAGACTCATTTCTTTTCACCTCTCTAAAAGGGAAAAGGACATCATGGCGATGCCCTTTAATCCGGCTCTTAGCCTTTCTTGATCCAGAATGTAAAGACATCGCCATTTTCCTGCGAATCCAGCAGCTCATGTCCACCTGATTTTGCCCATGCAACCAGATCCGCCTTTGCGCCTTTGTCGGTTGCCAGGATTTCAAGAACCTGCCCACTTTCCATTTCCTTCATTTCTTTTCTTGTTTTTACGATCGGCATCGGGCATGCCAGCCCTTTTGCGTCTAATACTTTATCTGCGTTCATCAAAATCTCTCCTTTTGGGTTTTATTTAATGTTAAGTTTCTTTCTCTATAAGATTCGGTGCTTAGCTGCCACTTGAATATGAAGCAAAGCAACACAGGCCACCAGGCAAGCCAGCTGTTTTGCGGAATATCGATTGCCATAAATCGTTGCTTAACGAACTGCACAACGGTTTGGCCCGATTTCCATTTCACGCTGTACTTCTTCGTCAGGAGTAATCTTTCCCATATTCGTTTTGCGGATGTCCTGATAAGCATTTGGTTGCGGCGGCAAGTTCAAGGTAACCATATCTCGAAATTCTTGCTCATCTGCGATATTCAAGCCGTGGTTTTCCTTGAACAGATCGCCCAGTTTTTTAGCGACACTGCCATCTTCGTTCAATTCTTCGATGATCATGAAATGAGCAGGCAATACAATGAGCTCATCCGCCAATTTCTGATAACGTGTGTATAATGATTCCCTTAAATCTCCAACCCAGTCGTCAGCCAAGCCGGCAAGGTCCGGTCTGCCGATAGAGTCGATGAATAAAATATCACCTGTCATCAAATATTGTTGGTCTACGATGAATGATGTAGATCCAATCGTGTGCCCCGGTGAATACAACGCTTCAATTTCAATTTTCGAGCTTCCGATTGCCACTTCCAAGCCATTCTCCAAAGCTGTGTAGTCGAACACTACTTCTTCTGCATCTTTAGGCGGCAAATAATAGCTTGCCCCTGTTGCTGCTGCAATTGCACGGCCACCGGAAATATGATCCGCATGCAAATGTGTATCGAATACATGTTTGATCGTTGCGCCTTTTTCCTGCGCGAAGTCCAAGAAGATATCTGCCATGCGGGTTGCATCGATAACGGCTGCCTCGCCTTCAGAGATGGCCATATAAGACAGACATCCCTTGCCAAGACGAACAAATTGGTACAATTCTCCGCCACCCTGCAAGTCACCGACTTTCACTGGTTCCAGGTGCTCACTCCAGGCTTTCATTCCGCCTTCAAGATAGGCCACGTCGATGCCTTCCTCTGACAGCATTTCTGCTACCATGACGGAAGAGCCTTCTTTTGCACAGACTACCAGGATATCTCTATCTGTCGGCAATTCTGAAACCACTTCTTCGACGCCGTCCAATAGATCGAAATAAGGAGTATTCAAATACTGAACATTGCGGCCTTCAATTTTCCAATCTGCAAAGGCATCTCCATTTCTTACATCCAAAATAAAAAATGGCTCGTTATTCACTATCTTTTTTGCTGCTTCACTTGCTTTCATCGCTTTTACAGTCATATTAGAATTACCTCCAGGGGTATATATTTTTCTAAATTTTTTTACTCTGTCTTCCCTGTCCAGTTGCTCATACCAGGTACTACATTGTATAAAGTGCCAAAACCATTTTTGGCCATCATATCTCCTGCAATGCCGCTTCTTCTGCCTGAATGGCAAATGATATAAATTGCATCTTCTTTGGCTAATTCATCCATTCGTGCTTCAACTTCGCCTAGAGGGATATGGATTGCTCCCGGAATATGGGCTTCTTCAAATTCATCTTTTTCACGGACATCCAAAATTGTCATGTGCTCATCAGCTTCCACCTTTTGAGTGAAATCAGCCAGTGAAATTTCTGGAATAGTGATGGTTTCTTCCGGAGCTCCTGCTCCATCCTTGCGAAGGAAATGATGTAAGACATCCCCTTCGGTTTCAGTGCCGATATATTGATGGCCTGAACTCTTTGCCCATGCTTGCAGATCAGCTGTTGAACCTTTATCTGTTGCAAGGATTTCCAATACTTTTCCTGAATCCATCGTCTTCATCATCTTTTTTGTTTTCACGATCGGCATCGGGCATGCCAGCCCTTTTGCATCTAATATTAAATCAGTTTGTACCATTTATATTCCTCCTTGGAAATTTGCCTGTTCTTCAGCAGGCGTTTAGTTTGTTTCGCCATTCCAATCCAGCATTCCGCCATCCATATTGGTCACTTTATAACCATGGTTTTCAAGGAAATTGGTGGCTTGTCCGCTGCGTCCGCCTGAGCGGCAAACCATGATGTATTCTTTCGATTTATCGAGCTCATTCATCCGAAATTCCAGTAAGCCCAAAGGAATATTGATAGCGCCTGGAATCTTCCCGGCTGCAACTTCATTGGTTTCCCGAACATCAATCAAATTGATTGTTTGTTTGCTTTCCACTAATTCCCGAACTTGCTGAGTTGTCATTGTTTTCATTATAATTTCTCCTTTATGCGCGGTAGCTACTCATACCGCCTCTAATATTTGTGATGGTGGTGAATCCGTTCTTCTTCAATAATTGGCTGGCTTTGCTGCTGCGCATACCGCTTTGGCAAATGACCAGTACTTCTTTTTCTTTTGACAGTTCATTCATCCGTTTTGGCAACTCATTTAATGGGATGTTCTTAAAACCCTTAATGTGGTTCCCTTTGAACTCTCCCGGTGTCCGAACATCGATATACTGCTTATCTTTCTTGCCAAGCTGCGTTTTCATTTCTTCTGTAGATATCGACTGAATTCCTTTAGCCGGTGAAGTAAATCGGTAAGCTATCCAAAGAGCTGCCGCTCCAATTAGAACCCATAGTATCCATTCCATGCTGCACCTTTCCCTTCTGCTGTTAATGCGATTAGATGAATAGGTTGACGTTGCCGTCTTCGGCATCTCCAAGATAAGCAGCGACTCCTGCATACTCGACTCCATCCAATAGTTCTTCTTTCTGCAAACCAAGAAGGTCCATCGTCATCGTACAAGCGATCATTTTTACGTCCTGTTCTTCTGCCATTTCAATTAATTGGGGCAAGGTCAGTGCATTGTGCTTTTTCATGACTTGCTTGATCATTTTAGGTCCCATTCCGCCGAACTGCATATTCGATAAACCAAGTTTATCTGCACCTCTTGGCATCATTTTCGCAAACATCGTTTCCAGACGCCCTTTTTTCAACGCTGGCGGATTTTCTTTCCGTAATGCATTCAATCCCCAAAATGTATGGAAGATTGTCACTTCGTGATCGTATGCAGCAGCACCGTTGGCGATAATGTAAGCTGCCATTGCCTTATCGTAATCCCCGCTGAATAATACGATTGTCGTCTTCTTTTGTTCTTGTACCATTTTATTGCCTCCATTTTCAATTACCCGTGGGGGTATATTTTATTTCGAAAAAAAATGACGTTTTATAGTGGCGCCGCACTTTTTTCATACCCTATAGGGTATATTAAAGCATGTCTTTCTGAAAGTCAAACAAAAATTTCTTTATCTGCTTTTCACTAGCAAGTCGACAGCTTCTTTTACCATGCCTTCAGTGCTTTCGCCTTTTTCGATGCTTTCGCGTACACATGTCTCCAGGTTATCGCTGACAATAACACCAATGGCGCGATCAACTGCGCTTCTTACCGCGGACAGTTGCATGACTACGTCTCTGCATTCTCCATCATTTTCAACCATTTTGATGACACCGCGAAGTTGGCCTTCTATTCTTTTCAATCGATTCTCAACAAGTTTGTCGTATTTCATGTTTTTATGCCTCCTCTAAATAATATAAGGATACTTTTCTTACCCTTATATTATACCCCTTGGGGTATGAAGTCAACACTTTAGTTCACGATAAAAAAATCCCTGAAATACGTTGCTGTACTGCATCTCTCACCTTATGCGGATTGATCGATACACTTAATCAGACGTTCTTCAATATCTTCAGCAATCGATTTGATGTTCTCGTCTTCCACCATGCTGATTAGGGCAGTAGGCTTCGGCATTCCGATTTTCACTCCATCGCTTTCTTTATAGACAACGATTTTGCATGGCAGGAAATAGCCGATCATCAAGTTTTCGGATAACACACGGTTCGCTTCTTTCGGGTTGCAGACCTCCAGAATAGTGTAGGGGGTATCAAAATCTTCTCCTTTTTCCTGGAGCTTGGCAGTTAAATCAAAGTTCCAGAGAATCCCGAATTTCTCTGCTTTTAAATTCTCTTCTAAAGCTTCAACCGCCTCATTGACTGTCTTTGATGTATCCACTGTGTAATTGAACATAATCCTATTCCTCCTTTTTAGTATCACTCTCTAAGTACCCTACCCGGTATATATTCTTATAAACATGGGAGCAAAAGGCAGCCAAAACAAAATCCTTCATCTATAAAGGATGAAGGATTTCTCGAAATTCAGTTGCCTGTTGTAATCTGAGCCTGCAATTCAATTTCTACATTGCCTTTGATGGCCCGTGTAATCATGCAGGAGCTTTCAGCTTTTTCGGCCAGTTTCTGTGCCAAAGCCAAATCTTTTTCGGAAGCATCGGCTTTTAGGACCACAAGTGGTTTATGGATGATGCGTTTGTACGTGATGACGCCTTTCTCCACCTCAACAATCCCTTCCGATTCCATCGTCAGAGACTGCTTTTCCAATTTGCTGCGTTCCATCATTGCGGCAAGTGTAATAATGTAACAAGTGGCGGCAGCGCCCAACAGCATTTCATCTGGATTTGTACCAATTCCCGGTCCATCCATTTCAGGCGGAATGGATATTTGGGTTTTTAGCCCCCCGACTTCAATGTCTCCCACATCATTGCGGAGACCTGGCCAATCTGCTTTTAAATGAAAGCTATGCAATGTCATAACGCTCCACTCCCTTGATTAGTGATTTTTGCTATTTCTTCAATGCGCGGCATCGCCGTCAACGCACCGGCCTTTGTCGCACAAAGCGCTCCCAATTTGTTGCCGAAATCAGCACAGGCAATGACCTCCTGCTCCGTACCAGGCAAGCCTTGCAAATGGACGTGGCGGATGACACCTGCCATAAAAGCATCTCCTGCTCCCGTAGTGTCCACTGGCTGTACCGGAACAACCGGCACATGATGAACTTTATTCTGGAAAACAGCATGCGTCCCATTTTCACCATCCGTTACAAAAACCAAAGGAATAGCAAAACCGGACAACCGTTCAAGCCCTTCCTCCATAGACTCAGTTTCCATTAAGAAATCCAATTCTGCTGTCGTCAGTTTGACGATATCTGCTGATGGCAGAAATTCGAGAACTGTTTCACGGCAAAGCTCTTCACTTTCCCAGCGCAATGGACGAATATTGACATCATATGAACATAGGACACCATGTTCTTTTGACAGTTCCAGAGCTTTCCGGGTCGTCTCCCTCGCTTCGGGATGGAATAGGGTTCCCGAACAAAAATGAAAAATGCTGGCCTTTTCAAAAGCCTTTTTCTCCAGTTCGTGTCCTCCAACTTGAAGATCGGGCGTTTCATTGACATAATCTGCAAACACACGGTCAAATTCAGGTGTCAGGTGGATATAAACACCGCTTACCCGCTTTTCAGGCACCTGAATAGCGTGCGATAAATCCACGCCTTCTTTCAATAGTTCGTTGCGTACAAAAGCCGATGTCTCATCATCCCCTGTTATGGTGATAAACCTCGAGGACAGGCCTAACCGGCTGATGCCTGCAGCCACGTTCACTGTCGCTCCACCCAAATGGCGGTTGAACGAAGAATTATCAGTATCCGCTGCGATATAATCCACAAATGCATCTCCGTATGTCAGGACGTGCTTTGTTTTTACCATCTGTTGACCTCCTTCATGTTAAATGGCTTCTTCCTTGCTATAATTTAATTGTTGAGTAAGAAAAGGAGGAATACCGTATGAATGTCATTATACGACAAGCACGGCCAGAAGACGCAGAAAACGTAGCGCCGCTCATTATTAATGCCATCGGTGAAATCGCCGATCATATGACGGCACAAAAAGAGCCAGGGGCCGTATTGGAAAAAGTTGCGGAGATGGTACGCGGGGAACATACACGCCATAGCTATCACTATACCTACACCGCTTTAGTCAATGGCACTATTGCGGGCGCCTTGGTGCTCTATCACGGCAATCAAGCTGAAGCCCTGGACCGCTATTTAATTGATCAACTGAAAAAGCAAGGCCATGATCGTTCCATTGAACCGGAAGCCCATCTTGACGAATGGTATATCGATACTGTCTCAGTCGATCCAGCCTACCAGGGGCAAGGAATCGGCTCGAAGCTATTTGAATTCGCAGAAGAACGCGTGTTGGCTGAAGGAGGCGGCAAACTCTCGTTGAATGTGGATATTGGTAAAGAAGGAGCGATCCGCCTCTACAAACGCCTGGGCTATTCCATAACGGAGCCTTGGACCATTATCGGTGAGCCTTTCCATCATATGGTCAAGACCATTTCCTGACATTGTTCAACATAAAAAAGCCGCTCCAGATTTTTTCGCTGGAGCGGCTTTCTGTATCGAAATTTTTATTCAGCCATCCATTCCGGCTTGCCGAATCCTTCAAATTCTTCATCAATGACTGCTTCAAATTCAGCCGATTCCACAATTTCCACTAAATCCTTTGCTAATTCGCTGTCTTCATTTTCTGCATTGACCGCCACTACATTGCGATATTGATCCGGCATGTTTTCAAGTGCCAATGCATCCAATAGATCCATTTCAGCAGCTATTGCAAAGTTTCCGGGTACAGCCGCCAAGTCAGAACCATCAACTGCCCGCGGCAATTGGCCTGCTTCGATCGGCTGAAATTCCAAGTTTTTCTCATTTGTAATAACATCTCTTTCGGACGCCTGCAGCACTTCAGCTTCCGGATCCAACTCGACTAAGCCTTCATCCTGCAGCATCAGCAAAGCACGTGCACCGTTGACCGGATCGTTCGGAATCGCAATGGTTGCTCCATCCTCAATTGCTTCCAAAGAATCGTATTGGTTCGAGTAGAGGCCCATAGGCGCTGTTGGCACCGTAATCAGTGCGGATAGGTCCATGCCATTCTCTTTTTCGAAGTTTTCCAGGTAAATCGTGTGCTGGAACAGGTTGGCATCAATATCGCCACCATCGAGTGCTACGTTCGGCTGAATGTAATCGCTGAACTCCACCAATTCCACTGTGTAACCCTTTTCTTCAAGTCCAGGCACAATCGCCTTGCTCAGCATGTCGCTGTATGGACCTGCAGTAGCCCCTAGTTTAATGTCCTTCGAAGCTTCTCCTCCAGTTCCTTCAGAGCCGCTTTCTTCTCCACTGCCGCATGCTGCCAAAGCCAATGCGCTTGCTGCTAAAATAAATCCTAATTTTTTCATGTCATTCTCCCCTTATCGTTTATCGATGGCTTTCGCCGTATAGTCGCCAGCTTGTTGAATCAATTGGACCAACACAATCAAAATGACAACAGTAACAATCATGATCGTATTATCGTAGCGGTAATAGCCGAAGCGGATGGCCAAATCTCCAATGCCTCCGCCGCCTACTACGCCTGCCATCGCAGAATAGGCGACCAGGCTGATGATGGTCAATGTCACCCCCTGGATAATGCTTGCTTTCGCTTCCGGCAGCAGAACGTCTTTGATGATCATCCATGGTGTCGCACCCACGGCAATCGCTGCCTCAATGACGCCTTTATCGATTTCACGCAGTGAGTTTTCCACAATACGTGCGAAAAACGGAATCGCCGCAACCGATAGGGACACACTCGCCGCAATCGGGCCAATGGTTGTTCCTGTAATAAGTTTCGTCAGTGGAATAAGTGCCACCAACAAAATGATAAACGGAATAGAGCGTACAATATTGACGATAAAACCAATCACAGCATTGACCGGCCGGTTTTCAAGAAATAAGCCGCGGTCTGTAATGAACAGCAAGATTCCCAAAGGCAGGCCGACAATCAAAGCCACTGCCAAGGAAATCCCGATCATTGTCAGTGTCTGAAAAAAAGCAGTCTGTATTTCGGGCCATAATTCAATAATTCGTCCCCATTCAACGCCCATTCGGAATCACCTCCACAATTGCCGATCTGCTTTCCATATACTTCAATGCATCCATGACGTCAGAAGAAGTCCCTTTCAACTCCATGATAAAAACGCCAAGCGGCCTTTCCTGAATGTACTCAATTGCTCCATGCAAAAAGTTTCCTTTGACCGGATAATTCTGCAGCATATCGGAAATTACGCCTTCTCCGGCCACTCCCCCTTTGAACAACACTTTCACTACTGTACCCGTAAATTCGCTCAACAGATGTTCCGGAACATTGAAAGAGACGACGCTGGAGATGAATTCCTTAGTCAATTCCTTTTGAGGATCTGCAAAAATGTCGTAGACCTGACCTTCTTCAATGACACGGCCACCTTGCATGACGGCCATGCGGTCACAGATTTCCTTGACGACATTCATTTCATGCGTAATCAGTACAATTGTGATGTTCAATTTAAGATTGATGTCTTTCAATAAACGCAAAATGGACAATGTGGTATTCGGATCCAGTGCCGATGTTGCTTCATCACATAACAAAACGGCCGGATTGTTGGCTAATGCCCGTGCGATGCCGACACGCTGTTTCTGTCCACCGCTCAATTGAGCTGGATAAACATCGCGTTTATCTGATAAACCGACCATTTCCAACAATTCCTCCACGCGGCCTTTCAGATTTTTAGATGGAGTGCCTGCAGCCCGAAGCGCAAAAGCGATATTTTCGTACACCGTCTTTTGGCTGATCAGGTAGAAATGCTGAAAAATCATGCCGATTTTCAAACGGGCTTTTCTCAATTTTTCACTGTGTAGTTTGGTCAAATCATTGCCATCTACTGTGACGCTGCCGGAAGTCGGCCGTTCAAGCAAGTTGATGCAACGGATCAGCGAACTTTTGCCGGCACCTGAATAGCCGACGATGCCGAAAATTTCACCTTTTCCGATTTCCAATGAAACATTATCCACTCCAGTGACGGTGCCATGCTTAGTTGTGTAAGTTTTCGTCAATTTCTCAATCTGTATCATAGCTTCCTCCCGCCAATAAAAAGATGCCTCTTTCATCAAGAAAGAAGCATCGAAAAATTTAGTTTCTCGACTTATCTTTCGGAACATTGGGTTCCGTTGGATTTGGCACCTTCCCAATCGGGGGTTGCCGGACGTCACAGGGCCTGTCCCTCAGTCTCTCTTGATAAGTTTAAGTTATTTAATTGAATTTTATGTTACAGGCATCCCCAGCGAGTGTCAATCTACTTTTTGAATTTTTCGTACAATTGCTCACGGCGATCGGCGAATACCGGAATGCGCTTCCGGACTTCCTCTACTTCATCCAAATCGATTTCTGCATAACCAATGCCTTCCTCTTTCTTCATATCCAAACGAACTTCTCCCCAGGGAGCGATCACCATCGTGCTGCCGCCGAATTCATTGTTTGGATCACTGCCGATACGGTTCGAGGCGACAATAAAAATTTGGTTTTCGATGGCGCGTGCCTGCAACAAGATGCGCCAATGATCAATCCGCGCTTCGGGCCATTCCGCTGATACAAATACAAGTTTTGCACCGTTCAGCGCCTGGGCACGGATCCATTCAGGAAAACGGATATCGTAACAAATGACGCCTCCGTATGTCTGATTATCCAATTCGAATGTGCCAAGTGTATCGCCTTCTTCAAGATGGATATGTTCATCCATTAAACAAAAACGGTGAGCTTTATCGTATTCCGAAACCAGCCCGCCGTCTTTGTCGACAACGTACATCGTATTATAGAATCCTCCGTTTTTTTCAGTCGAAACAGAGCCACCCACAATATTGACTTTATGCTCTTTCGCAAAACTTTTGAGCAATTCCACTGTCCGGTTTGTGCTGTCTGCCAATGTATCCAGTTCGGTCAATGCATATCCTGTATTCCACATTTCAGGCAAGACGATCGTCTCCGCTCCATTGCTTGCCGCTTCCGTTAAATAATCCAGGACCTTCCGATAATTCAATTCCGGCTGACCAAAAGCGATATCCATTTGAACGCATGCAATTTTCATTCGTTTCTCCTCCACTAGACAAGTTACCTTCAACTCTATAAGATTTGAAGTAGAAGTGCAATTATTTCGAAAATAAGGAGAATCACATGGACTTTTCAAAACGGCTCCAAAACTTGCCCACGCAGTTTTTCGCTTCACTGGTGGCCAAAACAAGCAAAGCAATCGCTGAAGGACGCGATGTCATCAATCTTGGCCAAGGCAATCCCGACCAGCCGACGCCCGATCATATTATCAAAGCCCTGCAAACCGCTGCAGCCGATCCAAAAACGCATAAATATTCACCTTTTCGCGGCATAGCGGAACTGCGTCAAGCCGCTGTGAATTTTTACAAACGCGAGTATGGTGTGGATATCGATCCTGACCTCGAAGTGGCAATCTTGGCAGGAACGAAAATCGGACTTGTTGAGCTGCCCTTGGCTTTGTTGGATCCAGATGATCTATTACTTCTGCCGAATCCCGGTTATCCGGATTACCTGTCGGGAGCCCCGCTTGCAGATATCGGGTATGAGCTGATGAGGCTGAATCCGGAAAATGGCTATTTGCCGGATTATGCCGAGTTGACTGGAAGCATCCGTTCACGTGCCAAACTGATGTATTTGAACTACCCGAACAATCCAACCGGTGCAGTAGCGACTAAAGAATTCTTCGATGAGACAGTCAAATTCGCCAAGGACAACAGCATTGCGGTTGTCCATGATTTCGCTTATGGAGCTGTCGGGTTTGACGGAAAAAAACCGGTCAGTTTCCTTCAATCTGAAGGGGCTAAAGAAGTTGGCATCGAAATGTACACTTTATCGAAGACTTACAACATGGCAGGTTGGCGCATCGGATTTGCTGTCGGCAATTCCAAAATGATTGAAGCCTTGAACTTGATCCAGGACCATTTTTTCGCCGGTTTGTTCCCTGCCGTCCAATTGGCTGCGGCAGAGGCGTTGAATGCCGACCAGCAATGCGTAGATGAATTGGTCGGCCTTTATGAAAAACGCCGCAACGTCCTGGTGGCTGAATGCGCGCGGATCGGTTGGAACATCAAAGCACCACAAGGCTCTTTCTTTGCCTGGCTGCCGGTTCCAGAAGGTTTCACCAGCGTGGAATTTGCCGACTTCCTTCTTGAGAAAGCAGATATTTCAGTTGCGGCAGGCAGTGGTTTCGGCGATGTTGGAGAAGGTTTTGTCCGTGTCGGATTACTGGTTGATGAAACCCGCATCATTGAAGCGGTCAATCGCATCGAAGCTTTGAAATTATTTTAGAGTGCATAAAGGACAGCGTCCCAATACGGGGCTGCTGTCCTTTTAAAAATTGAGAAGATTGTCCACATCTGATTCATTTCACAAAACCGATATGCTCGAAAGGCGACAACCTGATTTTCACTTCACCAAGGACTGAGTCTTTAGAAATAAAACCCAAAACCCTGGAATCCATGCTATTTAAGCGGTTATCCCCTAATACATAATAAGATTCGGCAGGTACGACAAATTCCTGGAAATCTTCAGTCAGCTGCATCAATCCTTCTTGCTCCGCCGCTTTCCGGTTCTTATCCAAATAAGGTTCCGCTTGGGGAGTGCCGTTCACATACAGCTGATCGTCTTTCATTGAAATGCGGTCTCCTGGAACACCGATTACCCGTTTGATGAAATTGACGCCATTGGGTGCTTTGAAGACGATCATGTCAAAATTTTCTATCGTATGAATCTTAAAAAGCATGACTTTGTCATTTTCTTCGAACGTGGGCATCATGGATTCTCCATGGACAGCTACCGGTTCAAACAGAAAATACCGTGATCCCAAGACGATAAGCACAGTCAAAAAGATGACCCGCATCCAGGAAATAAACTCTTTTACCGGATCTTCAAACACATCGTCCCCTCCTGCTCCTGCTTATTCTTTCTTAATTATAATACGCATGCCAATTTGTGCATACTTTCGATTCTCTAATACCTAATGAATCCCAAAAGTGTTTAAGATTTTTCCAGTCCGAATTGTCTGTTGCCCAACTCCTTATTCGGTACAGCATCAGCAGCCTTACACCCTTTTTCATACGGCCGATTCCCGTCTGAATCGTCAGACTTTTGAGCGTATCGCAATTTTATGTTACACTCAATAAAAAATGTAGGTGATTAGAATGGTAGGAAGAAATGATCCATGCCCATGTGGCAGCGGCAAAAAATACAAAAAATGTCACGGAAAACAGCAAACTGTATCCATCAATGATTTGGTGAATGATGAACTGTTCAAAGTACGCCAACAGTTCTTCTCGGAAAATCCAAACCAGGAACAACTTGCAGAATTCCGTGAACTTCAGCAAGAATGGCAGCCACGCTTGATGCAATCAATGGCTGAAAACGATGCACAGGCTTTCGTAATCGAAAACTTCCTGTTCATGAAAAAACCTGAACTATGGGAAGAATTCTTAGCGAAACAAATCGAACTTGCCCAGCGTCCTTCGACCAAAGAAGTGCTGGAAGACTGGAAAGACGTGAAAGTGTTCCTTGGCCAATAT
This sequence comes from Planococcus notacanthi, assembly GCF_030407825.1. Lineage (NCBI taxonomy): Bacteria > Bacillati > Bacillota > Bacilli > Caryophanales > Caryophanaceae > Planococcus > Planococcus notacanthi. The sequence continues at coordinate 469,218 of NZ_JASDCQ010000002.1, read as the reverse complement.
GTTAAGGGCGATGCGGAAAAAGCACAGTTCACCGATGTCTTTACAAACGAAACACTTGAAATGGCCGATCAGCCTCCAACAGATATGGAAAACGGGCAAGGCTTATTGGCCATCCTGCTTCCGGACTCTCGCGTGGGAGAAAAAGGTGTACTATTCCTCAACGGTTATTTGACGGTTGTCGGTGAATTCGCACCGTTCTTCGAGCAGTTGAAAGCTCAAATCGCTTCTGAAAATGCTTCGCAGGATGAAAGCTACCTGCGTGACAACTACTTAGCAGTTGTCGAACAAATCGTTAAGTATTCAACTGGAAGTGTAGAAGAAAGCATTCAGCTTTCTCCTGAACACGATTCTGTTATGGCAGAACTGGATAAGCATATTGAGCAGGCGGATTTTGATGAAGAGACCGTCAGCAATGTTACAAGCATCTTGAACAGCTATCTTGTCAGCCAGCAGCCGACTGTCCAAAAACCGGAAGCTCTTGTAGCCGGATATTGGAGATTCCTGCAGGACCATGAGCTGATCAAAGGCCCTATGCTATCTGCAAAAGATTTAAGCGAAAAATTCGGCGTGTCTTCAAGCACAATCTTGAAGCGTTCAAAAGAATTCGGAGCTTATTTCGAAGAATTGCTAGCAAAAAAATAAGCTTTAACCAGCTTGAGGGATTTTTCCTTCATGACTGCTAAAGCAGCAAAAAGGAGTAGCTTCGGCTACTCCTTTTTTTCATCGTCTTTTCTTCGGAATGTAATGAGGATGTACAACAGAATACCGGAAACCGCCAAAAATAAATAAAAGCGTATGAAGTAGATACGCAGCCATAAACCGTCGGTAAAGCCGAAAACAAAATTGGCCAGCGTCAGCAAAGACAGACCGAGTCCTGCAGCAAAAATCACCAGACCCAAAAGGCGAAGTACATTCAAAACCGATGCCATCCTCAATCACTCCCAACTGAAATTCAAGTGATGTATGTCTTCCCTTCCAAAATAGGAAGGAGTTCAGCAATTTAGGTTTTTGGCGTTTGTTGATAACTTACAGGGAATCATAACGAGTAACAGCAGAATTGTCCACAATCCTGCATTTTTGCATAAAAAACTCCATATTTTTATGCTTATACACAATAAACCAACAAAAAATGTGTGCTATGTGGATAAGATGATTGAATTTTGTTGATATTTAAGAATAAATAAAACTTATCAACATGTGGATAAAATTATCAAAACCCTTTTCAGAAGAAGGGATAAAATGTTCGAAATTACTCTCGACAGCTTTATTCGGATCGTCACAGTCGGATTCCTTGCTTATATCGGCTTAATCATTTTTCTCCGCATTTCCGGTAAACGCACGCTGACTAAATTGAACGCTTTTGATTTAGTCGTAGCGGTGGCTTTAGGCTCAACATTGGCCACTATTCTACTGGACAGCAGCATCAGCCTGCTTGAAGGGCTGACCGCATTCGCTTTACTGATTCTATTGCAGTATGTCATCACTTTTCTTTCGGTCCATTCCAACTGGTTCAACAACGTCATTAAGTCGGAGCCACGCCTATTGTTTCTGAACGGCCAATTTTTAAGAAGCGCTATGAAAAAAGAACGCATCAAAGAAATTGAAATTTTGCAGGCTATCCGAAATTCCGGCTCAGGTTCTACTGAAAAAGTGGCAGCTGTCGTTTTGGAAACAGACGGCAGCCTGTCTGTCATAAGCAACGAACCGGGCAATGCGCTGGAAAACGTCAATTCCAAGGAATCAGTCGGAAGATAGAAAAGGTGCATGGACAAACATCCAGGCACCTTTTTATCATCTTGGTGTTTTCACTCGATTTTTCCGGTGTTCACGTCTTGCGGGCGCTGTTTCAAAAAACAGCTTTTCCCCTTCGGATTCCGGCACAACAGCCGGCACAGGAGTTGGTTTCCCGTCGTCCCCCATTGCTACCATCGTCAAGAATGATTCCGTTGTCAGTTTTTCTTCCCCCGTTTGCAGGTTTTGTGATTTTACCCGAACATATACTTCCATAGATGTCCGGCCCGTTGAAGTGACGTTCGCCTCAAGCTCCAATACATCTCCGACCCGTGCCGAAGATAAAAAATCCACCGAGTCGATTGATGCTGTCACCACTACCTTGCGGCGTGCATGCTTCATCGCTGTAATTCCTGCGATCTCATCGATATAAGCCAATACTTTTCCGCCGAATATGGAGTCCATGTGGTTGGTGTCCGGAGGGAGCACCAATTTCGTTTGAATTGTTCTGGATTCTTTCATAAATCTTGCTTCCATTGCCTTCATTCCTTTCTCATTTGCCCTGTCGACAGAGGTTTCCCAAAACAACAGGCTTTCCTTTATAATATAGTGAAATCGGAGGGATACTTTATGTCAGAGTTATTGAATATTTTAAACACACCTGAATTCCAATCGAAAGAAACATTAAAACGCCAGCTTCATCAGCTTGGCATCACTTCTGGAGACGCATTGATGGTCCACTCTTCACTAAAGTCCATGGGATGGGTCGCTGGAGGCGCTCAAGCCGTCGTGGAAGCTTTAATGGAGACTGTCACTGATGCGGGCACATTAATTATGCCCGCACAGTCTGCAGACAACTCAGACCCTGTTTACTGGATGGAGCCTCCGGTCCCTGAAAATTGGCATCAGCCGATCCGTGATGAACTTCCTGCGTTCGATCCTTTTTTAAGTGGAATGCGCGGAATGGGAAAAATCGCGGAATGTTTCCATCGTCATCCGTTGACCATCCGAAGCCCGCATCCATCCCACTCCTTTATCGCATGGGGCAGACAGGCAGCCGATTGGATGAGTGAACAGCCGATTGACGATTCCTTCGGCAAACGCTCCCCACTCGCAAAAATGATGCAGGCACATGTAAAAATTCTGTTGATCGGCGTCGGTTTCGATTCATGCACCGCTCTCCATTATGCTGAATTTGTTCAAGAACACCGCGTCACTTCTCCACAAGGCGCCGCTATTTTGCTCGACGGAAAAAGGGTCTGGCAGACCTACGACTGCGTAGAAATGGATTCGGATCGTTTTCCGGAAATTGCGAAAGCCTTTCCTGGCAACATTGTCGAAGGATCGCTCGGACAAGCCCAAATCCGTCTTGCGGAAATGAAACCTCTGGTCGAATTTGGAATTGACTGGCTTCGCACTCAGCCGGCACCAGAAAGCACGTAAAATGCCAGCGCTCTTTGAGCAGCTGGCATTTTTACCGCGTAATGATTTCATCCAACAGCCTTTCCAGACGGTTGTTGTCTTTATTGAATGAATCGACAAAAGCATTGATGATCTCTGCAGGTTCCAGTACTTTTTCCCAATCCAGCCGATATCCTGCATTCAAGAGCAACTGACGCGCAAATTCACGGATGCTGCGACCATTGCCTTCCCGAAAAGGATGAAGGGCATTCAACTCAGACAGAAAATAGGCAAGCTGGGAAACCAGCCCATTTCGCGGCAAGTCTTTTAAGTAATTTTCTGCTTTCAGTTCTTCAAAAATTTTCATGAGATGCGTCTCAATGTGTTTCGGATGCGCAAAAGATGAAGAACCTTTTGAAATCATCTCTTGCCGCAACTCTCCAGCAAATGGATAGACATCCTGGAGCAAGTATCGATGAATGGCTAAAAATGCCTTCGCATCCACAGGATCTGCCGGTTTCTGCAACTGGAGTTCCGAAAGGCGGAACAGTGTATAGACTTTCTCCAGCTCCTTCAGTTTTTCTTCGTCCTGTACATCAAACAAATTGATCAATACATCAGTTCCAGGATAGCAATACATTGAAGTATGCTGATACTTAGACATCGAACTTCCTTTTGATGGCCTGATGGAATTGTGCCTCCGTCCGTTCACCAGTCAATACCGACCGAACGAAATTCTCATCCTCATTTGTTACATCAAACCCCTCCGTAACAAGAGAATGTGAAGCGCAGGAAATCGCGTGATTGGCTTGTTCATGGGAAACTCGGTTCACTAATTTCGTCAACTGTATGACCACCTTTCATGCTGCAATTATACCATTTTCCCAGCATGAATTCTATCTTCACCCCTTGATTCATCTAGGTTTTCTATACCTTTTCAATAGGTATCGGCATTAAAAAACCGGATGCATCAGCATCCGGTTTCCTTTAAACCTGTTCCTGTAGTTCCTTGGCCTCTTCAGGAGTGAAAGCACGTGACCTTGTCAGGAATCGCTTGCCTTCGACTCCTTCCAAAGAGAACATTCCGCCTCGCCCTGGCACGACATCAATGATCAATTGCGTGTGGCTCCAGTAGTCGAATTGGTTCTTGTGCATATAGAATTTGCTGTCCCCGATGACGCCCATCAGAATGTCCTGATCTCCGATAAACAAGTCGCCTTCAGGATAACACATCGGGGAACTGCCATCACAGCAGCCCCCTGATTGGTGAAACATGACCGGACCGTGCTTTTCCTTGAGCAATTGAATCAATTCAATAGCAGCATCTGTCGCAATTACGCGTTCGACCATTGCTATCCCTACTTTCCGGTAATCTTCGAAATTCCTGTGGGTTGGTTATTCCTTGGGATCAGAAGAATCCTTGCTTGTCTTCGCTGTAGCTGACCAGCATGTTTTTCGTCTGCTGGTAATGATTGAGCATCATGAGATGGTTTTCACGGCCGAATCCGGACATTTTGTAACCGCCGAATGCTGCGTGGGCCGGGTACTGGTGGTAACAGTTCGTCCATACGCGTCCTGCCTGGATGCCCCGGCCGAAACGGTAAGCCGTGTTGGTGTCGCGTGTCCAAATCCCTGCCCCTAACCCGTAGAGTGTATCGTTGGCCAGCTCAAGCGCCTCTTCTTTTGTTTTAAACGTTGTGACAGATACGACCGGTCCAAAAATCTCTTCCTGGAAAATGCGCATCTTGTTGTGGCCTTCAAAGACCGTCGGCTGGATATAGAAACCTTCGGACAGTTCGCCGTCCAAGTGATTACGGTCGCCGCCTGCAAGCACTTTGGCGCCTTCTTGTTTGCCGATGTCCAAATAGGACTGGATTTTTTCCATCTGTTCCGTGGAAGCCTGCGCACCCATCATCGTTTCCGGATCAAGCGGGTTCCCGGTTTTGATGGCCGCTACGCGTTTTAGTGCACGTTCCATGAATTCGTCATAAATGTCCTCCTGAATCAGTACACGGGACGGGCAGGTACAGACTTCCCCTTGGTTCAAGGCGAACATGACAAATCCTTCAATGGCTTTATCCAGAAACGCATCGTCCTGGTCCATGATGTCTTTGAAGAAAATGTTCGGTGATTTGCCTCCCAGTTCCAACGTGACCGGAATCAGGTTCTGGGAAGCGTATTGCATGATCATACGCCCAGTCGTCGTCTCACCGGTAAATGCGACTTTGCTGATGCGTGGACTCGAAGCAAGCGGCTTGCCGGTTTCAAGGCCAAAACCGTTGACGATGTTCAGTACGCCCGGCGGCAGAATATCGCCGATCAATTCAGCCAGCACCAAAATGCTTGCCGGTGTCTGTTCTGCGGGTTTCAATACCACACAGTTGCCGGCAGCTAAAGCCGGGGCCAATTTCCAGACCGCCATCAAGATCGGGAAGTTCCACGGGATGATCTGTCCGACCACACCAAGCGGCTCGTGGAAATGATACGCGACGGTATCGTTATCGATTTGGCTCAGTGACCCTTCCTGCGCACGGATCGCGCCGGCGAAATAACGGAAATGGTCAATGGCCAATGGCAGATCGGCATTCAAGGTTTCGCGCACGGCTTTGCCGTTATCCCACGTTTCCGCAACGGCCAGCATTTCCAGGTTCTGTTCCATCCGGTCCGCAATCTTCAACAGGGCATTGGCCCGTTGCGTGACCGACGTTTTCCCCCAGGCATCTTTGGCTGCATGCGCTGCGTCCAACGCCAACTCCACGTCTTCAGCAGTCGAACGGGCGATTTCCGTAAACTTTTTGCCCGTGACCGGTGACACGTTTTCAAAGTATTGGCCTTTTACCGGCGCTTTCCATTCCCCATTTATAAAGTTTTCGTACTTATCTTTAAACGTAACTTTCGAACCTTCCGTGTTTGGCATTGCATAGACCATTCTCATCTCTCCCTTTTTCTTTTTACCATTATGTACGCGCTTACATTTAATCAATACCCCTTGGCGCATCAATAACAGCTTCCCTTCTATATTGTCAAACTAATCTAAAAATTGCAACTGTAGAACACCGAAATTTTTTATTCATCCTATAGTTCATGTATAATGAGAACGAGAACAGGAAATACGGAATTGAAAGGAATTTATTATGCGAATCAATAAGTTTTTAAGCGAAACAGGCATCACTTCCCGTCGCGGAGCCGATAAGTTCATCGAAGCGGGACGTGTGGCCATCAATGGAAAGCCTGCCGAACTCGGCAGTAAAGTCGAAGCTGGAGATACAGTCCAGGTAGATGGAAAAGTTATTGAACAGCCGAAACAGCAATATGTTTATTTGGCTTTGAATAAGCCAGTTGGCATCACTAGTACGACCGAACGCCATATCGAAGGAAATATTGTCGACTTCGTCAACCACTCCGAACGCATTTTTCATATCGGCCGCCTCGATAAAGATTCAGAAGGCCTGATCTTATTAACCAACGACGGCGACATCGTCAACGAAATTCTTCGTGCTGAAAATGAGCATGAAAAAGAATATATCGTCAAAGTCGATATGCCGATCACTGAATCGTTTTTGGCAAAAATGGAGGAAGGGGTGGAAATTCTCGATACAAAGACCCTTCCGGCGAAAGCCGAAAAGCTCTCCACTTATACCTTTAAACTGACGATACGGCAGGGATTGAACCGGCAGATTCGCCGCATGTGCACAGCACTCGGCTATGAAGTCCGAGCTTTACAACGGGTCCGCATCATGAACATACTGCTCGGAGATCTTGCTGTGGGTGAATGGCGCGATTTAACCGATGCTGAACGCACCGAGTTGTTTGCTGAACTCGATTACACACCAAAACGCTGAGGAGGACATTGCCATGTTGACCATGAAAAGCACGCCAAACCATACAGGTGTTAAAATCAGCGGTGACTATTTCGATTTGGATGAACTGAACCAGGCGATCTACAGAGTCATCGGGCAAGAAGACCAGTATTACGGTTATGAGGGATCCCGGATGCGGATTCTAGGCATTTCCTATGAAATCCGCCATGCAGCTCAAGGCGACCGCAATGTTGACTTCGTTTTCAATGGTCTTCACGATCATACGATGAAACAGCATGGCTTTATCGCTCCTGATAAGAATATTTACTTTTCAACCGAAATTCTTTGGCCGGAATTAATATATGCGGTTATTGCCTTGAAGGATTTTGTTAAGTTCTACCAGGAAGAAAAACAATTTCCGCTGTGGGACATCCATTTACCGGTCATTTCCCGCTTCCAGTCTTTGGTACTCGACTGCCTGCAAGGGCACGTTCCTCAAGAGGAGTTCGCTATGATCCTGAAATCCTTTAACCAGCCGGTTACTGTAAATGACTACGCCATCCAATACGTAGACTTTTTAAACCTGAAATACATCGGCATGACCAAACAGCAGCGGGAACAAAGCCTGTCTGCCATTGCCATGAAAATTGCAGTGCAGGACCAGGACTATACTGCCTTCCGCAACCAGGTTCTAGCTGCCGCTGCCCCCCATAAAAAGTCGATACATGAAATCACTGTCCAAGCGGAGTATCCAGAAGACTTTGAATGGTGACAAGAAAAGCGAAAGCAGCCGTTTAGCTCCGACAAGCGTTGGAAGCTTTACCGGTAATGGCGTTGTTTGCCATTTTCGGTAAAACTGAAGCGACTCGAGGGACTGGCTGCTGGAGCTGGACAACAAGAAAAGCGTAAGCAGCTCAACCCCATGAAAAAAGCTCACGCTTTCTCAGCGTGAGCTTTTTTCATGAAGTAATTTGAAGAACCAACAAATCACTTGGCTCAATTGCAGTCAGGCTGTGTTTTTCTTTCGGATTCAGATGCAGAATGGTATCAGGTGTAACTTCCACCGTTTGTCCTTCCACATTAAATGAGACTTTTCCGCTCCGTACAATAATGACCACATCAGCTGCAGAATCGTGCTCAGCAATCTTTTCGCCTGTCTGCAATTGCATGTTCACGACTTTGGTTTTGCCGAAACTTAATGCTTTTTGAATATGTTTGTTTTTCTCTTCCAGCAGATTGGGTGTTTCAATCAATTCCATCTCTTCATCTCACCCCTTTTCCACACCATACACTGAACACGGGGAAATGAAAAGAAAACCGCAACTTCGCCGGCCGTGTTAGGAAGCATTCGGTAAAGGGTAAAGTCAATTAACCGTATTTATTAAGGAGTGTGAGTTTATGTACAAAGTTCTAATTCCAGTGAGTCTGGTCTTTTTATTAACTGCTTGCGGAGGGACAGCACCCGATGTTACAGAAGAAACCCAGACAGAAGTGACTGCTCCAAAAGGAGAGTTGGATCCTACGGCCCCAGCAGAAGCTGAGAATGCAGAATTTGTAAGCTTTGATGAACTGTCTTCCGGAAACGTTGAAGAAGGCGCAGGCGTATCGATTCAAGGAACAGTTGAAGAACTGGCAGATGACATCGCTTTTCCTTCCTTCATTGTAGGAGATGGCGAAAGCCAGGTTTATGTTCGGAATATGGCGGAAACTCCCGTTGAAGTCGGAGACCGCATTACAGCAGATGGCATTTTTGAAGGCAAGGCCGAAGAAATGCCTATGATTTCTGCTTCTCTTATCGAAAAAGCTGAATAAACTCCCTCAAAAAGCCGATTCACTGCGAATCGGCTTTTTTGATTATTATTATTCCACTTCCGAGATTTCAATAATGGTATTCTCTGCATAATGGTTTGCTGAAACGTCCCTTATTGCCAAGTCCCCCAATGAAACAATGCCGATTACTTGTTCTCCTGTCACGATAGGCAATCTGCGGATCTTATGCGTGGCCATCATCTCAGCCGCTTCTTCAACAGTCAAGTCTACAGTTCCCGTAACGACTTCCGCTGACAGAATTTCCGAAATAGGCGCCTCACTAGGGATTTGTTCAGCCAAGCCGCGGACAACAATATCTCGGTCAGTAACAATTCCAACCAAACGACCATCCTCACAAATCGGAATAGACCCCACGTTGATTTCCCGCATCTTTAAGGCAACTTCCTGGAGCGTTGATTCGGGCATACACGTTTCGACATCGGTCGTCATGATCTCTTTGATTTTCATCCCTTCTGCCTCCTCAAGTTTTCCCATTACTATATAACTTAACCAAATTCCTCCTCAGCAAACGTTAAATACCACAAGAAAGAAGGAATCAGTTCCTTTGAACCGATTCCTTCCTTTTCACCTAGTATTTTCATCCCGCATGGCGACTGATTATTCGACCAGCTGAATAAATTGCTTGGTTCGCTCATTTTGCGGATTTTCAAAGAAATTCTTCGGATCTGCCGATTCAATGATCTTGCCTTCATCAATCATAATGATGCGATCCGCCACTTCTTTGGCGAACTTCATTTCATGGGTGACGACGACCATGGTCATTCCTTCTTCAGCCAACTGCTTCATAACCTGCAGCACTTCTCCGACAAGTTCGGGATCGAGTGCAGAAGTCGGTTCATCAAACAGCATAACTTTTGGCTGCATGGCAAGCGAACGTGCTATCGCAACGCGCTGCTTTTGCCCACCAGAAAGTTTGCTCGGGTAGACATTGGCTTTATCACCCAGGCCTACTTTTTCCAGCAATTCTGTTCCCAGCTTCTTAGCCGCTTCTTTCTTCATCTTTTTGACGGTGATTGGAGCTTCTATGACGTTCTCCAGTACCGTTTTATGAGGAAACAAGTTGAAATGCTGGAATACCATGCCGACTTCGGCACGTATTTTCGTTAAATTATCCTTTTTCGGATTGACCGTATGGCCATCAATCGTAATTTTTCCGTCATTGATCATTTCCAGGAAATTAAAGCATCTGAGAAGCGTACTTTTTCCGGAGCCGCTGACTCCGACAAGTACAACCACTTCCTGGGGTTTGACATGAAGGTCTACACCTTTCAGTACCTCGAGGTCACCAAAGGATTTATGAATGTTTTCACCAATAATCATGTTAGTCCCTCCTTAGGCTCTGTCGACATCGAGTTTGTTTTCATACAAACGCAATAGGAATGTGAAAATCATTACGAGCACCAGGTAGTAGAGCGCAACAACCAAAAACGATTCAAATGGCTGGTAAGATTGTGCGGCTTCACGGTTTCCAAGTGAGAAGATTTCCGCTACCCCGATGATGTAAACAAGTGATGAATCTTTCAATGTAATGATGAACTGGTTGCCAAGCGGCGGAATCGAACGGCGTAAAGCCTGTGGAAAAACGATTCGGCTCATTGTCTGGCGGCGGTCCATACCCAGCGACATACTGGCTTCCCGCTGTCCCGGATCAATACCCTGGATTGAGCCCCGGAAAATTTCCGCGATATAAGCACCGTTATGGACACCGAGCGCTATAGCGCCGGCCCAGAAATTCGACATTGTATAAAGTTCAACAATCCCGAAGTATAGGAACATAATCTGTACGATCAGCGGAGTACCGCGAATAATTGTGATGTAAATGTTGGCAATGGCCTGTAAAATTTTAGAGCCTGAGATTTTCATCAGCGCGAAAACAAGTCCGATAACCGTTCCCAAAATGACACCAATAGCTGTCAATTGCAAAGTAACGACGGTCGCTTCTAAAAATCCAGGATACGTGCGCATAAATACGTCGTAAACTGTTGTAATTATCTCTGGCATACCTTCCACTCCTCTTTATCTCAAAAAATTATTCGAGAACTTCAACGCCTTCAAGATCTATGTCGAGGAGATTGCGGCCGAACCATTTTTGTGAAATCTCATCATAAGTTCCATTTTCGATGATAGTATCCAAGGCTTTATTAATTTCCTCAAGCAATGCCTCATCATCTTTGCGAACAGCGATTGATGGTTGTTCGACCCATAGCGGATCGCCGATCATTTCGACTGCCAGTCCTTCATTTTGCGCTTCAAACCCTACCACGTCTGCTGTAATAACAGCATCTAAGCGGCCTTCAATTGCTAAATCCTGCAGAGCAACAACGTCACTTGAATAGTATTGGATGTCTTCTGTGTATTCTTGAGCAACCGTATCATATGTAGTCTGACCAACTACACCGATTTTCTTATCCGTCAAATCTTCTACAGATTGGATATCTGTAGTTCCTTCACGCACGAAAATGGCTCCACCTGAATAATAGTATGGATCAGAAAAGCTGACTTGTTCCGCACGTTCAGCGGTTTTAGACATTGATCCGATAATTGCATCAAAGCGGTTTGTATTCAACCCTTGAATGATGGTTTCGAATGGTGTAGTGACCGGATTTGGCTCAAGCCCCATTTCTTCTGCAATTGCATTGCCGATATCGATATCAAATCCATCCAGATTTCCGCCTTCTTCAAAACTGAACGGTTTGTATAAACCACTTGATGCAGTCGTGAATTTACCTTCTTCAAGCAAATTCAGATCGCTGCCTCCGCCCTCAGTACTTGATCCTTCTTCCGAACTGGATGAGTCATCCCCTCCACAAGCTGCCAATAACATTCCCGCGGAAAAAACTACACTTAAAAATGATAATTTCTTTTTCATCTTTTTCTCCCCTTTTCGTTTTTATTTGACCAAATCGCCGAGGCGTTTCGGAATTTCCCAATACATTGGCTTGCTTAAATAAAAAGATTCCGCTCTTTGTATACTTCTTCTGCTTTTGCCCAATTGCCATTTACTTTTTCTTGATCTTTGACATAAATGAATCGCATGATCGATGTCAAAAGTGCATGGACGGAGGTGTAGGAATCAATATTCAAACTTGAATTCACGGACACTGCAAGAGCACAATCCGCATAGGCAAGAGCTGGAGATTCTGTTGAATCAGTCAAAACAACCACATCCGCACCTTGTGCTTTGGCACTTTTTAATGCATCGATGATTAGGTTTGTGTAACGGGGAAATACGAAAGCAATGACTAAATCCCCTTTGCCCATTTTGGAGAGCTGTGTGTAATATTCTCCAGTTGAAGGGTAAAGCATTTCTGAGTGATCAAGCGCAAGATTCAGCCAGTTGGAAAACCAATGGGCGATTCCGTAATCGAAGAAATTGCCGGTAACGAAAATCCGGTTAGCCTGACTGATTTTATCGACAACCTGCAGAAGTTCCTTTTCGTTGATCGATTCTTTCAGTTTTTCAATCGTTGAAATATCGGCATCCAGCAAATTCATCAAAAAAGATTGTTGGGCAGCAGGCTCAACTATTTTCTGTTCTGCTTTTTCCAGTCGTTCTTCCGCCAGTTTCCGCTGTACGACATGCTGAAATTCAGCATATCCTTTATAACCCAGCTTTTGTGTCCAGCGTATGACTGTCGATTCACTGACGTTGACGCGTCTGCCGACTTCAAGTGCAGAAGAGAAAGCTAAGAAAATAGGTTCTTTGAAAAACAAATCTCCGACTTTTTTCTGGCCTGAACTAAATTCCGGATATGAATCTGACACACTGCGCAGTAAATCCTGCATATTAACGCCTCCACTTGAAGAACACACTTAAATACTCTTCCTAAAGTATACAAGCATGCAGGAAACCCTGCAATAGTTTACCGAAAATTCAATATTAACCGGATTCTTTGAATACTTAAAAAACCATTCAAAAGCCTTCTAACAAAGGGTTTAAGAAAAAATAAAGCTGGAGATAAATTTAACATTTTTTTAAAATTTACTCTAAGTAACTAGCCTATTCGCCTGAAACTATTGGTTTTATTATTAATTATTTTCTACTATGCAGACTTATGGACATAAGAATTTATCCCCTTATTTTGTAAATTCGAAACTTTACATTTCTTTATAGTTGCCTGCAGCTGACTATCTTTGTGAAGCTGCGTCTCATGTTTTCATATTTCGACGCAACTCCTGTATAATCTTTGTATAAGAAAATTATCTAAGGGGCTGTTTTTTGTGTGGGAAAATCGGATATTCAAACTTTTCATCTTTTGGTATGTTTGCGGAATTATCCTAGTCGGCTTTGACCTTCTGCCTTCCTGGCTGGAGTGGGCAAACGCATTCTTCCTTATACTCGCCGGAACGCTCGGCTTTCTATACTTCCTGAAACGTTTCGGTGCAATTCCCGGGGCGTCAATCGGTGTCCTTATCTTCTTCTCAACATTCATTGTCGAGTGGGCAGGAGCAGACAGCGGCTTTCTGTTCGGCTCGTATGACTACACAGACCGTTTTGCGCCAAACGTATTTGGGGTTCCTATTGCCATCGGTTTCGCTTGGCTTATGGTCATGGCCACCACCCATGTGGTGGCACGTTGGATTGTTCCAGGCGGTGGCTTACTTTACGCTATCGTGGGGGGGATAGGTGCAGTGATCATTGATCTGATCATCGATCCGGTCGCCTATCAAGTAAAACAGTATTGGATTTGGGAAGATACCGGACTTTACTATAATATTCCCTGGACTAATTTTTTCGGTTGGTTCGTTGTGGCATTTGTCCTGCATTTGGTGATTGACCTAACGATGAAGAAAAAATCGTTGACGATTACTTCAAACCTCCCAGAAAAGCGGATGCTTCTTTTATACGTATTGATGATCGCTATGTTTATCATGCTGGGAGCAATCGGCGGATTATGGCTGGCTGTGCTATTGACGACTGCTTTAACTGTCTTGATTGTCGCTCTGGCCTGGAAGAGGCAACCTGTATGATCGATGCGAAAAAATCCAGTTTATTCGAATTCGGCTTTAATCTATACTTAACGCCGCTCATCCGTTCTTCTTTTTCCCGAATACTTGGCCAGGGAGTAAAAATCATTCCAGAGAAACCGGTGCTGTTTATCGCAAACCACAGCTCTTGGTGGGACGGCCTTGTGTTTTTCTATTTGAACCGCACGGTCTGGCGGCACGATATACACATGATGATGCATGAAGAGGGACTGAAAAAACATTCCTATTTTCGTTACCTTGGCGCATTTTCCATCAACCGAAAAAAACCAAAAGAAATTCTGACTTCACTTCAGTACGCTGAAGCTTTATTGAAACAAGGAAAGTCCGTGGTTCTGTTTCCCCAAGGGGATGAATTCCACCTTGAAACGCGCCCTCTCGATTTCCAGACGGGAGTGGCTTACTTGATGGAACATTGTCCGGAAGTGCCTGTGGTGCCTCTTAGTTTCTATTATTCATTTGGCCATCAGCAAAAACCTGAACTGTGGATTCAGCAACATCCACAGGTAGCGACAAAAACACTGGAACATCTGAACCGTAAAGAAAAGACCCTCTACCTGCAAGAGCTTTGTACGGAACAGCTAGATTCATTGAAGAGTACCGTAATCAGCGAAAACAGTGAAGCGTTTCAATCGCTCGGAAAAAGGGGGAAATAATTATGGCCCTTTATATCGCAATTCATCTGGCTTTTTTAGGCTGGATCATCATCAATCGCCTGTTTCTTCCGGCATTGCCGAAGCAACCGGAGCTTTCTGGAAGACCCCTGGTATCCGTTCTCGTGCCGATGCGGAATGAAGAGCGAAATGTCGAAGTCCTGATAAAATCCTTAAAGAATTCATCCTATGACCAGATGGAATTTATCCTTTTAAATGACCAATCGACAGATGGCACACAAAAAGAGCTGGAGCGCACAATCGAAGGGGATTCCCGGTTCACAATCCTGCAGGGCAAAGAACTTCCCGAAGGATGGGTCGGTAAAGTCCATGCCTGCCATCAGCTTCAGCAAGCCGCTTCCGGCGATTATTTATTGTTTGTCGATGCTGACGTCCGCTTCCGGCCGAAAGCGATTGAACAGTCCTTGGCATTAATGGAGCGAAAAAAAGCACACTTATTGACTGGTTTCCCCGCTTTTGATGTGGCTCCTTTTCTCAGCAAACTGCTCGTGCCGATGCTCCATTTTGTTATTTTATTTCATTTGCCGATCGCTTTGGCCAACTATACGAAATTTAAAGCCGCGACAGCCGCCAATGGCATGTGGATGATGTTTGAAAGAAACAGCTATCAAAAAATCGGCGGCCACGCGGCCGTCTATAACTCACTGGTCGAGGACGTCCATATTGCCCGGGAAATAAAAGCACATGGCTATAAGGTCGTATTGGCGAATATCACCATGTCAGTAAAATGCCGGATGTACGACACCAACACTGAAGTATGGGAAGGGTTTTTGAAGAACAGTTACGCCGGCATCGGACGGTCACCTTTTCTTGCAGGTGTGCTCATCCTTTTTTATTCAACCTTTTACATCCTTCCTCCTTTTTTGGCCCTTTACGGAGTATTTAATGGTTTATACTCATGGATGATCCCTTACGTGCTGACAGTAATACAACGCTGGTATGTGGATATGGTGACCAACCAACGCTGGTACTTGTCGTTCCTGATTCCTCTCCAGGCAGCAGCGATGCTCGGAGTTTTGGTTGAATCGATGCGGAAATCCTTTAAAAAACAGCCTTATTCATGGAAAGGAAGGCATTATTCATGAAAAAAATTGTCATAGTCGGTGGCGGGTTAGGCGGACTTGCCTCCGCGGTCACGCTTGCCCACGCAGGGTTTGAAGTAGAGCTTTTTGAAAAGAATGATCATCTCGGCGGCAAACTGATGCCTGTGGAACTTGGGAGCTATACTTTTGATTTCGGTCCGAACACGATTACGATGCCGGCTGTCTTTGAAAAAGTCATTGCCCAAACCGGTGAAAACCCACAGGATTATTTGGACTTTATGCCTTTGGAAGTTCATACCCGAAATCATTTTCCGAATGGCAGTTCATTCGATTTCACCGTCGACCAGAAAAAAATGATTCAGCAGCTTCACGTTTTCGATACCCATGCTGCCAATAAATACCCCGCATTCATCAAGGAAATCAGCCGCCTTTATAATTTCTCTGAACGTTATTTTTTCCCAGTAACCTTTCAATCCTGGCGCGATTATTTGTCTCCTTCTCTCGGCTTTGCTCTGCTGCAGGTGCGTCCCGCAGAATCGATGCACCATTTTTTCAAGCGGTATTTCAAGAACCCTTTGCTGGTCCAGGCATTTGACCGGTACGCCACATACATCGGCTCTTCCCCTTACCGGGCACCTGCCACTTTTTCCATGATCGCTTACCTGGAATTGGTGGAAGGCGTCTATTACAAAAAAGGAGGAAATACAGGTATTGCCCAAGCTTTCTCAGCTGTTGCCAGAAATTCCGGTGCTGTTCTGCAAACCGGAAAAGAAGTGACAAGAATACTTACTGATGACGGTCAGGCAAAAGGCATCGAGCTTAAAGATGGTACACGGGTCGACGCTGACCTGGTCATTTTAAACGGCGATTTGCTGTCGGCCTTTCCCGCTTTGGTCGAAGAAAAACATCGGCCATCGTTGTCTGATGCCAAAGTGGCAGCCTTTGAACCATCTATTTCGGCCTTTGTCATTACGGTCGGATTAACAGAACGTCTTGATGCCCTGAAGCATCATAACGTCTTTTTCTCTTCAGACTACCAGAAGGAATTCAGCGATTTATTCGATGCTTCCGCATACAGCGATGAGCCCACCGTCTATATCAGCAACTCTTCCTATACAGATCCAAGCGTATCACCTGATGGCGACAACCTGTTTATTCTGGTCAATGCACCTGCACTGACTAAAGAAGGACAGCTGCAGATTGATCCAGAAACATATAAAGAACGCATTTATGACTTTCTTCTAAGTTACGGAATCGATGTACGCAGTTATATCGCTGAAGAGAAAATCTTCACTCCAGCTTTTATTGGGGATAAGTTCGGCGCTTTCCGGGGAGCTTTATATGGCCCTTCTTCCAACCGCCCGAAAGATGCCTTTCTTCGTCCGCCCAATGCCAGCCGCGATATTCAAAATCTTTATTTCGTCGGCGGCAGCAGCCACCCCGGCGGCGGTTCACCAATGGTAGTCTTGAGCGGTTTGAATGTAGCAAATAAGATAATCGCTAAATACAAAAAGACAGCTTCATCGAAATGATGAAGCTGTCTTTTTGTATTTAGAGAAGACAATAGGCGATGACGCTTTTCTCTATTGTCCAGCTCCAGCGCCCAGGTCCGACGGGCACTTCCGCTTTTTTCTTTACAAACAAGCCAATATGGCTTGTTTCGACTCTTCGGGCACATAATGTTTTTCGCGGAAGACATTGTATTGCTTCGAACGGATTGTGAAAAGAATTTCACGGTAGACAAGTGCGGCTCCTTTAACAGGGACTCTTGAAGACAAAGGATAATCCTGAATCGTTTCAAATGCTTTTTTGTAATGGAATTCGGCTTTTTCCGCCAATTCTTCCCAAACCGCAATGAATTGAGGACTGACAATTCCGGAACGGAGCTCATCTTCACACAATTCATACTTGCCCATAATCTCTTCAGGCAAATAGATGCGGCCTAATTCCAGATCTTCGCCGATATCACGCAGAATATTTGTGATCTGCATGGCATATCCAAGTGAAATAGCGCCTTCTTTCAGGATACCTGTTTTACCGGGAGCCAATATCGGCAACAGCATGAGGCCAACTGTACTGGCCACATGATAGCTGTAGTTCAGCAACTCTTCCATTGTCCGATAGCGATGGATGGTCAAATCCATTTCTTGCCCTCTAATCAACCCGAAAAACGCATCCACGTCCATCTCGTAATTTTCAAAGACATGTCCCAGTGCTACCCACATTGGGTTATCATTGTCGTAGGCTCCTGTTAAAAATTCTTCGAAATCCACTTTGAATTGTTCAAGTTCTTCTTCTGAATTCAATCCTTCATCCACAATATCGTCTACAGTCCGGCAAAATGTGTAAACAGCCCAAACAGCTTTTCGTTTTTCCTTAGGGAGCAAGGAGAATGCTTTATAGAAACTTTTAGAATGCATAGCAATGACTTGTTCACAGGAAGCATAAGCATCTTTTAAATTCATCATACACTGCCCCTTTCCTTTGCAAAATCGCCTTGGATTTGCTCTGCCAGTAGCTTTGCCCCTTGCATGACGATTGGAATGCCTCCGCCAGGATGGACAGATGCACCTACTGCATACAAGCGATCGGTTTTGAACGGCTTGACTTGAGGACGGAAAACACCGGATTGGAACAATGTAGGGCCAATTCCGAAACTTCCTCCTTTGAACAGACCGAATGCTTCTGCCTCTGTAGGTGTCCGGACTTCCATCCATTCCACCGCTTCCCGGAAATTAGGAAAAGCTAAATCTTCCATACGATCGATGATTTTTTCGATCCAGGCTGAATCATTTGCCCAATCGATATCCGTTCCTGAAGGAACCGGAACCAATACATAAAGGACACCCTTTCCTTCAGGAGCCAATGAATCATCTATCTTTGATGGATGAAAAGTATAAATTGCCGGATTTTCAGTTTTCCGTTTTTTCACAAACACATCATCCATATGGTCTTCGTAACTGTCACCGATGAAAAACTGATGGACATTTCCTTCTTCGTACACTTTGTTCAAGCCAAAATACAGCAATACACATCCTGAAGAGGCGGTATAACTTTTCTTTTTCTGCTCAGGCAATACTTTTTCAATACCTGGAAAATCGCCATTATAGACAATGCCATCAAACGCTTCATAGCCTTCTGCCGTTTCAATCCCTTTAGCTTTACCTTCTTCTGTAACAATTTGTTGAACTGCCGTATTTGTTTTGATGGTCAGATTATTACGTAACCGAAGTGCTTTTTCCAACGTTGGAATCAGGCTTCCATAACCGCCTTTCAAATAATATACCCCATGTTCGTGTTCACTGAAAGGGACAAGCGAGTACATAGCCGGCGCACGAAACGGGTCCCCACCGATATACAAAGATTGCAGCGAATAAGCCAACTGCAGCCGTTCGTCCCGAAAATAATTGGATGTCAGTTTTTTGACAGATTGCTGAGGTTTGAGCTTCAACAATTTCTTGACGTTTCCAGCGGTAAAGAAATCGGCTTTATTGACGAATGAATGCTCTAAGAATGAAGATTTGCCGATCTCAAACCGCTTGCGGCCTTCTGAAATATACCGAAGAAACCCTTCTTTTTCAGCCGGAAAAACGTTTTCAATTTCTTCCAACTGGCGATTGATATCAGGATACTTAGTATAAACAGTGCCATCCGAAAAGCGAATGGAATAAAGCGGATCACATAATAATAATTCGATATCTTCAGCAGGAATCCCTGCTTGCTGAAGCAGATCCTGAAACATCTCAGGCAATAATACAATGGTGGGCCCCTGATCTACTTTAAAGCCATCTCGCTCAACAAACGTTAAACGGCCTCCAAGCTTTTCCTCTTTTTCAAAAATCGTGACATCAAAGCCCATATTCGTTAAATACAAAGCGCCCATCATTCCGCCGACGCCTCCGCCAATCATTGCAATCTTCATGCAAAGCCCTCCAATGCAGGAAGCGGCAACACTGGGATCCCTTTTTTGCCATGCTGTTCAAGAATGCCATTGGCTGTGATGCGTGCCGATTCCAAAATGGTTGGCAAGCCGCTTCCTGGATGCGTGCCTCCACCAACCAACCAGCAGTTTTTCAGTTCTTCAAATTTATTGTGGGGACGGAAGACCATCATTTGAGATAATTGATGGCCCAGATTGAACGTCGCTCCTTGATAGACTGAGTAATCTTCCTGCCAGCCCATCGGCGTCAACATTTTTTCAACTTCGATATGGTCGCGCAAATTCTTGAACTCTGTCTTTTCCTCAATAATATCCAACACCAGTTCACGGAAAGCATGTTGCTCGTTTTCCCAACCGATGTCACTGAAGTTATTCGGCACCGGGGCTAAAATGTACAAGGCTGATTTCCCTTCAGGCGCTAGCGTAGGGTCGGTAACGCTGGCATTTTGGACATAAATGGATGGATCTGCAGAAAGAATTTGCGTTTTTGTCATTTCTTCCACATTTTTCTTATAATCTTTTGAAAAGACAATCGTATGGTGGGAAAGATCGTATTTTTTATCAAGCCCTAAATAAAGCATAAACGTGGAACAGGAATATTTTTTCTTCGCCAATTTTTCAGGAGTGTACTTTTTCAAAATCCCTGGCTCGACCAAATGGTTCATGGCATGAGCGAAGTCACCGTTAATAATTACTTCATCCGCTTCTTTGCGTTGTCCATTTTCAAGGTCTACGCCTTTCACTTCACGATTTTCAATCCACAGCTTTTTGACTCCTGTGCTGGTGTGGATTCGGCCGCCCAGTTCTTCCACTACTTTTGCCATAGCCTGCGACAATTGATTTACCCCGCCGATCGGGTGATAAATGCCATACGCATGTTCCATGTAAGAAAGAATGGAAAAAGCTCCAGGGCATTCCCATGGCGACATACCGAGGTATTTGGATTGGAAAGCAAAGGCCATTTTCAGCCGTTCATCTTTAAAATACCGGGACAATACATCGTATAATGTTTTATTCACTTCGAGTTCAGGCAAAGCCTTCAATACTTTCGGCTGGACCATTCTGAAATAACTATCCATCTTGGTTTGCAGAATGGGAGACAGAGCTTCCAATTTCTTGCCGGTATCTTTCATGAACCGCTCGTATCCTTCGCCATCGCCTTTGAAGTTTTCATTGATTTGTTTTTTCATTTCTTGGTTATTTCGGGTCATAACCAAATTTTGATCTTCAAAAATCAATTCGTACATGGGATCCAATTCAACGGCATCCATATAGTCTTTTAAGTTTCTGCCTGTTGCTTCAAACAACTCTTCCACTAAATGCAGCATGCTCAAAAAGGTAGGACCTGTGTCAAAAGTAAAATCGCCAAGACGCAGTTCTGCATTTCGCCCTCCTACCCATGGCTGTTTTTCGTAGACATCCACTTGGTATCCTTTGCTGGCCAACAACATAGCTGCAGCTAATCCACCAGGCCCTGCCCCTATCACAATCATTCTCTCTGACATAAAGATGCCTCCATTTCAAATTGCCTTATATATTCTACATTAATTATACAAATATTATACCGCCTAACCTTAAAAAAGACTATTCATTTGAATTTACCCTATTTCCAATTTTTTTAAATCTTTCTGTGAAGTTACTTACCCGCAATTCCCCAGTAGTCAATTGCTGAACGCAATAAAATCCGGCTCATTTTCATGAGCCGGATTTCACTTATTTCAATACTTTTAATTTAACATTTTTGCGTCCCCACTTAAGCGCTTTGCTTTGGGTCGGAATAAAGACATCGATTTTTTTCCCTTTGATAGCACCGCCGGTATCACCTGCAACAGCGTATCCATAGCCTTCCACATGAACTTTCGTTCCTAAAGGTATAACTTTAGGATCCACTGCAATGACTTTCAGCCCTGGATTCTTTTTCAAGTTAATCCCTGTGCGTGTAATGCCTGAACATCCTTTACACGAAGCTGTATATGCAGTGGCGCTCACTGTGAATTCCTTTGCGACTGTTCCGCTTGTTGAACGTGAAGGAGTCGTTTTTTTCGAAACTGTTTTAGCAGCCGGTTTTTTCAATTTGAGTTTCTGTTTTGGATGAATCGTATTGGACTTTAAATTGTTCCAGATTTTCAAATTGCTGACTGATACTTTTTGAGATTTTGAAATTTTATATAATGTGTCCCCGCTTTTTACTGTATATACATTTGATGCCGCTGAACTTTGAATCGAAGTTGCTAGGAATAAAATCAGTGCAAAACTTAAGACTGCCAATAGTTTTTTCAATCTGCTATCCCCTTTGCTTTTTCTAAGTACAATTAAAATAGCACGGGAATATTACAGGCATGTAACAATAAAGGGCATGTTTCATTACAATACCGCTTCATTTTGTGACATATGAATTATGACGTCCTTATTTTAAACCTAAATTATGTAAAAAAACAATACTCTTTATACCATTCCATATGGTACATTGTTTTTTTATTTCTTTGGAAATTAGAAAACTGCGAGCCTTTTTTGGCTCGCAGTCCCAGCTTATTTGTTGGCTTTATGCACTTTTAGTGTTTTGCCTTTAACGGTTTTATCTTTCATCGCCTTCAAGACCATCGGGCCCTTGCCATTCAGAATATCAATGTATGTCACCGTATCCTGTATTTTAATAATCCCGATATCTTCAGCTGTCACTCCTGGAATGCTTGTTAATGTACCCACAAAGTCAAAAGCACGAAGTTTCTTTTTCTTGCCGCCATTGAAATACAACTTGAGGATATCTTTATTGACTTGCTCATTTTTGTTTTTCTTCAGCTTTGGACGGCTTTCAAGTTTCTCTGTGAAGTCCAGCATAGCTCCGTCCACTTCAGTCGGTGAAGGTGCCGTTCTGCGCGGAATTTCAAAGCCGATGTACTCTTCTATCTCAGCCAGGAATTTGTCTTCATGTGGTGTCACAAACGAAATTGCTTTCCCTGTTTTTCCGGCACGTCCTGTGCGGCCTGCGCGGTGTACATAGCTTTCTTTTTCCATCGGCAAGTCATAGTTGATGACGTGCGTAATGCTGTCGATATCAATCCCACGGGCAGCAACATCAGTCGCCACCAAATAACGGAATTCACCTCGTTTAAAATCATTCATAACAGCAGTGCGGTCTTCCTGCATCATGCCCCCGTGCAATTTATCACACGTGTAATAATGTTTTTCCAACTGTTCCATGACAAAATCGACATTGTCTTTGGTCCGGCAGAAAATGATGCAGCTGTCCGGATTCTCAACAATGGTCACATCCCGCAACAATGAAAATTTCTTTTGTTCCGCTACAACAAACAAGGAGTGATCGATTCGAGCGGTTAAAGTTTCCGTTGAAGCAATTTCAATATGCTTCGGATCAATCATGTATTTTTTTTGCAGATTTTCTACATTTTCAGGCAATGTTGCTGAAAACAGCATAGTCATGCGCTGTTTCGGCAATTTGTTGATGATTGCTTCCACTTGTTCCACAAAGCCCATATTCAACATTTCGTCCGCTTCATCAAGAACCAGGTACTCGATGCGTTCCAAGTTCAACGTACCACGTTCAATATGATCCAGCACACGACCCGGCGTCCCAACAACCACATGGCATTTCTGCTTGAGTTCAGCCTGTTGGTAAGCAAAAGGCTGTTTGCCATAAACCGCCGCTGCTTTGATGCGTTTGAATCGGCCGATGTTCGTTATATCCTCTTTCACTTGATCCGCCAATTCCCGTGTCGGTGTCAAAATTAAGGCCTGGGGTTTGTTTTCTTCCCAATCGACCAATTCGCAGATCGGAATTCCGAATGCAGCTGTCTTCCCGCTTCCTGTTTGAGACTTCACCGTTATATCAGTTTTTGAAAATGCGACAGGAAGGACTTTTCTTTGTACTTCTGTCGGTTCGGTATATCCAAGCCCCTCAAGGGCCTTCACGATCGGTTCACTTATGCCGTATTCTTTAAATTGCTTCGTATTCATGTTTGCTCTCCATCTCCGTTCAAAAATTTCAGGTTCTCCTATTATCGCACGGATTAGAAAATTCTGCTGTTAAACGATTATTAAGTTTTATCCCGCTCTAAAAATCGATGGTGCTGAAGAAAATTCCTATGTCTACGGTTTCCAGTTATTGATCCATCAGGCTCACTGAAACTTTAACATCCAAGGACTGGCTGCCGCCGCGATAAACCCCTTGCACCGGGCTGACATCATTATAATCCCGCCCTACGCCAACACGAATATGATTTTCCAGAGCTTCTACATTATTCGTTGGATCCAAACCTACCCAACCAATGCCAGGGACCATCACTTCCACCCATGCATGGCTCGCAGCATCCCCGACAAGTGCCGAATTTTCCCCCACATACAAATAGCCGCTGACATAACGGGCCGGTATGTACTTGCTGCGAAGAATGCCGAGCATGACATGCGTGATGTCCTGGCAAACCCCTTTTCTTAATTCAAAAGATTCTTCCGCTTTTGTATTGACCGTCGTTGATTCACCGTCATAAGTGAAATGCTGGTGAATATACTCCATCACGTCGATCGCATATTGCACTGGATTTTTCATAATGCCCAGCTCACGGTCGATTTGGCTCATTTGCTCCATTGATAAATACGTATACGCTGTATTACTCAAAAAGGCCAGGTAATGTTCTCCGAATAATTGCGAATGAAAAATGGCACTCATTTCTGGCGAATAATCAATCCGATGAATAAAGGGACTTTTTTGGATGCTGACGATGGATGTCGTCTTCACTTCTAAATGCTGGTGATGCTCAGCAATAAAAAAGGTCTCTACATGGTTTCCCCAAATGTCGATATGCTCCTTAGTCAAGGAAGCCGGTGTAATTTCCGCCCGGTAGGACAATAAGCGTTGGCATTCATCCGTTCTCGGCTTTAGCCGGATCGAGTTCATGCTTTGGTCTACAATTGTTTCGTATTGAAAGATATTGGTATGCTCAACTTTATATTTCATAGATGTTATTCCTTTCGCGCCCATGCTCTGTGATTGGCTGGACTCCATCGGTTTGGTCTCGGAATCGCTTAAGTAATAGGTTTTCGAAAAAATCTGGCCAACTTCATTGCAGCCATTCTGAAAATCATTCAGAAAATCCATAATTTCGTCTGAGTTCAGTTCATCAATATTGATGGCTTCAAATTCTTCCTGGAGTTGGTCCAGTTTCGCATAAAGCTGCCATGAATAATGAGAAATTTTCCCGCCTTCCAACTCATCGATTGCTCTGCGGACATGCGTAAGGCAATAGCGGATCGAACGCGGAAAGTTCGTATCGGCAATCAGGAAAGTCAATACTTTCTTCGGGTTCATCTGTGGGGGATTCACTTTTAAATACGCATTGTAGCCATTGGTCATCCGTAATGCAGCCAGCCAATAATAATAATCCTCCGATTGCGCTTCCAAAACCCGCTCTCTCGTACGTTCACAAACGACGTTTAAAATTCGGGCTGTCTTTTCTGCGCGTTCCAGCCATTTGGCGATTTTGATAATCTGGTAAGCGACTCCCCTCGACATGGAGGATTCCACGATTCCTTGTGTAGTCAGCGAGGTCAGCTTGACATGTTGAAGAAATTCACGCATTTCTTTGACAGTGCAGCTTTGCTGATCCATTTCCTGCAAAATCAAGTAACAGCCATTCCAGGCTTCCCAATAATCATCCGGAATGTGGTCCCGGCTGATTCTGGCGTTTTCACGGACGACTCTCACACAACTCGCTACGGAATTAAAATTGGCTTCTTCCATAGCCAAGTAGTGGACAAGCTGATCTTCCTGATAGCTTGGCAGGGACTTAATCTTTTCCATCGTTGCTGTCGAAGCGCATATTTCGTAAATCAATTTCCAATCGCTATCTCGAATCAACTCTTCGTCTGCCGCTTCAATCATCTGAAGCAATTGCACATCCAAAATACGGGCGTTGTTCTCTGCCCTCTCTACGTTTCTCGACATCCAATACAAAGAATTTGCCACGCGGCTCAGCATTAAGCGTCCCCCTCTTCTTCTCTTTTCTTAAACACCCATGTGTCTTTCCCGCCTCCGCCCTGCGAAGAATTCACAACCAAGGACCCTTCTTTTAAAGCAACACGTGAAAGTCCGCCCGGCATAACATGTGTGTCCACTCCCCGAACGACAAAAACCCTTAAGTCGACATGGCAAGGATAAAATTCTTCTCCTTGATACGCAGGGGCCCTGGACAGTTTAATGGTCGGCTGGGCAATGTACTGG
Organism: Planococcus notacanthi; assembly: GCF_030407825.1. Taxonomy (NCBI): domain Bacteria; kingdom Bacillati; phylum Bacillota; class Bacilli; order Caryophanales; family Caryophanaceae; genus Planococcus; species Planococcus notacanthi. Next base: position 443,578 of record NZ_JASDCQ010000002.1, on the reverse strand, counting down.
TGAGGGGCTTCAATGATTTTTTCACGAAACTGTTCAATCAGTTCTTCTGATGCATGCGGTCCGACCAACATATCGTAGCCACCCGAAGCACCGACATTTTTTACCACCAATTCATGCAAGTGATCGAGCACCCACTCCCGCTCTTCCGGTTTATCCAATAGATAGGTTTTGACATTATCGATGATCGGTTCTTCATTCAAGTAATACCGGATCATCTCCGGCACATAGGCATAGATGGCTTTGTCGTCTGCCACTCCATTTCCAATGCCATTTAAAATCGCTACATTGCCTTTTCTGTAAGCCAGCAGCAACCCGGGAACACCCAGTGCAGATTCAGCGAGAAACGCTTCCGGGTCCAGATAATCGTCGTCTATCCGGCGGTAGATGATATCGACTCGTTTCAACCCCCGGATTGACTTCATGTAAACGATGTTCTTTTTAACAATCAGGTCTCGGCCTTCCACCAAATCGATGCCCATCTGCTGCGCTAGAAAGACATGATCATAATATGCGGAATTGTACATCCCAGGAGTCAGCAGAACAGCAAAGGCCTTGTCTTTTCTGGATTCCGGCGCATGGTCCAATATCGCCTGATGGAGATGGGAAAGCTGATGCTCGAGGGTATGAACCGATTGGCTGGCGAAAAACTCGGGGTAAACCTGACGCATGACGTACCGGTTTTGATACACATAAGACAATCCTGATGGATTACGCAAATTATCTTCAAGCACATGATATTTCCCGTTCTCATCACGGATCAAATCAATACCGGCTAGAAAAATATGATTTTTCAGCGGAATATCGATATCTTTTACCTGTTCGTCGTAATAATATGGATTCGCTTCAACTAAATGTCTCGGAACAATCCCATCCTCCAAGATGCGCTTATCGTGATAGACATCCTCCAAAAACTGATTGAGCGCTTCCGCGCGCTGGACCATTCCTTTTTCCACCACTTCCCACTCTTCAGATGGAATGATGATGGGCACAAAGTCAAAAGGCATGGTTCTTTCCGTTCCGACATTGTTGTTATAAACAGTGAAAGTGATGCCTTGCCTCAGAAAAGATAGTTGAGCTGTTTCATGTTTTTCACGCAGCTCGTCTTTCGAAAATTTCTGAAGTACATCAAAAAATTTTTGGTAATGTGACTTCGGCTTTCCATTTGGTGTAAACATTTCATCAAAAAATGCCCCTGTCGAATACGTTTTAAACAAAGAGACAACCCCCTAATACGTAGAATATTCAGACAAAAATGAATGAAGAAAAAGCTATGCCGCTTCTGGAAACGCGCATAGCTTAACTTTGTTCCATTATACCTAATTTACTTCCCGAATGTGGAATCATTTGAAGAAGAATCGTCTTTTTTCTTCGACTGGTTCGATAAGTCTTTTTTCAAAGAATCCGCATACTCCGTGCTTCCGCCATATGGTTTATTGGCTTCAGAAGAAGTATTGCCGGTAGATCCAGTGCTGCCGAATGTAGAACTGTCCGTACTCGACGAATCATCAACATCTTTTTTCAAGGATTCTGTATACTCCGTGCTTCCTCCATAAACGCCGCCTGTCGGCTTATTGGTGTTAGGGGAAACATTGCCGGTAGAGCTCGTCTTTGACTGATCAGTTGATGAACTGCTCGATTTGTCGACATTGCCGCCAACATCATCCTGTAATGTTTTATTCGCTTTATCCAAAGCATCTTTTTCTTTGTTCATCATATCCTGCTGTGCATCAATTGCCGTTTTCACTTTTTCCACCGCTTTATTGACTGTCGGCTTCACTTTGTCCACCATACCGCCTGATTGCTCATTTAAACGATCAAGCCCTTTTTTAATGTTCGCTTTCATATCTGCTTTGCTGGTTTGAGAGGTTTCGCTTGTTTGCGTTTTCTGCTGAGTCATTGCTGCACCGATTACAGCACCAAGGCCGATCAATACAAGTTTTCCAAACATACCGCCTGATGAATTTCTGGCCATTTGAATCTCTCCTCTTCGTTTTTGTATAATCACTGTGTATAAAGTATTGACTAAATCACTGACTTTTAAACATTTTAGGGAAAATAAAAGACACCTCGAAAAGTCTGGGTGTCTGGTCTCAGCATCTATGAACTTAGCTTTCCTTCTTCTTTCAAAACCTGTTCGAAAGCCTTGACGACTGTTTCATCATATTGAACCCCAACCAGATTGTTGATTTCTGCCATCGCGTATTCTGGAGAAAATGCAGTTCGGTAAGCTCTGTCTTCGGTCATTGCATCGAACGTATCGCACACGCCGATAATTTTAGCTTCCACTAAAATCTCATCGCCTTTCAAGCCAAAAGGATAGCCTCTTCCGTTCACGCGCTCGTGATGCTGTTCGACGATATCTGCGATGTCTGCATAAGGAGTGTCCCGGATCATGGCCGCGCCATCGCCTGGATGCTTTTTCACCAACTCAAACTCTTCGTTCGTCAATTTGCTTGGCTTTTTCAATACTTCTTCAGGAATGTTGATTTTGCCGATGTCGTGCAGGATGGAAGCTAACAATAAATTTTCCATCTGTTCTTTTCTCAATTTCATTTTAGAAGCAGTCTTAACCGCATAGTTAGCGACACGAGAGCTGTGATTAAATGTATAACGATCTTTTTTCTCAACAGCTTCTCCAATACTCTTTAACTTACTTACTATACTGCTTAAATAATGGAATACAGGAACAGTAGAAACTGACAGAAAAGTTAAATCAGTCAAAGTTTTAAATTGCACTGTACCTTCTAAGTTCTTAGCAGAGAGAAAGGTATCTGGTCCCAACCTTTTAACTTCACCGTCTATATCAGCTTCAATTTCACCAGACAGTATATAAAAAAACTCTTGCGAATCCTCATCTTGGCTGGGAAAAAGAATAAATATACTATCTGATAAAACTGTCTGCTTCATTAATTCAATACCGTTTCCACGTCCCAAAAGACTCAGTGTCGTGGCACCATTATTCACTTTTTCAAGATAACCGTCTGTTAATATGTCTAAGCCTTTCACAGACACACATCCTCTGCAGAAAAATACGAGAGTATAGAAAACTCTCTATACTCTAATATTACTTCATGTATTGTTATATGAACAAGATAATTACCAACCAACTACTAGAATAGGATCAATCAACTCTGGACCCTTAGGAAATGAAACCTCTACCAATTCTATCTCAACGACCAATCCGGCTTTCTCAGCCTTTTCAATTCCTTTAAGCGTCATTTTTTCAGCCTTTGCTTTTAAATCAGCAATGAGTTTTTCGTACTTCTTATCGTAGTCTGCTTTCAACTTAGCTTGTTTAGTTGGATCAGTTTGTTTTGCTTGCTGTTCAAGAAATTTAGTATGCATCTTTTCAGATTTAGCTACTGCTTTATCAATCTCTGCATAAATTTTATCATTTATTTTATTGACTTCCGATAATGCCGAGGCAATTTCCGGAGTCATTTCTGTTGCAGCGTCGACTTTGACCACTTCACCATTATCCGCTGCAAACACACTAGTACCTAATACCATTGCCATAATGAATGAAAATAATACAGCGATTAAGCTCTTTTTAAACATCCGTATTCCTCCTATTTCCAATTTGTAAGCAGGCAGTGAGATTTTAAAATTTTATAAGCAAAAGCCAATTATCTTTCTACTTTAAATTAACTTAAAATACCATCCCTGACCTAATATAGTATATCCTTCATAGGTCTTTTGCACAATCAAATATTGTATTATTTAGATAAAAGACTTATAGGTTACAGTGATAAAGTATTACTGTAATGAAGGATTATCAAATAGCTGTTACAAGGCTGCTATGGTCCATAAATTATACCTCATTTTTCTACTTTAAACGAAAATAGCGACGGTCATTCATCGACGACCCTCCCCTTCAAATTTCTCTTCGTTCGCGTCCATCCTTTCCACAGAAAAAGCTGCAGTTGAACTCGAAGATGAGTTTAACTGCAGCTTTTCTTCAACTCTATTATTACGCTTCTTTATCACGGCAATACAGTCGTCCCCATAAGGAAACGATCGCATTCACGCGCTGCTTCACGACCCTCATTGATGGCCCAAACAATCAGGCTTTGGCCACGGCGGACATCCCCCGCTGCAAAAACACCTTCTACGTTTGTAGTGTATTTTCCATATTCCGCTTTTACTCTTGAATTCACTTCTGTTTCTAACTCCAGCTGCTGGATCAAGTCTTGTTCTGGTCCACTGAAGCCAATGGCGATCAGCACTAAATCTGCTTTCCATACTTTTTCGGTGCCTGGAATTTCCTCGCGGATCCGATTGCCGTTTTCGTCTATCTTCAATTTCACATTGACCGTATGGACTTCTTTGACTTGGCCGTTTTCATTACCGGCAAACTTCTTGGTCATAACTGCGTAAGCTCTTGGATCTTCACCAAAAGTGGCCGCTGCTTCTTTATGGCCATATTCCACGCGGTGCACTTTCGGATATTGTGGCCATGGATTGCCTTTTTCGTCGCGGATTGCCCCTTTTTTGTCATAAACGTCAAATTGAACAAGGCTTTCACAGCCATGGCGAACTGATGTCGCTAAGCAATCCGTTCCTGTATCTCCACCACCGATGACAATGACATTTTTGCCTTCGGCCGAAATATAATTGCCGTCTTCAAAATTTGAATCCAGAAGGCTTTTTGTACTGGCGTGAAGGAAATCCATAGCGAAATGGACACCCTCCAACTCCCGGCCTTCCACATCAATATCACGATGAACTGTTGAACCCGTACACATGACTACTGCATCGAAATCATCTTTCAGTTTCGCAGAAGGGTAATTTTTTCCGACTTCTACGTTTGTGATGAAAGTAATTCCTTCCTGCTCAAGAATATTCACACGTCTGGTTACCATATCATAGGACAACTTCATTTCTGGAATTCCGTACGTCAGCAAGCCGCCTACACGGTCGCTTTTTTCAAATACCGTCACCATATGCCCCGCTTTGTTCAACTGGGCTGCAGCGGCAAGTCCGGCCGGCCCCGAACCGATTACGGCTACTTTTTTGCCGGTACGTGTTTTGGGTGGCTCAGGCACAACCCAACCCTCCGCAAATCCACGCTCAATGATCGACCGTTCTACTGTACGAATCGCTACTGGCGGTTCATTGATGCCGAGTACACAAGCTCCTTCACAAGGTGCCGGACAAGCCGTTCCTGTAAACTCAGGGAAGTTGTTTTTCAAGTGTTCACGGTGCAAGGCTTCTTTCCACTGGCCACGATAAACAAGATCATTCCATTCTGGGATGAGATGGTTTACAGGGCAACCGGTCGTTACATTATCCAATTCCATTCCGGTATGGCATGTCGGCACTCCACAGTCCATACAACGCGCGCCTTGTTTTGCCACTTCTTCATTCGACAAAGGAATTGTGTAATCATTCCAGTCCTTTGTCCGTTCAGCCGGTTGGCGCTCTTTGACTGTTTGTCTGCCATATTCCATAAATCCTGTTGGTTTCCCCATTGTTTCCCCTCCTACTCACGATTTCTCATGTTGTAATCACAGCACTTTTGAACATGAACGGCTGCTTCCGCTTTTCTTATTGTCTAGACTTCAGCACCTAGCTCTTCGGGATGCAAGCCATTCTGGCTGTGCGGCTGAAAAGATGCCGCTTCGCCAGAACGTCTTGTCCCTGTCAGAGCTGAACAGGCGCTTCCGCTTTTCTTATTTCCCGGCACCGGCCATTTTGCTTTCTTCGAAAGCGGCCATTTCCGCTTCGGACTTGGCCATGCCGCTGCTCTGTAATTTATTGATTCGTTCATTGATCTGAAGGTAAGCTTTAGGAATAACCCGGACGAATTTTGCGGAATAAATATCCCAGTGAGCCAACAAGCGCGTGCCGTTTGCACTGCTTGTGTAATGAACGTGCTTTTGAATCATTTCGCGCAATTCTTCGATTTCTGCAGGGTCGGCAAGCGGCTGCAAATGGACCATTTCGGCATTACAGCGCTCACTGAACGTACCTTCTTCATCGAGAACATAAGCTACGCCTCCTGACATACCAGCTGCAAAGTTTTTGCCGGTCTGCCCAAGAATCGCTACCCGTCCTCCCGTCATATATTCACAACCATGGTCGCCTACACCTTCGACAACGATTTTCGCTCCACTGTTTCTGACAGCAAAGCGTTCGCCAGCCACTCCATAGATATATGCTTCGCCAGCAGAGGCGCCATAGAATGATACATTTCCGATAATGATGTTTTTCTCAGGAAGGAAAGTTGAATCGAGTGCCGGATAAACCGTAATCTTACCTCCCGATAACCCTTTTCCGACAAAGTCATTGGCATCGCCGATCAGGTTCATCGACATCCCTTTTGGAATGAATGCACCGAAACTTTGTCCGGCCGATCCTTGGAAATTCAAATTAACAGTGTCCTCAGGCAAGCCTTCTGCACCGTAACGTTTTGAAATGGCACTCCCAACAATCGTTCCTGTCGCACGGTGAATGTTACGGATTGCCGTTGCCACTTCAACCCGCTCGCCATTTTCAATCGCCTTACGGCAACGCGGCAACAGTTCCTGGTAATCCAATGTCTGTTCCAATTCATGGTTTTGTTTAACCGTCGCATAACGGCCTACTTTTTCAGGCAGGTCCGGCTGATACAATAAGGCGCTCAAATCAATGCCGCCGGCTTTCCAGTGATCGACAGCTTGATTGGCTTCAAGAACGTCTGTCCGTCCAATCATTTCATTGATGGTACGGAAGCCCAGTTCAGCCATCAGTTCACGTGTTTCTCTTGCGATAAAGCGCATAAAATTCGCTACATGCTCCGGATCGCCGCCGTATTTTTCACGCAGTTCGGGATTTTGAGTTGCAATGCCGACAGGGCACGTATCCAAATGGCAGACGCGCATCATGACACAGCCAAGTACAACAAGCGGTGCAGTGGAAAATCCGAATTCTTCAGCGCCAAGCAGAGCCGCTGTCACTACATCGCGGCCGGTCATCATTTTGCCGTCTGTTTCTACGACAATCCGATCACGCAGACCGTTCAACAGCAAGGTTTGATGCGTTTCAGCCAAGCCGATTTCCCATGGAAGCCCTGTATGTTTCAGGCTTGTTTTAGGAGCCGCTCCTGTACCGCCATCATAGCCGCTGATCAAGACAACGTCCGCCCGGCCTTTAGCAACACCTGCAGCAATCGTCCCGACACCAACAGCGGATACCAATTTAACGCTGATTCGCGCATCTGGATTTGCATTCTTTAAGTTAAAAATCAATTCAGCTAAATCTTCGATTGAGTAGATGTCATGGTGCGGCGGCGGTGAAATCAATTCAACGCCGGTTGTAGAGCCGCGCACTTCAGCAATCCAAGGATAAACTTTCTTGCCAGGCAAGTGTCCGCCTTCTCCCGGTTTCGCTCCCTGGGCCACTTTGATTTGGATTTCATCGGCATTCACTAGGTAATGGCTCGTTACGCCAAAGCGGCCGGATGCCACTTGTTTAATGGAGCTGCGGCGATTGTCGCCATTTTCGTCCGGAATAAAACGGGAAACTTCTTCTCCACCTTCACCAGAATTGCTCTTTCCGCCGATGCGGTTCATTGCCACCGCTAATGCTTCGTGTGCTTCTTTGCTGATGGAACCGTACGACATGGCGCCTGTTTTGAAGCGCGCACAGATTTCTTCTATTGTTTCCACTTCTTCGATCGGCACAGGCGTCCGTTTCTTAAAGGACATCAAACCGCGCAGCGATTGAAGATTGGCCTTTTCATCCGTCAACAAGTTCGTATACTTCTTGAAGACATCGTAGTTATTAGTCCGGCATGCATGCTGGAGTGTGTGGATTGTCTTTGGATTGTACTGATGGTTTTCTCCATTTTCACGGTATTGGAATTCATCGCCGGATTCCAGGGCCTGGTCGTCTCCTTGAGCAACCGGATAAGCTGCCGCATGTCTCATAAGAACTTCTTTAGCAATGATATCTAGACCAATTCCGCCTAATCGTGAAGAAGTTCGTGTAAAGTATTTATCGATTACGTCCATATGAATACCGACAGCTTCAAAAATCTGTGCACCACGGTAACTTTGAATGGTTGAAATTCCCATTTTGGATAGAACTTTAATAATGCCGTCTGTAACAGCTTTAACGTAAGTCTGTTCCGCTTCCTCAAAATTCATATTCGGAATATCTTCTATTTCAATCAAATTTTTGATTGTATCGAAAGCCAAATATGGATTTATGCCTTCCGCTCCGTAACCGAGCAACGCCGCAAAATGATGGACCTCGCGCGGTTCTGCAGATTCCAGCAAAATGCTCATTTGGATTCGGGTGCCTTCACGGATCAAATGATGATGCAAACCTGAAACAGCCAATAGCGCAGGAATCGCTGCAAACTCCTCATTCACTCCCCGATCGGATAAAATGAGCAATTTCGCCCCTTCTCGTATCGCCTGATCGGCTTCCGCAAAAACAGCTTCCAACCTCTGTTCCATTGCTTGCTCCCCATCATTTTTCGGAAACAGTATAGAGATGGTTGCGGTCTTGAAATCAGGAACATGTTGCTGACGCAATTTTTCAAGTTCCATATCTGTCAAAATCGGCGTTTCCAGGCGGATATGGCGGGCACTTTCAGGAGTCGGTTGAACCAGATTCGCTTCTGCACCAATGGTTGTACGGGCTGCTGTAATAATATGTTCACGAATCGCGTCAATTGGCGGATTCGTAACTTGAGCGAACAATTGCTTGAAATAATTGTAGAGAAGCTGAGGTTTTTTAGACAAGACTGCTAAAGGCGAATCATATCCCATCGAACCAACAGGATCTTTCCCATCTGTTGCTAGCGGCTTGATAATTTTTTGAACTTCTTCCATTGTATAGCCGAAAGCGAGCTGGCGTTTAATCAAAGGTTGCGCATCGTCAGAGTTTGTAGGTTTGACCGGCTCCGGCAAATCTTCCAAATCAAACATATTTTTCTCGATGAAATCTTTGTATGGCAACTCTCCTGCAATCTGCAGCTTGATTTCTTCATCGGGAATAATTTTGCCCTCTTCTAAATCCACCAGCAGCATTTTCCCTGGACGAAGACGGTCTTTATAAATGATGTCATCTGCAAATATATCAAGTGCGCCTACTTCTGAGCCCATGACGATCATGCCGCTCTTCGTCACATAATAACGTGCAGGCCGCAGGCCGTTTCGGTCAAGGCAAGCCGCAATCTGTTTGCCATCTGTAAAGACCAATGCAGCCGGTCCGTCCCACGGTTCCATAAGCGTACTATGGTATTCATAGAAATCTCTTTTTTCCTGTTTGATGGTTGGATCATTGACCCAAGGTTCCGGCACCATCATCATGGCTGTATGGGCAAGCGATCTTCCAGACAAATGCAGGAATTCAAAGCAATTATCGAACATTGAAGAATCACTGCCGGTTTCGTCTATGACAGGCAGTACTTTTTGAAGGTCCTCTTCATTGAAAGCGGGAGATGTGCAAAGCATCTGACGAGCACGCATCCAATTGACATTTCCTCTAAGGGTATTGAATTCACCGTTGTGGATTGAGTAGCGGTTAGGGTGTGAACGTTGCCAGCTTGGGAAGGTGTTCGTACTAAAGCGAGAGTGGACGAGAGCCAATGCTGATTTGAATTCGGGATGGTTGAGGTCTATATAAAACGAATCGAGTTGTTCCGGGATAAGCATGCCTTTGTAAACAATCGTACCTGCTGAAAGGCTGCTGAAATACACATCTTTAAATTCTTCTTTGCCGACCATTTCCTGTTCAATCCGTTTGCGGATGACATATAAACGGCGCTCAAGGTCAATACGGTTTTCCAATCCATGTGCAGCACCGATAAATACCTGGCGAATCACAGGCTTGGTTTTTGAAGCGACTTTACCGACAAACGAATCGTTGACCGGAACCGGACGCCATCCAAGACAGACTTGGCCTTCTTCTTGGATAATTTGGTGGATCAATTCTTTGGTTTTCATACGCAAATCATAATCTTTTGGCATAAAGAGCATACCAATGCCGTACTTTCCTTCTTCAGGCAAAGTAATGCCTTCTTTTTCACATTGCTTCAGGAAAAAACGATGGGGAATTTGCGTCAGAATCCCTGCACCATCTCCTGTGCTCGTGTCAGATGATTGGCCGCCTCGGTGCTCCAGGTTGCACAATATGTTGATCGCATTTTGAACGATTGCATGTGATTTTTCTCCGTTAATATTGGCGATCATCCCGATTCCACACGCCTCGTGTTCCTGATCTGGATGATATAGTCCCTGTGGGATTGGATACTCTTTCTTGCTCATCAAACCGCCTCCTTCATTACACTCATGTGTCATAATGTTTTGATAGTATATCATAAGTCTGAATATATATACAATTCCCCCAAGTAAAAAAATATCAAAAATAAAAGCCGAAATCTTATATCCACATTGCAAGCGCTTCCATTTTTATTGCAAGAAAAACAAACGTTTACTCCGGAATATAATGTATAAATATACAGTCTAATTAATTCACCAAATAAAAAAACCCCGTTTTATACGGGGTTTTCCAACTTATATTTATTCAGTTATTTATGGCATCAAAAGAATGAATCGCTTGTAAAAAGGCTTGTCCATACTTTTCAAGTTTGTTGGCACCTACACCGTTGACCTCCAAAAATTCCACTTCATTTTTAGGGCGTCTCGCCACCATATCCTGTAATGCTTTATCGGAGAAAATAACAAAAGGCGGCACTCCCGCTTCATCAGCCAGCTTTTTCCGAACCACTCTGAGTTCTTCAAATAACGGATCATTAGAGGAAATTTTCTTAGTGACAACCGCGCCTTTTCTCAAAACCTGGCGTTTGCCAAGCAATACATCTCTGCCACCATCAGGAACATAGATGGTCGGAAACGAACCTTGTTCAACCGCCAACAACTCCTGCGAAATCATGAATTCAATTAAATTCGACACTTCTTTGGCATTTTGGTGCTTAAGAATTCCATAGGTCGACAATTTATCGAAACCAAAATCCAGCACTTTTTTATTGCGGGAACCGGTCAATACCTGCGCTGTCATAGCCTTGCCGAATTTCTGCCCCATCCGAATGACGCAGGACAAAACCATTTGAACATCTTTCGTAACATCCATGCTTTCACGGTCATCCAAGCAGCTTCCACAATGGCCGCATGGTTCAGCTGCCGTGTCGCCGAAATAATGAATGATAAACTGCTGCAGGCAATTTTCAGTATGGCAATAATCAACCATCCCTTGCAACTTCACCAATTCCCCCGGAATTCGGCTTGGATCCTGGGCCTGATCAATTAAGAAACGCTGTGTTTGGACATCCTGGGAAGCATACAATACGATACACTCACTCGGCAGCCCATCACGGCCTGCACGGCCTGCTTCCTGATAATAGCTTTCCATGTTCTTAGGCAATTGATAATGGATAACAAATCGGATATTGGATTTATCGATTCCCATGCCGAAGGCGTTTGTCGCCACCATGACAGTCACTTCATCATTAAGAAACCGTTCTTGGCCGATCTTTCTTTCATTGTCAGGCATGCCGGCATGGTATTTTGCAGCCTTAATGCCTTTTTTAATGAGCATTTCGTATACCGAGTCCACTGTCTTTCGAGTGGCGGCGTAGATAATCCCCGCTTCTTTTTCGTTTTTTTCCACGTATTCTTTTACAAAACGTTCCCGGTCCTGACCGCGAATGACGGAAAATGTTAGATTTGCCCGTTCAAAACCAGTCATAATGGTGTGTTCTTCTTCGATATTCAAAATCCGGCAAATGTCTTCACGCACTTGGGGCGTTGCAGTAGCAGTCAACGCCAATACAGTCGGATTATTCGGGAACAGCTCCGTCATCCGGCTGATCAAACGGTAACTTGGGCGGAAATCGTGGCCCCATTGCGAAATACAATGTGCTTCGTCAACAGCAATCAGCGGAACATGGACTCCCTGAAGTTCATTCAGGAACATTTCTGAGTCTAGACGCTCTGGCGCAATATAAAGCAGCTTAATGGCACCGCGTTGCACATCCATAAGCGTTTCCCGCACTTCATCAAAATCGAGGGAGCTATTTATATAAGCAGCTGGAATCCCAGCTGCCAAAAGTGCATCTACTTGGTCTTTCATCAATGAGATCAGAGGCGACACGACAATGGTGGTCCCTTCCATGACCAGTGCCGGAATTTGATAGCACATGGACTTGCCTCCGCCGGTCGGCATGACGCAAATTGAATTATGCCCTTCAAATACCTGGGTAATGGCTTGTTCCTGGCCGATCCGGAAGGATTCATAGCCAAAATGGGACTTCAATAATTTTTTCGCGCTTTCCAACAAAATAGAACACTCCTAATACTCGTATCGTATGAGTTAGCTTACCACATTTTTGCGCCTTTTTCTTTGACGAAATACCGAGAAAAACTATGAAGATCGAGACAAATAAAAAAACTGTCCTCAAGCATACGCTCTCAGGACAGTTTTTCATCTTGCACTTTTTCAAGCAGGAAGAAAAAGGGCTGCTGTTCTCCCTTCAGGTCCATCATGCCAAGCAGTTTCCCTTCTGCCACTTTCCGAAAGTGGTCAAGGATCGGCAAATGGTCATAGATCATCGCCGCACTCACTTTCCCGCGATACTCCACCATCCGCATACGGGCTTCACCGCCAACCGCTTTTGTTAATTTCTGTTTTCTCATAAAAGGAACTGGGTCGACTGCGATCACTTTTCCTTTTTTCACTTCAAACAGCAACGGATCCACATTTTCTGTATCATGGAATGCTTTCCCATACCAATTCAGTTTCTTTAAGACACCGTCTAATGGATGGCCAGTAAGAAATTCTTTTCCTCTCCAAGTTCCAAGAAGCGATTCCAGATCAACCGTTTCCAATGAATCAAATAATTGGCAAGCAGCATGAAGATCCGCTTCTCCTTTTTCCAGCATGGCAACCAACTCTGCTTGGCGCTCCATCTTCGCCCCTCCTTCAAATCTCCATTCTCCACCGTTTCGCCTCTTCTTCTTTCATTTGCTTTTCTGTTTCTTCAGGAAAAGCTGTACGGAATTTATGGTGATCAAGAGGTATAACTTCAACCATCTTCGCAATCATTTCAGCGGGATCATAGTGACTCTCTAATGCACGATCAGCTTCTTCCATATCTTCTTTCCGCGTAAAATGAATTTCTTCATCGAACCACTTCCATTTAGCCTCTGCACTGCGATCGTTAAAACCTGTCGCAAAAGCTCCTGGATTAATGGTTGCCACTTGAACTCCGTGGCTTTCCAACTCTTTTTGCATCGTTGTGGCAATGGCTTCGATCGCATGCTTAGTTGCAGTATAAGGACCGACATAAGGAGTCGACATAATCCCTGCCATAGAAGACATGAAAATAATCTTGCCCTTTCCTTTATCCACAAATTTCCGCGCAGCAATTTGAGCTGTTTCTAAAGTACTGAAAACATTGACCTCAAATAATTCCCTGAAGTTCGCCATCGGCACTTCTGCTAGGGCACCGCCTTCATTTATAGCAGCATTGGCTACAAAAATATCAAAATCATATTCAAGCATTTGCGCCAAGTCCTGCGGATTTTTGATATCCATTTTAAATATATCCAAATCAAGTCCTTTTGCTTGGGCTTCTTCCTTTAAAGCCGTTACTTGAGGAGCTGTTTCCACTGGCGCAATCACTTTATGCCCTTGCTCTGCAAGCCCGAATGCTGTTCCTTTCGCCAACCCGCTTCCTGCTCCTGTAATAAAGATTGTTTTGCTCATAGTCTCATCCTCCATAATCCATTTTACTTTATGTCTTCCCGGAAGCATTTGGAATAAACAAGAAAACAGGGAATATCGCTTTAGGCAGTTCCTCTTGCTGGCTTAGTCGTTTCTGAAAAATCAAAACGCCTATTCCCCTTTAAGGAATAGGCGTTTTGGTTATATTGGGCCTTCAGGCAATCAGTTAGTTGCGGTTCCATAACTGCCCATACGGCGTTTAACTTGAATGAAAGATGCAGCTTCCGCAATTTCATGCTGATTAAGCGGCTGGTCATCCAACATTAGATTGTAATCGTTTAAAAAACTTGTATTTTGAAGATCCACATTGATTGTCCGTTCGCTGCGATCCAACAAACTGTCGACTGATATCTCAAAATAATCTGCAAGTCTCTCGAGATGCACTACAGACACTTGTTTCTTTCCACTTTCATAAGCCCAAACCGTGCTTTTTGCAAAGCCGATTTCTTCTGCCAATTCTTCAGTAGATAGACCCTTTGCTTCTCTTAAGTCCTTGATTCGTTTGCTTAACTGTTTCATTTACACTCCTGCTCCCTAAATAATATTCTAACTATTTTAAATATACTGCACCTTGCGCTTTTTCACAATCTTTTTTGGATAATTCTTTAAAAAAGTGTGAATAATTAGTGAACACTAACTAAACATTACTAATTATGGAAATTTAATAGGATATTTTATTTACTTAATTTACCACATTATTAATTATTTGAAATTGCAGGTAAATAGGCACGTCAAACTTGGAAAACCGCTCTAGTGCCACTTCACCTATGTCCATTCGCGAAATATCATTCTAATCAGAATTAAATAATTATTCCAATAAAACATATTTCCATTTTTTCGCGTTGATAATCCTGGATTCAGTTATCGAAAAAGGTCTATTTTACTAGATAATAAATTTATTTTGATTTTTTTAACTAAAAAAAGTATTATGTTAGAATAAACAAATGGAGGTTAGTGTAATGTCAGAAAAATATTCTCGACAAGAGATTGTCGATAGCGTTCCTCAAAAAGGCTTCTTTGGTCAACCTAAAGGACTTTTTACGCTATTCTTTACTGAGTTCTGGGAACGGTTCTCCTATTATGGGATGAGAGCCATTCTGGTTTTCTATATGTACTACGAAATTTCCGATGGCGGACTCGGCCTTGATCAAACAACCGCTTTATCTATCATGTCTATTTACGGTTCTCTTGTTTACATGTCCGGAATTATCGGCGGCTGGCTGGCAGACCGGATATTCGGAACCTCGAAAGCTGTATTTTATGGCGGTATCCTGATCATGCTTGGGCATATCGCTCTTGCAATTCCAGGTAATCTCGCTTTGTTCTTTGTTTCCATGGTCTTGATTGTCCTTGGTACCGGGTTATTGAAACCGAACGTTTCGAGTGTTGTCGGTGAAATCTATGCAGACAATGATGACCGCCGTGATGCCGGCTTCAGCATTTTCTATATGGGTATTAATATGGGTGGCTTCCTGGCGCCTTTAATCGTCGGTACTGTCGGTATGGATATCAACTTCCATCTGGGATTCAGTATTGCAGCAGTCGGTATGTTCCTTGGTTTAGTGATTTTTATCGCCACAAAGAAGAAAAATCTTGGATTGGCAGGAACAGTTGTACCGAACCCATTATTGCCTTCAGAACGCAAAACAACAATTCTGATCTTCACTATTGCTGCTGTGATTATTGCAGCGGCAGTCGCTATCGGAATTCCAACAGGTCTATTGACTTTTAACAGCTTCGTTGCACTTGTCGGTATCTTTGGTATTTTGATTCCAATCGCTTATTTCACGGTTATGTACCGCAGCAAAAAAACAACAGAAGTGGAACGCTCACACCTGTTGGCTTATATTCCATTATTCATCGCCTCCGTTATGTTCTGGGCAATACAGGAACAGGGATCAACTATTCTTGCCGCCTACGCTGATACGCGTACGGACCTTGAATTCGCAGGAATCACTATTTCCCCTGCCTGGTTCCAATCCCTGAATCCTTTATTCATCATTACACTGGCTCCGGTTTTCGCTTGGCTTTGGGTTAAACTGGGAAGCAGACAACCGTCTATTCCACAGAAATTTTCACTCGGCCTGCTGTTTGCCGGCTTATCGTTCCTGGTTATCCTATTACCGGCCTACTTTGGCGGACCAGCAGCATTGGTTAATCCCCTTTGGCTTGTCTTGAGTTATTTCATTGTTGTACTGGGTGAACTTTGCCTATCTCCGGTGGGACTATCAGCAACTACCAAATTGGCGCCTGCTGCTTTCTCAGCTCAGACAATGAGTTTGTGGTTCCTATCCAACGCTGCCGCTCAGGCAATCAACGCACAATTGGTTAAATTCTATACAGTGGAAAACGAAATGATGTACTTTGGAATCATCGGAGGAGCTTCTATCGCCCTCAGTATCCTATTGTTCATCTTCGCTCCACGTATTCAGCAATTCATGAAAGGTGTCCGTTAACAAGAAAAGCGCAAGCTGCCATGTAGATTCGACGGGCATAAGACGCACTGGCGTAGCGGCGTTTCTTCAGCCGCATAGCCAGAGTGGCTTATGACCCTAGAATCTGGCAGCTGGAACTGGACAATAAGAAAAGCGCAAACAAGCTCGACATCAATTAACGAACATCAATACACCAATAAAAGCTTCAAAAAAAATGCCCGGCAGCTTAAAACTGCCGGGCATTTTTTCATGTTTCTTCTATAATATTAGTTTTCTATGATCATTCCCATTTGCCGTGCAAAAGCGATCGCCTGATTTGGAGACACTTTGCACCCTTGAAGTTTTTCAATCGAAACCTGAATGCTTTCGAAGGAATTCGTGCTAAGGTCGATGCCCTTAAGACTGGTTTCCGTGAAATTGACATCATTCAATTCACACATTTGGAATTCGCTGTTTTTCAGTCCCATTTGATAAAAGTCTGCAAAACGCAGCGAGGAGGAAACGAAAGAAACGGTGTTGCATAAAGTAAAGCCGAAGGTCGCGTAATTCATCAGGCATTCTTCGAAAAGAGTGTGGCGGATTCCTGCTTCCGCAAAATTAACGCCAAGCAATTTGGAGTTTCGGAACTCAGTCCGATGGAAAACTGCACGGCTCAAATCCGCATTTGACAGATCACAGTTCAGAAACACGACATCGACAAATTCCGAGCGCGGCCAGCTTGTCTCCAGAAAATTGACATTCTCAAATACCACCTTGTCGATATGAAGTGCTTCTTCAGTGGCGAAGTCGATCGTTTCCTGAGAGACCCGGCAATTGCTTATGTAATTATCATCTAGGGCTGTTGAGAAAGTACGGGTTTCCAATTCCTTTGGGATAAGCGGCGTCAATCTTTTAGATTTCTTCATCAATATTCTCCTTTTAAGCAAAGAAAAGGCTGCCTCGATGGCGAAGCAGCCTTGTTTAAGCTATTTGTTTTTCACTAATTCTTTGTCCAGGCAAGCATCAATAATTTCAGGCAAATCGATACGGTCGTCTGTCACTTCCGCTTGATATAATTTATTGTCATGCATGAATTTAAAGATCCCGTTATCAAAATCAGTACCGATTTCTTTAAAGAAAATCCCTTCAATCTGACAGTTTTTCGATTGCGTAAAGTTGATTTTGTAGCTGTCCCCATCTTTCACCAGGTAGCAGCGTACGCCTTTCTCGAATTCGTCCCCTTCAACGCCTTTGACTGTGCGAGCCACTGAGACAACATGCAGATCAACAAATGGAATTTCGCGAAGCAGCATATTGAGGAATGATCCTTTTGTGATTTCTTCCCATCTGCTTCTGGCAGTTTGCCCAATGATAATTTGCGTGATGTTGAATTCATGAGCCACTTCTGCAATCACTTTTGCAGAGGGGCGTTTTTCATTGTCACGAACAATAAACTCTTCAGCTTCGTATTCTTCCGCAAGCTCTTTCCATCGTTCAATATAAGAAGCCTTTTCAGCGTCAAATTCGTTAATAGATGTCGGATCCACCGTTAAAATGTACAACGGGCAATCAAGCATGCTGGCAAGTCGATGGCCACGGCTGATTAATCGTTCGCCATTAGGACCATAAAACACACATACCAGGATACTTTCATCCATTCGTCCTCTGATTTTTTTCATTTATGTTCACCCCCCTGAAAATATAATGTCTATCCTGAAATTCAAAACCATGAAATTATACTTCTTCTATTTTAAAAAATCAAGGGCTTTTGTGCACATTCAAATTACAGTTCTCAAAAAGAATTCTCTTCTTTCCACTTTGGCGCTAGCTGAGAAATGAAAAATCCCCGGATTTCCTGTATAATTTACATTGACTGCTTTGGGAGCCCTTATCATATCATATTGCAGGAAAAGCGAAACCTTTTTCCCTTATTATATACCCGCTCATTGATTTTTCCATTCATTAATGATTTTTTAACTCATTTCAGGAGGTTCTGCCGTGTATTTATTGATTATCGCCATTTTAATTCCTTTCATTGCTACCGCTTTGATTCCACTTATACATAATCGCATAGGCAGTTTGCATATCGGCTGGCTCGTTCTGCTGGTACCTACTGCATTGTTCATCATTTTCGCCTTGCAAATTCCTGCTATTTCAGTTGGCGAAGTCCTTAACCAGACAGCTAATTGGATTCCCTCATTAGGCATCAACTTTACCGTTTATCTTGATGGACTCAGTTTGATTTTGGCTTTACTGATAACCGGTATGGGGAGCCTAGTCGTTCTTTACTCCATCTACTACCTTTCACCATCCGACTCCTTCCCGCATTTCTATGCTTACCTGTTGTTATTCATGGGGGCTATGCTCGGTGTCGTTCTATCTGATAACCTCCTTGTGCTCTATGTCTTCTGGGAATTGACCAGCATCTCTTCTTTCCTGCTGATTGCTTTCTGGTACCATCGTAAAAATTCGCGCTACGGCGCACAAAAATCTCTGCTGATCACTGTATTTGGCGGATTGGGGATGCTTGCTGGATTCATGATGCTGCATTCCATGACCGGCACCTTCAGCATCCGGGAAATTATCGCTGTCATCGGCCAGTACACAGACCATGCGCTGTTTTATCCGGCGATGTTCTTAGTGCTTCTTGGCGCGTTCACTAAATCAGCACAATTCCCATTCCATATCTGGCTGCCGGATGCGATGGAAGCACCGACACCGGTCAGTGCCTATCTGCATTCTGCCACGATGGTAAAGGCGGGGCTTTATCTAGTTGCCCGTTTCACACCGATTTTTGCCGGCAACGCTTCCTGGTTCTGGACCATCACTATTGTCGGGCTTATCACCTTATTCTGGGGGGCATTCTGTGCCGTCCGGCAGACGGACTTAAAGGCCCTGCTCGCTTATTCAACGATCAGCCAACTGGGTCTGATCATGAGCTTGTTAGGACTTGGCTCAGCAGCTATGTATTTCGGCGACGGTGAACAAGGGGCTTTATACGGTTTAGCCATTTTTGCAGCCTTGTTCCACCTCGTCAACCATTCCACATTTAAAGGTGCACTTTTCATGGCAGTCGGTATCATCGATCACCAGGTCGGCACACGTGATATACGGCGTCTGGGCGGCTTGATGGCCTTCTTGCCGATCACGTTCACATTTGCTGTCATCGGCAGCTTTTCAATGGCGGGGCTGCCGTTTTTCAACGGTTTCCTAAGTAAGGAAATGTTTTTCACAGCTACGGTCAATGCGGCCGGACTCCCAGCTTTCGGCGTTTCTGCATGGGGCGTGCTCATTCCTGTTATTGCCTGGATCGCTTCGGTCTTCACTTTCGTTTATTGCATGATTTTGGTATTCCGCACGTTCTTCGGTTCATCTCAGCTGAAAAAGCTGGACAAACAGCCTGTAGAACCCTCAATCGGTATGCTCATTTCACCTGCCATCCTTTGTATATTGATCATCGGTTTGTTTTTCGCCCCTAATCTATTGGGGGACTATCTGCTTCGGCCGGCATTGAACGGTGTAATCCCTGGAATTTCAGGTGCAGCACCTCAGATTTCGGCATGGCATGGTTTTAACACTGAATTGTTTATGACGTTGGGAATCGTAATTGTAGGGACGCTTCTTTTCCTTACTTTCCGCAGCTGGTTTAAAATCTACCGCCTGCAGCCTGCAGATTGGACGTTCACCGTGCTTTATAATTCTTTCTTGAAGGATTTGAAAAGAGTTGCCAATTGGATCACAACCCATTATATGACTGGCCACTTGCCAGCTTACTTTGCCTATATCTTCATTTTCTTTATTGCCACAGCCGGCGGCGCACTTCTCATCACTGGTGCGTTATCCGTGGATTTGATGGCCGATTCACCCATCAGCATTTATGAGGGCATGCTTGTAGCCGTAATGGCAGTTGCAGCAGTCAGCATCTTATTTGCCAAGTCCCGCTTGACAGCTATTTTACTGAATGGTGTGCTTGGCTTCTCCATCGCCATTTTCTTTGTGTTGTTCCGCGCACCGGATCTGGCATTGACGCAATTGGTCATCGAAACGGTGACCACCACATTATTCCTGCTGTGCTTTAACTTTTTGCCTGAATGGAAAAAAGAAGATTCTCCAAAACGGACAAAAATTCGGAACGCACTTATTGCCATCGGCGGCGGAGTGACCGTTACATTGATCGGCTTGACCGTCAACAGCGGGGAATTATTCGAAAGCATCTCCGGGTACTTCG
Source organism: Planococcus notacanthi (assembly GCF_030407825.1). Lineage (NCBI taxonomy): Bacteria > Bacillati > Bacillota > Bacilli > Caryophanales > Caryophanaceae > Planococcus > Planococcus notacanthi. The sequence goes on along the minus strand of NZ_JASDCQ010000002.1, from coordinate 423,199 downwards.
AAGATTCCTATGAACTTGCAGGAGGAGAGAATATCGTCAATGCCATTTTGGGCGATTTCCGCGCTTTTGATACTATGCTGGAATCACTTGTTCTGTTCATTGCCGGACTTGGCGTCTATACATTGATCCGCTTAAAAGTTGGAAAGGGGTCGGGAAAAGATGAACATCAATGATGTGATTTTAAAAACCGTATCGAAAGCCGTTGTTTTGATTATTTTAACTTTCGGCATTTACTTGTTCTTTTCCGGCCACAATGAACCGGGAGGAGGATTTATCGGCGGATTGGTAATTGCTTCGGCATTTGTGCTGATGTTCCTATCCTACGATTCGGAAACTGTCAGCGGAGCATTGCCCATCGATTTCAAGAAGCTCTCTGCACTTGGTGTATTGTTGGCAATGATCAGCGGAATAGCCCCGATGTTTTTCGGCGGGGCTTTCTTAAGCCAAAGCTTCGGCTATTTCGACTTGCCGATATTCGGCAAAACCGAACTTGCCACCGTCACCGTATTTGAAGCCGGCATCGCGTTGACTGTAGTCGGCGTTGTCGTGAATATTATTCTTAGCATAAGTGAGGATGAGTAGCCTGTGGAATCATTGATCATTATTTTGGTCGGCGTCCTTACCACGGTCGCCATCTATCTTGTATTATCCAAAAATATTGTACGTGTCATATTGGGGACAGCGATTCTGTCCCACGCAGTCCATCTGTTGATCTTGTCGATGGGCGGCCTTAAATTAGGAGCGGTGCCGTTGCTTGGCGAAGAAGCCGAAACCTATGTCGATGCATTGCCGCAGGCATTAATCTTAACTGCCATTGTCATCAGTTTTGCGGTGACGGCGTTTATCCTGGTGCTTGCCTACCGTGCCCATCAGGAACTGGGAACGGACAATCTAAGCGCAATGAGAGGTTCTGATGATGAATAATCTCTTAGTGCTTCCTATGCTGCTTCCGATTGTTGTGGGTGTATTGCTGATTTTCCTTCGTACGTACGGCCGAGTCCAAGCGTGGATCAGCATTGCCAGCATGCTGGTTACATCAGGCATTTCAGTTTACCTTTTGCATAAAGTCCAGACCGACGGGATTTTCCGTTTGGATTTCGGCGGTTGGGAGCCACCTTTCGGCATTCTGTTCGTTGCCGATTCCTTTTCTGTTCTGCTAGTGCTGACTTCCAGCATTGTAACGGCGATTTGCCTGAGCTATGCCTTAATCTCCACTAGCAAAGAATTGCAGACGATGTATTTTTATCCTTCCGTGCTGTTTCTTATAGCCGGTGTCAACGGTTCTTTTTTGACAGGCGATCTGTTCAATTTGTTTGTCTGCTTTGAAGTCATGCTGCTGTCTTCCTATGTACTTCTGACTTTGGGTAATTCCAAACGCCAACTGCGGGAAGCCATCAAGTATGTATCAATCAATATCGTTTCGTCCTGGTTCTTCCTGGTCGCACTGGCTTTCCTTTATGGAGCGGTCGGTACTTTGAATATGGCGCATGTGGCTGAACGGGTTGCTGAAGTAGGACAAACCCCTCTTCTGACCACTATCAGCATCGTCTTTTTGATCGTTTTCAGCTTAAAAGCCGGATTGCTTCTGTACTTCTGGCTACCGGGATCCTATAGCTCACCGCCTATTGTGACGTCCGCTCTTTTCGGCGCGTTATTGACGAAGGTTGGCATTTATGCCCTCTTCCGTACATTCTCATTGATTTTTTATCATCAGCCGGAAACTACGCATCTGCTGATTGGCATCATGGCTGCACTTACTTTAATCGGCGGCAGCCTCGGGGCCATTGCCTTTAACGACATCCGCACGATTGCGGCTTATAACGTGGTTATTGCGGTCGGTTTCATATTGGTTGGGTTGGCGATTTCCACTCCAGCATCCATTGAAGGATCCATCTACTACCTGATCCATGATATGGTCGCCAAAGCTTTGCTGTTTCTGCTTGTCGGTACCATGATCACACTAAGCGGAACTTCTAAAATGGCGGGCATGAGTGGACTCATGAAGAACTATCCATTATTGGGATGGTCTTTCTTCGTTACCATGCTGTCACTTGCAGGAATCCCGCCACTCAGCGGTTTTATCGGGAAAGTGCTGATTTCAGGCGCAGCCATCAATAGCGGTTCTTACGTATTGCTGGCACTGGCTCTCCTTTCCAGCATCTTCGTTCTTTACTCGTTGCTTCGCGTCTTCAAAAATTGCTTCTGGGGTGAAACCATCGTCAGTAAAGAAGAACAACCGCCATTGCGAAAAGGCGTTTTATGGCCGTGCCTGGCTCTCGTCCTTTTGACAATCGGCATTGGTCTGGGTACCGAAGGCATGGCGCCCTATGTCACAGATGCAGCTGAAACATTACTGAATCCTGGGATTTACATTGATGCGGTTCTAGGGCTGATTCAGTAATCTATTAATCATTGAAAGGAGTGAATCAAAGTGCCGGCTCAGTTCCTCTTAAATATCACCATTGCTTTTCTATGGACCTTGCTGATGGATGAAGACGCTTTTTATCCGACGACTTTTCTGACCGGTTATTTGATCGGTATTGGAATCCTTTTTCTGATGCACCGATTTTTCGGGACCAAGTTCTATTTACTGCGCGTCTTCTCCGCGCTTAAGTTATTGCTGATTTTCATTTCGGAACTTTCACAATCCAGCTTGCTGATCATGAAACAGATCCTCAGCCCAAAACTCAATATAAAACCCGGCATCTTTACTTATGAACATAGTATGGAAGGCGATTACGAATTGACTACGCTAGCCCTTCTGCTGACATTGACACCCGGTTCCGTGGTGATGGAAGTATCGCCGGACGGAAAAGTTTTCTATATCCATGCAATGGATGTGGAAAGTTCCCGGGATTCCGTACTGAAATCCATCAAGGTATTTGAAAAAGCGATTATGGAGGTGACGAGAAATTGATTAATACGATACTGACCATCGCCTTGTCCCTTTTCATATTGGCAATCATCCTGGCCCTCTATCGGATTATCCGCGGCCCTTCCATGCCCGACCGCGTTGTGGCCCTGGACATGATCGGCGTTAACCTGATTTCAGGAGTCGCTGTATTTTCTGTTGTCCTCAACACGCATGCATTTCTCGAAGTCATCCTGATTGTGGGAATTCTGGCATTCATCAGCACACTGGCTTTAGCGCGTTTTGTTGAAAGGGGCGATATCGTTGAACATAAACACGATCGTTGAGTACTTCGGCGTTTTTCTTATTTTGATCGGAAGCATCATGGCGGTGATCAGCGCAATCGGTATCCTTCGGTTGCCGGATGTTTATACCCGTTCACACGCAGCTACTAAAAGTTCTACTTTAGCCGTGCTATTGTCGCTGTCGGGAACATTCATCTATTTCTGGGCATCCGAAAACTTTATCAGCGTTCGGCTTATTCTGGGCATTATTTTTGTCTTTTTGACTGCACCGGTTGCGGGACATCTGATCACAAGGGCCGCTTACCGTTCAAACGTCAAATTGGCTGACTCTTCTACAGAAGACGCATTGGAAGAACTGTTTAAGAAATAACGAGAATTATGTTAGTGCTAAAAGAGCATGGCCACTCCAGAAAAGTGGGCATCGCTCTTTTTTTGTTAATAAAGCAAAAGTTTACGCCTGCTTATGGGGGGGAATAAGAGTAAAAAAACAGAAATGGGGACAGACTCTCGATGGAAAACGTAAGAGATACGTTTAAAGAAGTCGCTGCCGCCATCCTCCCGGTTACTATTGTTGTTATTCTTCTGCAGGTTGTTTTCATCAAAATGCCTTTCGAGGCAGTGATTCAATTTCTTGTCGGTGTTCTTTTTGTCAGTATCGGTTTTTTCCTGTTTTTGATCGGTGTCAACGCCGGCCTTCTGCCTATCGGTGAAATGATTGGACGAAGGCTGCCCAGCACAAAAAAAGCAGGTTTCATTATTGCAACCGGTTTCTTACTGGGCATCGCCGTTACAGTCGCGGAACCCGATGTCCGGGTATTGGCGAAGCAAATTGATGAAGTCTCTGAAGGCACTGTAAGTGCAGCAATTCTGATTCTATCCGTCTCCCTCGGACTGGCTATCTTTGTGGCGTTGGCCATGGTCCGCACCATCTTTAAAATTCCCCTCCATTATTTACTCATCGGCGGTTACGCTTTAGTCTTTCTGCTATCTTTATTTGTCCCCGAGGCCTTCATTTCCATTTCCTTCGATTCCGGAGGAGTTACAACCGGACCGATGGCAGTTCCATTTATTCTGGCACTTGGCATTGGTGTTGCTTCTGTATTGCGCTCAGAAGATGATAGTTCTGGCGAGAAATTTGGCTTGATTGGCTTGGCATCCATTGGACCGATTCTGGCTGTTATGGTGCTGGGGGTGTTGTTCAGGTGAACATTCATGTTTTCGAAGGTTTTCCAACCGTGATGCTGGAAGTCAGTTTGGCACTTCTCCCTCTTTTGTTATTTTTCGCAGCCTTCCAGGTGTTTATGCTTAAATTGCCGATGCAGCGCGTACTTCAGGTAGGAATTGGTTTTATTTTAGCTTTCTTCGGCCTTTCTTTTTTCCTTCAAGGTGTACATGTTGGATTTATGCCTGTAGGGACAATGATGGGTGAAACGCTTGGCAGTTGGTATAACAAATGGCTGCTGATTCCGATTGGTTTTGTTCTTGGATTCGCTGCCACATTTGCCGAACCGGCCGTCAGTATTATGACAGATGAAGTCGACCAAGAGACCGGCGGATACATTTCCCGTAAAATGATGCTTTATACATTATCGACAGGCGTCGGCGTATCCATCGCTTTGTCCATGCTGAGAATTCTAACGGGCTGGTCGTTATGGTACTTCATTATCCCGGGTTATTTATTGGCATTCATTCTTGTTTTTTTTTCAACGCAGACTTTTATCGGTATCGCTTTTGATTCGGGAGGCGTGGCAACCGGACCAATGACCGTCACTTTTGTCGTTGCTGTGGCAGTAGGCATTTCGACTGCCATAGAAGGCAGCGATCCTTTAACCGATGGATTTGGAATGATCGCACTTGTAGCCCTGACACCTATCATTGCAGTATTGATACTTGGTCTGATTTTCACTAAGAAAGGCGGAGGGAAAGCGAATGATTCTTAACCATAGGTTGATGATTGCCATTGTCAAAAGAGGCCATTCACGCGATGTCATTGCGGCAGCTAAAAAAGCAGGTGTCGATGGCGCAACGATTGTCTATGGCGAAGGAATAGGAAGAAATGAAAAACCTACATTTCTTGGCCTCCCGGCTACCCATGAAAAAGATGTGATTTTTTTCGCATTGGATGGAGACAATGAAAGAGCGGTTGCAGAAGCGGTCAATGAAGCAGGAAAACTCGGGAAACCAGGATATGGACTAGGTTTTACCGTTCATTTAAGCAAATTACTGGGCGTTCCGCATTTATCTCAACGCCAGGATGACCGCAAAAGAAAGAGAGGTGCTTCAGAATTGGAATCAGAACTGAAGGATTTTCAATTAATTGTTACCATTGTCAATTCAGGAGATTCTTCAAAAGTGGTTAAAGCCGCTTCAAAAGCAGGGGCGGAAGGCGGAACAATAATAAACGGACGCGGTACAGGAGTCAATGAACAGCAAAAGTTTATGAATTTCACAATTGATCCAGAGAAAGACGTTGTCTTAACACTTGTTCCAAGCAGTTATGCAGAACAAGTCGTCGAAAGCATCGAGCAGGCTGTCGATCTCAATGCTCCCGGGAAAGGCATTGCTTTTCTGATAGATGTCGAAAAAGTGTTTGGGGTCAACCACTCCTCTTTGAGGAACAAGAATCAGTGAAGAATAGTTCCATTTAAAAAACCGGTAAGCCACTGAGGGCTACCGGTTTTTTGATGAATTTTAATATGGTTTTGCTTCGTGGCCTTTTGCAGCTGCACCTTGTGCCACCTTATTGGCAGCAGGCTGACCATATACTTTCGGTCCTGATTTTTTCATTTCTTCATTCGCTTTCATCTTCTCTTCCATATTCTCACGTACACGGCGGCCATAGTCTTCATCCGCCTGTGTGAAATGATGGATCATCTCTTCCTGGATGCGAGGATCACAGACCGATAATGCATCACCCAAATTGTTGATCAGTTCATCGCGCTCCCAATCCTCAAAGCTGCGGTATGTTTCACCCGCTTGCCCGTAATTGTTGGTACGATCAATTGGCGCTGATACTACTTTTGCGTTATATGCTGGTTCGTGAGCAGGCGTTTCGCTCGAATCCGCTTCTTTGTATCCACCAAGAACAGATGGTTCATAGTTAATAGATGGATTTGAAGGGTTTTCATAAGGATTTTTCACATCCATCGCCCCTCGCTGCTGATTGGTTGCGACACGCTTCTTAGGAGCATTAACCGGAAGTTTCAAGTAGTTGGCTCCAACCCGATAACGCTGTGTATCGGAATAAGAGAAAGTCCGACCTTGCAGCATTTTATCGTCAGAGAAATCTAAACCGTCTACAAGAACTCCTGTACCGAACGCTGCTTGTTCAATTTCAGCATGGTAATCGACCGGATTGCGGTCCAGCACCATTTTCCCGACTGGAAGGAACGGGAATTTATCCTGCGGCCATAATTTTGTATCATCCAACGGATCAAAATCCAATTCCGGATGCTCATCGTCGCTCATAATTTGAACGAACAACTCCCATTCCGGATAATCTCCGTTTTCAATGGCTTCATAAAGGTCTTGCGTTGCATGTCCGACGTTTTCCGCCTGGATTTCAGAAGCTTCTTTCTGAGTCAAGTTGCGGATGCCTTGTTTTGGCTCCCAATGGTATTTAACCAATACAGCTTCACCTTTGTCGTTGACCCATTTGTACGTGTTTACTCCAGATCCCTGCATATGGCGGTACGTTGCCGGGATGCCCCACGGTGAAAACAGAAACGTAATCATATGCGTTGCTTCCGGAGAACGGGCAACAAAATCGAACATTCGCTGCGGATCAGCAATATTCGATGCCGGGTCAGTTTTAAAGGCATGAATCATATCCGGGAATTTCATTGCATCACGGATAAAGAATATTTTAAGGTTATTTCCGACCAAATCCCAGTTGCCATCTTCCGTATACATTTTAACGGCGAATCCACGAGGGTCGCGGTCGGTTTCCGGAGAATGTCTTGATCCAGCCACCGTTGAGAAACGCACCATTAACGGCGTCTGTTTTCCCGCACCTGAAAATACTTTAGCGCGTGTATATTTTTCTACCGGCTCATCGCCGACTTTACCATAAGTTTCAAAATAACCAAATGCACCAGCGCCACGCGCATGGACAATTCGCTCCGGAATCTCTTCACGGTCGAAATGCGAGATTTTTTCAATGAAATGATAATTTTCAAGTGTAGCAGGGCCACGGTTACCGACAGTTCGCATGTTCTGATTATCTCTAATCGGATGGCCTTGACGGTCTGTCAATGACTCTTCACTTTCGCCTGTACCCATTTTCTTCTTTAACTCTTCATTATTTTCCTTCATGAATATCCTCCTCTGCAATGTGCTATCACCTAATACTCTTCCCATTTTCCTTCAAAAATAAACACCTTATTTATAAAGTAAATTAAAATATTAGTTTATTAACTGGAGATAGACAAAACCAGCGTTGTATGAAAAACTAAAGTAATGACAACTAGTAGAAAGCAGGGCTTTTAGATGAGTGTAGAATTAAAAGAAAAAGGGCGATGGGATCCCTTGAAAGTATTTTTAAAAGTCTCAGCCGCATACCTCCTCTCTTTTTTCACAAAGAAAAAAAGCGGAAAGAAAATTGCCCTTGTCGGAGGAAACCTCGGTGAAAAATATGAAGACAATGCTGCGGTTTATCATAAGTACTTATTGAATAACCACAAAGAACAGGTAACCGCCTATTGGATGTATGATTCAAAAACCTCTTATGCAAAAGACCAAAAAATTGAAAACGCCGTTCCACTGGGCAGCTTTAAAAACTATTTGCTCTTTTTCCAGGCTGATTATACGTTTCATGGCCACTCTCTTCTTTATGACATCGTTCCTTCAGCTGACAAGTTTCTGTTTCTCAACCGAAAAACAATCATTACTCATGTCAGTCACGGAATTGAAGGGTTCAAGAAAATCCTGATCCAAAAAGAAGATGTGCCATTGTTGAAACGCACGGATTACTTCAACTGCGCTTCTCAGTATGAATATGAACTGAAACTCAACAAATGGAAGATTCCCGAAAAGAAACTGATCCTCACCGGCTTTCCGCGATTCGATCGGTATCCGCCAAATCAACCATCTAAAGAAGTTAAGAATATCCTGATGATGATGACGTGGCGTGAGTGGCTATTTGATCTGACAAAAGAAGAATTTATCGAAAGTCCTTACTTTAAGAACACCACAGGTTTATTGAAGCATCAAGGCATCCAGCAATTGCTTACCGACCATAATCTCCACTTGAATATCGCCTTGCATCCTTTTATGAAAAAGTTCGAAAGTTATTTTACTGGCCTGACAGACAATGAACACGGCATCAAATTTTTGGATTTCAATCAGGAAACCATTGAGTATTCAATCGATCATAATGATATGCTTTTGACGGATATCACCAGTGTTTCCTGGGATTTTCTCTACCTCAATAAACCAATTATCTTCTACATGTTCGACCAGCAGGAATACCTCGAAAAAAGAGGAACTTACTTGAATCTGGACAGTGATTTGTACGGTTACAAAGCGGATTCAATCGATCATGTTTATGAATACCTGAAGAAAATTATTGAAGAAAAAATAACCTACAATGAATGGTACCCTAAAGCGAGCGACTATATCGATTATTTTGACCAAGACAATTGCAAACGCCTCACAGAGCGCGTTATGGGACTTTAATAGTTTCACGTGAAACTATTCCAAATGATTTTAATTTTAAAAACACACTCGAAAACCGAGTGTGTTTTTTTATAGTTCCATCATCAATTCAACGGGACAATGATCCGATCCCCAAACATCTGCGTGGATTTTTGCACTGCATAAATTCGGCAGCAATTTTTGGGAGGCGATAAAATAATCGATTCTCCATCCGATATTTTTTTCACGGCAATTGGATCTGTAGGACCACCAAGAGTAAAAACCCGATTCTTCCGGATGGAAGTGACGGAAAGTATCTACAAATCCACTTGCTAAAAACCGTGTCATTTTCCCACGTTCTTCAGGTGTAAATCCTGAATTTTTCTTATTGGCTTTCGGATTTTTCAAATCGATTTCTTCATGGGCCACATTCAAATCCCCACATAATATAACGGGTTTGTGAGTATCCAGGGTTTTCACAAATGACAAAATGGCATCTTCCCACAACAGACGATAATCCAATCGCAACAGACCATGCTGAGAATTCGGTGTATAGACATTCACCACATAATAGCCTTCGAATTCCAACGCAATCATTCGGCCTTCCGTATCATGTTCTTCAGACCCAAGGCCATATTGGACCGATAACGGCTTTTGTTTTGTAAAAATTGCGGTTCCGGAATAGCCTTTTTTATGTGCATAATTCCAATATGTATAATATCCCGGCAAATCCATTTCAATCTGGCCTTCCTGCAGTTTAATTTCCTGCAGGCAAAAAACATCGGCATCTGATTCAGCGAAAAAATCCATAAAGCCTTTTTTCATGACTGCACGAAGGCCGTTGACGTTCCACGAAATTAACTTCAAAACATATCCCTCTTTCTTCTTCTCTATAAGTTTAATGCAAGCTTAAGTAGGACTCAACAAATGCGATAGGGTTTCTGTTTTCAAAACAATCCGTTCGAAATGTAAAATTTCTGTATTTTCTTAAATATTCTGCATCATTTTTTATTGTCTTCTTGTACAATAAAGAGAAACTTCAATCAGTGGGGGGTCTTAATCCCCTACTGATAAAAAGCAGAACATAGGCTAAACGCGCCGCGTCCTGCGGCAGCGCCTATGTAACCGACATCCTGTCGGCCCGATCCAATTGGACTTTTACGGTCAGTGGAGCTCCTGCTTTTAGAGGCGGGAGGAGTCTTACTGCCCGTTAAAGCGGGATAAAGTTATCTGACAGAGGAAAGTGGAGTTCATGGTTTTAGACTATTGATTGCCAAAGCGGGACAAAGGGGATAGGGCGATGAAAAAATTCTCAAAAGAAGAGAAAAGTTGGGCTTTATACGATTGGGGAAGTTCTGCTTATTCCATCATCATCACGACAGCAGTTTTTCCGATTTACTACAAAGCATCAGCCACTGAAGCCGGTGTTAGTTTATCTGATTCAACGGCTTATTTAGGATACACCATTGCGATTTTTACGTTTATTTTGGCGATGATCGGACCCATACTCGGAACTATCGCCGATTACCAGGGCATGAAGAAAAAGTTTTTCACTGCCTTTTTCCTGTTGGGCACTATTTCCACCGCCTTGTTAGCGTTCGTACCAAGCGACAATTGGCTGTTGATGCTGATCTGTTACGTTTTTGCAGCTCTTGGTGCCACTGGCGCTAATTTGTTCTACGATGCTTTCATTGTTGATGTAACGACAGAAAAACGGATGAACAGTGTTTCAGCATTTGGCTATGGACTCGGTTACATTGGATCCACCATTCCATTTATCCTGTCGATCGCCATCATTTTACTGGCTCAAAACGGAGTGCTGCCAATTTCGGCCACTGCCGCGAGCCGTATCGCCTTTCTCATTACAGCAATCTGGTGGGTTTGTTTTTCACTGCCGATGTTCCGCCATGTCAAACAGCTTCACTATATCGAACGCGAACCCAATCCTGTTCATCAGAGCTTTAAACGGCTTGGAAAAACCATAAAGGAAATCCGTCAGTACCGGGCGTTGTTCCTGTTTCTGATCGCCTACTTCTTTTACATCGATGGCGTTGGGACGATCATTTCCCTGTCAACGGCTTACGGCACTGACTTGGGGCTAAGTGCAACAAGCCTCTTGATTGTCTTGTTTGTCACTCAGGTAGTAGCCGCTCCCTTCGCTATTCTCTATGGCCGTTTGGCAAATCGATTTACCGGCAAAAAAATGCTGTACGTAGGAATCTGCGTGTATATCGTGGTCTGCATTTACGCCTTCTTCTTGGAAACCATTACGGATTTCTGGATTTTGGCAATGCTTGTGGCCACCAGCCAAGGCGGCATCCAGGCACTCAGCCGTTCATATTTCGGAAAACTGGTACCTAAAGAGAACTCCAATGAATTCTTCGGTTTCTATAATATCTTTGGAAAGTTTGCTGCAATCACTGGCCCCTTGCTTGTAGCGGTCACTTCACAAGTAACCGGCAACTCGAGCATGGGTGTCTTCAGCCTGGTCATTTTGTTTGTGATCGGCCTTGTCGTCCTTTCCCGCGTACCGGAACCAACGCCTCATGAACCAATAGACAAAGTTACACCGGAATAAAGAAAAGCGCAAGCACACGATAAATCCGTTAAACAAAAAATGTCCGCCAAGTGGCGGACATTTTTTGTGTTCATTATTATTTTTTGTTTTTATCTTCAGCTTTTACAGTCACGCTGCCAGTGCTGTCTTTTTCGACAGATGCATCGCCTAATTCAACGACTTCGATGCCGCTTTTTTCTTTGTCGGCTTCCTTGTCAGCTTTTTTGATTTCTTTTTCTACAGCTTTTTCAGCTTTTTCATGTTCTTTTTGAGCTTTTTCCTGTTCTTTCACTTCTTTTTCAATCACTTTTTCTTGTTTCTTCAATTCTTTTTCTTCTTGCTTTTCTACACGTTTCGCTTTCAGCTCATCGGCTTTACCTTTAGCTTTTTCTGTAATTCCAGATGTTGTTTCTTTTGCTTTATCGGTAAGGCCACTTGTTTTATCTTTCAATTGGTTGGCCTTTTCTTTCACTTGATCTAATTTACCGCCTGAACTTTCAGCGTTCGGATCTTTCGAGCTGGCTGTTTTTTCTTTAACGATTTCTTGAAGCTCTTTCCCGCTCTTCGGTGCGAACAATAGCCCAGCTGCCGCTCCGATAACTGCGCCTGTTGCTGCGCCGGCTAAGAAACCACCGCCTCCGCCGCTTTCCTTGCGTTCAGCTTCAGTAGGCTGTGGAGATTGGATTTTGCCGCCACGTACGAGGCGCTCTTCCACCTCTTCCACGATTTCATATAAGGTCCGTCCTTTAGCTTCAACAAGTGATACACTCATATGATAATCAGCTAAATCTTCCTGATCTCTCACAACAATGACGTCATAGTCGGTCGAATCTGATTTGTCTTCAAGCATTTCTGCCTGATATCCTTTTTTCTCCAATGCTTCACGTACTGATGTAAATGGATGTTCAACTGCAATTTTCACCATAATCTGTCCACTCCCTTTTAAAAGTCTATATTGCACTGTTTCCCCTCAATTGAGAATTTATAAACACCTGCAAGAAAATTCCGAGATTTTCACCATGCTTTTAAAGGATCAGTTTTCGCAAGGCGCATTGCCAATATGCCTCCTAAAATGGCACCGGTCAAACTGGAAATGAAAAAGGGCGGCACAAAAAACAAAGCGCCAAATTCAGTACCCAGCAAAATCCGCGCATAGGGCACCGCAACCAAAGATGCGATGATTCCAGTACCCACTACTTCCCCAAAGCCTGCTAACCAGATTTTCCCGAACTTCGCATACATCATCCCCGCCAACAACGCTCCAATCATCCCGCCTGGAAAAGCCAGCAACGATCCGGTACCGGTCAAGATTCGGACGACACCTGTCAAAAAAGCGATCAGGATCGCTGGACCCGGACCAAAAAGAACTGCAGCGATGACATTGATGGCATGCTGAATGGGATATGCACGGGCAATTCCAGCGGGAAAATAAACAAAAGCGGAACCAGCCACTCCAATAGCGACAAACATCGCCATCAGAACCAGTTTTCTAGTTTTCATTTTCGAATACCTTCTTTGCTGGAAGCTTGTAAGGCAGCAACCTGACCGGCAATGTCCTTCGATTCAGTTATCGCCGAGATGACCGCAATTCCTGAAACCCCTGCTGCCCATACAAGACTTGCATTTCCAGGAGTAATGCCCCCGATGCCCACTACCGGCAATTCAGGAAATTCCTTTTTGACCGTCAGAATTCCTTCAACACCTGCCGGCTTTTTTGCATCAGCTTTCGAAGTCGTCCCAAAGACCGGCCCCATCCCGACATAATCAGCACCATCCTTTACAGCTTTTCTCGCTTCTTCTGAAGAATGGACTGAGACACCCAAGATTTTCTCCTTGCCGATTAGTTTGCGTGCCTGGGAGGCACTTAGATCTTCCTGTCCGATGTGTACACCGTCTGCCCCAATTTGGCAGGCCAGTTCGACTGAATCATTAATAATGAAAGGGACCTTGTAATGGTTGCATAATAGTTGGCAACGCAAAGCAAACGCCAGCAATTCAGTGCCCGATAATGCACCCTCACCTTTTTCGCGCAGCTGAAAATGTGTGATTCCACCTTCCAACGCCGCTTTCAATACCTCAAAAGGATTGCGGTCTCCTGAATTCCTGGATCCCATAATAAAATAAATGGAGGGCTTATCGGAAAATTTCAATGTTCGCAGCCTCCTTGCTTTCGGCTAACACCGTTTTATACGCAGCATGGTTAGTCGGCCCATGGCCTGAGCCGATATTCAAGGGCTCGCTGAGTGCAGCGTGAATAAATTGCTTGGCTGTATGGATTGCATCCTGCAATTCTTGCCCTCTAGCCAGCTGCGCGGTCACTGCCGCCGCAAATGTACAGCCGGTGCCATGTGTCTGTCCAGTCGCAATCCGCGCTGAGCGGTACAGCAGCGATTCCCCATTTGCCTGCAGCAAGTAATCTTCAGCATACTGCGGATCTGTTCCGTGTCCGCCTTTAATGACAACTGACTTGGCTCCCATTGCCAGAATCTCTTCAGCAGCCAGGCGGCGGCTCGAGACATCTGTAATGGGGATGCCTGTCAGCACTTCTGCTTCCGGGATGTTTGGCGTGACCAGTAAAGCCACAGGCAGCAAATGGCGGTTTAATGCTTCCACTGCTTCCTGCTGCAGTAAATTGGCTCCTCCTTTGGCGATCATCACCGGGTCCACAACCACATTCCTCCAGTTGAATCGCTGGATCGCGGCAGCAGTTTCTTTGATGATTTCCGGATTGAACAGCATGCCGGTTTTTAAAGCGGTTATTTTAAAATCGCTGCCGACAGCTTCTAATTGCGTTTGCACGGCTTGGGCAGACATGGGATAAATGGCGGTGACTCCTGTCGTATTTTGGGCAGTCACGGCGGTGACCACAGACGTTCCGTAAACTCCCAGTTCCTGAAACGTTTTCAAATCTGCCTGGATGCCCGCACCTCCTCCGGAATCCGATCCGGCAATTGTTAAAGTCTGCGGAATTCTGCTCATCGTAATCCCTCCTGTAAATAGATCTGTTCTTCCACACCGCTATCCGTCAGGCTGGCCAAACGATTAATGAAAGCCGCTTGAAAATCTCCCGGAAGACTCGTTGATTTCGCAGCCAGCTGACCGGCGATTGCATAAAAACGCAATGCGTTGCTGACAGTCTTTACAGGGTCTTCTGGCCGGACTGCCATCGCAGCAGCCACAATGCTGCTAAGCAAACAACCCGTACCGGTAATCGAAGCCATGATCGGATCTCCAAAAGGAATTTCAATCACTTGTTTTCCATCAGTGACAATATCCGTTTTTCCAGTGACCGCTACCACAAAGTTAAATCTTTTTGCAGTGGTGACGGCAAGCTCCCGGACTTCCAGGAGCCCTTCTCCTGCATCCACACCTTTCGACTGCCATTGTTTCCCGGCTACCGCTGCGAGCTCTCCTGCATTGCACCGAAGGACGCTAACGTCAACCAGGTCCAAAATTTCTTTTACAGCCTTCTTCCGGAAATTGCTTGCTCCTGCCCCGACAGGATCCAGTACGACAGGAATACCCAGCCGGTTGGCCGCCTCTCCGGCTGTCAGCATGCTTTTCAGCGATTCTGCATGCAAGGTTCCGATATTCAATGACAAGGCCTGCGCCAAACGGGCAAGTTCAGCTGCTTCTTCAGGCGCTTCTCCCATGATCGGAGAAGCGCCGATCGCCAATAGGCCATTGGCTTGAAAATTCGAAACTACATGATTGGTGATGCAATGGATCAGCGGATTTTCACGTTTTATTTGGCTGAACATGTTACACACCTACTTCTTTAATAGACTCTAATGCCCAGGATTCTTTTTTCCATGCCTGTTCCCAGAAATTCCATTCATAGTAGCTGCTTTTCCGGAAATGATTTTTCAGTTCCTGCCTCCGTATTTCCGGCAGTCCTTCCGCCAGCTTGTCCATGCGCGAAATCTGTTCGTTGACAAGTGAAGCAAACTCATCGGAACCGTATGTTTCAATCCACCGATTATAAATAGGGTGGTCCGGTTTGGCATGTTTCAAACGTTCACCGATTTCAAAGTAAAGCCAGTAGCAAGGCAAAATAGAGGCCAACACATCGGCCAGATCGCCTTCTGACGAACGATACATATGCGAAACATAGGCATATGCAGTTGGAGACGGTTCAAAAGCAGCCCACTCTTCTTTAGTGACTTCCAAAATTTCCATGAACGATTCATGCAATGCCAGCTCAGCACTGCAAGTATGTGCAGAATGGAATGCAAAACGTTGTGTCGTTTCCAGATCCTTGGCCTTTGATGCACCAAGCGCCTGCACTTTCGCAAAGTGCGATAAATAATAGGCATCCTGCATAACATAGAAACGGAATCTGTCGATCGGCAAGGTTCCATCTGCTATGCCTTTCACAAACGGATGATCGAAACTTGCCTGCCACAGGCTGTCGCATTCTTTTCTTACTTCTTTGCAAAATGTCATTTCTCCATCTCCCTTTTTCTATATCCAGTTGCAAGTGGCTAAGCACTGCAACTTTTTTCACAAAATAAAAACGCCGCTTCCCGGCAAAGGGAAGCGGCGTTTGCGATTGTAAAAGAAAATAGCAGACGGTCGCCACTTCCCTCCGCTGGTATGATCCAGATCAGGTTCGAAGGGTCCAGGCTTATGCCTGTCTCAGCCGATATCCGGCTCCCCTAGTGGTGTTTTTATTTGTGTTTTCGAAATCACTATAGCATAGATTCAGAAAATTCTACAGCTTTTATCCGATTTCCCGTTTCATCATCAAAGAAGTGGACGTGAGCCATATCGAATGCAAGCGTTGCCGTATGGCCCGGCTCGATAGTCGTGGTAGCTTCTACGCGAGCAATGAATTCCTGTTCGGCATAAACCGCATGAAGAATCGTTTCTGCTCCTGTCAGTTCAGAAACCGTGATGACTGCTTCAAACTCACTGGTTGGAATATTCGACAGATCTTCATTGTTCACATGAATATGTTCCGGCCGGATTCCCAGCGTAACTGATTTTCCTTCATAGCCTTCATTTTTCAGCATTTCCATCATCTGTGGTGGGATGTCCAGCATTTTGTCCCCCATCACGTAACGTCCCTTATCAATTCTTCCTTCAAAAAAATTCATGGCAGGAGAACCGATAAAACTGCCCACAAACCGGTTTTCAGGAAAATTGTAGACTTCTTTTGGAGAGCCGACCTGCTGAATCAGCCCATCCTTCATAATCACGATTCGAGAAGCCATCGTCATGGCCTCTGTCTGGTCATGGGTTACATATATAGTTGTGGTTTTCAACCGTCTGTGCAACTTAACGATTTCGGCACGCATCTGAACGCGCAGTTTGGCATCTAAGTTGGATAAAGGTTCATCCATCAGGAAGACCTTGGCGTCACGGACAATCGCACGCCCAAGAGCTACACGCTGCCGCTGTCCGCCTGACAATGCTTTCGGTTTTCTGTCTAAATAATCTTCCAATCCCAGAATAGCGGCGGCTTCATTGACACGCCGCTTGATTTCCGCTTTCTTGAACTTTCGCAGCTGCAATCCAAAAGCTATATTTTCATACACGGTCATATGCGGATAAAGGGCATAATTCTGGAAAACCATCGCAATGTCACGTTCTTTCGGCTGGACTTCATTCATGAGTTTGCCGTCTATAAAAAACTCACCTTCTGTTATTTCTTCCAGGCCTGCAATCATCCGGAGAGTCGTGGATTTCCCGCATCCTGACGGGCCGACAAAGACGATAAACTCTTCATCCTGGATATTCAGGTTAAAATCTGATACAGCAAGAGCACCATTATCGTATCTTTTCCCGAGCTTTTCGATTTTGATCTCTGCCATTCCGCATTCTCCTTTTGAATGTTTTTCTTAAGTATAGTTAATTGTCCGTCAATTACAAATTTTTATTATCATGTAAACGCACTCACATTGCGAGTTCTTGCTGCAAAAGCTTGTTTAGAGGGATTTTTAATCCTTTAGAAAGGGGAACGAATCTAAAAGAGCTATTGGGGCATTCCATTTAAATCTTCGGAAGTCGAAGTTAATGCATTCTATAGATACCCCAGCTTGTGCCCATCAAAACAGAAAAGGAGAGGAAGAAATGAAGAAAAAACGCTTGTTTTTAATTGGTTTAATGGGATCGGCTTTGACATTAAGCGGGTGTGCAGGCTTTCAGACCAGCAATAATGATGACAATGCGGTCAACGAAGATGGAAAAACCGTCATCGACTTTTGGACATTCTGGGGTTCTGAAATTCGCCGTCCGGTAATCGAGCAGATTATTGCCGATTTCAATGAATCGCAGGATGAGATTGAAGTAAAGCACACGTATCTTCCTTTTGGAGATATTTGGACAAAAGAGCTAGCTGCCATAGCTGCTGGGGATCCGCCTGATGTGGTAATAAACGATATCAACTCAACAGCACTTCGTGGCCAGGAAAACCAGGCAATGAATCTTTCAGAGTTTCTTGAAGAAGACGATATCTCAGACCGTTTCTATCCGGAACTGTGGAACGCTACACTTCACGAAGGAGATTCTTACGGCATCCCTTTCAATACCGACACGCGTGTCCTTTTCTATAACAAGGATGCTTTTGAAGAAGTCGGTCTAGATCCGGAGAAGCCGCCCACTACTTGGGCTGAACTCGAAGAATATGCAGAAAAGCTCGATGTTAAAAACGGCAATGATTACGAACGGATCGGTTTTTATCCGAGATGGGGCATCGATTTCGACGTTTGGATGCTGAATTCCGATGGCCAAAATTATTTTGATGAAAATAACAATGTACAAATCGATACAGCAGCCAATCTGGAAACCCTCGAATGGCTGAAAACCTGGCAGACAAGATACGGGGATAATGTCATCAACGCCTATAAAGCGCAGATCGACAGCCAACAAGGAAATCCGTTCTTCAATGGCAGTTTGGCGATGTATGCCATCACTCCTACTTTCTATACACAAATCCGTGATTACGCGGAAGACCTGAATTTCGGCGTAGCGCCGCTCCCTGAATTTGAATCCGGCAGCGGGCATACTAGCTGGGGCGGCGGTTTTGTAGCTGAAATTCCGGAAGGTGCAGCAAATCCAGAAGCTTCTTTTGAATTCATTAAATACCTGACAGATGTGGACGCACAGGAATATTGGGCTGTCCAGAATTTCGATAACGTGGCCAATATTGAAGCAGCGGAAAAAGCTGCAGAAACCGATGAATTTACAGATGACGGTTCAATGGTCTATCAAATGGCTGTCGACAATATGGAATATACGCTCTTGACTCCGGTTCCTGTTGTGGCACCTGATTTCACAAGTTACATTAATCCAAATATCGAGGAGTTTTTCCTGGGCTCGATGACAGCCAAAGAAGCATTGGCTAAATCACAGGCCGAGGTGGAAAGTCTGGTAGAAAAGAATAGTCAGTAAGGGGGGGAATCCTTTGGGGAAAAAAAGATTGACGATGCGCCGTAAGGAAAGCATTTACGGTTACCTGTTCGTTTTGCCATGGATTATCGGTTTTCTGGCCTTTACTGCCGGACCACTGGTATTTTCATTCATGGCAAGTTTCACGAATTACAACATCACCTCCCGAATGGACTTTATCGGTGTTGAGAATTATCAGGGACTTTTTACAGCAGACAATCTTTTCTGGACTTCTTTATGGAACACCTTGTATTTTGTAGCTTTTTCGGTTCCTTTAACCACCATCGGCGCAATTTTGCTGTCCGCTTTGTTAAATCAGGACATTCCTGGCATCCGCTTTTTCCGTACGCTGTATTATTTGCCGGCTGTACTTTCTGGCGTAGGCGTCTATTTGCTATGGATGCAATTACTGGATCCGGGAACCGGTATGGTCAATCTAATTCTGGGCTGGTTTAATATCGATGGACCCAATTGGCTTTTTGATCCGGAATGGACAAAACCGTCACTCATCTTAATGAAGATGTGGAGTGTTGACGGCTCGATGCTGCTCTACTTAGCCAGTATGCAAGGGGTTTCCAAGTCCTTATATGAGGCAGCGGAAATCGATGGAGCGAATACCTGGAAACAATTCCGGCATATCACTCTTCCGATGATTACACCGGTCATTTTTTTCGATGTGGTTACAAGCCTGATCGGCGGCTTCCAGATTTTCCAGGAAGCATATGTCATGTCCAGCAACGGTGAAGGGGGACCTGCCAACTCGCTGTTGTTCTACAACCTTTATATGTGGCGCCAGGCATTCGAAAACTTCAACATGGGTTATGCCATGGCGATGTCCTGGATTTTATTCGTCATCGTATTCGTACTGACCTTAATCAACTTAAAACTTGCTCCGCGCTGGGTGCATTATGAAGGGGAGGAAAAATAAATGGCCAAAACCACGGATGACGCGTCTTATGTCGAAGAAGCAGAAAGCCTGAAAACCCTCTCCGGCAGAAATGAAAACCCTGGGTACTTTGAACATCGCGGAAATCGAAAAAATATGCTGAAGCTCATCAATTTCGTTTTGTTGGCAGCAGGAAGTCTGCTGATCTTATCCCCTCTTTGGTGGATGATCTCAACTTCTCTGAAAACCATGGCCGAAGTCATGTCCTTTCCGCCGACCTTCTTCCCGGAGTCCTGGAATTGGGCAAACTATATCCGTACATGGGAAGCCGCACCATTTACGCAGTACACGATCAATACATTGACCATTACGACATTGGTCGTCATCGGCAATGTGCTGTCCAATTCGTTTATCGCTTATGGATTCGCGAAGATCCCTTTCCGCGGAAAAAATGTGCTGTTCGCCATTGTCCTGGCCACTATGATGATTCCAGGGTTTGTGACCTTGATACCGCAGTATGTCCTGTTCGCAAAATTAAATTGGGTCAATACCTATTTCCCATTGGTCGTACCCGCATTTTTCGGAAGTGCATTCAATATCTTCCTGTTGCGGCAGTTTTACATGACCATTCCAAACGAGCTGATCGAAGCTGCCAAAATGGAAGGCGCCAATCACTTTTATATCTGGTGGAAAATTGGATTGCCTCTGACAAAACCAGCGATTGCAACAGTGGCGATTTTTTCGTTCAATGGTGCCTGGAACGACTTCCTCGGACCGCTCTTGTATCTGAACGATGAAAATCTCTATACCCTGCAGATCGGGTTGCAGGTTTTCAAAGGTCAGATGAACACACAATGGAATTATTTGATGGCAGGCTCTCTGCTTGTCCTGTTGCCGGTAATTCTGCTGTTCTTCTTTTTCCAGAAATATTTCATTCAAGGAATCAACCTGCAATCCGGCGGAAAATAAGAAAAGCGTAAGCAGCCGTTCAGTCTCGACAAGCGCTGGAAGCTTTACCGGTAATGGCGCTCTTTGCCATTCCTGGTAAAGCTGAAGCGACTCGAGAGGCTGGCTGCTGAAGCTGGACAATAAGAAAAGCGCAAGCTGCCAATCACAGAAAAAAAGCGTTCCTGAAATTTATCAGGAACGCTTTTCTGTCTTGCCTTATGCAGTTACTTCTTTTTTCTCTTTTTTGATTTGTTTGCTTCGCAATTGCCCACAAGCTGCATCGATGTCGGCGCCTTGCTCATGGCGTACGCCACAATTGATGCCTTTTTTCTTCAATGCATCATAGAAAGCAGAAATGGCTTCCGGTGTGCTCTGCTGATATTGGTCATGCTCATCAACTGAGTTATACGGAATCAAGTTGACGTATGATAGATGGCGTTTGTCTTCCAGCAGTTTCGCCAGTTGGTTCGCCTCTTCCACATGGTCATTGACATCACGCAGTAAAATATACTCGAACGTGATGCGGCGGTTGGATTTCTCCAAGTAGTAATCGATTGCCGCCATCAATTTCTCGATCGGGTACGCTTTGTTGATCTTCATGATGCGTGTACGCAATTCGTTGGTTGGCGCATGGATAGAGATCGCCAGGTTGACCTGCAAACCTTCGTCTGCATAATCGTAGATTTTTGGTACGATACCGCTTGTTGATACGGTAATATGGCGAGCACCGATAGCCAAGCCTTTTTGCGAGTTGACGATGTTCAGGAAGCCCATCAAGTTCGTGTAGTTATCGAATGGTTCTCCGATACCCATTACCACAATATGACTGACGCGCTCATCTTTTTGCTGTGCATCAAAATGCGCTTGTACTTGCATGATCTGCTCTACGATTTCGCCCGCGTTTAAGTCGCGGCTCTTTTTCAAAAGTCCGCTGGCACAGAAACTGCAGCCGATGTTACAGCCGACCTGCGTCGTTACGCAAACGGAATTTCCGTATTTGAAGCGCATCAATACCGTTTCAATCAAGTTGCCGTCCTGCATCTGGAAAAGAAACTTGATTGTACCATCCGCAGATTCCTGTTTGACTGTCTCTTTCAATGTACGGATTGTAAAATTATCTTCAAGCAATTGAATACAATCCTTCGAAAGGTTGTTCATTTCGGCAAATTCAGTGACACGTTTAATATACAACCAGTCCCATACCTGTTCAGCACGGTATTTTTTCTGGCCGTTTTCTAAAAACCATTCTTTTAACTGTTCTATCGTTAATCCATAGATGGAATTTTTCATTTCAGAACCCTCATTTCAAATTTCACAATTGCTTATTATAATACTAAAAATAACGCTTGACAACAACTATTTTTATTTAGACAGAAAACTCTGTTTTAAATAACTGCTTACTTTCCCTTTTCTCTGGGTACAGAAAGATAGAAAGGAGTGGGGTTCATGAGTGCGATTACCCATGTAGGGCTGGCGGTTCCAGATTTGGATCAGGCCATCGACTGGTACAGGAAAGTATTTGATTTTTATATATTGGCAGGTCCCTTCAACTTTAATGCTGCAGATGAAAACCCGAGTGCTATGACATTGGATTTGCAGGGGGAGGAATTGAAAAAGATGCGAAATGTCCACTTGATGTCTTCTGGTGGCGTTGGCATTGAGCTGTTTGAATTTCAGGATCCTACATACTACAACGAATCTTATTCACCTCATGCCGGATTTTTTCATATTTGCCTGGTTGTGGATGATCTGGTTGGGACCATTGAAAAAGCTGTCCAGTATGGCGGCAAGCAACGCAGCAAAATATGGAATGTCAATAAAGGCAAACCTCATTACCTGGTTTACGCTGAAGACCCTTTTGGCCACATCATTGAATTATACACGCGCAGCACTTCTGAAATTTATGGAAATCAATAATAAAAACCAGGCGCTTTTAAGCGTCCTGGTTTTTTGATTGATGTGGCAGCTTTCGCTTTTCTTACACCAATTGCTCTTTTTTCTGGAGCATTGTGCCGTTTTTCGCCAAGTCAGCGTGCCATGAGAAAGCTTTTTCCAACACATGCGGTGTTTGTCCGCCACGTGTTAATGCTTCGTCATAGTACTCGCGAAGTTGAGCGCGGTATGATGGATGTACACAATTTGCCAGGATGACTTCCACACGTTCACGTGGTGCCAAGCCGCGAAGATCTGCATAGCCCTGCTCTGTTACGACTACATCTACGTCATGTTCTGTGTGGTCTACGTGAGAAACAAACGGTACTACGCTTGAGATATTTCCGCCTTTAGCAACTGATTTGGTTACAAAAATCGCCAGACGTGCATTCCGTGCGAAATCACCTGAACCGCCGATGCCGTTCATCATTTTCGTACCGGATACATGTGTCGAGTTGACGTTTCCGTACATATCAAACTCCAAAGCCGTGTTGATTGAAATCAAGCCGAGTCGGCGAATCAATTCAGGGTGGTTTGAGATCTCTTGAGGACGCATCACAATTTTGTCACGGTAATTTTCAAAATCAGCAAAAACCTGGTTCATTTTCGGTTCCGACAAAGTCATGGAACAGCAAGAGGCAAATCTGACTTTCCCTGCATCGATCAAATCAAAGACAGCGTCCTGAAGGACTTCCGAGTATACTTCCAAGTCTTCAAATTCAGAATCGATCATACCGTGCAAGACAGCATTCGCTACAGATCCAACTCCGGATTGCAGAGGAGCTAATTTCTCTGTTAAACGGCCTGCACGGATTTCTGAGCGCAGGAATTCAAGCAAATGATCGGCCATGATTTTCGTTTCTTCGTCTGGAGGCAAGATGTTTGATGGTGAATCCAACTGGTCAGTGAAAACAATGCCTCTCACTTTTTCCAAATCAATCGGAATTCCGATAGTGCCGATGCGCTGATCTGCTTCTGTCAATGGAATCGGCGAGCGTTCGCCTTGTTTGCCAGTATCGTAAATGTCATGAAGGCCTTCAAACCGTTCAGGCTGTGCCATGTTGATTTCAACGATGATGTTTTTAGCATGCTTTGCAAAGATTGCGTTGTTTCCTACAGAAGTCGTCGGAATGATCATGCCGTCTGCTGTAATGGACAATGCTTCGATGATTGCAAAATCGATTGCCTCAGTAACGCCCGTACGGATCCATTCCGCTGTATGGGAAAGATGGTGATCCACAAATAGCATTTCGCCTTCGTTTATTTTTTTGCGCATTGCAGGCTCTGCCTGGAATGGCAAACGCTTATTGACAATTCCTGCTTCTGCAAAGATATGGTCAGTGTCTGAACCTAAAGAAGCGCCTGTAAAGACATTTACTTTAAAACTTTCAGTTTCTGAACGCTTAACCAATGCCTGAGGAACCGCTTTCACGTCTCCAGCACGCGTAAATCCGCTAAGTCCAAGCGTCATGCCGTCCTGTATCCATGAAGCTGCCTCATCTGCTGTAACTACTCGATCCTGTAATTGTTCCGCTTTAATGCGTGAAAGTTTCTTTTCCATGCTAATCACTCTCTTTCAATTTTTAGTTTTCAATAATATTTAATTGATAAAGCGTTTTCATGAGCGGTCGCTCAGTTAAAAATCGCGATTCGTGCAAAAAGGGTATAGTTTTTCATTATCTATTAACAACTTAATTATTAGATAATTTTAACTTGTTTTGACAGGTTATTGAGCTTTGAAGATTGGAAAAGAGTTTAATGACGCGAAGCAGAGAAAGGAATGTCTGAAGCAGCATTTTATTAAAAGGGTTCAAATCGAACCTTTAAAAAATGATATTTTCTTAATTATCCGTAATTTAAACATTGGTGTTCTCAAGCCTTTTACTGCACGCATAAAAAAAAGCGCCGCTAAGGGACGCCATTGCTTTTATTCATTAAAATCCAAGAAGCTTCCGGAAATAGCTGGAGTAGGATTGGCTGACGGGAATCCGCTCTCCGTTATTCATCGCAAGTACGAATGTCGAATGGGTATCCGGATAAATTTCTTCTATATGATGGACATTGACGATAAATGACCGGTGGCATCGAATAAATGATTCGCGGGGCAGCAAAAATTCAAATTCCTGAAGAGAATTTTTATTGGTTCCTGAATAACCTTCAGCATGGACATGGGTTTTGCGGTCTTTCACTTCCAGGTATTTGACTTCTGTAAAAGGAATCGGCTTCCAGCCATCTGGACTTTTCACGGTAACCACTGATTTCCCCTCGGTAAATGCTGGGTAAATCGCCATGACGCATCCCTGCAGGACATCTTCATGCTCAAAGGGCACTGCCATGCCGTGGTACGGGACGCCGAAAAGCTCACGGTTGATAAATTCCGAGGTTTTTTGGTTTGCCTGCAATGCTTTATGGGCAATCGTCCCTGGCTTTACAGGATCGCCTGGTTTTATTTTCAAATCGACCCGTTTGCTTGGCCTGTAATAAATGTATTCCTTTGTGTTCGTGACGGCTATTGAAATTTCATCAGAGAACAATTCCCCAATGACATCCAACAGCGCGTCCAACTTAATGCTTTCCATAGTAACCCTCCTGTTTCAACTCAATATTTTGATTATACATCAAAAGTCTATCCAATATTTTAAAAACCAGTCCTGCAGGAGGACTGGTTTCGTATTATTTATTCCGATAAATGCATTGTGCCGTTGGCGGCTAAGTGATTATGCCAGGAAAAAGCTTTTTCCAATACATGAGGCGTCTGCCCACCGCGAAGAAGTGCTTCTTCGTAATATGAACGCATCTGCTCCCGGTACGTTGGATGGACGCAGCGCTCAATAATCAAAGGAACCCGCTCACGCGGAGCTAGCCCACGCAAATCGGCGTACCCTTGTTCAGTCACAACGATATCGACGTCATGCTCCGTGTGGTCCACATGCGATACGAAAGGCACAACACTCGAGATGCTGCCGCCTTTGGCAGTCGACTTAGTGACAAAGATCGATAAGCGGGCATTGCGGGCAAAATCGCCCGAACCGCCGATGCCGTTCATCATTTTCGTACCGGATACGTGTGTTGAGTTAACATTGCCGTAAATATCGAATTCCAGTGCCGTGTTGATGGAAATCAACCCAAGCCTGCGAATGAGGCCTGGGTGATTGGTAATTTCCTGCGGCCTCAAAATAAGCTTGTCACGGTATGTGCCGAAATCCCCAAACACCTTCTTCATCTTTTCTTCGGACAACGTGATGGACGATGCAGAAGCAAACTTCACTTTCCCAGCATCGATCAAATCGAACACTGCATCCTGGAGCACTTCCGAATAGACTTCCAGGTTATCAAATTCGGAATCTATGAGGCCGTGAAGAACCGCGTTCGCTACTGAACCAATTCCCGATTGCAAAGGTGCAAGCCGGTTGCTCAACCGCCCCGAAGCCACTTCCTTCCGGAGAAAATCCAAAAGATGCTCGGCCATCACTTTAGATTCAGCATCCGGCTGCAGAATGGTCGAAGGCGAATCTTCCTGCGCCGTAAAGACGATGCCGCGGACCTTTTCAGGGTCGACTGGAATTCCGATTGTGCCAATTCGGTCATCGACTTTTGTCAACGGAATCGGCGATCGCTGCCCTTGCATGCCCGGCTCATAAATATCATGTATTCCTTCAAATAATTGCGGTTGTGAAAGGTTGATTTCAATTATGACGTTTTTGGCGTGCTCGACAAAAACTGATGAGTTTCCGACCGATGTCGTGGGAATGATCATACCGTCTTCTGTTATAGACAAAGCTTCAATTACTGCAAAATCAATCGGTCCAATGACGCCGGCACGGATCCATTCGGCAGTCTGGGACAAATGGTGATCGACAAACAGCATTTCACCTTCATTGATTTTTTTCCGCATGGCCGGTTCAGCCTGAAACGGTGCCCGCTTATTGACGATGCCTGCTTCCGCCAATAATTTATCGACACCCGAACCAAGTGAAGCTCCGCTGAGGACATCTACTTTAAACTGCTCCGTTTCTGCGCGGCGGACTAATGCATACGGTATGGCCTTGGCGTCGCCTGCTCGTGTAAATCCGCTCAGTCCAAGCGTCATCCCGTCCTTTATCCAAGATGCCGCCTCTTCAGCTGTGACCAAGCGATTCTGTAATTCGATCGCTTTGATGCGTTGAAGTTTTTCATCCATAGCTATCACCTTCAGCAGTCTCAAATTTTGATCAATCTTTTAGTATCCCTTATTCCCTATTATCTGAAAATAAACCAATCCCCTGCTTTCACTTTCTTCAATAACTATTCTTCAGAAGATACAGCCATCATACATCGGGATAGAAAACGCTCTATTTAATGACAATGAATCATGCTGTTGAAGCTGAAGCTCCAGTCTAGAGATTCTGTTTACTTACAAGGTTATAAAGCGGTAAAAAATTCAAGTCTGTTCCTTTGACAAGAAGTGGAAGCTCAAATAATATAAAAAAGCTGAAGAAAAAAACTTCGTAACAATATATAGAAGAAAAGAGGGTACTTGTCATGTCTCCAGACCAAAAAAAGAAAATTTTTATCTTGATGATCAATATGTTCATCGCCATCGCGAGCTTTGGGATTGTCATTCCAATCCTGCCTTCTTATCTGGAATCGATTAATCAAGGCGGCATGGCTGCAGGCTTGATGATCGCCATTTTTGCGGCTGCCCAATTCGTCTTCTCGCCAATTGCCGGAAAATGGGCCGACCAATACGGACGCCGGAAAATGATCATTTATGGGCTTCTTGGTTTAACCATCTCCATGTTCGTTTTTTATGCTTCTGATGCCATTTGGGTATTGTATTTGTCACGCGTCATCGGCGGCGTGGGAGCAGCTATGCTGATTCCTGCAATTTTTGCTTATATCGCTGATATTACGACTTTTGACCAGCGTGCTAAAGGCACAAGCCTCGTTTCTGCTGCAATGTCACTGGGAATTGTGGTAGGTCCCGGAATCGGCGGTTTCCTTGCGGATTATGGCCTGAAATTGCCTTTCCTTGTTTCAGCATTGGTCTCTTTAGGCGCGGTTCTCTTTTCTGTCATCTGGCTGAAAGAACAGGATGCGACAGACGCTAATCCTGTACTGGCCGCTACTTTAACGGATGAAGAATCCATGTTCACAAAAATCGGCCGCTCTACCAAGATGCCGTACTTTATCCCATTGATCATTACGCTCGTCATGAGCTTTGGCTTGCTGGCTTACGAGTCAGTAGTTGGCCTGTACTTGGATAACCAATTCAATTCAACTGCTAAAGACATCGCCTTTATGATTACTGCAACGGGAGTCGTCAGCGTTATTGTGCAATTGTTTATCGTTGACCGCATTGTCCGCCGTTACGGTGAAGTTGCCATTCTGGTTTCTTTTCTCGGTGTCGCAGCCTTCGGTTTCCTGATGTCCTTGTTTGCGGGAAGTTACGTTATGTTCTTCGCCGTTTCATTGATCATCTTTATGGCTACGTCCATCCTGCGCCCTGTCCTCAACACCTTGATTTCGAAAATGGCTGACGGTGAAGTCGGCTTTGCCATGGGCATGAACAATGCGTATATGAGCATCGGGAATGTGATCGGGCCGTTGTTGGCCGGCGTCCTTTATGACATCAACATCATCTATCCTTTCATTCTAGGATTAATTATGCTGATCATCACCATGTTCATCACTGTGGCGTGGCAACGTTCACGTGCCGTTAAAGCTTCTGAAGCTCTTTAATGAATAATGCTGCGGGTTCTCTTAGGAGAGCCCGTTTTTTCTTTTTGTAGGATAACGGCTAGAACTTTACGCATCTGTTTATACGTTGTATAATATTTGTACAACACCAACCACAAAATCTATAGAATGAAGGTAATGCTATGTATAACATTAAAGCAGCTGCCAAAATCTTAGATATGCCGAAAGTGACGATTCGTTCCTGGGAAACGCGCTACGAAGCGATCACTCCTGCACGAACAGAATCCGGTCATCGCTTGTACTCGGATCAAAATCTGGAAGATTTGAAATGGCTCAAAATACAAGTGCAGGAAAACGGCATGAAAATCAGCGAAGCCGTCAAACAGCTTCATGCTTCACGCAAAAAATTCATCGTCCCCAATAAAGAACTTCCGAAACGGGAAGCTTTGGAATACGACGAACAAATAGAACAACTTTTCCAGGCTGCGGCCGAGATGGATACCGAACGCTTCAATTATTTATTGGATTTGCATTTTTCCTTATTCCATCACCAAACAGTCTTTTTTTATATTATTGCCCCGTTGATGGTGCGCATCGGAGAGGCTTGGGAAGATGGTGTCATCAGCGTCGCCCACGAGCACATGATCACCCATATTGTCCAACAGCGTTTTAACCAGTTTTTCCGGATTTTCCCGATTTCACCGAATTTGCCGAAGGTGATGGCACTCAGCCCAAGCGGCGAGCAGCATCAGCTCGGACTGTTGTTATTCACGTTATTCCTGCGGGAAAATGGCTATCCTGTCATCTATATCGGACCGGATACACCGCTTGACGGTTTGGAAGAAATGGTCGCTAAACAAAACTTTAAAATGGTTTGTATGTCCATCGCTTCGCCTAAGTTGTTGAAAACAGCCAATGAATACATTGATGCGTTGGCCATCGCCAAACCTGAACTCCATTTCATTCTTGGAGGGCAAGGGGTCGATTGCGAACAAGTTGAAGGCAACCGCTGGTATTTGGGCAGCGATTTGAAAGTATGGCAGCAATGGCTGGATGAACAAAATTTTTAAGGCAGTCAAAAACGCCCTCAATTATTGAATTGAGGGCGTTTTTGTATAGTTTTTTTATAACTTTATTCCCAGTCCAGGTCCTGATAATCCTTCTGGTAAGGTCCGTTGTCCGTCACTTCTGAATGGTAAAGAGCCTTTAACGCAAAGCCTTTTTCCAATTCCATTTCCTTCATCAACACTTTCAACCGCTTTTTTAATTCCGGATGATCGCTGACCAACTGCTCCATTTTGGATTTGGTGTATTTCATTTTATCCGCTCCTTTTGGATCTTCTTCTCTTTATTGTACACCGCCGCAAGAAAAAACGCACTTGCCTCTGCAAGTGCGTTACTTGTTTAATAGCCTCAGCTTACATAATGAAACACGAAATTCGCCAGGAATAAGCCGGCAATGACAAACAGGGTCGGTGAAACTTCACGCCATCTGCCGGTTGCAATTTTCAAAATCGGATACAAGATGAATCCGAAAGCGATGCCGTCTGCAATGCTGTACGTAAACGGAATCAATGCCACAATCAGCAACGCCGGGAAACTCTCGGTCATATCCGCCAGATCCAGGTTCTTGATGTTTTGCAGCATCAGTCCGCCAATAATGATCAGAATCGGTGCAATGGCGCTGTCCGGGATCAATTTGATGACCGGAATGAAGAACGACGCGACCAGAAACAACAAACCGGCTGTAATCGTCGTCAAGCCTGTCCGGCCACCTGCAGTCATACCGGCTGCACTTTCAACCGTTGCCACGGTCGGGCTTGTGCCAAAAATACCGGAAGTCATTGCAGACACCGAAGTCGCTTGAAACGCACGGCCGAATTTCTCCGGACGCTCGATGAACGCCACTTGCCCGTGGACAAGCCCGATGTTTTCAAACACCAGCACCATCGTCAGCGAGAACACCGCCACCCAAAACGTCATCGACAGGATATTGCCGAAAGACAATGCACCAAACACCTCGAAAGCTTCTGCTGCAGTGATTGAGGACTCGTTCAGGCCGCTGAAGTCGATGAGGCCGAAAAACGATGCAATCGCCGTCCCTGCCACAATTGTAATCAGGAAATTTCCCGGTACATTGCGGATGAACAGCACAATCGCAATGAGGAACGTCAGCACTGTCGCCAGCACCTGTGCTTCTGCAAGCGAACCGAGTGCCAGAATTGAACTCGTCCCGCGCTCCACGATTCCTCCTTTTTCAAGGCCAATCAGCATAAGGAATAAACCCAGTCCGACCGTAATCGCTTCTTTCAGCGAATGAGGCACTGCTGCACTCAACATTTTGGCAAAACGAGTGAATGCCACTGCCACAAAGATTACACCAGAAACAAATACGACAGCCAGCGCTTCCTGCCATGACAAGCCCATCGACTGAACCATCGTATAGGAGAATAACGCGTTGATTCCCATACCAGGCACCAGCAAAATCGGCGCGTTTCCCCAAAAGCCCATGATCAAACAGCCGAAGACTGACGCCGCAATCGTCGCGACAATTGCTGCTTCAATCGGCATGCCCGCTTCAGACAAGATCAGCGAATTGACGGCAATAATGTACACGACCGTAAAAAAGCCGACCAGTCCTGCCGTCATTTCCCGTTTGACCGTAGTCCCACTTTCCTGAAGACCGAAATATCGGTCCATCCAATTAAACATAGTTCTAACCTTCTATTAAATTAGCCCTCTCCCTACCCGCTCTGCCTATCGAAATAGGTAAGCCAAGATAGGAGTGTAATCCAAAAAGATAGCGCTGTCAAGGAGATGTGCTTGATGAGAACTCCCTCTGGCCTGGAGCTGTTGTGCCATGGCTTCGAGCATGAACGTGCGTATTTTAGAGTGAGCGTGCGTAAGATAGCCTGACTGGGCATATTTCTGTTTGGACGTGCGTAAATTTCTTTAAGCGTGCGTATTATTCACTGAACGTGCACAAGATGAAGAACTGCTTGCGTTAATCGCTTTTCGCCTGCGAAAAGCCGGTATTCTGGTTTTTTCACCGGATTTGAGAATAAGATAGCGAGACAATACCCAGGAATGCTATACTTTTTTTAATTCAGAAAAGGAGGAGTTACTATAAGAAAACAAATTGATTTATTGCCACGGGAACAAGCATTGGAAATGTTGCTCGCGAGACTCAAAGACCAACACCCACAGCGACCGTTTCTTGAACGGGAACTCCACTGGACCACTGCCGGAATAAGAGGAGAAAGCCGCCTGCAGAAAAAGTTTTGCGAGTTCTATACGGATGAAGAATTCCAGATTCTTTGGGACGTCAGCCTGAAAATCGGTACCTGGTCCGTTCAGATGGATGGCCTGCTGCTCACTGAGCGCTGCGCAATCATCATCGAGTCCAAAAACATCAATGGCCAGCTCTATTTTGATGAAAAGACGGGCGAATTTTTCCGCATTAATCCGGCTGGAGAAAAAACCGTCATGGAAGACCCTCGAGTTCAGTTGAATAAGCATATCCGTTTTCTGAAACAGTTCTTCCAGATGAAAAAAATCAATCTGCCGGTATCCGGTCTGATTGTCTTTACCGCCAAAGATTGCGAATTCGCGTCCAAGCCGCATCGCGCCTCTATCTGCAAAACCTATCAAATGATCGAATATCTCCTGAAGATACTGCAGGCTTTCCCCCACGAAGCCGAAAATATTAAATTATCTAAGATCAAAAAAATAATTTCAACTAATCAAACCCCTTATAAATCATCTCCTTTATGCGCTTACTATTTTATCGACCCAAAAGATTTGCAGCCTGGCGTTTATTGCCTGCAATGCAAATCCCTATCGATGCAGCGGGATAAGCGCAGCTGGATCTGCAGCATATGCAGTTTGCGCGATCCCTCCGCACACTATTTGGCGATCCAGGAATACTTCACTTTCGTGGAGCTAGAAATCACCAATCGAAAGTTTCGGGATTTTTGTGGATTCGGGTCTCGGGCAGTAGCCACAAGATTGCTGGGCCAGCTCAATCTAGAAAGAATTGGAGAATCAAAAGCCTGCTCGTACCATTTGCGGGAATAATGCGATAGAGCCTCTCACTGATGTGAGAGGCTCTTTTGGCGTTTTTATTTTGATGATTCGATTCGTGCGTATTTTTCATTGAACGTGCATAAGTCCTTCCTGAGCGTGCGTAAATTTCTCCGAATGTGCGTAACCACCACCGAAGCGTGCGTATTTTTGATTAAGCGTGCATAAAGATGGATGCGCCTTGTTTCAAAGCTTCTTCAGCCAGTCCCACCATTAAAACACCCAAAATGCCCGCTTTCCGCAAGCAAAAAGCACGAAAACCACATAAAAAGGACCTGCAATAGCTGCAGGCCCTTATAGTTTGAAGTTTAGACGAACATCCCGGCAATAGCTGCGCTCAATAATGATGCAAGCATACCTGCCGCAACGGCGCGAATGCCGAGGCGGGCGATATCCGGACGGCGGCTTGGCGCCATTGCACCAAGTCCGCCAAGAAGAATTGCGAGTGAACTCAAGTTAGCGAATCCACAAAGCGCAAAGCTGACAACGATAACCGTTTTTGGTGACAAGTCAGCAATTTCAGGAGCAAACGCCGTGTACGCAACGAATTCGTTGAGCACCAATTTTTGTCCGATGAAGCTACCAGCTTGGACAGCTTCTGCCCAAGGTACACCGATGGCCCAGGCAAGCGGCGCGAAGATGACACCCAAAATAGCTTGGATAGTCAAGCCTTCAAAGCCGAAGATCCCACTGATTCCGCCGAGTACTCCATTCAATAAAGCGATTAATGCAATGAATGCAAGAAGCATGGCACCAACATTCAACGCCAATTGAAGTCCGTCAGATGCACCACGTGCTGCAGCATCCACCACGTTGACCGAAGTCTGGTCTTTTTCCATAACGAAGTCTTTTTCTTCGACTTCCTCTGTTTCCGGCATCATCATTTTAGCCATGATCAAACCGGCTGGTGCAGCCATGAAGCTTGCTGCCAATAAATATTCAAGCGGTACGCCGAGTAGCGCATAACCCGCTAAGGTTGAACCGGCAACAGATGCCAGTCCACCGGTCATCACTGCGAACAACTCAGATTTAGTCATTCCCGCGATGAACGGACGTACAACAAGCGGCGCTTCCGTCTGGCCGACGAAAATGTTGGCCGCAGCTGAAATCGATTCCGCTTTACTCGTTCCAAGAAGCTTCGATAACGCGCCTCCCAGAAGTTTGATGATGATTTGCATAATACCAAGGTAATAAAGGACTGAAATTAAAGAAGAGAAGAAAATAATGATCGTCAATACTTGGAAAGCAAAAACGAAACCAAATCCTTCGGTGTCAGCTGCTGGGCCGAACACGAAGGCGATCCCTTCACCTGCATAGTTGATGACGTTCTGGACTAGATTCGAAAGACCCAATAACATTTTTCTTCCGAAATCCCATTCCAGCACCATAAATGCAAATGTGATTTGGATGGCTAATCCGCCGAGAATTGTCCGTGGCTTGATAGACTTCTTGCCGCTTGATAATAGGAAGGCGATTCCGAGAACAATGAATACGCCAAAGATGCCCCACAATAAATTCACAACTTCACCTCATCGGTATATTTTTTATCAGAAAATTAAGCAAATTATTTGTTTAACTCCACTGTCGTCAGACATCTTACCAAATCTAAAGAGAGAAGTAAATGGCTATCGTGTGACAAAATGATAACGCATTCATAGGCGGCTTTATCGCCATGCGCCTCCCCATCATTCCTGCAGTTTTTCTTCTTCTGTTCCAGCCCCAGTTTTCCGTAGAAAAAACGCTAAAAACACACCAATAGCACTTAAAATACCAACAACGATAAACGAAATATTGACACCGCGTATCAATCCTTGCACGCCATATTCTTCAGGATCCAAGGCAGTGCCGGTCATGATGGTCACTAAAAGCGCCGTCCCGATGGATCCGGACACTTGCCTCATGGTATTGCTCATGGCCGTGCCATGCGGAATCAGCCGCTCCGGCAACTGGTTGAGGCCTGCCGTCGTCACCGGCATCATCACCATGGAAACACCGAACATGCGGATGGCGTGCATAACAGTCAAGTACAAGAAAGATGTCGTGGCTGTCAGCACCGTAAACTGGAAAGTCGAAACAGTGACAATCGATAAGCCGACAATCGCCAACCACTTTCCACCGACTTTATCAAAGACTCTGCCGGTGATCGGATTCATCAATCCCATGATAATAGCCCCCGGCAACAGCATCAGCCCCGATTCAAGCGCTGTGAAGCCATGCATGTTCTGCATATAGATCGGCAGGATTGTGGCGCTGCCGATCATCGAAATAAAAACGATGACACTTAAAATGGTGGATAACGTGAAAATGCCATAGGAAAATACCCGGAATTCCAATATTGGCTGATCCAGCCGGAACTGGCGGCGGATAAAGAACAGCAGCGAAACGATACCCACCACAATGGAGACGCCTACTGCCGGACTTCCCCATCCAAGCGAACCCGCACTGGAGAAGCCGTAAAGAATTCCGCCGAATCCCATTGTCGACAGGACAATCGACAGGAGATCCAGCGTCGGATAGGTCTGCTTGGTGACATTTTTCAGGAAAAAATATGCCAGTACTAAATCCAGCAACGCAATCGGGATGACGATGTAAAACAAGGCGCGCCATGGATATTGGCCCACAATCCATCCTGACAGCGTCGGTCCGATTGCCGGGGCAAACGAGATGATCAAACCGAACAAGCCCATCGCCTGCCCTCGCTTTTCCACAGGAAAAACAATGAACAGGACGGTTTGCGTCAACGGCATCATAATGCCTGCGCCTGCAGCCTGGACAATCCGCCCGGCCATCAGAACTGCAAAGCCAGGTGCAAACGCGCAAATAATCGTACCTGCCGCAAATAGGCCCATCGCGACAAAAAACAGATTGCGTGTGGAGAATTTTCCGATTAGAAAAGCGGTAATCGGGATCATGACGCCGTTGACCAGCATAAAAACAGTGGTCAGCCACTGCGCCGTGTTGGCGGAAATGCTCAAATCGTCCATGATATGCGGCAAAGCGGTCGCCAGCAAAGTTTGATTCAGTATGGCCACAAAGACACCAGCCATCAGCACTGCCAGGAAAGGCCCTTTTGCCATACCTGCTCCGGTTTTCTTTTCTTGGATTTCGGCCATCTCCCGCTCCCCCTTTACTCCTTTGCTTACCCGCTCGCTTTTCAATTATTCCCGAATAAAAATAAAACTGCGCAGCCCGAAGGCCACGCAGTCCTTAATTATTCGGTTACACCATTTCTTCTGCGGTTCACGCGATAGAACACCAAGTAAAGCGATGGAATCATCACTAAAGTGAACAAGCTTGAGAATGCCAATCCGGCAATAATCGTGACGGCCAACGGTTCAAATAGAGGATCTCCCGACAACGCGACCGGCACGAGTGCAATAATCGACGTAATCGATGTCAGAAGAATCGGCTTGATGCGGGCATATCCTGATTCGATAATGGCTTCTTTGATGTCGAAGTCGCCCGACAAGCGGCGCGCTTCTACAAAGTCGATCAGAACAACCGCGTTACGCACAACAATCCCCGTCAGGGAAACGATTCCCATAACTCCCAGGAAGCTGAGCGGCGTTTGTGTCAGGAACAAGCCCAGGATCGCACCCGAAATCCCTAGATACACCGCGATCAAAACAAGGAATGGCAAACTGAACGATTTGAACTGGAACGCAATGACCAGGTAAACCAGCAGGAGCACAACCAGGAACAACACGCCGATTTCAGCAAAGAAAGCTTCCTGATCCGAGTTTTCTCCGCCGGTAGACAGTTCATAACCCTCCGGCAAGGATTTACGTTCTGCATCCACGACATCCAGCATTTTGTTTTCAAAGTCGTCGACTTCGCCGAATGCACGAAGCGTAATCGAACGATCCGCCTGTTGATGCGGAATCTGTGCTAATGTTTCGGTTTCTTCAGCCGTCAACAATTGATCCATCGGAATCAATTGCGGCGGTCCCTGTTCACTAAGTGAAGGGACATCGAACTGAGACAAATCGATTGGCTCTCCATCTTCAATGCCTGACTGTTTCAGGAACACTTCGTATGGCACTTGGCCATCATAAATCGTGTAGAGCGGTACACCCTGCGTCAAAAGCTGCAGCTGATTCGTCACTGTGCTGAGAGCTATGTTGTTGGTCTGCAGCGCATCCTGGTTCGGCACGTATTCTATAGCCGGCACCGGTTCCCCAAGGTTATCGGTAACGATGTCCGCGCCGTTTTCAAGCAGCTGTCCTTCCAGCCTGTCACGAAGCGACTCTAATTCTTCAATGTCTTCACCTTTAATATCTACAGTGACAGGAGCGCCGACTGGCGGACCCTGTACAATCGTATCCAGGAAGATTTCAGCTTCCGGGAAACGTTCACGCAGTTCCGGCTGCCATTTGCTGATGAAATCGGCAGCTGTCGTGCTTTCCCGGTCGATGCGGAATGCCACTTGCCCTGTGTTGCCGCCCGTATTGTCCATCGACGCCGAGAACAAGTTCGGCAATCCTTCACCGGTAAAAATGGCCGTTTCAGCAACATGCTCATCTTCGGCAATGACCTGTTCCGTCAAATCCGCAAGGAAGGCATCGGTTTCTTCAATGGTCGTGCCTTCTGCAAGGCGGACATCCATCGTCACTTCTTCACGGTCTGCGGCCGGGAAAAATTCAAACGGCGTAAAGAGCGCAAGCGACAACAGGCCTGTTGCAACCAGCAAGCCGCCGAGGCCTACCAGAAGCGGGCGTTTTAATACGCCACGCAGAACTTTATTCGAATAAAACAACGCAATTTTCTCAAGCTGCTTTCCTAAAAATCCGGGAGTATCCGAAATTTTCTTCGCTTTCCGTTTCGTCTTCAAGTATTGCATCATCGGCACCAATGTGATTGACAGCACCGTCGAAGCGATAATTGTCGTAATCAGAATACTCGGCAACGCTTTGATGAACGCACCATTTCCACCAGATAACAGCAGCAACGGCGAAAATGTCACAACGATCGCCAAACTGGAAGAAATGATCGATGGGTATACTTCCCGCACACCTGTTACGGCTCCATCCAGTGCAGAATCACCCAGTTTATAGCGCCGCTGAATGTTGTCATTGACTACAATGCTGTCATCCACCAGAATACCGATAGCGATAATTAGGCCGATGACCGAGATCTGATTCAAATCGACACCCATGAACGGAATTGGAATCATGCCGATCAGCACGGAAGCAAGCACTGTCAAAGCAACGGCTAATGCGCCGTATAAGGTAAGGCCTGCCGTTGTGACAATCAAAACAGCCAATACAGCAATCCCCAAAGAAACATACAAGCTGTCAAAAATCGTATTGACATTATCCGCTTGGGATTCGTATTTTTCAGCCTGAACTCCAGCTGGCAGATCTTCTGCAAAAGCTTCAATGATTTCAGATACATTTTCATCTACAGAAGGAACATCCTGCTCAGTCTGCAGGAAAACGGTGTAGGAAATGGCCTGTTCCCCTTCAAATGTAACGATATCGGTAGTTTCCTGATCCACTAATTCAATCGCCGCAACATCAGCCAAAGGGACGGCGGCGGCACCCACCTGCAGCTGCTCCAGCTTTTCGATGCCTTCGCTTCGCTGCACAGTCAAGCTGACCTGTTCGTTGCCATTGTCATGTGTACCGAGCGACAGCGGCTGGTTCGCCTGCTGAAGCGATTCGAGTACTTCAAATGGCTGAAGATTGTTGGCAGCCAGTTCTTCGCTGTTCAGTTCAACAAGAACCTGTTGCGTGTCCAGGCCTTTCACTGTGGTTCCAGCAACTCCAGAGACAGCCTCCACTCTTTCCGATAAATCGGATAAAGCATTGTCCATATCAGCCAACTCTTCTTCATCCCCGTAGAACATATACGACACCAACGGGAAAGTCAGGTCCAATTTCTCAACCGATGTCTCCTGAGCGGTATCAGGGAATCCCGCTGTTGCATTGCTCGCCTGCTGCTGAATGCTGTTGATCAGCTCATCGGGATTCTCACCATCCTCCAATTCCAAGGTGATGATAGAAGCGGAATTCGAAGAAACAGACTGCATCGATGTAATGCCATCCACTTTCTGAATTTCACGCTCCAGTGGATTGGTTATCGATGTCTCCACTTCCTCAGGCCCCGCACCCGGCAGAATCGTGGAAACCAGAACCAAGCTAGGCGGTGTTTCCGGAATTTCACGTTGCGGCAAAGTCAGAAACGTATATGCTCCTATAATGGAGAAAATCAAAATCAAAAAAATAAAAAGTTTGCTGCGTTCTAAAATATAGTTCATCAGCCAGGCTCCTCTGCGTTTTGTATAACTATTGTATAACTATGTATTTGAAAAGACCAGTAAAAAGCATAGAAAAACCGGACGAGTTTCCATCCGGTTCTACAAACTTTGTATTTTTTGCTGTTTCATTAAAAAAGCGGCGATCAACAAGACCAGCGGCAGCAAAATACATAAACGGAACCAGATTCCTTCTCCGCCCATAAAAATGAGCAACATGGGTGGAAGCAAGGCAATTCCGCTCCACGCTATGGCTTTCCAAGACTTTTTCCAGAGACCGACAATCACCAGCACAATCGACGCAATGACCAGAGACCACAATACAATCCCAACCAAAAAGAAGCTCACCACAACGCGCCTCCCTATCGTCATCAATCTCTCACTTAATCTATACCCAATTTCTCGAAATAAACATCCATATACAATAAAAAAAGACAGCCATAAAGGCTGTCTGAAAAATTCTACTTATAGATTCTGGAAAAATAACCGGATAACATCAAGTCCACCGATGACATTTCCCGCCGCAGTCCCCAAATTGGTCAGTACAACGACCAGCAGAACCCGCGTGACTTTATTATCCCAAAATCCTTTCAGAGTGAAAACATCTTTGGATAAGGTTTGAAAATCGCCGACATTCGGCCGGCGGACATAAGCTTGAGCTAATCCCGAAAACCAGCCGGCCGCCAGTAGTGGATGGAGTGCGCCAATTGGGCCACCCACAAACGCTGTCAAGATGGCAAATGGGTGTCCAAATGCAGCAGCGGCGCCGATTGCCCCAAGGCATGCCGTCCACAAAATCCAACTGACGGTCTGGTCGATTCCTGCTGCCGGGTTATTCATGAAGGTGATGGCAATCATCGCCACCAGCGCCAACGGAATGGTCCAGCCGATGACTTTTGGCCATTTTGATTTTGGAGGAACTTTCGATAATTCCGCCAAATCGTGTTCATTGTGGACTTCTTTTACAATCCCAGGAATATGGGCAGCACCAAGAACCGCCACAATTTTTTTACCCGGCGCTTCTTTGATCTTCTGCGCCAGATACTGGTCGCGTTCATCGATCAATGGCTCTTTCAGTTTAGGGAAAGACTGGGTGAAATCGTTCATGACTGCATTTAAGGTATCTTGTGACTTCATCTTCTCCAAGTCTTCTTCAGAGATGGTTTCTTTGCTGAAAATGCTGAAGAAAACCGAAGTTAATAGCTGGGCCTTGCCCATGAAGCCGATATTCCCCCAGATGCGTGAAAATGTTACTTGGATATTGCGGTCTGCCAGCACAAGTTCCGCTCCGGCTTCTTTAGCGGAAGCGATCCCCTGGATCATTTCCTGGCCAGGCTTGATGCCGAACTGATCTGCTAGGCGGTTCTGAAACGAGGAAATCGCCAAATTCATCAAGAGCAGACTGGCTTTCTTGTCTTTGATGACTTTGAAGATATCGGTCTCTTTCCACTTGCTGCCTTGCATGACCGATTCATAGCGCTGCGCATCCAATTCGATGCACACCGAATCAGGCTGCTCCGTTTCAATAACTTCTTTCACTTGCTCTGCACTCACTTTCGATACGTGTGCAGTCCCAATCAAAATCAATTCTTTTCCTTCATATTCTATGCGAGTAATATTATCTTGCGTCATGTTGTACTTCCTTTATAGAACTGAATTTCTTTCCATATACAAATGAAAAGACTGTCTATTCTTTATAATGGATTACAATAGCGAAAATATCAATGCCGCACCCTTGGATTTCCACTAAAAGAAGGTCCGGGTCATAAATCAGTGGCATTAAAAGTGTCGCCTTCTTTCAGGTTGCCGGCTTGGAAGCCTTTGTAGAACCAGCGCTTCCGTTGCTCTGAACTCCCATGGGTAAAGCTCTCCGGCACTACATAACCGCGTGAACGCTGCTGAATAGTATCATCCCCCACCGCACTCGCCGCTGTCAGCGCTTCCTCCAAGTCCCCTTCTTCCAAATAGCCCATGCCTTGCGCATGATGCGCCCAGACACCTGACAGATAATCCGCCTGCAACTCCAGGCGAACCTGTAATTTATTGTATTCTTCTTCACTCAATTGATTGCGCAGAGGCTGCACTTCTTCCATAACACCTAGCAAATTCTGGACATGGTGCCCAACTTCATGCGCCACTACATAAGCCATGGCAAAATCACCCGGCGCCTGGAACTGGGTCTGCAATTCATTGTAGAAACTCAAATCAATGTAGAGCTTGTAGTCGCCTGGGCAATAGAACGGTCCGACTGCTGCACCTGCCGTCCCGCAAGCGGATTCAACACTTCCGGTATACAGCACCAATGTCGGTTCCACATATTCCATGCCTTCCTCGGCAAAAACTTCTGTCCAAACTTCTTCGGTATCCGCGAGGACAACTGAAACGAATTCAGCCAATTCCTCTTCTTCCTGTGTTGCTTCATAAGGCTGGTTTGACGTTGTTCCACCTGAGCCTCCCAATTGGTCCAGGATGACACCCGGATCGCCACCTAAAAACGCTACAAGCAGCACAATCAGAATACCGCCGATTCCGCCGCCTGCCACCATTGCACCGCCTTTGCCTCTTCGGTCTTCTACATTTCTACTGGCTTTTCTGCCTTTCCACTCCATAGGACTCCCTCGTTTCAAAATGCTTTTTGTTTACCCATACCCGTTGCAACGCGTGTTCTAATCCACTTCATGCAAACGGTAGATTAAAAAACGTTCCCGGAGATCTTTATCGAAACCAGGCAGCTGAATTTCTTTTGCCAATTCAAAAACGGTACGTGTCTCCAAAAAATCACTGTAATCCTGTGAAGCAAAAAATAAGATCACCTCGATTGTCCTTGGACTTATCTCGGCAGACCGTATGATTTCATTGATAAATGCAATGAATATCTGGACAGAAAATGGATTAAAAAAATAAAATACAGTGTCCCGTGCCGTTATTGGGTAATCCTGTGCAAGGCAGTTATAGAACGTCACCTTCTGCTCAGCGTTTTTATGTTTTTTCACATATTGTCTTTTATTTTCAAGGGCCTTTGCATAAAATACGGGATTCATTTCGATTCCAGCTGTTTCTGATCCGAATACATGATGGGCATAAAAATTCAATCTCCCTTTGCCACAGCCCACATCCACCAGACGGCCACCGGGAGACAGGCTGTAGTTTTCGAACAACCTGTCCAGCAATTTGTAAGGAGTCGGCTCATAACGGTTGTGGTGAAGGGAATCCGTAAAGCCCCGCTGATTTCCACTGGTTGTGATATTCAACCGGCGGTCGTATTCCTGCTCTTTCATCCCAAATCACTCCTTCGGTATAAAATTTTACTCTGATGACCTTGCAATTAATAGTGGAATTTGTTATAGTACAGCTAATTCAATATTTCTTGCTCCAGCTTTTATGGAGTAGGATAGAGGCGCAAAAACCATCAGTACGCAAAACGAGGAGTATGAGCTCCGTTGACGTTTGCCGAAAGGGGGATTTGCCGAAGTGGCGGAAATCTCATGTTTCCGTGCGCTGGGTCTGCATTCAATAAATGCAGGACTGTCATATAGGGAACTATATGGAGGGCTATCTGATGCACAGGAACGATTGGTAAACATTGTTTCTACTGCAGCAACGAGTCCCTCGTTGCTGCTTTTTTGTTTATTCCTGACTAGGCCCCTCACCTCTAAGCTACGACAAAAATTAGAAAAGGGTGTGTTCTTTATGAATTTTGGCCAAGTAATTACAGCAATGGTGACGCCATTCGATCAACATGGAGACATTGATTTTCCGGCAACACAACAATTGATAGAGCATTTGATAGCAAACGGTTCAGACGGCCTGGTCGTCGCAGGGACAACCGGAGAATCTCCGACTTTAACGGCAGAGGAAAAAGTTGAATTGTTCCAGTTTACCGTCCATACAGTAGCCGGACGGATTCCAGTCATTGCAGGAACAGGTTCCAATAATACACGCGCTTCCATCTCCTTGACAAAACAAGCAGAAGAAACGGGCGTTGATGGCATCATGCTGGTCACACCATACTATAACAAACCTTCACAGGAAGGCATGTTCCAGCATTTCCAGGCGATTGCCGCGTCTACAAGCCTGCCGGTCATGCTCTACAATATTCCAGGACGCAGCGTGGTCAATCTATCTCCGGAAACGATCATTCGCCTGTCCAAGATCGACAATATCGTTTCTGTTAAAGAAGCGAGTGGAGACTTGGACGCAGCTGCAGAAATCATCGAAAAAACAGCGGATACATTTTCTGTTTACAGTGGAGACGATAGCTTAACAATTCCAATGCTGTCAATCGGCGGCACCGGCATTGTCTCAGTTTCCGCGCATATCATCGGCAACGATATGCAGGACATGATTACCAGCTTTAAAACAGGAGATGTAAAGACCGCGGCGGCTATCCACCGCAGATTATTGCCGACAATGAAAGCATTGTTCGCTGCGCCAAACCCGTCTCCGGTCAAAGCGGCACTTACGCTGACTGGTGTTCAAGTCGGCGGCGTGCGCTTGCCGATGATTCCATTGACCGAAGAAGAAACCATCACCTTGCGTAAGGCATTGCCTGACGTCCATTCCGAAGCCGTCACTAACTGATACAAGATAAAAAACGCTGAAGCCCAGAGCTTCAGCGTTTTTTCATCAATTGACTTTCATTTGTTCCAAAACCCGCTTCAAGCTGCCGCCGACCTCCAGCACTTTCAAGTCAACTCCGATCTCAGTTAACGTTGTAGCGATTTCGGGACGGATTCCGGTTAAAATCGAGCGGACACCAACCAATTTCAACGACTGGATGATTTTGAAGATTTGTTCAGCTACCATCGCATCCACGCGCACCACTCCTGATAAATCCACAATCAGCACGCTGATTTTCAACTGATTCGCGGCCAACAGTGTTTTCTCCAGAATATAATGGGCGCGGTCAATTTCAATATTCCCCACTAAAGGCAACACTGCGATGTGGTCACTGACCGGCACGACGGGGGCTGAAAGCTCCAGAAATTCCTTCCTGGCTGATTTCAGTTTCCGCTGGTACGATGCTGTATAGGCTTGTGTATATGAGTATGCCGCATGGTCCAACAAGGAATGGAAAAATTCCATGACATCAAAGAGAAGCTGCAGCTCCATCTTTTTGTGGACCGCTTCTGTCTTGATGACGGTTCCGATATGTTTGCGGTAAAGAGACGTTTCCGCCAACGCATCTTCCAGCGATCTTCCGGTTTCAAGAAAGAAGTTTCCCGTCTCTTCTCCCCACTCTTGAATATCTGCATAGACCTTTCGAACGTCGCAGCTATTGCTGATCGACTCTCCGATCAGTTCCACAAAATGGATCCGGGTCTTAGTGACAGTTTCGATAAAGGCTTTGTTCGTTTCAAGCTGTGCTGCCGGAACATTTTTCACCACTTCTTCATAGACCAATTGAGCAATTAATTCCTTATCCTCGCTTACCCGTCCACC
The DNA here is from genome assembly GCF_030407825.1 of Planococcus notacanthi. Lineage (NCBI taxonomy): Bacteria > Bacillati > Bacillota > Bacilli > Caryophanales > Caryophanaceae > Planococcus > Planococcus notacanthi. The sequence continues at coordinate 379,234 of NZ_JASDCQ010000002.1, read as the reverse complement.
CAACAATCGAATATCTTTTTCCATCGGAATCCCCCCAAAGACGAAGACATTTATATATGCCTATTATAGCCTTTGCTCCAAAGAATGTAAGGGTTTTATTTTATTGATTTAGCTGGATGGAAATTGGAGAGCCAAAGCAATTTTTTATTCGTCTCCAACCACACAATTTCTGCCCTTGGCTTTGGCTTTGTAAAGAAATTCGTCCGCCCGTGACAGCAAGCTATCCATTCCTTCTCCAGCCACATAAACCGCAGCACCGATGCTGACAGTGATAGGGACATGCAGCCAGTGGGCTGTTTCCATATGCTTGCATAATGCATTGCCCATGGCCAGGCCGTCCTTCAGTCCAGCGTTTGGCATGACCACCACGAATTCTTCACCGCCGAGCCGAGCCACGATATCAGCGGATCCGGTTTCCGCTTCCAAACGCCAGGCCAGTTCCTGCAAGACCGCGTCGCCCATCTGATGGCCATGTGAATCATTGACCTTCTTGAAATGGTCAATATCTATGACCAACAAGGCCACTTCCCGGCCAGTTTCAGCCTGAAGCAAGAGTTCTTCCAATTGTTCGGTCAGGTAACGGCGATTTTTCAATCCCGTCAACGGATCTGTTGTAGCCAGTTGCTGCAGTTTGAAATTAAGGTCCATCAATTCTTGCTGTTTGCATTCCACTTCATTCATTACTGTTTTCAGCTTTTCGTATGCTTCGGCCGTCTCACGGTTGACCTTTTCAGCATTGCGCTTTGCCAGCAGCAATTCCTTTTCATACTCCCCGCGGACACTCATTTGAATCAATGCACATTCGTAGGAGCCGTCGCGTTCTATCGTATTCATCAAGACAGGCAGGGAACCCGTCTCGCTTTTCAATGTCAAAAACATTTCGTTTACAGTGCCATGCATTTTGATGGAAGGAGTAAAGTAGGTCTGGAAGTAAACCCGTGAAGCGACTGTCAATAAATCATGCATGTGCTTCGGTTGTTGCGCACCTGTCATGAGCTGCAAGGTTTTATTCATTTCCACGATGCGCAATTCATGATCCAATATCAAATATCCACATGGCGCTCGATCAAGCTGCTGTTCCACTGTCTTCTCTCCCTACTCCGCCAAATAGGCCTTGATGTGTTTCACTGTTTCATCAGAATCGCTTAAATGCGGATTATGGCCAACTGCTTCCATCACAATCAGTCGGCTCCCCTGGATGTGGTCGTGGACATACTGCCCGACTTCCGCCGGTGCAATAGCGTCGAACTTGGTCTGAAGAATCAGCGTGGGTACAGCCACTTTATCCAATTGATCGCGAAGATCCGTAGTAAACGTCACTTCAGCAAATTGCCGCGCAATCATCGGATCATTCGAGCATAAAAGATGTTCAAAGTCTTCGGCGAGCTCAGGACGCTGCTCATTCTGCATGACGACCGGCGCCAAGTATTTAGCCCACTCCATATAATTGGTTTCCATCATATCCAATAATTCGTCAATGTCTGCCCGTTCAAACCCGCCATTATAGCCAGGCTCATTCATATAGTAAGGAGAAGGTCCGATCATGACCATTTTCTCCATCAATCCAGGTTGCTCAATTGACGCCAGCATACCGATCATGGCACTGACAGAATGGCCGACAAATAGGAATCCTTCCATCTCAAGTGATGCACAAACCTCCAAAAGATCCTGTTTGTAGCCATCCAAAGTGCTGTAACGCTCTTTGGAATACGCTGTCTTGTCACTGTTTCCAGCTCCTACATAATCAAAAGTGACGACCCGATAATCCTGTTCGAAATTGGTAATCGTATTATTCCACACTTGTTGATCACAGCCAAAGCCGTGTGCGAATACTATTGTTTTTTTCCCTTGTCCAGTCACTCGGACGTTATTGCGTTGCAAAACATCAATCCCCATTGTCATCCCATCCCTTGTGAACTTGCCGCCCTAAGGCTAAATTCGAATATATAAAAGTAAAATACGCCTTAATCATAGCATTAATAGTTCAATCTTACTGTTTATAAAGTAAGGATTCCCTTAATTTTATCGATTCCATTCTTTTGTACCGCCATCTTATACAATTAAAAGAAAGCAGATAAATATCTGCTTTTCAAATGAAACCGAGAGTGCTTTATAGTCTCTTTCTATTCATTTGATAAGATTTTTATTTTATAAAATAGTTGTGTCTCCGGAATTGTTCCGGTGCCTGGCACCATGCAGTTTCCAAGCATAGTCATCCGCACAGAAAAGAAGATGTTTCAATCCCTCTCCTACTCTTCCATGGTTTATTTCAAAAAACTACGGGGTAGACAGACAGTACCTTACTTCACAGGTGATTTATCACTATTAGGAGGAATTGACAATGACAAACAATAAAAACACATTTATCCAAGCATATGACGTACAAGCAGAAGTTCTGCATAAAATAAGCGAATTAAAAGCACAAGGCTATAACGAAGAAGACATGTATGTAATCGCGAAACATGACGATCAACTGTCCATGGTCCAAGGCCAGACGGACGTGCACTTAAACACACAAGAAGACGATAACTTCATGGGCAAATTCAAATCGTTCATTTCAGGTGAAGATTCCACACGGGATGCATTCACTCAAATGGGATTAGGCAGCGGCGAAGCGGATGAATACTACCGCCAAGTCGAAAATGGCAAGCTGGTTCTTTACGTGAACAGCGACTATGGCACTTCTTATAAGCAATACTCGGGCGCGCAGACAGCAACCGGAACGGCAACTGCCGGCAGCCATGAAGAAGAGGAACATTTGCGCCTTCACGAAGAGCGTTTGAATGTCGACAAAGAACGCGTACAGACTGGCGAAGTGAATGTCGGCAAACATGTGGTCGAAGAACAGCAGACCATCGAAGTACCGGTTGAGCGCGAAGAAGTATATGTGGAACGCCGTGCGGTCAACGAGGAAGTTTCACCGGGCACAGGCGGATTGGCGGATAAAGGCGTCTATGACGATGGAGATTCTATTCATGTTCCGGTTTCCGAGGAACGCGTGGAGGTCAGCAAAAAAGACGTCGTCAGCGAAGAAATTGTCGTCGGCAAACGCAAAGTCCAAGATACCGAAGTGGTGAATGAAACCGTCCGCCGTGAAGAAGCGGATATTGACGAAAACGTAAAAGCGAAAAAAGACGGACGCACTTCCCTATAAAAAAACAGCAAAGGCGTCTCCGGATGATTTCTCCGGAGACGCCTTTTTTTGAGCCTGGATTCCTGAAGGTTTATCCAACATGCGACTAAGGGTAAATTAGCATTAACAAGTATTTTGATGCAACTGACATGGGGGGGAATTAACTATGGAGAAAAAGGGAAACAAACTTGTCGGACTTTTCAATGCAGAAGCACAAGTATTGATCCAAATTGGTGAATTGAGAGCAAAAGGACATGAAGAAGAAAATTTATATCTTGTAGCAAAACGCGACGAACAGATTCCTTTGCTCATTGAGCACACCTCTGTCCATGTCGATACAGAAGACCGAGATAATTTCAAAGGCAAATTCATCGCTTTTTTATCCGGCGAAGATATTACGAAAGATGCCTTCAACCGCATGGGTTTGGACGCAGACGAAACTGATTACTATTTCCAGCAGGTGGAAGCTGGAAAGCTGCTTTTATATACGGACAGCCTGCCAGTTATTGAACCGGAAAGAACCATACCAGCTGATTCAAAAGATGGCCATCCTGGCGAGGAGCAAAAACTCGCGCTGCACGAAGAACGCTTGAATGTTGAAAAAGAACGTGTGCAGACTGGCGAAGTGCAAGTCCAAAAGCAATTGGTGGAAGAAGACAAAGAAATCCAAGTACCGGTAGAGCGTGAAGAAATCGTCATTGACCGGCGACCAGTTTCTGAAGGTACAGAAGCCGCAGAAGACGAGCAGGTGCTGTCTCCAAAAGAAGCTTATGAAAAAGGAGACGCCATCTACATCCCCCTTTCTGAAGAGCGTCTGGACATCGGCAAAAAGAAAGTGGTCCGTGAAGAAATCGTCATCGGCAAGCGCAAAGTCAAGGACGTCCAGGTCATCAATGAAACCGTGCGCCGGGAGACGGCGGACATTGAAGAAAACGGCACAGTCCATAAAACCGAAAAACCATAAAAAAAATAAGGCAGCCCTCATGGCTGCCTTATTTTTTTACGGTCAATTTAATTAATTGGCTCCACCCACTGCAGGAAGAAGCATCGTAAAGAATAATGCGATCAGCCCGATAATTACACCGATAACCAGAACTGTCGGAATCATGATGACGAAAAAGCCTTTCCAGGCAGAAAACCTGTGTGCTTCTGCAACCGCCTTGCATTGGACAAAGAAAGTCCAAGCAGAGATGACCCCAAGGATGATCAGGAAGACCAGCGAAAGAAAATCAGGTTCAGCGAGCAGCATGTCATCTGCTTGCAGGAAATAGGTTTCCGGCAACAGCAGCATCCATAAAAGGATTATCGGAATAAGCCAGATCTGTGGAATCAGCCCGGTCAGAATTGCCCGGAACATTTCCGTGTAGGTGCCTTTCCCTTTAAACAGCTTGCCGATCAGCAAATAGATACCGGCGCCGATGACCGTGCTTACCACCACGCCAATTGGTCCGAAGAAAAGAGCAATCAGGATCATTCCCCCGACCGGCAGGAATTGTTCTGAATCCAGGCTGCTGAGCAGGCCGGCAGCAAACCCTGCAAGGACGATCAACAGGAAAATGAATCCGGACGATTTTTCTTCAATTACATGGCGCACTGCAGCACGAGGCCGGGTCCAAATGGCCGTAAACGGGTTTAGCTTTTCATATTTTTCAACATCATTCAATTCTGTCTCCACCTTTGTCTTATTGTTCTTCCTTTATTCAAATATACTGGAAGAATAATGTAAATGATAGAACAAATCTCCATTAATAATTAAAAAACCAGATTTTTACTGATGCAAAAAAAGAAGATCCCTCTGGTGAGTGGATCTTCTTTCATTTAAGCCTATCTCTTATTCCCGTTTCATCCGCTCCCGGATTCCGCCTTCCACTTCCGTTCCTTTTTCCATTGGAATATAAAGGCTGCCGTTGGTCGGGCCGGCCGGCGGTGCATCTTCAATCACTTTTTGGACAAATTTCGCGTTCATTTTTTCAGTAGCACCCGGCAGAATATGGCTGGAAACGGCCGACGCTTTGGATTTCGCACCGACTGCCACAGTTTCCTGCGGCTTATCGATCAAGCTAATGATTGCCTCAATGACGATTTCCGGGTCATCCATCGGCTTCATTTCAGCGGCATGCCCTGTGTAATTTCCCGTATGTTCAAACCAGGGTGTATCAGTCGCCCATGGCAGGACAGTACAGACATGGATATCATCAAAACCTTCCAGTTTCACTTCTTCATTCAACGCGGCACTGAGCCCCAGCACAGCATGCTTGCTGGCACTGTATCCGGTGTAATAAGGAAAAGCGATTTCGCTTGTGATGGAACCGATATTAATGAGGATGCCCCGTTTCATTTCTTTGAAATGGCGTAAGGCAAAGTGGCTGCCATTGATGGTGCCTTTGACATTGACATCGACCACCCGCGCCAAGTCTTTGACTGGGATTTCAGTGAACGGACCAATTGCGCCGACTCCGGCATTGTTGATCCACACATCAATTTTCCCAAAATGTGCCAACGCTGTTTCGAAGAGATGCGCCACTTCCTCTTCCAGGCTGACATCTGTCCTCACCGCAACCGCATTCGGCCCCAGTTCTTCTGCCAGCTTTTCAAGCAGGCCCACCCGGCGTGCGGCAAGCACGACATTGGCGCCTTGTGCAGCCAGTTCCCTTGCGACACCTTTTCCAAATCCACTGGAAGCACCGGTGATGACCACGGTCACCCCTTCATGGGATTTCTTTTTTGCCATTTTCATTCCTCCTCAGTTCTGCATTCAGTCATGTTTTGGTTTTCAGCCGCTCACGCAAATCACCTGATACGCTTGTCCCTTCAGGACTGGATTCGTATAGGCTGCCGGATGTGGGCGGAGCAGGAGGGGCTTCCTGGATCATATTAAATAGAGTGCGTCCGGTCGATCCTTTAGTCGTTTTCGGCATCAGCGAACCGGCAATCGCAATACCTTTGGATTTAGCGCCAATTTCCACTGATTTTTTCGGATTATCAATGAGCCCGATGATGGTATCCACCACTTTTTGCGGATCATCTGCCGGTCCGACAAGAATTTCATGGCCGCTGTAATTGCCCGCATGCTTTGTCCAAGGGGTATCGGTTACCCATGGATCCACTGAACAGATATGAATATCGTCAAAGCCATCCATTCTCATCTCCTGATGCAAGCCATTGCTTAATCCTGAAATGCCGTATTTGCTGCCTGTGTAAGCGGCGCCAAAAGGAAGTGGCGTTTTGCTGGCGAAAGAGGAAACGTTGATCAGCGTTCCATACCCTTGTTTCTTGAATTGTTTCAAGGCATAGTGGCTGCCATAAATAGTGCCAAGAAAATTGATTTCCACCGTCCGATTCAAATCCTTTAGCGGCGTATCCGTGAATGAACCATATGTTCCAATGCCTGCGTTATTGATCCAGACGTCGATTTTGCTGAACGCATCCACCGCTGCTTCGTACAGCTTAGCGATATCTTCTTCCCTGCTGACATCCGCCGTCACGGCAATGGCATTCGGACCGCAGGATTCCGCCAGCGCTTCAATTCCCTTGGTGCGGCGTGCCGCTACTACAACATTGGCTCCTTGTGCTGCCAGTTGCTGCGCCACGCCTTTGCCGATGCCGCTCGAGGTGCCCGTTATGACGACCGTCAGTCCTGCACGTTTTATTTCAGTTGCCATGTCTATTCCTCCTATCCATAAAACTGGCTTCAGTGTTGCTTTCCTTTTCGAAGCTGTTGCTTCAATCGGTTCCGCATATTTCCGGAGACCGCTATCCCTTCCGGCCGAGGTGAATGGATGCTGCCCGAAGTGTTTTTGGCGATCGGCGCCGCCTTCAGCATCTCCAGCAATAAAGCGCCATTCAATTTCTCCGTAATGTGGGGCATCATCTGCTTGGACACAATGGCGGCTTTTGATTTGATGCCGATTTCCACACTTTCCTGCGGCCGGTCAATCAGGTCAATAACAGCGGCAATCACAGTTTCTGGAGCATCGACCGGCCCCAATGTAATTTCGTGGCCGCTGTAGTTTCCGGAATGCTCAGGCCAGGGTGTGTCGGTAACCCACGGATGTACCATACAAACATGGATATCTTTCCACCCTTCCATCTCCATTTCCAGATGCAGGCCTGCAGTCAGTCCTGCAATGCCATATTTTGTTGCACAATAGACAGCGCCGAACGGCAGCGGCACGCTGCTGATAAAAGAAGACATATTAATCAGAGTTCCAGATCTGTTCTCTTTAAAGTGGCGAAGGGCGCAATGGCTGCCATAAACCATGCCTTTCAAGTTAATGTCCACTAGCCGCAGCATGTCATCCAGCGGAACGTCCGTGAACGATCCCATGATGCCAAGCCCCGCATTATTGATCCAGACATCCACCTTGCCGAAACGGGATTCCGCCGCAGCCATCAGCCTGGCCACTTCCTCTTGCTTGCTGACATCCGTCGTTACAGCCAATGCGCGGTCGCCAAGCTCTGCTGCAAGTTCCTCAATCAAGCCGGTCCGCCTGGCCGCCAGCACCACATTGGCGCCATCCGCTGCCAACTGCTCGGCAATGCCCTTGCCAAAACCGCTCGAAGCTCCAGTGACAACTACAGTCAATCCTTGCCGATCCTTTTTTCGGCCCACTTCCTCTCCCCCTGTCTGGAAAATAAATTCGCTTTGTTTGCTTACTAACTACCCCTTTCACCATAACGAAAACGTATTTTCAGAGGGGTTCGGAAAGTCTTTTTGAGGGAAATGGGAGTATTAAAAAGAAAGGAGAGAAGCTATGTTGCTTGAAAATTTTCAGACCGCGACAATTAACACTGGCGAAACGGAGATTTATGTGTGTTATGGAGGAGCTGGCCCTCCACTGCTTCTGCTCCACGGACATCCGCAAACCCATGTAATGTGGCATCTGCTTGCGCCACGGCTGGCAAAGGATTATACCGTGATAATGCCGGATTTGCGGGGATATGGTGACAGTTCCAAGCCTGCCTCTTCTCCTGATCATTCAACTTATTCCAAACGGGCGATGGCCAGAGACCAAGTAGCCGTCATGAAACAGCTCGGCTTTTCCCGTTTCTCAGTCATTGGCCATGACCGGGGAGCCCGATGCGCCTACCGTTTAGCGCTGGACTTTCCTGATGCGGTGGAAAAGCTTGTAGTCATGGACATCATTCCAACCGGAGAAGCCTTTAGAAGAGCGGATAAAGAATTCGCTATAGGCTATTGGCATTGGTTTTTCCTTGCCCAGCCTTTTGACTTTCCAGAACGGATCATCGAGGCAAATCCTCATAACTTTTACTTCCAAGGCACACGCCACCTATTTCGTCCCGAGGCGCTTGCCGAATATTGGCGGGGCATCCAAAATCCTGGAACAATCCACGCCATGTGCGAGGATTACCGCGCCGGTGCCACCGTCGATTATGAACTGGACGAAGCCGACCGGGGAACAAATAAAATCATCTGTCCCGTCCTCGTCCTGTGGGGCGAGAAAGGAGCATTACCGAAGTGGTACGAGGTGCTGGATGTTTGGAGAGACTGGGCGGATGACGTCAAAGGGCGCGGCATCGATTGCGGACATTATCTTGCAGAAGAGGCTCCTGAGGAAACCGGCGAAGAAGTGCTACAGTTTTTGAAGGAGTGAAAAGTCGTCATAATAATCTCTGTAACAGCCACAGAGATTATTCCTTTTATCTTAGAGAAAGATTCTTTTTATTTGTTTTATTAGGCTCATTAGCGGCTTCCACCAGCCGTGCTATACTGAAATCATTCAATAACGAAAGGATGATTTCTTTGTCTGAACTAACTCATTTCAATGCCCAGGGCCGCGCCAAAATGGTCGATGTCTCTGACAAACAGGACAGTGTCCGTACAGCCCGTGCCACCACTTCGGTACTGCTGAATAAAGCAATTTACCAGCAGATCAAAGAAGGCACCAATAAAAAAGGCGATGTCTTTGCCGTGGCACAAGTTGCCGGCATCATGGCTGCCAAAAATACTGCGCAAATCATTCCGATGTGCCATCCTTTGGCGCTGAGCGGTGTCGATATTGAATTTCAATGGAACGTCGATGAAGACGCCAATCATTTTGAAGTGCTGTTAACTGCCGAAGTCAAAACAAAAGGGCCAACCGGCGTCGAAATGGAAGCTCTCACGGCCGCATCAGCTGCTGCTTTAACCATCTACGATATGTGCAAAGCAGCCGGTAAGGACATGGTCATCGGACCGACCATGCTGCTCCAGAAAACCGGCGGAAAATCAGGCGACTACGAGCGTAGTTGACTGGATTTGATTTACTGAAAGCAGCCAACTTGCCACATGGTAAGCAGCTGGGCTATCCCAAACGTAAAAAAAGCCTCCGGACTTGTCATACACTGACAAATCCGGAGGCTTCACATTTTATAGATGAGTGATTTTAACACACGTCAACCACTTAACGGTCCAATTGCTGATGCTTGGTCAATTCGGAGCGGATATGCTGGATTTCCGGCAAGATCAATCGTTCCATCGCCAATTTTACAGCTCCACGGGAACCTGGCAGGACAAAAATGGCTTTGTCGTTGGCAATACCCGCTGCAGCACGGCTTAACAGCGCTTTTGTGCCGATGTCCTCTAAAAAACTGACGTAACGGAAGAGCTCACCGAAGCCGTCAATTTCCTTTTCGAAAAACGGTTTGACCGCCTCGAGCGTGACATCGCGTTTGGCGATTCCTGTCCCTCCCGTTGTAATAATTACATCCACTTCCTCATTCTCCAGCCATTCCGACAGGCTGACGCGAATAGACGCGATGTCATCTTCCACGACATCGTAACCCACAAGTTCCAGCCCTTCATTTCGGGCAAGCCGCTGCACGAGCTGGCCTCCGGTATCCGTTTCTTTTGTCCGTGTATCACTGATCGTCAGTACCGCGACACGAACCTGATGATCCCCTTTGAATGATTCTGACATTTAACTTCCCCCTTTGTTTAGCCGAAGACTTGATGATACAATTTCCGGCCGGCTGCCACATTATGGACTCCGTGTATCAGCAACCGGCCATTCCCGAACAGCACCATTCGGTGATTGAAGACCTTCAATTCGACGAAATAAGGTGTCCGTTTTACTTCAGCTTCCAAACGGGCACCGACTTTTTCAGCATCGTCTAATGTGATGGGACGGTTCGGATCGGGCAGAATCTGCACCGCGTCCCTGCCGCATAGAACGGCATAGGAACTCGCACCTGTTTCATTGAGTGACGGGAAGACGGCATCCGGTCCGCAGGTTTTGCAGGAGGGATCTTTGATGCGCGACACGCCGATATCCAACTGGCTGTTGTCCCAAAGATTGAAATGATGGATCTTTTTCCGCATTGCCACGCGGTTGCCGCTTAGCCATTTCAAGGCTTCCGTACATTGAAGCGCCGCCGTCACTTGGACAGCCGGCGAGATGATGCCGACCGTATCACAGGTTTCATTGATTGCAGGAAGCACCGGCAACAGGCAACGGAAACAAGAGCTTTCTCCCGGTATGAATGGAAAAACCACTCCTGAACTTCCGACACAGGCGCCGTAGATCCACGGCACGCCGAACTTCACAGAAGCATCGTTGATCAACAAGCGGGTTTCAAAATTATCGGTGGCATCCAGGATCAAGTCGCTGACAGCCGCCAGCTTCTCCATCCCTGCTGCATCCAGATGTTCCAAATACGTGAACAACTGAAGATCGCTGCGAATCGCTTTCAGCCTTTGCTCGGCGGCTGCGACTTTTGGCAGCATCTGCCGGGCATCTGTTTCGGTGAAAAGCTGTTGGCGCTGCAGATTCGACAACTCAACATAATCCCGGTCGACCAAGTGGATGGTCCCGATGCCCGCGCGTGTCAGTGTTTCAGCAATGGCGGAACCTAAAGCGCCACAGCCGACGATCGTGACCGTCGAGAACTCCAGCTTGTGCTGGCCGGTTTGGCCGAGCGGTTTGAATAAGACCTGTCTTGAATAGCGTTCATCCACATTGGTTCCCCCTTTTCCATCCGCTTGGCGACCCAAACGGTTTACTCGTTACTATCACTGTACCATGGCTTTTCTCAAACTGAAGCAGACATCAAACCACAGCTTCTTCAGCCATTTGCCCTTTCTCGACCCGGATGATGCGGTCTGCCAATTTTTCAGCATCCGCAATCCGATGTGTCACAAAAATGATGGGGATTTGCCATTGTTCATGAATCCGCAGTAACTCCTCTTGGCAACGGTCTCGATTGGCATCATCCAAAGCCGAAAACGGCTCGTCCAGCAACAGGATATCCGGCTGTGCAGCCAATGCCCGCGTCAACGCAACACGCTGTTTTTCGCCTCCTGAAATCTGGTGCGGATATTTTCCAAGAAGCCCAGTAATGCCAAGAATTTTGGTCAGTTCGGTGATATGCGGTACATCCGTTCTTCCGGGCTGTGCATAGAGAATATTTTGTTCGGCAGTGAGATGCGGAAACAGCGCATAATCCTGAAATAAATAACCGATTTTCCTCTTTTGGATTTTCAACGGCTTTTGCCCGTCCTTGTAAAAATGCCGGCCGTTTAACAGAATCGTTCCGTTATCCGGATGGACAATGCCTGCCAGACAGTTCAATAAAGTTGTTTTGCCCGAACCGGAAGAGCCGACCAATGCCAGAATTTCTTTATCCAATTCGAATTGCATCTCCAAATTGAAATGATCCAATTGTTTTTGAAAATCCACTTTCAGCATCCGCTTACTCCCTTCCAATACGTACAGCATTCTTTTTTCGCCAATAATTGACCCATGTGATGGCAGCTACTCCAAGCGACGAAATGATCAGCACCCAAAACAGGGCTTTTTCCATATCCCCTGCTTCATAAGCGAAGTAAATCGCTAGCGGCACGGTCTCTGTAACGCCCGGAATGTAACCCGCAATCATCAATGTGGCTCCGAATTCACCGATGCCACGGGCAAATGCCAAAATCAAACCTGCCAAAATACCTGACCAGGCAAGCGGAAAGGTGATGGTCCGGAAAATCCGCCATTCGGATACGCCCATCGTCCGCGCCACATTCTCCCAGCGCGGATCCACTTTATCAAAAGCAGCCATAACGCTTTGATACATCAGCGGCAGTGACACGACGAATGAAGCGATCGCTGCCCCGATCCAGGTAAAGACCACGCGAAACCCAAACCATTGTTCAAGCAGAATCCCAAGCGGCCCATTGACGCCGAACAAGACGATCAAGCCGAAGCCGATGACAGTCGGCGGCAAGACCAAAGGCAGCAAAATCAACGCTTCCACAAGGCTTTTGCCGAAAAATTCACGTCTGCTCATCAACCGTGCAAGCGCCAAGCTAGCCAAAAACACAAATAGAGTGGAAATAACCGCAACTTTCAGCGACAGCCAAAGCGGCGACAAATCATACGGCATCATGGCGTTGCCTCATTTGCCGGCAAGAAGCCGTATTGTTCGAGGATGGCCTGTCCTTTGGGACCCGCTACAAAATCCAGAAAAGCCAAAGCGGCCTGCTGCTTTTGTGAATCTGCTACAACGGCTCCCGGATAGACGACAGGATTTTCTTGCCCCGGCACTTCGAGCGCCCCTTTTATTTCCTGGGAAATAACCGCATCCGAGGAATAGACGATGCCAAGTCCGGCATTTCCGCTTTCGATATACGTCACCACTTGCCGTGCATCTTTTGCATAGATAAGGCGCCCTTCAAGCGGCTGCCATAACCCTTGGCTGTCCAGCGCCTGCTTTGTGAAATTTCCAACCGGTACGCTGTCCGGCTCCCCGATCGCAATGGTTTCTTCTGCAGTCATCACTGTTTCTGTAAAATCTGCAGTTTTCGGAAATTCCTCTAAGGAAGCAAGCACCAGGCGATTTTCAGCAAAAGGCACCACAGTTTCGGCTTTCACCAGTTGCTCGGATTCCAGCTGCTCCATATCCTTTTCACTGGCCGATAAAAATAAATCTGCCGGTGCGCCTTGTTCAATTTGGCTTCGCAGCTTGCTCGATGATCCATAATTGAATGACAGCTCGATATCCGGCTCCAATTGATGAAATTCCTCTTCCATTTTTTTCATCACTTCTGTCAGGCTTGAAGCTGTTGAAACAAGCAGCTCATCGCCGTTTTCTGCTGTTGTGTTGGTGCAGCCGCTCAACAGTACGGCCATTCCTATAATGCCGATCATTTTTTTCATTTTGCAGGACTCCTTATAAACAAAAAGTGACGCTTGCTATGCACGTGATTCTCCACGTACTATCAGTATAACGCCAGCCGGAGAGAAGCTGAATTATTTTCCGAATAATCTTGCAGGAAATAAGCGGTTTCGGTAAAATAAGTCATACCAGAAATTAAATACGCTTTATCCTTATCAAGAGAGGCAGAGGGAATGGCCCGATGACGCCCGGCAACCGCCAGTTCACAAACTGGAATGGTGCCAAATCCAACAGAACCACGATGTTCTGAAAGATGAGGAAGAGAATTTCACCAGCAGACCCAACTCTTCCCTTTTTCAGTGGAAGAGTTTTATTTATTTTAAGGAGTGATCACATGAAGCTGAGCAAAGCCGAACGAATCAAACGTACGCGGGTCCCTGTAGTGGATCCTTCTCTGGTTGAACGCCTGCCGCCTGGACAGGTGTTGACCGAGCGCTTTCCTGTCCTGCACGAAGGCGAGGTGCCGGTTTACGATATGGCCACTTGGACATTGAAAATCTTCGGCCAGGTTGATAAGGAAATCACGCTGCATTATGAAGATCTGCTGAAATTGCCGCAAACGACAATAACACGCGACATCCATTGTGTGACACGCTGGTCCCGCTTCGACAATACCTTTACCGGCGTCCGTTTTATTGACCTGATAAAAGAATTGGGCGTAACGCCGAAAAGCGGCTATGTGATGCTTCACGGTGACTACGATTACATCACCAATGTCGCATTATCCGATTTGGACCGGGAAGACGTGCTGCTTGCCCATTCACTTGACGGCGAACCGTTGACCGCCAAGCATGGTTACCCGCTGCGTTTTATCGTACCCCATCTGTATTTTTGGAAAAGTGTCAAATGGGTCCGAGGCATCGAATTCATCGATGAAAACCAGCCGGGCTTTTGGGAGCAGAACGGTTTCCACATGAACGGCGACCCGTTTCAGGAAGAGCGCTTTTCCGGCGAAGACTTGGAAATCCCTGAAGACGAATGGGAGAAAAAAGATTTTGACTGACTCTGGCCAGTCTTATGATTCCAGGATAATTGAACTGTCACTTTAAGAGATAACTTGCATCAATTTAGAACTTTATATTTCGTATTATTTCAAAGAACCCATCAATCCTTCATGTGAAGGTTGATGGGTTCTTTAAATCATATATAGAATGAATGGCAGCTTCCGATAAACCTCTCATATGTAAACAAAATTAATTAAAGCACATTTTCTTCTCAAAGAAGAGAAATTACGGAATAATCACCATCGAAATCGTACGATCTGTTCCATCTTTATCTTCTTTTCTATTATAGTATTTTTCCATTAACGTACTTAACTCCGACTGAAAATCTTCGAATGAGTTATCTGTTAAGTTCAATTTCACTAAGGAAAATGTCGCTTGATCTTGAGTACCTTCGCCAACTCTGTTCTCATGATAGTCTTTGTAGTTCTGAAGAATATACATAAAAAAGTAAGTTACAAATTTTATTTTATCGCTGTATGTTGCAGACTGCCAATCTTCTTCACTGATCTTATAGGCTTGGGTATTCAGCGCATACAGCTTTTCTTCAACTTTTCCAATTCGATTTATACCAACGACTTTCAATAAATCGTCATCAACCATTGAGTTCACATGTCTGTATAATGTTGCTTGCGATACTTCTTTCAATAGTTTATTCAGTTGCATAATCGAGTATCCTTCATCGACATCTATTAATTCCAAAGCGATTTTAAACCTGACCTGGTTTTTAAATAAATCAAATTCCATCTATTTCAATCCCCTTTTTATTCATGATAGTGAGCTGTTATATAGACTTTCTTCGGGATTACCAACTTCTTGTCACCATTTATATCAGGATTTTCTTACAATAAAAAATGATATTACTCTTTAATGTATTTTGAGTCTGTATCTAAAATACAATAATATGGTTGACTTTTCAATTATCATTATTGATAATGATAATTGAAGGAGTGATTCAGATGAATACAGATATGTCTGCTCTACTGGAAATTGACTGGCCACAGATTTTGCCTTTTGCCTTGCCAATTATTTTCTTCAACTTATTACTGATTGGAGTTGCACTCTATGATTGGTACAAAAGAAAAGTGCTGATTGTCTCCCCCTATATTTGGCTGGTCATCATTCTATTGCTCCAATTGCTCGGACCGATACTGTATTTAGTGATTGGAAGGAGAATGATCCGAAATGATTACAGTCGAGAAGCTTCATAAGACCATCAAAAAAAGAAAAATTTTAAGCGATGTCACCTTCTCAATTGCCGAAGGCGAGTGTGTGGGCTTGTTGGGACCGAACGGAGCCGGAAAAACGACGCTCATTAAATGCATGACCGGCATTCTGCAACATGAACAAGGAGCCATCACGTTCAATTCCACACCCATCGTGCAGCACAAGAAAAGCATTGGCTATTTGTCCCAGCAGACGGACTTCAAGCCGTGGATGACCTGTGAAGAATCGCTCTTTTTCTTCGGAAAATTGTCGGGCTTGGATAAGGAGTTTTTACAGGGGAATATTTCAGCGGTTTTAAAAGAAGTCGGGCTTGAGGAAAAGGGACATTACAAAGTGGAACAATTATCCGGCGGCATGAAGCAGCGGCTAGGGATCGCCCAGGCCATTTTGCACCAGCCGCTGCTGCTGATTTTGGATGAACCGGTTTCTGCGTTGGATCCGATCGGCCGGAATGAAGTAAAAAAATTGATTGCTCGCTTAAAGAAGCGGACGACCGTCATCATTTCGACCCATATATTGGATGACGCCAGCGAATTTTGCGACCGGTTTATCATCATTAAAAATGGAAGGATTGTCGGAAACATAAATGACGATTTTCAGAAAACAGAGCGTAAACAAATCCTTGTGAAGATGGGGAATGTCCCAAAAACAAGTGAAGCTTTGAAAAGCTCTGAGGTTGAAGGCGTTGAATGCCTATCACCGAACACCTTTCTTTTAACAGGAGCTAAAGAATTGCATTTAAATAAAGTCGTAAACGACTTCGCTGCAAAAGAAATGGATATTACGTCCATTGAGTTTTATGAAAGAGGGATAGAAGAAATTTTCCTGGAGATGGTGTCGGACACATGACAAACTTTTATACATTAACGCACACTGAACTAGTAGAAGCCGCAAAAGAATTTAAGTTCATCTGGTTAACGCTGTTTTTCGTGATTTTGGGCCTTACTCAACCGCTGATCACTAAATACATGGACGTTATACTTGAAAATGTTGGCGGCGCAGATGGCATCACCATCGATCCGAACCGGCCGGTACCAAGTTCTGCTGAAGTTCTACTGTCCACCATTTCCGGCCAATTCAATCAAATCGGACTCATCATCCTGATTATTAGCTTAATGGGGCTGATTGCAGCCGACCGCAATAGCGGTATGCAAAATTTCATATTGACCCGCCCTGTTTCACTGCGCTCCTACCTAGTGTCAAAGCTGGCTGGCCATTGGATAATCAGCATGTTCAGCATCTCCATAGGGGCAGTCGTTTCCTATGTTTACACCATCTTCTTATTCGGTTCTTTCTCTTTTTCAAACTTTGTGCTGTTTCTGCTGTTGTACAGTTTGTGGATCCTTTTCGTCGTGAGTCTTGCCATCTTGATCAGTACCTTTGTGAAGAGCCCCATCCTGATCGCCGTCACAACAATCGCTGCTTCTATTTTCTTTATTCTGATCAAGGGGTTCAACCACCTCTTGTTCCAGCTATCCCCAGGCGGCATCTTAAATCTGGCGGAGAACCAGTTGCTGTCGGTCCACGACTTGAATTACTTCAGTATTGCAACTTGTTTGGCATTCATTTCACTGAATCTCTCATGGGCCAGTAGGAATCTGAAAAAGGCATAATTGAAGGAGGCTGGTTCAAATGTTATCGATTAACAACTTGACCAAGTTATACAAAGGATCTGAAAAAGGCATTAAGAACTTAACCTTAGATTTGGTTAAAGGCGATATTTGCGCTTTCATCGGCATGAACGGGGCAGGAAAAACGACTTCCATAAAATCCATCGTGGGCATTCATGGCTTCGATCAAGGAGATATTGAATTAGATGGCGTGAGTATAAAGAAAAACCCACAAGAATTTAAACAGATCGTCGGATATTCGCCCGACACTCCTGTACTCTACGGAAACATGACGGGGTATTCGTACTTGGAACTCATTGGAAGCATTTATCAAATTGATAACGCGACGATAAACGAGCAATTGAACACTTTGCTGAAAAAGCTCAATTTCGGCAGTGCTATCCATGAGTTGATTTCTACCTATTCGCATGGCATGAAACAAAGACTGGTGCTCATTTCCATCCTTATGCACAATCCAAAACTGATCATATTGGATGAACCCTTTGTCGGATTGGATCCGAACGCCACTTATTTTTTACAGGAAGAAATGAAGAAACGGGCAGCTGAAGGATCCATTGTGTTGTATTCGACTCATGTTTTAGAAGTAGCGGAAAAGCTCTGCAACAAAGTGGTCATGATCCACAACGGCGAAGTGGTCGTCAATGATACGATGATCAATCTATTGTCCGAAAGTAGCTTAAGTGAAAAATTCAGGGGCATCACAGCACATGAGTAAGCTCATCCAATTGCAAAAGTATAGCTTAGCAAATGATTTTCAGTTTTACAGATTGGGATCATCCACTAATCAGGACGACCGAAAGCATGCTGTTCTTACGTTGGCGGGCTATTGTGCCGCTGTTGTCATGGCCATTGGCTATATTGTCTATATCGCCTTTGATTTGTACATCCGCGAAGAATCCATGTTGTTTTTTCCGATTCTTTCGTCCATTTTGTTTTGGGCCTTGGGGTTCTGGACCATCTTAAGCGGCCTTAAAAAATTGATTTTTTCTTCAGATACTGAACTTATTTTCAGCCTGCCCATGCCATTGTGGCAAGCCAAGCTATTTAATGTAATCAAACTCCTGATCCTTTATTTACTCGTTGCTGCAATAGCCGTTTTTGCTGGCATCTTGTTGCATATGTTCATTCTTCCCGACTTCTGGTTCGTACTATTATCCAGTCTTCTTCTTGTTGTGATCCTCCCTTTACTAGTTATCGCAACAACATTCATCATTTCATTAGCAGTAAAAGTTCTCCTTAATTTTTTAAGAATCCATAGTAATGTGATCGAAGCTTTGCTTACATTCTTTTTATTCCTTTCACCTCTTTTATACAACACGTACAACTCTGCTTCATTAAATTACAAAGACATTTTTTCCAATAGTTCTCCACTCTACTTATTCGGCATCATTAGCAATTCTACATCAGAAGTTGGCTTCTTCAATTTAGTGTGCATACTAGGAATAACTCTCGCTCTTGTTCTCATAACCGGCTACGTATTTACTAAAAGATATGCTTTCTTAGTTGCAAGCTACTCTACTTCGTCAAAAAGGAAAACTCGTGATTCTAGCACACTTTCTTCCAATAGTTTATTTAAAAATCTATTCTCAAAAGAGCTGAAACTTTATCTATCATCTATCACCTATGTCAGCAATACGGTACTAACACCTGCGCTATTACTAATTGGCAGCCTGGCTTACTTGTTCAATATTTCCCCTCTGTTGTATGACTATACCTTGGAACTGTCAATTATCACGTTATCAAGCAAGTATATCTTCATACTATTTACTACTGTATGCATTCTTTTGACCACAACAACTTCATCAAGCCTATCTTTTGAAGGCCAAAGCATCTGGATTTTGTTGACGTCTCCGCTCTCTTTGATGGACCTTGCAAAAGCCAAGATCGCATTAAACGTGCTGCTATTTGTGCCCGGATTAGCTTGTGCTATTTTGGTCTATACTCAAAATTTCAGTTCATCGTTATTGGATTCACTGCTCTTCATTTCTTTTACCATCACTAGTTTACTTCTTGTCAGCATTGTGGGCTTCTTTGTCAATTTGAAATTCCCTAATTATAACTGGTCCAGTGAGATGGAAGTAATCAAGCAGGGTAAATCCACTATAATCACCGCTATTCTCAGTACATGTCTCCTCTCTATTACCGGGATTTTAATCATACTGGATTTCAGTTTCACATTTCATCTTCTTTTATTGGTCAATGTCTCCATAATTACATTCCTAATTTATAAACTAAGGGAAAGCTCGTTAATTATGGATTAAAGCAATGAGCTCCGCCAAGTATGAATTAAACAACATCTCTTGAACAGTTGGCACCAGAAGCTTTGGCGTCGTTTTCCTGTTAATGCAGCTCTTGGAAGATGGATTTTGAATTTGTTGTTTCTTCTTTCTTCCCATTAATCGAATGGTTACAGGCATTGGTTACACTCATTGTTGGTGTGTACTAAATAGAAGGGAGACATTCAGAAATCACCAAATGTCTCCCTTCTATTTTGCAGCTTCCGATAACTCATTGATATGTAAACTATGTCCTTCACAATTCCAACTTTAATGTCGGACAGAATAGCCTTTTGAATGTAACTTAATTAGTATTATGTTACATTCAACAAAAAATTATTTAGCGTCGTATTCTGGAATTTCACTTTTTACAACCATCTTTATAAAAGCATTATAGGGGTATTCCAAAACTCTCTTTTTTACTTCGGTTTTTAAGATTTTAAAGTTTTCTCTATCTGAAATTTCTTCGGATAGACTCATCTGTTGAATAAATCGCTTTGTATATCTGACTATGTTGTCATATTCTCTATTCGTCTTATCAATTAAAAAGATAAAGTTTTTTTGTTTCTCTGTTTTATAGTCCAGATAAATCACAGCGTATCCTACAACTTCCGTTAATCTCCCATCCCAATATTCATCAAAATCATCCGAATCATTTACTCCTACAATAAAAAAGAATTCAATATTTTCGTCTCTATATAATCGAGAAAAAGAATAATTTTCAAATTCAGCCACTTAATTATTCCCCCTTTTAAATTCATAAAAGTGTTTGGTAAACAAACTGAATGTAACTTAATTGCTAATAAGTTACATTCGTTTTTCATATTCCCAAATGGTAAAGATAGAGGCTCTCTTCTTCCAATCTCTCAATCATTGACAGCAGCCTTTTCAATAATTCAAGCACCTCATTTCTAAAAAATACTAGACGTTCACGCCCGCCCAACACTTTTTTATTGGAAGAATACACGAATTCCCCAGTCAGCTCCAGCCTTTCAGGGAAATTCATAAATAAAGAGTGCCATGCCGTGATGATACTTTTCAAAGTTGCTGCTGACGTTTGATCAAAAAGAGTCACCCCATAATAATTTATTCCTGTGTCTTCTTTCGTCATCGATATCGCTGGATTTTTACATGGAATCCAGTTCAAAGAATCGGCTATGTATTGAATCAAATCGTCTGGTATATCTATAGAGTCAATAATGTCTACATTTTGTTCATTGCGTTTCATCAACTCTGGATAGGCCACTGTATTGGGCACTAAGAAAAATTCATGTTCTAGACTCATCTATCATCCCTCCTTAAGCTTTCAGTTTCTGGGGTTTTGAATGTAACTTAATTCACAATAAGTTACATTCAATTTATCAGAATCGAGTGAAGTATGAATACTTGATATTGAACTTCCTCAACAAAGTATCTTCTAGTTTAGTTAAATATCGGTCTACTGCTTTTAACAACACATCAGAAGCTATTGTGCTTTTGTGTTCAAATTCTTGCCAAATTGAAAACAGCTGCCATTCATTTTCGCTTTTTCTAACAAAAGCTAAGATGGGTCCTTCTCTTTCATCATGTTCCATCGTAAAGTAATAAAAATCATTTTCTCCTTCGGAATCTTTCACTCTCCACTTTTTTAAAGCAATTCCCAGTTCAAGCAACGCTAAGGACTGTTCATGAAAGAAACACGAATGACCGATATGAATGGTTAATTCCCCTTGCACATCAATCAATAATTTTCCGTTTTTCTGTCGAATTAGCTTTTTATCTAATTTCAATAACGGATCCAATTCAAAATCAATAGCCAGATTCTCCATGCCATCACTCCTTCAGTGCGTTTCTACTGGAATTTTTCAGTGTGAATGTAACTTAACTGTACTTAGGTTACATTCAGAATCAATAAAACGATTACCAATAGTCTAATAAAATTTATGTTTATTTAGCTACTGGTAGTTAAGTTGTATTCAGGAGAATCACTTTTAGAACCACAAGTGGTTTTTGTATTAGGCGTAATTATTATAAAATCGCGGTAAAAATATAGACGATTCAGCATATGCAGGATTTAAAGTAGATGTTCCTTATCCCAGCCAACATTTTTCGGAAATCCTTATATATCAGTACTTCTAATGATTTAATGCTATAAAATAACCGTTAACTACTACATGAATTCGACAGATAAAGTAAGAAAAATCGCTTTGGGATTGCTGTTGAGACTACTCATATTTTTAAACTACCGGTAGTTGATCATTTCATTATCGGTCTTGTGAGTATCAGAATAATAATAAAGACCAGGTAGGGATTTTTCATTTGTCTGGTCTTATGGAATGTAACTGGTTACGAAAATAACTGTTTCATATCGTCACGGTTATATTCATAGAGCCACTCAGCGTATTTTTCATACAACGGACGCAATGTCTCTTTATCCGCGGCAATTACTTCACAGCCTCGATCATCGTAAATAAAGAAGATCGTATTCTTGGTGAGGTTGATGAAAAAAGTATCAGGATAATACATTCCCTTTTCTCTTCTGAATTTGGGCTTCAAGGGAAAATCTTCGTTACAGGCAGCCTGGATCAGCTGATGGTAACGTAAATCATGTTTCTTGCATTTCAATTGATACTGCGCCGTATAATAGTCGTCCGCTTCTTCTTCCTCATCGAAAACATAGGGAAGTGTGTTCAGCTTTAATTGTAAGGTCAACTTTTTATTTTTGACGCCATTTTTGTATACCTTGAACGGCTTTGTTCTTCCATTGGCGTTTTTTTGGTGATAAACATTCGTTACTAAAACCAATTCATCCTCTTCAGAAAAAAGGTCATTAAAGATTGCCAAAGTTTGCTTGTATGCATTTTCAAACCGATGCATATTCAGTTTGTCCCCTTCTTCAAACTGATAAATCCCTAATCCCAGTTCGAAATGAATGCCTGTTTTCCATTGAAGATAAAGGCTTGGTCTTAAAACCAGTCCTGGAAAAGTAGTATGCAAATAATCTTGTAGATTCATCAATTTATATGCTCCTTTTTTGAAAAGAAATTTCTTAAAATTGATAGTAACTTAATTCACATTTAGTTACTATCACTTTCTCTTCCTAGCTGATCCTATTTAAACTCTTCAGGACTCCATATGGCGATTTCATTACCTGGAACAGCCACAATCAACCAGTCACCATCCCCATATCCATGATTATCTCCAACTTGCCAACACTCATAGTTTTCATCATGTCCATTTACATACAATACTTTTCCGGACTCAAGCGATATATATAAATGTGGTGAATCTTCTCCGAGCCAAATATCTTTCACTTTATCTCTCCGATTTCTCAACAGCAGCTGAAACGACTCTTCATCGTCGAGTTCTTCTAAGGTTTCTTTAGTAACTGTGGTTAATTGCTCATCACTAGCAATAATCGCAATTTTCTTTACTTCGATGTTCAACCATAATTGGTCTGGACCTTGTTTAGAATAATGGGAAAAACAGACACGCACTCCCCCTGGACCAATACCAAATTGGAAACCATCAAGTTGACTTCCAATAAGCAGTTTTTTTAAAACTCTCTCTGCGAAGTTTCTGTCTTCTCTTTTCATTTCTACCCCGCCCCTATTCATCACTTAGTGAATATAACTTAACTGCACATAAGTTATGTTAGAATAATGGTCTTTCTCTACTCACTTGCTTCATGTATTGTTGAAATTTTGTCTCATGTAATTAAAATTGAAATTCATATACTAAATATACTCAGAACTAAAAATAATAGCTAGATAATTTTGGAAGTAATAGCGTTCGTAAAAGTACACTCAAAATGAATAAAATATAAACAAATAATAATAACGTTGTCACTTTTAGAGATAAATTGCACCAATTCAAGTTTTATTTTGCATAAAATTTTAAAAGACCAGTAACCTTAAATAAAGAGGTCACTGGTCTTTCGAATTCTTTACTTCGTATATAAAAACTTCTGATAAGCCCTCATATGTTAACTAAAAAAAAATATCGTGAAAATTTTATTTTCCCCTTGAACCTTACGTAGGGTAATGTTTTATAGTGAAACTAGCTTACTTTTGCAAAAGGGGGGAATCGTTGTGCAAAATGCCATTGTTAAGGCATTAATTAAAGAAGAACAGATTCGTCTATATTTTATTGATAATTCCCAGTTGCTTCGCGATATCTATGCCTTAAACCAGGAACTTCCTAAACCGCTTAAACTACTGTTAGGCAAAACGATATCAGCAATGAGCATACTCTCTGGTACGCTCAAAGGGAACCAGCGAATGAGCCTCCAGGTAACGTTGAGCAACACTCGCCATAAGATTTTTGCGGAAGCCGAAGCCAATGGAAATGTCAGAGGATACCTGAACGAGGAACTTTTGAGATCTTCTAATATAGAAGAAAAGTCGATGCAAGATTTGATTGGACCTTCTGGGATGATCCGTGTCATAAAGGGTTCTGAGATGAATCAATTCACCAGCATTACCGATATGCCAAATCAACATATCACGGATGATATCGCCAACTATTTTGTGCAGAGTGATCAGACGCCGACCTATCTTTATTCCGACATTCAGTTGGATAAGGGAGGTTCCCTTCTTTCCAGCCATGCACTATATGCACAACTGCTTCCCGGTGCACCACCACAACTGCTTTCAGAAGTGAAAATGATTGTGAAAGCCAATCCGGATATTTTCAGTAAACTAAACGCTGAAGAAGCGAGTGACAGCGAAGAAGCGTTAACCCAGTTGTTTGGGGATGCAAAAATTATTGGCCATAGCTCCAGTCAATTTTTCTGCGGATGCAGTAAAGAAATGTTCTATGGCATGCTTTATTCATTGAGTGAAGAGGAAATCAAACGGAGCATTGAACGAAAGGAAGACATTGAAGCTTTTTGCCATATTTGCGGGAAAACCTACACGTTTGAGCAAAAGGAGATGCAGCAACTCTTCTAACTTCGAATTTCTCGGTTTTAGTTGGTGAATAGAAATGTTGTTAAATGGAGGCTAAGCGAATGAAGGAACATTGGAAAGTCGGAGAAGTTGCCGAATTGGCGGGTTTAACGATTCGAACTTTACGCTATTACGATCAAATCTGTTTATTTTCACCTTCTCAGTATACGGAGTCAGGGCATCGGCTTTACACGAAAGCAGATTTGGTCCGTCTTCAGCCAATTTTGTCCTTAAAGCAGATGGGCATGTCGTTAGAAGAAATACAACTTCTGTTGTCTAATCCGGAGGAACAAACCGTTGCAGAGATTTTGCAAACCCAAATTTCCCGCGTCAAAAAAGAGATAGAGGTTCAGCAAAAACTAGTAGCAGAGCTGGAAAATGCGTTATCGGCTGCGCGCAGCAATCGGACCATGTCGATTCCAGAACTTACTAAATTAATGGAGGCGCTGAAAATGAATAAGGAAAAATACTTTTCGAAGCAGCAATTGGATACCATGGAAAGCAGATATGAGAATGCTGATAAACAACTCTTAAAGCAGGCCGAGCAAGAGTTTAACGGTCTTATCAAGGAAATTCGTTTGGAAAAAGAAAAAGGTGCTTCTCCTTCCGATGAAAAAGTACAAGATTTAGCGAAAAAATGGAATGACATCGTGAATGCCTTTTCCGAAGACGATAGGACTTTCCGCAAGCAAGCCGAACATTTCCACGCCGAAAACCCAGGTAACGAACTGCAATATGAAATAGATGGCGAGCTATACCAATTTATCAACCAAGCATTAAACCATAAGTGATTTTATATGAAAGGAAGAGGAAAAGCTGATAAGTTGGCTTCCCTTTTCCTTTCTTGTATTTGTTTTTAAAGAACTTCCGATAACGTCATGACATGTTAACCTGGTGTATATACGTGATACAAACTATTTGAGTAATTGAATCGATGTCCTTTGCTATCAATTTTGTGAATTATCTGCTATTATAAAAAAGAATTATTTTTGTTCATTCTCAGATTGAGAATAAAGTTTGTTTTTCGTCTAAGGTATTTGAGCAAGGGTAGTAACACATTGTGTGGATAGCCGCACTAGGAGGCAACAATTATGGAACAAGGTAAAGTTAAGTGGTTTAATGCAGAAAAAGGTTTTGGATTTATCGAGCGTGAAGCAGGAGATGACGTATTCGTACATTTCTCAGCAATCCAAAGCGAAGGTTTCAAATCTTTAGACGAAGGTCAAAATGTAACGTTTGGAATTGAACAAGGACAACGTGGCCTACAAGCTACTAATGTTCAAAAAGCTTAATAATAGCTAAAAAAAGACCCTACAGGTGTAGGGTCTTTTTTTATGTGCTTAAATTTGGGGTTAACGACTTCCGGGAACTGATTTTATCATAGGGAATGAGAGATACTTTATAACTAATACTTAATTAACCGTTCGTAAAAGTACACGTTCACAGACAAAAAGGGAGAAAAGAGGCTGATCCCAGCATATCTTTTCTCCCATGATATTTAAATGCCTTCTGATAAGCCCTCATATGTTAACTAAAGAGAAAATATTAGCATTTAGTTTCTATCATTTACTAGTCGGTAGCTGGTGTACTTTCCAGTGTATGGCCTGTTAAGAACGACAACATCTACTAAGCCAAATAAAAACGGGCGGCAACTTCGCCACCCACTTCATTTACTTTAATTCTTGGTTTAGGAAATCGAATACTTTTTCCAAGTTTTCCTCAGAATTAAATGGCTCCCCACCGTGGACAGCGCCATCGATAAGTGTAAGTTCCACTTTTTGCTCTCCCAATACAGCGGTCAGTTTTTCGGCGAAATCAATGGATTGCTGCGTCGGCACGTTCGGATCCGCGGTTCCATGCTGGATGAAAAAGGCCGGATCATTTTCGGTAATGTACGTTGCCGGATTCGCTTTTTTCACTTCTTCCACTTTCTCGGTGATATTGCCGCCGATGTACTTGCTTTCCGGGGATTCATCTCTGTTTCGTTTACCCATTTTTGGCGTAATTCCCGATTCCTCAAACTGCTCATCCAATTTCAAAAAGTCGATCTGGCCGTACCAATCAACGACCGCTTGTACTTCAGAAGAATACTCCAGGTTTTCGGTGTGTCTGCCATTCAATGAATCCTCATCGCCACTCGTCCCAGCTAGTGCCGCCAAGTTTCCGCCTGCACTGCCTCCCCATGCCGCCACTTTCTCGGGATCCAAATTGTATTCTTCCGCATTTGCTTTCACATAACGGATTGCGGCTTTGACATCACTGATGGCTGAAGGGAAGAGCGCTTCGCCTGACAGTCGGTAATTAACCGACACGACCGCGTATCCGCGATTGACCCCTTCCAACATCGGCGCGATGTCTGGTCCCGTTTTATCCCCTCGCATGAAGCCGCCGCCATGGATGGCGACAATGACCGGGAATGGCCCTTCGCCTTCATTCGGCAAATAGATATCGAGCTTTTGCGCGCTAAACGGGCCGGCGTATTCGACATCCAAGTGCTTGTTATCAATAGATGATGCATCAATTGCTTCTGCCTCAGGGGACTGTTGCTTTGTTTCTGCGGCTTGCGTTGTTTCAGTTGTTTCTGCTTTATTTTCAGAATCACTTGTTGAACATCCGGCTAACAATGTTGCTGCAAGGGTTATGGATAAAAGAGTCGATGTTGCTTTTTTCACTTCGAATCACTCCTAATTGTTTTGTTTGTTCTTTCGACAAATTGATCATAACAAAACAATGTGGCACAAAAATGGCAGAAAAACGAGGTAAAACGCACGTTTTTCTGCCGAGTATTTCAGGCTTTTTTTAGTGTGATTGTGAAAGTGGTTCCTGAATCGCTTTGGCTGTCAACACTGATCTTTTCCCCAAGCTGTTCCATGATTTCAAGCGCAATGGAAAGCCCAAGGCCGCTTCCGGCACTCGTATGCGAAAGATCCTCCTTGTTAAACCGTCCGAAAATATGAGGAAGGACTTCCTTTGAAATTCCTGGTCCGTTGTCGGTAACCATGATTTCCGCTTTCCGTGCTGTCGTTTTGGCGTCAATTGTCACGGTCCCCTGTTCCGGCGTGAACTTAAACGCATTATCCAGCAAAATAGTCAGCACTTGTGTAATGCGGTCTTCATTTGAAAAGGTCATAGGCAAGTTTTTCGCCCGCTCCGTGATATGGAATTGGAGATCCATGTCGTCTGCTAAGATGGCAAACGGTTCTGCCACCTTCTTAATCACCTCTCGGGTGTTCATCGGTGATTTCGCGAATGCCATTTTTTTGTGCTGCAGCCTCGACAATTCCAGCAAATCGGATATCAGCTTTTCCAATCTGGCGCTTTCCCGCAAGATGATGCTGTAGTATTGGTCGATTTTTTCCGGGTCGGTCACGACATGGTCCGAAAGGGTCTCGGTCAACGCTTTGATGGAGGCTAGCGGCGTTTTCAGTTCGTGGCTGATATTGGCTACGTAGTCTTTGCGCATTTGTTCCAGCTGATTCTTCTCTTTGATGAACAATGCCAGAAAAACCAAGATGATGATCGTCCCGATAGCCAACGTTACAAAGAAGACGAGGTAGAAACCATTCAATGCCGCTTGATAAGCGCGTGCCTCTTTTAATATATAAATGCCGCCCATCACCTTGTTATCCTGGACGAGCGGTTGCCCAATCAGGATGGCTTGTGCCGAATATCCCGGCACTTCCTTAAATTCCACGACGGTTTTGCCGCTAATGACTTTTGGCAAATAGGAAGTTAATTTCTTATTTACTTTGGCATCCGCACCAGATGCGACAGAGGCATCGTGATAGACAGCGATCTCCTGGCCATAGACATCATAGGCTTTGATTAAATAATCCTCGGTTCTGCTTATTTTTTCTCCATTCGCTACTTCTTCCTCGATCAGTGAAAGGGACGGCTGTAGTTCCTCGATTTTGGATTGGGTAAAGTAATGCTTGATGGCGAAAGCCCCCAGCAGTTGTCCAGCTATAAAAATAGCTAAGATGACAATGGCAATCCAAAGCTTGCTCGAAAATAACCGCTTCATACGCCTACCTCAAACTTATAGCCGACACCGTAGACGGACCTGATGGAAAAATCGGGAGAGGCTTTAGCCACTTTTTGACGGATGCGCTTGATCAACGTATCCACTGTACGTGTATCGCCTGCATAATCATATCCCCAGACCTTGTGCAGCAGTTCTTCCCGGTTGATTACTTTCCCAGAATTTTTGACTAGGAACGCCAGTACCTCCACTTCTTTTGGGGTCAACTCGATTTCCTGGTTATTGACGAGGACTTCATATCCGTCAAGATCAATCGACAAATTTCCAGCCTTCAAGTAGTGAGCGTTTTCTTTTTTCGGTTGCACCCGTTTTAGCATCTTTTTAATTCTCACGACGACTTCCCGCGGAGAAAAAGGTTTAGTCAGATAATCATCCGCCCCAATTTCAAGGCCGATGATGCGGTCCATTTCTTCACTTCTTGCACTAAGCATAATAATGGGAATATCGCTCGTTTTGCGAATTTCCCTGCAGACGTCGGTCCCAAAGATGCCAGGCATCATGATATCAAGCACCACCAGATTGTAATGGTTTTCTTGAAGGAGTCGGAGTGCCTCTTCACCGTCGTAAGCCGATACACTCTTCATGCCCTCTGCCTCTAGATAAGCGTTGATGCTCTCATGGACAGCGATATTATCGTCACAGATTAAAACAGTTATATTTTGGTCCATAGCGGTAGTTCCCTTCATTCTCTAAAGTATATTTATTGGTTTACATACAAGAAGTATTTTTCGCCTCAATAATTTCATACATTGGATGATAAAGCAAATCGGATAGCTTCTGAGTCCAATAAAGATACCTAAGATGGAATTTATTAAAGAGGAAGTTACTTTGAATTATATATATTATTACAACTGCATTCGTCCTCTAAAAATTAAACTGCCACTCTCCGATTGAATATCGGACAATGGCAGTTTAGGTGTTTTTACTGGGCCTCATATTAACGGGGCAGTTCATTTACGGCGATCAGTTTTTAATATGATATATTTTCTTCTTATATCAATTTAAATGATTAAAGGTTTGATATCTCGTTAGTTTCTTTTAAAAAATCCTCATTTTAGATTCTTTAGTAATTGGTAATACAAGGTTTATCCAATGAGTAGAAATTAGTTTGAAGTATTTATTAGAGGAATCAATTATAACTATCTCTTACTTCTAACCCGGATACTTAAGAATACTTGAGATTTAATTATTGTTATTTTTTCTTCGTAGTATAGTTTGTCTCCATACTCAAAACTACCCATAGAGTCGAAATCAACAAAACGATTCCAAAAAATATAATTAATGTTAATGAAGTAGCCATTTTTACCTCCAAATTAAGTCTAACATGTGGTTAAGAATCTATTAAAGTATGTTCCTCAGAACTCTACTTACTATAGTTAATTTACTACATTACCTGATTAACACACCATCCACTTGTTTTAATTTTTCACCATCCAGTTAGCATTAAAAAGAAAAAGAATCAGGAATTATTCCTGATTCTAAAAAAGTCTTGAATTATCATGGATGTTAAAATAGTTGAAGGGCTTCTGCAAAACGTTTAATTCCTTCATCAATGGATTTCTCATCTTCCTTGGCAAAAGTAAAACGTACATACCCCTTTTTAGAACCCATAGTTGATCCTGGAACATAAATTATGCCTCTCTGAATGGATTCCTCTAATAATTTCATCTCATTATAGTCTTTTTTGATTTTAACCCATATGTGGATGCCACCTTGTGGAACTAGAAACTCTACCTGATCCTTTAAATAAAAGTTAAGGCTTGTAACAATTTGATTTCTCCGTTTCACTAATTCTTTTACTAAATTTTCAATGTGAGAATGGAATTTTTCTGATTCTATAAAATCATTGGCAATCCATTGTGTGAAGCTCGAATGGCCGAAGTCTATTTGTTGTTTTGCATCCGCTAATCTTTCAATAACTGATTTCGGTCCTATAATCCAGCCTATCCTTAACCCAGAAGCAGCAATTTTTGATAAGGAGCTAATATACAAAACATTTCCATGAACATCCATGGATTTTAGAGTAGGAATTTTTTCTCCTGTAAAAGAAGTCAAACTATACGGATCATCTTCCACTACAGGAATGCCATTCTCAGATGATAACTTTAAAATAGCTTTCCTTTTTTTTTCACTCATTAGAGAACCTGTCGGATTTTGATAAGTCGGATTTAAAAAAATCATTCGTATTCGATGCTTTTTATATAACAAAAGTAAATCTTCTGGATTTATACCATCTTGATTAACAGGCAAATAATATACCTTTAACCCTGCTGATTCGAAAATCGGAAGATTATAAGCATAGGAAGGATCTTCTATCGCAATTGCATCGCCGGGTTTTAATAAGCATTGAACAGTTAAATGTAAGGCTTGTTGCGCCCCTGATGTAATGAGTATTGAAGAAGAATCCGTTTCAATTCCTCTATATTCTTTTACATGTTTTGCTAGAGTATCTCGTAGTATAGTGTTCCCTTGGGGATGACCATAGCCTAAACTTCCGATAAAGGAACGTGAAGAAGTTATCTCTCGAAAGAAATTTGTTGGGAAAAGGTCTTCCGACAATTCTCCGCTTGCTAAATTAACTACTTCATGGTCAATCGATTCTTTTCTTATTCTTTGTAAAACAGGCAAATTAGGTAAGAAAGATCCCGCTTCAATATACCTGTTCCAACTTGGAATTCTTTTCTTAGTAATTCCCCAAATATCTTTACTGATGGTAGTGCCGCTCCCTCTATTTCTTTGGATGAGTCCATTTGATTCCAATTCATCATAGGCAGAAACTACCGTACTCCTATTTAAGTTCAGTTCCTTAGCCAACTGCCTTTCAGACGGCAAAAATTTATCTGGAGGAAAGGTACCATCTGCTATTCCATTTTCTATATACTCAGCAATTTGTTTATATATAGCTTTCTTTGCTTTTTTATCAGGTCTCCAATCCATATATACCAGTCCTTTTTTGATAAATTAGCAACGATGCCAAATCATTAAGTCTTAACTCTTTTAACAGCTCTTTTCATACTCAAACTTACTTGGTACAGCACTGGAAAGCAAGATTTTCGCTAACGAAGTTCCAAGTGTCGATGTTTCCAAACCAGTAATCCTCAATATATGGATTTTACAATTCAACAATTCTCTTCCATTCTAAGCAATTGAATTCGACTGGTTAGCTTCCTTTAGAATATCTCATTTGAGTCGAACAGCTTTATTATTAACTCAATCCTAATTTCTTATATTTAAAGTGTATACAAGATAAAAGCGTTCGTAAAAGTACACTTTTACGAACGCTTGAAAAAAGGCTGAAAAACGGCAAAGTGAACGTTCGTAAACGTGTTAGAACACATTACGAACGTTCGCGAAATTACATACATATTTACGAACGCTTTTCGGGTAAATGAGAGGAAACAATCGTTTTACGAAGAGAAGTTTGTAACAGTGCAAACCTGAATACATAAGCGTTAGTAACAAAGATTAAAATAAAAGCCGACAATTAGAAGCCATGAAAACATCAGCTTCCCTCTCCCGCCAATTTTTTTCAGAAAAATATTCCCATTCAAAAAAAAGGAAGGAGAAAAAGGAATGCTTTTTCTCCTTCCGTTTTTTGTGGGACTTGTTGGACTGCCCTTTTTAGAAATGCGTTATTTAGCCAATCCTTCTTTTTGCATCATGCTCTCAAGTTCTCTCAGGGCGTCTTCTTCATCTGTTCCTTCGATATTTACTTTAAACTCGGTGCCATAGGCAATCCCTAATGACATGACCCCTAAAATGGATTTCAAATTCACTTTCTTCTCTTGATGGACAATGTTTACTTCTGAATCGAATTTACTTGCCAGGTTTACTAAAATTGCTGCCGGGCGGGCATGGATTCCTGCTGTATCTGTAATCGTAAATTGTTTTTCAACCATTCTGACCAGCTCCTCTATCAATTAACTAATTAACTTAGACTGAATAATCAGTCTTATAAAAGCGGATTTATTCCGTTCTTTGCTGCTGTACTTGTAACTTATACAGGCCAGCTTATTCGTGGGTGACCATAAGTTCAAGATCGCCTTCGATTCCATATGACTCCACCATGGCGGGCAAAATGAAATGGCTTCCTTTCACCAACGGAAAAGCTTTCCCATTTACTGAGATTTCTCCTGATCCGTCAATCACACTGACCAGCAGATAATCCATTTTCAATGGCGTTTCCACCTTTCCTTTGATGTCCCAGTGATAGACAGTAAAATAAGGTTCTTTGATTAATTGTGTACTGGCTAAATCCCCTCTGTTCATCGCATTTTGGGAAAGACGGACAGAATGATGAGGAAAATTGATGACATCGATCGCTGATTGAATATGGAGTTGGCGCGTCTTTCCTTCCCCGGTCTTCCGGCCATAATCATAAACACGATAGGTGATATCGGAACTTTGCTGGATTTCCAAGACCATAATCCCGTTTCCAATAGCATGGACTGTCCCGCTCGGAATGTAAAAGAAATCTCCTTTTTTAACCGGCACCGGCAACAACAGTTCATCCCATTGCTCTGCATCCACGCGTTTTCGGAAGTCTTCGCGGCTCTCTGCCCGGTGCCCCAAAATGATTCGGCTGTTCGGTTCACAATCCAATACATACCAGCATTCCGCTTTTCCATACGGAACGTTTTCCATCTCCTGAGCGTAATCAACATCCGGATGGACTTGGACCGATAAGCTTTCATTGGCATCCAATATTTTCACCAACAGCGGAAAATTTCCAGATTTCTGCTTTTTGCCGAATAGTGTCGGATTGTCATTCCAGGCTTCCAACAGATTCCTTCCTTTCAATAGACCGTTAGCGATGATGGACGGACCTTTTTCATGGGCTGATATCACCCATGCTTCCCCCGTTTTATCAGAAGGGATATCGTAGCCAAACAGGGTATGGAGTTTCTTTCCTCCCCAGATTCGGTCCTGGAAGACCGGTTCCAAAAATATAGGTTCTTCGTACATCTGAAGTTCCTCCGATTCCTGTTTATTGAAATGATCCATTGTGAAAACAGAGGGCTGCTGCTCCGATGACACCTGCATTTTGGCCAAGTTTGGCCGCAGCAATTTCTGTTTTTCTCCCAGTCGGATTCAAGGCATAGCGGCGGACGTACTGCTGAATCGATTCAAACATCGGCTCTCCGAATTCAGAAACGCCACCGACAAAAACGATCTTTTCGGGATCGAAGGTATTGATCATACTGACAGAAGCCACCCCAAGCACGTTGAACACATCTTTCATGTAAGCTGTTATGTCGGGATGTCCTTCTTTATAAAGGTGAAAAACATCTTTCGCCGTTACCTCTCTGCCGACGATTGCTGAAGCTCTCTTCGCAATGGCCGTTCCGGAGGCGATCGATTCCAGGCAGCCCGATTGTCCGCAGACACATTCTCCAAAAGAAGGATCGATGACTGCATGGCCAATATCTCCAGCGTTCCCCTTCATCCCTTTGAGAAGCTGTCCTTCTGAAATAATTCCAGCACCGATTCCTGTACTGACCGTAATATAGATGAAGTTGTCGGTTTCGGTTGCGGCACCGATCCATTTCTCGGCAAGAGCCGCAGCATTCGCATCGTTTTCCAACAGAACCGGAACGGGGAAAACGCGCCCGATCAAGTCCCGAATCGGAATATCCACCCATGCCGGCAAATTGGGCGGGCAGGAGATGAGGCCGTTCTTGCTGTCCAGCGGACCCGGTGCGCCTATGCCGATTCCCACCACCTGGTCCATGTGAACACCTGACCTTTCGATGATTCTTCTGATTTCCTGTTGAATTTCAGCAATCATCGCTTCGGGTGCAATGTCCAGGTTTGTCGGAATGACTGACCGGCTGATGATGGTCCCTTGCTCATTCACGGCCGCAACGGCCACCTTTGTTCCGCCAATATCAACACCAATGGCATAGTTCATCTTTTCACTTCCTGACTTGAAGAGTCGGCACCTTCGTCAGATACCGGATAAATAGAGAAGTCGAACCATTCTACAAAGCAATCACTTTCATAAATTCCTCATAGGTTTTGGCTTTGGTCAGCCGTTCCACAATTGCGCTGTCGTGGATGATTCTGCCGAGCAGGTCGTACATGACCTGCAGATCTTCCTGGCTGTCTTTCATGACATTCAGCAGGCAGACAAACTGAACCGGCTTTTCTTTCCACATAA
This sequence comes from Planococcus notacanthi, assembly GCF_030407825.1. Classification (NCBI taxonomy): domain Bacteria; kingdom Bacillati; phylum Bacillota; class Bacilli; order Caryophanales; family Caryophanaceae; genus Planococcus; species Planococcus notacanthi. Next base: position 344,672 of record NZ_JASDCQ010000002.1, on the reverse strand, counting down.
TCGGCTTTTTCAGTGTGCAGACCGTTAAAAAAGTCGTTGTGGAATGCGGTGTAATGGGATGTGGAATTGCCACCAGGTTGCCAAAGGATGTCGGTGCCACTCTTTCCCGTTCGTATACAGCCTGAAGGCAGCCTTCATCCACCAGCCCGCGTTCGATCAATTTTTCATGAAGAAATTCCAGCACCTGCTCTTTTGTGCGCAGCTCCTGCCCCAGAAAGATCAGCTCTTCTTGGAAATAGGCGGAAATATGCTGCTGTTCCTTCAAGATGTATTTTTCGATTTTCCGGATATCGGGCTCTCCCAGAATGGCATTGACCACAATCACCGGCACCGCCAGTTCTTCCTGGATGGGAATGGAGCTGATGATGAAATCAATACCGGCCAGCTCACAATTCTTCAGCTTATAATATTCGGTCGTGCCGGCCACTTCCAGGCCATCGCCGAATTGGGATTTTAATTTGTAGTAAATCAATTGGGCCGTTCCCAATCCGGATGCACAAACGATCAGGCATCTTTTCGGAACGGATGTTGATTTTTTCCGTTCAATGGCAGCGGCTATATGAAGCGCCAAGTACCCAATTTCGTTTTCATCGATCACTGCGCCAATCGCTTCATTGATCGTCATCCCTGCCAGGATTCCGGCTTCAAACGCGACGGGGTAATTCACTTTGATGTCCTCAAGCATGGGATTTCTGATGTTCATTCCGTACCGGTAGCGGTTGACGGCGGGCTTTAAATGCAGGCTCAAGGCAATGATCAATTCCTGGTCATTCTGAATGCCCAGATTCAGCTTAGACTCAATCCTCTCCAATGCTTTGATCACCAATCCGGAGATCTCTTTTTGGATCACTTGCTGGACCGCTTTTTCGCCGGCTTCGGGATGCGCAGCTATTTTGGTGCCCAGCAAATGCATGGCGATGTATGCCACTTCTTCCAAAGGAAAATGAACGGCAAATTTCTCCTGTACTTTCCGGACGATATTTTGGGCTACTTTGTATTCCTTCTGCTCCAAGATTTCATCAATATCGGATGAGTGTAACGTAACGTTATAGCCTTCCTTGATTCGTTTATAGGCAATTGCCAGGTGAATCACCAAATTATTGATGGCGATGTCAGATACCAAGACCTTATTTTCCTGAATCTGCTCCATGACGACCGCCAGAATGGAATCCAGTTCCTCCTGTGACAGTGAGGAGAAATGGGGCTTGAACAATTCATTTACCGGCTCTTCGCGGACAAATATATATTCCGCCATACAAAAGCGGCGCTTTAGTTCATCGGCATTGACGCGCAATCCGTAATTCGGACGCGATTCCAGTCGGATATCATAGACCGCCAGCATTTTTTTCACCTGGTTCAAATCATTTTGGAGAGTCGATTTGCTTATATACATTTCGTCGGCCAATTCCTCAAGCTTGATATAACCGTCGCTCAATAAAAACCGTTTGACCAAATAAGCGATGCGTTCCTCGGGCATTTTCGGGATGATGGTTTCCAGTTCCGCATCTTCTGTCGACAGCTTTTTCAAATAGCTGCGGAAAAGCGGCTCTTCCATGATTCCCAGTTTGTAGCCTTGCCTCATGACCGAATCGATATAAGCCCCGTGATCAATCAGCAGCGAATCCAGGGCTTTTATATCTTCACGGATGGTCCGTGAAGATACCTGATTGAGCACGGCCAGGTATTTCCCTGTAATCGGCGTTTCCGCAGCCATCAATTCACGGAAAATATTCTTCATTCGCGAGGTCAACATATCACCACTTCTCCTTACAATCGCTTTTCAATCCATTTCCCTCTGTTACTTTAAGTCTAATATACCTTAATTAATCAATTATTAATGATTCTTTTTACTTACATTTAATTCATATCTACATAAATTTCTGCTTTCACAAGAAATGCGCTAGGTTAAAATCATTTCCCTAAATCGCTTCAACCTGCATAAGACTTTTCAAACTGAGGCAAGTATTCTTTATGCGCTTCCAGCATTTCGTCCAGAATTTGTTTGGCGGTGCTGTCCGATGAAACAAGAGGGTTGATGGCCATTGCCAGCAAAGCGGTATGGTAGCTTCCCGTCACAGCCGCTTCAGCAGCCAGGCGCTCAAATGATTTGATTTGCTGGACCAGGCCGCTGACTGCAACCGGCATGCCGCCCATAGCGATCGGTTTTGGCCCCTCATTTGTGATGATGCAGCTGACTTCTACCGCTGAATCCGCCGGAAGACTGGAAATCGCTCCATTATTCCGGACATTGACCACCTGGATATCCTGTTTGTTGTTATAGATGGAGTTGATGAGGTTGCAGGCCGCATCGCTGTAAAATGCACCGCCCCGTTCTTCCAATTGTTTCGGTTTGACCGCCAGATTTTCATCGCTGTATAAAGTGAATAATTCTTTTTCCAGTTCCTGCACCACTTCAGCACGCGTTCCTTTGTCCTGCAGCGCCTGCTGTTCCTGCTCAAGCATTTTCTCCGTCTGGTAGTAATAACGGTGATACGGGCATGGCAGCAGGTTCAAAGCTTTGATGAAGTCCTTTTCCCAGCCGACATCGACAATGTTTTTCATCGTCATCGACGGCCCGCTTGCCAGCTTATCCAGCACTTCGCCCATGACCGCTTTGCCGTCCAAATAGACTTCCAGGCCGAAGACCATGTGATTCAATCCAGCAAAATCGATGTGGATGCGGCTTTGTTCAACTTCCAGCATTTCCGCCACAGCCATGTGCATCCCAATCGGCACATTGCACAAGCCGATTGTTTTCGTAATTCCGCTGTAGCGCAGGACAGCTTCTGTCACCATTCCGGCAGGATTCGAGAAGTTGATGAACCAGGCTTCCGGGCAAAGCTCTTCGATGTCCCTGCAGATTTCCAAAATGACCGGTATGGTACGCAACCCTTTGAATAAGCCGCCCGGACCATTGGTTTCCTGGCCAATCACTCCGTATTTCAATGGAATCCGTTCATCTTTGGCACGGGCCTCCAAATGGCCGACGCGAATTTGTGTGGTGACAAAATCCGCTCCCGGCAATGCTTCCCGGCGGTCAAGCGTTGTATGGATTTCAATCGGCACTCCTGCTTTCTCCACCATCCGTTTGGCAAGCGCTGAGACGATCTCGAGCTTTTCCCGTCCTTCCGGAATATCGACAAGCCATAATTCCCGGACCGGCAATTCAGGGTAGCGTTTAATGAAGCCTTCGATCAGCTCGGGCGTGTAGCTGGAGCCACCGCCGATTGTCACTATTTTAATGCCTTTCATCTATTCACTCCTCCCATTTCAGGCTCCGTTGAAGCCATTTTGTTCAGCTACCTGCTTGATCCAATGGGCGCTTTTCTTCGGTGTCCGTTTTTTCGTTTCAATATCGACTGAAAAGAAGCCGTAGCGATTTTTATAGGCATTCATCCACGACCAATTGTCCATGAATGACCATAAGTGATAGCCTTTGACATTGCAGCCTTCTTCAATCGCTTGATGCAGCCAGGTTAAATGCCCGATGATAAATTCGATGCGGTAATCGTCCTGGATTACACCATTTCCAATAAAACGCGACTCATCTTCGACGCCCATGCCGTTTTCAGCAATATACGACTGGATGTTTCCGTAGTTGTCCCGCAGGTTGACCATGATGTCATAGATGCCTTTTTCATAGATCTCCCAGCCCCGGTACGGGTTCATTTTCCTGCCGGGCATTTCGTAATTATCGAAATACCAGTCGGGCATGAACGGCCCGTATGGATTCGGCAGATGTTCTTTGGCTTTGACACGTCGCGGCTGATAGTAATTGACGCCCAAAATATCGACAATTCCTGATTTCACCAGCTTCTGATCGCCTTTTTCGGCATGCGGCAACTGGCCATGCTCCCTCAGCATTTCCACCAGCTCTTCCGGATACTCTCCTAAAACCGCCGGGTCCAGAAAACTTCTATTGAAAAACAGATCTGCGGCGTCGGAAGCCTTCAGATCGGCCGGATGCTGGCTCCTCGGATAGGAAGGCGTCAAGTTCAGGATGATGCCAATCTGGCCTTCTTCAATTCCGGCTGCCCGAAACACACCAACCGCTTTGGCATGGGCAATCATGGTGTGATAGGCCACTTGCACAGCGCGTCTCGCGTCGACGACATTCGGATAGTGGAAATCGTACAGGTAGCCGCCTTCGACCGGTACAATCGGTTCGTTGAACGTAAACCATTTCTTCACCCGGTCACCGAACAAGCGGAAGCATTCTCCGGCATACTTCGCATAAGCTTCTACTACTTCCCGGTTTTCCCATCCGCCTTCCTCCTGCAGTTCAAACGGCATGTCAAAATGGTACAGCGTGACGAAGGGCTCGATTTCCTGCGCAATCAATTCATTGATGACATTGTTATAGAAAGCCACCGCTTCGGGATTGATCTCCCCTCGCCCTCCTGGAATGAGGCGGGACCAGGAAATGGACAGCCGGAATGTATTGTGGCCGATTTCCTTCATTAACCCAATATCTTCTTTATATAGATGATAAAAATCAGAAGTGGATGCCGGGCCTACGCCATCAAAAAAACGATTGGGTTCATTTTCATGCCATTGATCCCATATGTTGCGGTCTTTTCCGCCTTCATCTGCAGCACCTTCTATCTGGGTGGCAGAAGTCGCGCTCCCCCACCAAAATCCTTTTGGAAACTTATACTGTAAAGCCATTCCATGACCTCCATTTGGTTCTATTCCGCTCTAACAGTCCGTATGATTTCCATCTCTCAGGGAAAATCAACTGCCGTAAAAATCCGATGGGTTGGACTGGCACTCCGTAGATACCAATAGGCCACGGAATGTTGGTTTCCCTTTATTTATTGCGGTAGATTTCAACGATTTCGACAGCCAGGTCCCGGACAGTCATCGATGTCATCAGATGATCCTGAGAATGGATCAGCATGACCGTAATGGTGTTTTCTTCTCCGCTGGCTTCTTTTTGCAGCAATTGGGTCTGGTACGCATGGGCTTTACCCAGTTCTTCGCCCGCTTCAGCCAACAGCCTGTCAGCTTCTTCAAAATCATTGGCTTTTGCAGCCTGTATCGCTTCCATTGCGGTTGATTTGCCATTGCCGGCATTCAAGATTATCTGAAAAGCAATTTCTGTGATTGTGTCCATTTGCATTTGCTGTCACCTCTAATAGTAGTTTTCTGGAAAATGTTCAAGCTTCTTCTTGTTCAGTGTCGTAATAATTTTTGTCCAGAATTCGCAGGAATGGCCACCAAATCACCATAACGACAAGCATGTTAACTGCCTGAAGCACCCCGCCCTGCCACGCATTCCCTGTCGCCAAAAAGCCGTTGAGAATGGGAGGTGTCGTCCAAGGAACGATAATACCCGCTGGTCTTGGAACAAGGCCTGCCGCCATCGAGTAATAAGTGATGAGTGTTACTACAACCGGTGCCAGCATCCAAGGGATGATGATTAACGGATTCATGATGATCGGCAATCCGAAGATAATCGGTTCATTGACATTGAAAACGCCTGCCGGTGCTCCGAGTTTCCCTAACTCTTTGAGCTGACGGCTTTTTCCGATGGCAAAAATCAATACAATGACGGCAAGCGTCATTCCCGTTCCACCCATTCCGACAAGGAATGAATCGATGAATTGTTTGGTCACAATGTTCGGAAGTACTTCTCCGGCTTGGAAAGCCACCAGGTTCTGGTCATTCAATGTAAACCAGATAGGATCGAATACCGAGTTGATGATAATTTGCCCATGGAGACCGAAAAACCAGAAAACCTGTGTCAGCAAGACAATGATAATCGTCGCCGGCAGCCCGCTTCCGAGAATCGTCAACGGCTGTTGGATAATCGTGAAAATAAAGGCTTGCATCGTTTCAAATGAAGTAAAGCTGAACAGTACCCGGATGAGCAGAAAAATCGATAGCGTCAACGTAATCGGAATCAAGGCACTGAATGATTTTGATACCGCTGCAGGCACACCGGCCGGCATTTTGATGGTCCAGCCACGCTCAATGAAAAAGCGGTTAAGCTCTGCAGAAAGAAATGCAGTGAAAATCCCAAGGAACATGCCTTGTGCTCCGAGGGCTGAAGTTGGAATCACACCCGGTACATCTTCCAAAACCTGCGGCGTCAAAATCAGGAATGCCGCCAAAGCGACAACTCCACCATAGATGGCTTCCTGTCCATAATGGGCGGTCAGCTTGTAGCCGATGCCAATGATGACGAACATCCCCATGATACTGAGCGTCGCAGCAGAAGCCGGACCCAACGCATTTTGATAGGCTGTATAAGCTTCCGGACTTATGACACGATCCAGGAATGGCAGGTTGGCGATAACCACAAAGATGGAACCAAAAATAATTAAAGGCAAAGCAACCATGAAGCCATCACGCAAAGCCGTCAGGTAACGATTGTTGTTCAGTGCATCCGCCAATGGCAGCAAAAAACTTTCCAGAAACTGCATAAACTTATTGTTCTCCATTTTCTTTCCTCCGCTCCTGTTAATAGGTTTCGATTAATTCCATTGCTCTATTCAATACGGATTCGCCGTCCAGTCTGCCATAAGCCATTGAGTCAATAACTTCCAACGGGATACCGACTTCTTCCGCCACTTTTGCGAATTTCTTTTTCAGAAATCTCATTTGCGGACCGATCAGCAGAACGTCCGCCTTTTCCATGTCTTTCGTTGCTTTGTCCTGTGAAACCGCCCAGATGGTCACATCAAGCCCTTTTGTTTTCGCCGCTTCCTCCATTTTGGTGACCAATAGACTGGTGGACATTCCTGCTGAACACGCCAATAAAATATTCTTCATTTGTATAACCCCTCTCCCTTTAGTTTTCTGAAATATTCGACTATAAACTAAGTTTAGTTTGAAACCGCTTACAACTCTACCCATTAATTTTCCGCTTCATGGAGGAAAAGAGTAACCACTCATTTTTGGGAAATCTGCGTTAGAATAGAAGACAAGCATACAACAGTCAATAGGAGGAATCATAATGAGATTTGGCATCATCGGAACGAATTGGATTACCGACCGCTTTATCAAAGCGGCCAAGCAACATCCTGAATTTACAATCGGCGCAGTTTATTCCCGTTCGACAGAGACCGGCAGCGCATTTGCGGAAAAATACGGCGTGGAGAAAGTTTACACGGATTTAACAGCGCTGTTCAGCAGCGGTGACATCGATGCTGTTTATATCGCATCCCCCAACGCCTTCCATGCCGAGCAAAGCATTTTGGCTATGGAACATGGCATCCATGTCCTATGTGAAAAGCCGGCGGTCACGTCCGTTGAGGAAATGGACCGCGTCATCAAAGCTTCCCGCCTGCACAACACAACCTTTATGGAAGCGATGAAATCAACGGTGACCCCTTCTTTCCTGAATTTGAAAAAGAACCTGGATAAAATCGGGCCGGTCCGCCGTTTCGTCTTCCATTACAATCAATATTCCTCACGCTACGACAATTACAAGAACGGCATCATTGAAAATGCGTTTAAGCCGGAACTCGGCAACGGCGCCAAAATGGATCTTGGTGTCTATGGCATCGCACCGGTCGTTCATTTAGTGGGAGCACCAGAGTCGGCATGGAAGAATGATTACCTTCTCTCGACAGGTGCAGACGGGCAAGGCAGCATGATTTTGAACTACAATGGCATGGAAGCTATCATTATGTATTCGAAGATTTCGGATTCGTTTTTGCCGAGTGAAATACAGGGCGAGAACGGAACGATCCAAATCGACCGGATCAGCGACCCCAAAAACATCACCATCAGCTACAGAGACGGCCGGACAGAGGATTTGTCTGTAGCGCATGAATTCGATACGATGTATTACGAATTGGCCGAGTTCATCGACTGTGTGAAAAACGGACAGTTGGAATCATCCATTAACACCCATGCCATTTCACGAGAAGTAATGGAACTGCTGGTGTGAACGATCGTTTTAAAGAAACGTTCCTGGCCTGATAAAATAGGTATGTAAGATCAGCTCGATTACTCAACTTATCCGATTGAACAGCAAAGGAAGTGCCTCCCTTATGATAAAAGGAATCATATTCGATTTTGACGGTTTGATTTTTGATACAGAAACGCATCAATACCATATTCTCCAGGAAATGTTCAGTGAACACGGCAGTGAGTTGCCGCTGGCATTGTGGCAGAACGAAGTCGGCACCGACAGCGGCTTTTCACCTTTCCATTACATGGAGGAACAAATTGGGAAACAGGTCGAGCACGCCCTGCTTGAGAAACAGTACGAAGAAAAATTCCTTTCGACATTGGCGCAGGAGAAAGCCCGCGACGGCGTGGAGGATTACCTGCGGATGGCACAAGAGATGGAATTGAAAATCGGTTTGGCTTCCAGTTCGAGCTACCGCTGGGTTTCGGGACATTTGAAGAAGCTCGGACTGTTTGATTACTTTCAGTGCATCCGGACTTCGGACCATGTGGAAAAAGTGAAGCCTGATCCCGCATTGTATATCCAAGCGGCACAGTGTTTGGATCTGGCTCCGGAAAACTGCCTGGTTTTCGAGGACTCAGCTCACGGCGCGACGGCCGCCAAACGGGCTGGCATGGGATGCGTCATCGTACCGAACAAAATCACCAGCACGATGGATTTCTGTGAAGTCGAGCACCGGCTGGATTCGATGGCGGATATGCCTTTGACGGAGCTTCTTGAGTATGTGGCTTCAGTGAAAATAAATCGTTAAAGCGAAAAGAGGGTTCTGGCTGGATGCCAGAACCTTCTTTTTTCTTTCATCGAACTTTCTTGGCTGCATCCGAACGGTCCGATAAGTTCTTCACTCTTTTAGTGGGGTTGTGTCGCGGCAATTCCGAAAAAGGAACGGGGATCGTCCGAAAACACAACCCGTTCGAAATGAGCCTGGAACCCCGCTTCCCTAAGCAGCTCTTCCCATTCCGGCATGGAAAACAAGCCGCCTTTCATGCTGTCATGCTCATGGGTCACTTTCCCGTCCCTGTCCCGCATAACATACGCATATTCCGTTTCCAGCATGTGATCTTCGGGGTCGCTGTCATAAGTCCATTCCAAATACCGTATGCCCCGTCCATCTTTGTCGACTCCTCCGTGGTCTGTCCGTGGTTCAAACGTTTCCGTGTACTCGTCCGGCATGATGAACAGCAGGCCATCCGGTTTCAGGTGTTTCTTGGCGTTTTTCATGATGGCCAGCAAATCATCCTTGTCCGTGAAGTACGTAATCGCATCGTGAATGAACACCAGATCAAACCGGCGGCCCACTTCAATCGTCCGCATATCCCCTTGCATGTGCGGACACTCCGGGTTCAGCTCGCGGCTGACTTCCAGCATGTCCGGCGACAGATCGGTCAAGGTCATTGAAAAATGCTTTTTCAGGTAAAAAGCGTTGCTGCCTCCTCCCGAACCGAATTCCAGTGCCTCTTTGACTGCCGGATGATACTGTTGGATAATCTTCAAGAAAAGATGGGCTTCTTCCTCGTACTCCGTATGCGGAGACAATAACGGCCACCACGTTGCCAGTTCCTGGTACAGCTTCATGTGGACTCACCCTTCCGATTTTTCTTTTATTATATAGCGGATGGGCGGAAGTTTGATAGAAAGTGATTCATAGATTTAACAGAAAATATCGACTAGTAAACTTAGGACTTTTAAACTACAATAAAGGTAATTGGAAATTGATTGGGTGATTTGAAAAAAGGAGCTGGATAATGAAAAAGATTCTTCTATGGATCACCGGTATTGCCCTAACTTTAGTCGTTATCTGGCTCGCAACCGGATACCATACCACTCCGGAAGGCGCATTCGAGGAACTCCAGCAATCAACAGATGCGACGCTTATACCGATGGTGGATGAGAGTCATGTTGTCCTGATTGATGAAAACGGCGAACTTTCCCTTGCGCTCATGATTCCCGAACGCGGCTTCTTGATCACCACCCTTTACACAGACTTTGAAATTTCGCCTACTAATCTGAATGTCTTTGATGTGGACCTTGACCAAAATATCGCTTTTCTAAACGCACCTGGGAAGTGGGAGCATGCTTACGGTCTCCTGAAAAGTGAAGAGGTAGAACATTTAACAAATTCATGGCCGTTGGAATATGAAGCTCCCTATCCAGTCCACTCTTTGGCAGATTATTTTTCCGAATCTACTTTTGAAGATCTTATTCTCTGGGACTTCCCTCAAGAGCTGGAAAAGGACACCCTTCAGTCTTCCTTCTACTTTCTGGATGAAAATGAAGCGGTAATTGAGGAAATTCAAAATGAGTATACGATAGAAGAATTTCATGCAAATGAAGACGTTACTACAGACAAGGAGTGAATAAAATGACTTGTATAGAGAAAGCAAAACCCATTTGGCTTTTGATGCTTGTTGGTATTTTCACCGGTAATTTCTTGTTGTACCAGACTTCCTTCGGGCTTACGATCATGCCTGAAGAAACCCAATATGTTGTGCTGGGTTCCCTGTTGGACCTCGTTATCCTGGCGCCTCTTTTCACAATGCTTTACCTCAATAAATTCACCTTAAAAACAACGATTGCGCTTTCTGCACTCGGTTGTGTGCTGCTCCGATTCCTTATCCCTTCTTCATTGCTGGAACCATTTGAAACCATCACCTGGATTGGGATTCTGGCAGAAGGCAGTATTGTTCTCCTGGAACTGTTGCTGATTGTCGCTTTTGTCCGTTACATGCCCAAAATTACAGCTGGCGTAAAGCAAAGTCCGCTTCCTGTTGTATTTTCATTTTCACAGGCCGTCGATCGGTACGTGCGCACCATCCCATTATCCAAGTGGTCTGTTCCGAATCGCTGATGTTTTATTACGCATTCGCGAGCTGGAAAAAGGCGCCGCGCCCCGGAATCACCCTGTACAAGAAGTCGAGCTATATCGCCTTTCAGATTATGATGATCCACGCCATTGTCATAGAAACGATCGGCATTCATTATTGGCTCCATGACAAAGCACCGATCCTCTCGATTATTTTATTGCTGCTGAATATTTACTCGGTCATTTTCTTCTTAGCCGATATCCAGGCTCTGCGATTGAACCCGATTCATTCCGATAAAGACGCAGTCTATTTGTCACTTGGTTTAATGAAACGGGCACAAATCGATTGTTCGAACGTGGAATCCATCATTGAGGACGCATCGTTCCTTGAACAAAAGCTTTCCAAAGACACCATCGACTTTGCCGTACGGGATTTCGAAAAAGTCTATCCGGATTTTATTTTGAAAATGAAGACGCCGCAAAAAGTCGTTTTGTTTATGGGAATTGAAAAAGAATATAATTTCGTTGCAATCAAATCTGATTCGCCAAGCGAACTTAAAGAATTGTTTAAAGAGAACGGCGCGGCAGCAATCGATGCTCCTCAATAAGCAAGATCCAAGCAAGTACTCTACCGCTGAAAACGAAAAAATTTAGTCTAATCAATAAAAGGAGGGGGATAAAATCGGATTGGGGATACTCAAAGTGTTTCTGCAAATCATCTCACTGACCTTTTTCACAGTTATTCTTGTCTCTGAGAACTTTAATTTAATGATCTATGCCCTTGGAACAATGGCCCTGTTGTTTACTGTTCTGGGTTACGAAGAACTCAACGTGAAAAAGAATGTGGGAAACGGAATCGCGATACTCAGCGCGGTCGTTATCATGGGGCTCTTTTTGGCTTTTAGCCTTGTCTAGATTTCCCACTGCCTTACATAAGAACAGCCCTCCTTATCTCAAGGAGGGCTGTTTTCATTCGACTTCTTTAACGACTGTGTACGAATACAGATCGTGTGGGAATCTGTCGCCTTCGTACGCATCGTACTGGGCGCGGTCTTTCAAATAGATGAACGGGCTGACTGTGTCGCGGTGTACCATGCGCTCCAAAATTTGTTCAGGCGTCGGTTCGCCGCCCGCTTCGTTTTGAACTTCGATGCCCATCATTCTATGTCCGATGGTCTGGCCTTTCAGCCGCATTTGCGCATATTCCAAGCCCCAGAAAATCACGGTTGGGGACACTACCGTGTACACAAAGCTGCTTTTCGTTTTTCTTTTTAATAAAGGTTCAACAGCAAACGATACGGCTGTGGAAATGGCTGTGTCGATCAGGAGTGCCTTCGTGCGTTTTTTCATCAATTCATTCATCTGATTCATCCTTCCAAAATGAGTAATAAAGTAAACGCTGACAGGACGGTCAAAGATGCTGACCATTCATACCAATAGCGCTGTTCTTCCCGGTGCGCACGCCATTCCCCGATTCCCCGAAATAAGGTCTGCAGGAAAAACAACGCCGCAAAAGGGCTGAGACGGGCAGTTAAAGAAATCCCGGCACCGTCATCTTTCATGTTGATAGCGATCAAGGCACAAACAAAGCCGACAAAAAGCGCTGCCTCAAGTACAATCCCCAAAAGGTTTCTGTCCTTCAGGAAAATGCTTCCTCCCAAGCTTTTGATGCCGCGACGTTTTCTGAGGTAGATTCCGATAAAAAGGAAATAAGCCACAAAAATTACGATGAATCCGATGATTGTGACTGAGTGCATGGAACAACCTCCAGAATAGTTTACCTCTCCATTTTGGACTTATTCCCCTTCTTTAGTCAACATTGGAAATTAAGCAGAATCTTTCAACGGCCTCTATATGGAAGACCAGTAAAATCAAAAGCTTGATTACGTTCGCGTTAATAAGTTTTATGGTTTTTCAAGCAGTCAGCTGACGGTTTGCCGGTGGATCCTTCAGGGAACCCATGAGGTAATGGAATAAGTTGAAAGAGGGGGAATGACTGTGATCTTTTTTATCGTGTGGCTGCTGTTGGTTGGCTACGCCGTTTTTCTGGCACCGGGCGGCGAGACCGACCCCATCCTGTCGAACATATTCAGCGGCAATCTTGGAGCAATCGATCCGTTGGTGCTCGCCGTCTTCAATTCGCTCGGTCTGTTTCCGATGGTGTTTCTGACGTTGCTGCTGTTGAATGATCGGCAGAAATGGCCGGCCTGGCCGTTCGCGCTTCTGTCTTTCGTTGTCGGAGCTTTCTCACTGCTGCTCTATTTTGCTTTCGGCGACCGGAAAGCTGACAGAAAACTGCGGACGCCTCACTGGCTCGTGCGTTTTCTCGGTTCGCGCTTTTGGCTGATCCTTCTGATGCTGTCGTGGGCCGTCAATGGGCTGACGCTGCTGCAGGGTTTTTCATTCGCCGCCTACCGCGAAGCTTTTTTCGCATCTGGCCTCGTATCCGTCATGACCGTCGACTGGTTTGTGCTATGGGGATTATCCGTTTATACGACCTATCGCTTTTATCCACAAGCCAAATTCAAAGCGCTCGCCTGGATTCCGATTATCGGACCGGTGCTGGTGTTGTTTGTTAACAAGAAACACCAGACTCTTTAAAAGCACTAAAAAAGGCCATTACGCTGGAAATTGCGTAATGGCCTTTTTGCAATGCTTATTGAGCTGTCATTCCGCCGTCTACCACGAACTCTGAACCCGTAGAATAGCTGGCTTCATCAGACGCCAGGAACAAGACCATATTGGAAACTTCCTCCGATTGTGCAACACGCTTCATAGGGATATGTTTGGAGAATTCCTCGACTGCCGCTTTAGTATCTTCCTGAACAACCATCGGTGTGGCGATGACGCCTGGATGGACGGAATTTACCCGGATGCCGTAGTTGGCGCACTCCATTGCTGCTGCTTTTGTCATGCCGCGGACCGCAAATTTCGTATCCGTATAGCCGATTGCCCCAGCCACCAAGCCATTCATGGAAGAAATGTTGACGATCGATCCGCCACCTGCTTTTTGCATGGATGGGATGACTGTCTTCATGCCCAAAAATACCGAAACTTGATTGATGTCAACGATGCGGCGGTATTCTTCTTCCGTCGTCTGCAAGATCGATTTTGCCATCGTAATGCCCGCATTGTTGACCAGTACGTTGACCGGACCGAACTTCTCTTCAGCCTGCGCTACTGCATTTGCCCAATCTTCTGCATTGGTTACATTGTGTTTGACGAATGCAGCATGTTCTCCAAGTTCTGAAGCCAGCGCCTGCCCTTTTTCTTCATTCAAATCCGTCAAAACGACCTTCGCGCCTTCATCGATGAATTTTTTCGCGTGTGATGCTCCCATGCCTTGAGCTGCCCCTGTAATGATTGCCACTTTACCTGCTAAACGTGCCATTTTCTGTTCCTCCTAAAATTCTGCCCATAAATAAACTACATATGTAAATTAACAGAAAACCATTCTATTTGTCCATTGAAAAGGATTCATGTCATACTTAATTCACAAGCTTGTCCATATTTCGGACATACAGGAGGATATCGCGATGAAAGGCACAGAAGATCGCCGCATCTTGCGGACACAAAAAAAACTGAAAACCGCATTAGTTGATCTCTTGAAAGAAAAGTCCCTGCCACAGTTGACCATCACGGAAGTCACCAAACAGGCAGATTGCAACCGCGTTACCTTTTACTCTCATTACAAAGATTTAAATGAACTATTGGCGGCTGTCGTTGAAGAACACCTGGATAGACTGGTCAGCTATTTCCGCAAAAGTTTTCAAGGCATGGAACGCTTTTCCTCAACGGACGTACAGCGTCACCTGCCCATCTTTGAATACATCCATCAGCATCAGTTCATCTTCCGATTGATTATTACAGGTGAAGTGCTGCCGGGATCGCAGAATCAATTTTGCGAAAGCCTCGCTCAAGTGGCCGCAACCGAGCTGCGATTGGAGGAAGACAGCGATATCGAAATTCCCTCGCTCAATTATTTCATGACATATGGAAGCCTCGGCTTCTTCCTTTACTGGACCAAAGAAGGTTTCAAGGATTCTCCTGAAGCCATGGCCGGAAAACTGGCGTTGCTTCATGGCAAAATGTATGATGGCGCTGTGGTTTTAGAAGAATAGAGGCAAAAAAGCATTCCACTTAAGGAATGCTTTTTTCGACGAATTTACCCGATACCCTAACGTAGTGTATAAGAATGCAGTTGTTGCTATCCCAGCTGCCAACTTGCAATGCTGACGAATAAAACGACAGCCACTGCAGTGATGGCAAAATAGATAAGCGATACCTGATATTTCCGGGATCCTTTCAAGTATTTCCATTCCAGAAAGACCTGTACCCCATTCACTATCAAGAAAACAATCAATAGCCAAGAGAAAAACACTTCCAGCGAGTCCGGGAAAATCGAAAACAACACAATAATTCCCGCCAGCATCACCCAGCCGTTCCAGCGTTCAAATCTTCTTACATTTATACCCGCCCGTTCTTCTTCAGCGATGCCAAAACGCTTTCTCAAGAATATCCTTAAAAATCCAAAACCAAAAATAATGGCCAGCCAAATGATTAAAACTTCCATTTCGCACCTCCAAAGCCTTTATCTATTCTACGGGGATGTCAGGCAGAAGTTCCAAAAGATTATTGAAAAGGCGCTAAATCGATCGGATGTATTCAACAGGTTATCCCCTAATGATCGAAAAAAATCGACAACAACTGAAAAAACCATCGATCTATCCCACATGATCTTGGATATGTGGATGGTTCGGCTCCGAAACGGGGATAACTTTGCCGTTTCGTCACTCTTATTATCTTATCCACATGTGGATAAGATTTTTTTAAATTTAAATGAAAAAACATTTTCACAATGCCATAGTTTTGGAAGTGCTGGTGTGAGAAATGAACGATGAGGGTATTTTAATGGTAGAAGAAATTATGGTCTGACCGGCATTGAAGCAATTTGATATGGGGAAAGAGGTGCACGTGATGGAGCAGAACAAAAATGCACTGAGCCATGCCGCTTCCTGGTTTGTAAGATGGGTGCTGAACAATAAGGCGGTATCCGTACTGTTCATTATTTTGCTGATTCTGCTGAATTTATTGCTGCTTCCAAAAGTCAGTTTCATCTTTCAGCCATTTGTTGCTTTTTTTAACGTCATGGGGCTGCCGCTGATTATGGCTGGCGTCTTGTATTACCTGCTGAATCCGCTCATCGACTGGATGGAAACGAAGAACATCTCACGCGCCGGCGGCATTTCCATCGTTTTTGTGGTGATTCTCGGATTGCTTGCCTGGGGCATTGCGACCTTGATCCCAATCATCCGCGAACAGTCCCTGAGCCTGCTCGACAACTGGCAAAATTATTTGACCAGCTTCATCTCGCAAATCGACGACTTTTTCCAGAGCGATATCCTGTCGCAACTGCAGATGCAGTTGACCGGAGAAGATGACAGCTTGTCCACTTCCATCACGGATCAGGCAGATGATGTTGTTGATACAACCGTTACCGGGATCGGCAGTGTCTTCGGCATCCTGTCGACCACTGTGCTGGCAATCATTACGACACCATTCATTCTTTTTTACCTGTTGAAAGACGGCCATCACCTGCCTTATCACATCATGAAACTGGTGCCTTCCAAGATGCGGGAACATACTTACCTGCTGCTGCGCGAAATGAACCTGCAGATCAGCCAGTATATCCGCGGCCAGCTGCTCGTTGCCTTTTTCGTCGGCCTGCTGTTCTGGATCGGCTTCAGCATCATCGGCCTCGAATATGCCTTGATCCTCGCCATTACAGCCGGCGCCTTGAACCTGATTCCTTTTCTGGGGACCTTTATCGCATTCTTCCCGATTGTCATTATCGCGATAGTGCTGCATCCGCCGATTATGCTCGTCAAAGTGCTGGTTGTCTTTTTTATCGAGCAGACACTTGAAGGCCGTGTTATCCAGCCGCTCATTCTCGGCAGCAACCTGAACATCCATCCCGTCACCATCATCGCTGTCCTGTTGACGGCTGGAAATCTCTTCGGCATACCGGGTGTCATTCTCGGAATTCCCGCTTACGCTGTCGCCAAGGTTATCCTGGTGCATTTGTTCAACTGGTACCAGACCTACACCGGCCTGTACGATGACGACTTCAATCCGGCTCCGAAGCCGCTCATTTCCGAAAAGAAAAAGAAGAAGCAGCTGAGCCTGAAGAAGAAATTAAGATGAAAACCAAAAAGCTTAATCCCCTTTCAAAATGGGATTAGGCTTTTGATGTTAAAGTTGAAAATTACTTCAGCCGTACTTAATTTGCCAATTCAACCGGCAGAAATTCTGCCATCGACTGTTCACGCTTGTCGAGCATGATCTGTTCCGGCTGGATGCTCTGCTCACGCAATGCTTTAATGTTGTGCACAAGGAATTCATCACTGCCGACAATATAGAACAATCCGTCTTTGTCTTCGGCAAGATTTTTCACTTCTTCGTAATAGTCTTTGCGGTTATCGACAAACTGCGAAGTGAATTTCTTGTCAGGTGCGGATTCAAAGACATTCGTGAACAAGAACTGTTTTGATGAGTCGATATTCAGGGAATGGATTTGATTGACATTGTCAGCGCGCTCCAAATAATCAAGCACTAATGGTCTGAACGTTGCCAGGCCGACACCCGATGACAGCAAGTAAACGTTTTTGTCTTCCCGTTTCAGCGGCACATTCGAATGTGTTTTAAAGATCGCCACTTCCTGGCCGACTTCGAGATTTCTCAACGTCGCTTTAAACTCCGAGCATTGCTCTTTGATGCGTGTGGTGATGCCGATTGAATTTTCATGCGGCAGCGTGGAGATCGACATGTGGCGGATCAATCCGCGGTTCGGTTTTTCTCCCGCATTAAAGCCTTCCAGCGCAAAATGGGTATGGGAACCTTCCTGCCAAGTAAAATCTTCCGGTCGGTCAAGCAGGTACGTTCTGACCTCAGGTGTTTCTTCAATGATTTTATTGATTTTTGTCCAATAAATTTGCATGATTTATTTTCCCCCTCAATTATCGTTCTCTGTATTCATCTACTATACTACAAATGATAATTGTTCTCAATTAAATATTCCTTTTAGAGTGAGGGAGAATTTTTTATTTATAACGGTTCATTATTTCTTCCGGGATGTGGCAATAATCATCCGGACATCTGGCCAGCCGATCCTGATGCTCCACTGCACTCTTCACGTAATTGGTTAGAGGCAAGACTTCCACAGCAATCCGCTCGGAATCAGTTCTTTTATCAATAAAAGCCTGCGCTTCTTTTAAGTGGACGGGATTTTCGCTGTACAGGCCTGTCCGGTATTTCTCGCCAACATCTTCCCCTTGCTTGTTCACACTGTAAGGATAGATGATTTCAAATAAGTGCCCCATCAGTTCCTGAATGCTGACAACCGACGGATCAAATTCCGTTTTGACGCATTCCGCGTATCCGTCATAATCCTCTTCCAGCGTCTGACTCGTTCCATTCGCTCTTCCCGCTTCTGTGGATTTGACTCCGGGCAAAGTCTTCACAAACGCCTGGACACCCCATAAACATCCGCCCGCCAAATAAACTGTTTCCATAATCGGCTCTCCTTTTTGTATAAATTGAATTTATGTAAATATACCATTTCCTTGTGTACAGCTTATCATTTTCATGCCGTGCTAGTCAGAAAAGGCAATGTCGTCCGGTCCCTCTGAATTGACGGTGTCCACTTTACAATGGTAGATTTTGTATTACAGCAGTTTCACTGCAAAACCAAGATACGGGAAGGGGCAATTATGGTGAATTCATTCAAAGCCGTCAGAGTAAAGGAACAGGAAGACCAGGTCGTCTATGGCTTGGAGGAGATCAACACCGATCAGCTTTCTGAAGGGGATGTGCTGATCAAAGTCGCCTATTCGTCGATCAACTACAAAGATATGCTGGCAGTCCAGAAAAATTCAGGCGTTATCCGGAATTACCCGATGATTCCGGGAATCGATTTGAGCGGCACCGTCGCCGAATCAAAAGACGCGCGCTTCACAGAAGGACAGGAAGTGATTGTGACCGGCTTCACCATGGGCATGAGCCACACAGGCGGCTTTTCGGAATATGCACGCGTCCCTGCCGAGTGGATCGTGCCGATACCCGAGAATTTGAGTTTGAAGGATGCCATGGTGTTCGGCACGGCCGGATTCACGGCGGCCCTTTCCGTTCTTGCACTTGAAAAGAGCGGGATGGACGTTGCAGACAACCCGGAAGTTCTGGTGACGGGCTCAACCGGCGGCGTCGGCAGCATCGCTGTGCAGATCCTCTCAAAAATCGGCTATAAAAACGTATCCGCATTGGTGCGGAAAGAGAATCAGGTGGACGTCGCCAAAACACTCGGCGCAAACACGGTCATTTTTGCGAACGAGCTGGGAGACGCTAAGAAACCACTCGCCAAGACCCGCTTCGACTTTGTCTTGGACACAGTCGGCGGAGACGTCGCTTCTGCATTGATTCCGCAAATTTCCTACGGCGGCAGCATGAGCATGTGCGGCAACGCAGGCGGCCTTCCGGTAAACACTACGGTACTGCCGTTTATCCTGAGAGCGGTCAACCTGCTCGGCATCGATTCGGTCAACGTACCAATCGAGAAACGCGGCAGCATCTGGGAGAAGATGGCCAACGACTGGAACATCACCCAAACGACGCTGGTGAAAGAAATTCCCCTTGAAGAATTGGCTGAGACGATTGACGCCATCAAGAATGGGCAGCATTTAGGGCGGACTATTGTTAAGTTGTAGGTTCGGGCAATACGAATAATGTTTGAAAAACACAAAAAGCGGAAAGGCTGATTTTAGCCCTTCCGCTTTTTTGTGTATCCATGCCTATTTCCCTTTTGCTTCTTTCCAATCGTGCGACCCGCGTACCCAACCGCCAATCACCGCACCCATCGCCATCATCGGCGAAGTGAATTCAGTGTCCTCCATCAGCAGGAATTGATGCTCAAATGGTATGAGCAGCTTATCCAGCACCAGGTTCTCCCGCAGTTTCACGTACTTTTTCGGGCATTTCGGCGAAGTCGACGCTGCAAACTTGGAGCCCCGCTGCACAACGAATTTCTCTCCCCGGTAAAACCCGGTCGCATCCGCTCCGCGCTTCGACGTGATGGAAAAGATTTCAACTTCCGGCTCGGTTTCTGCATGAAGCTGCAGCATTCCTGATTCGAATGGATCGATAGCCTGTTCTTCACCGGTTTCAGTGTCCAGCTCCAGGAATTGATAGAGTTCGCCTTCTTGCGGATGTTGGATTTTCTTCAGGTAGTATTCCTTCATTTTTCGCCCTCCTCTAAAGTTATTCTGGACTCTCGCTGGGATAATAAGTGTCTGGTTACTTTAGAGATAGGAGATTGTATGGGAAAAGGATACTGTGAAAAATGTTATTCAAATTTAAACTCTATTCTTCTTCTTTTTTTAAGTGGGAAGCTATAGAGTTGCTCATTCCAGGATATATATACATAGATTTATAATAGTTTACTGAATCAAACTTTTTTATATAGAATGGAGCATAGCTTGCCGATATATAAGTAGCTCCTCTTCTTTCTTCATAATCACCAAGATAATCATAATCTAAGACTGCTATATTATCTGCCCCATAATCTTTTAACTCTTTTATCAAAAAAAATGTATCAATTGTATCTCCTAATATAATATCAACAATTATTTTATTCCATCTCCTTTACGCCATAAATATATTCGCCCTACAATTTCTCTACCACTTAGTTTTCTAATAGAATAAGGCTTCAAAAGAATCCCAAAAACGTAGGTTATAATTCTAATTGAGAAACCACACTGAATGTATAGCTTCTAGTTTCTTCTGTAAATGGAACCGATTTATTTAAATACAGTTTCTCGTATGGATTAATCACTTCCACTGGCTCTTCATCGAATGAACTATTAACAAAATACAGTGAATAATTATTCCCTAGAAGACGTGCTGTTTCTATTTCATTACGCGACCAATAAAATACGTCTCTCTCACTAATACACTTTACTTCAATAAATTTATCAAACTCCATTGATTGTATGTCAATGTAAGATTTAATATCAAATCCTGCAGAAACATCATCTATTGCAATATGCTCAATTATTTTTTCAGGAAACTTCTTCTGTTCATATTCAATAACATATAATTCCGCTTTTTTTCCTAATTCAGCTTTATTAATTAATGTTTTTTCAAGTTGGAGTTGACTCACCTTTCTATCGAGAATATCTTCTAACATATTTTCGAAACCCGGTTTAACTTGATAATTATTTCGATTTTTTGATTCGATGACTTTAGATGTGATTAAAAAATTTCTAATTGCGTAATAAGGATAACTGATAAATAAATCATATTCCTCTTTATTTTTATTTATGATAGCTATTTTATTTCGACTTAAGTGCCACAGAATTTTTTTTATTATATTGCTTTCTTCGTAATTTTTCTTCCCTATAAGTTTCCCATCTGATTGTATATGAATTAAATCAGCAAATACTAGTAAAGATAAAGTATCGTCTATTTCTAGAGAAATTTTTTTATTTTCTCGAAAAAAATTCTTTAATTGAGCTATATTACAGGAGTTATTTTCTAAAAAAATAAAAATCATCTTTATATATTTTAATTCTAAATAACTTTTATGATTTTTAAGATTTATTGGCATAATCTGTTATCAACGCCTTTATATCGTTATCATCCATATCTTCGTCATTATTTCTAAAAAGGGGTATGTCTTGACTCTCTGTTACTCTAATCATTAAATCCTCTTTTTCTTGAAGTCTTCTGTCTATAGTGGCATCAATCGTATTTGCTGACATTAAATAATAATAGTTAGTTATTGTTGCATAATCTAAGCCATACCTGTGAATTCTGTCTTTTGACTGAACATAACGTGCAGCATCAAAGTTTCTTTCTAAATAAATAGCATTATGACAGGCTTTGTGAAGAGAAATCGATTCAGCCACAGCAAATGGATTTGCAATAATTACTTTAAAAGACGATTCTTGCACATGAAAATCTCTGATAATGCTTTCTCTTGTATCTTCATCTAAATTTGTATTTTCACTTTCCACTTTTGTTTTGCCATATAATATTTTGGTTTCAATATTCTTCGACTCTAAGAAATCTTGAAAAGAATGAATTGTATCTACGTATAAAGCCCATACAATGACCTTCTCTTTGTTATCAATTAATTGTTTTATTATTTTATACGCTTCATAAAACTTATTTGGAAACTTCTCAGCATCCGCGTAACTATAAATAGCCTCTATCAGTTCCTTATCATCATCATCATCGATAAACGAATCATTAATTGAAGTTCCGTACTCATCAATTAAGGGCTTCAATAACAACTTTGGATTTGACGCGGCTTGCATCAATCTTATTAACTTTGCTTTTTGTAATTTACTCAAAAAACTGTCTTCAAAATCTTCATCTTTCAAAGAACTCAAAACTTTTTTTTCAATTTTTCTGTAAATATACTCTTGTGATTTATCCATTTCAACTAGTATAGGATCGTTTTCCTTTTTTTCAGGTAGTCCTAAATCTGATTTTTTTATACGTACAAAATAAGGACTTAACTTGTCTATTAATACGTCTACCCTTGGGTCACTTTGACCTTTTGTCATGTCATCAAGCTGAAGAACACTAAATGGTATTAAATCCTTATTCGGCCAAATAAACTTAAAGAGATTAAATAAATCTTGATATCCGTTTGGAGCAGGTGTCCCTGTTAAAACAACTCTCCCACGACAAAATGGAGCCAGTTTTAAAACACTATCAGCGATTTGTCCACCACTCGTATTTTTTATTTTATGGGCTTCGTCTATAATGACCATAACTTTATTGTTCTTCAGAAAGTACTGAAGGTTTTCCATTTGATTAAGAATTCCTGGATAAGAGATTAAAGTTAACTCGGCAGGATTTCTAGAATGAAAATATTGTTTTTTTTCTATTGCCGATAGTACTCCTCCTGATATTCTTTTAACATTTGGTATTCTATTAAAACATTCTTGATATTCATTTTCCCATGGACCAAAAGAACTTAATGGACCAATCACTAAAATTTTGTCTACTGATTTGGGATGAGAGTTTGTAAACGATTTCAAATAAGTATAAGCACCATAAACTATACTTGTTTTCCCTGCTCCAGGTACTGAGAAATTACAAGCATTTTGTGAAAAAGCTAAATGATAGGCACTTAAAAGTTGTAATTTGTACAACTTCCTTTGCATACCATTTTCAATTACTGAGCAAAAATGCTTGAATTCATCCATTTCAATATTATTTTCCCAAATATCTTTGGCTTTGAGAGAAAATTGGCGGAAATTCTCTTCTTCTTCATATAATTCACTTAAATCAGAACTACTTTCTTCATCAAGAATTAAACGGATTCCTTTTTTCTTAAAAAAATCTGATAGCAATGAAATCACCTTATCACCATTAATGGGGATTTCTATTAGGTCAGACTTTATGTTGGCTTTAAAACTTCGTTTTAAATGTAATGACATTTTTTTATCTATTACTTTTGAAATATCGCCGTATATTAGATATTGAGTATCATTAGATATAATTTTTAACTCAGCCATTCTTCTTTAATTCCTTTTCAATGGCTTTTTTGAAGTTCCAACACATACTGTTAATTTCATTTACCAAGTTTTTAATTTCTTCTGTGTAAAAGCTTGATCGAGAATCATCGATTAACTCTAAAGCCTTCTTAGCTCTTTGTAATAGTTCCTGCGGCTTGTCTGCTTCTTGAGTGTTTTCGAGGTCACGCTTTGAAACACCAAGATTTTTCTCTAATAGTGGTTTAGCCTTTTTAACCCATTCTTTATCTCTATCAGCTAAGACTGCGCTTATATCTTGCTTAACTCCTTTTTTATCAAGATACTCTGATACTGAAAGCTCATCAATTTTTTCTATAGCACTATGATTTTCACTAAAATCATTCCATATTTTTTCATTAGCGAAAAAACTTTTTGGTAAATTTCCTTTTCCATTTTGACTGATATAACGGAATTCTTTACCTTCATATTGAGCTCTTATATAATCAAAACTTATTCCAATCATATCGTTAATATCATTTTGATCTGGTGCCCAGTTTGTTTTTGCATTGCCTGATTTATTTTCATATGCTTTTACGTAACTATTCAAATCAACGAACTGTCCTTCACGCTTTTCTAACATCGAATACATCTCTTCATAGTCATTATGTTCCAAATATAAATCCATTAAGCTTAAAATTTCTAAATTCTTTTTAATGGTACTTTCACTTTCGCTCATCATTCCCGCTATATCCGATATAGAAAAGCCTACTGCTTGAAGTTCTTTGCATTTAAGGTATTTTTCAGTTGCATTATAATCTAATTTTTCATCCATTCCCATCTGATAGGTTGTCTCTAGACGTAAAATTTCTTTCTTGTCAGCGTCTTCTTCCAAAATAATCGCGTTAAAATATTCACAATGGCTCACGTCATGTTTCTTTGAGTATTTTTCTCTTTCACTAAAAATCCGATTCAATAGAGAAGCTCTTCTATTACCGTCTATAATAAAGCCATTACGTGAAACTATCCCATACTCTTGCTGTTTAAGTTTAATTAAACTTTCCATTGTTTTTTTATTTCTATCAGGTTTGGACTCCCATAAATATGCCTCTATAATCTCCACGTCTTTAGGATTTTCAGGATCTAATTTATGTGACTTTACTTCAAAAGTTTTTACTTTTGTACCTATACGCCCATTATATGGATTATAGACAAGAAAATTCAAAGGAATTCTGTAGACAGAGAACTCTTTTTCTTCTCCTTTATAAGGTATTCTGACCCCAGTCATGATAGGAGTTTGGCTATCTTTTATTTCTTGCAGTTTTTTAATTCGCAGTTTTTCTTCTAGTATTATTCTCTGCATTATTAAGCCCCCTAGTAATATTATTTAATATATAATAAGCTACCAATATTTTATATGGTACAGGTTTATTAACATCAGCAATTTTTACTGGTTCTTCATTAAAGAAGCCGACATAATCTTTAACTTTTTGAAGCATTTCATCTGGGCCCATATCCGTATTGCGATTTATTTTTGTTTTGCAAAAGTTATACTGCAAATTTTCGGAACTCCTAATTTCCGAAATTATCTCGTCTATAAACTCGCTAAAATTATTTAGATTATTTCTTTCAAAAATCTCATTTGGTATAGATACATCCTTAAAAACTTCTGCATTTTTGCCTTGACTCCTATGAATCGAAACTTCCCACTTTATAGCTCCATGATTATCCTTAAAATTGTTTAGCTCTACACGAAAAGCTTTTTCAATTAAATAAGGTACATGGTACTTATATTTTGCATCTGGCTTTTTAGTTTTTTCTTCTTTTATAGAAAGAATATTTCCATTAAGGTTTACAAATGGAATTTTTTCATCAAAAACTCTTAAAGAACTAAAACCATCTGTTAAATCTATATTTTCAGGAAGCATTCTTTCTTTAGAATTTTCACGAATGGCTTTCGCCAACTCATAAGAAAACTTTGGGGTAACAGCATTCCCAACCATTCTATACTTCACTGATTCATTGTCTCCATAGAAGCGAAAATCTATAGGAAAGGACATTAAGGTTGCAACTTCTCTGATTGTAGGGACTCTATATCTATTAACTTCATTTTCTAACGGAAAAATCATTGACTCTCTAGATGCTCTGGAAAGTGTAGCCATAATTGTCCGAGCGGGTTTTTCAATTCTTTCCGGAAAAGCCATTCTTCCCATATAACCCTTATCAGTTTTCTGTCTCTCAGCTTTTTTCCATTCAAATTCTGGTATCTCACTGATATAGTGGTGATCGGAAAGTTCATTTCTAGATAATTCAATCCCATAAACCAAGTCGGTGACTTTCTCATCTAACTTTTTATAATTATGTGGCGAAGGTTGGCCAAGATTACTTAGAATACTACCTAAAGAAATTACTTCACTTTCTTTAATAGTTTCTTTTACTTCAGGAAATTCTCCACAAATATAACGAATACGATTTGTCGGTACTCCAAAATATTTCATATTATAAAGTTTTGAAGTATCTCCTTTTACATGAAGCACAGCATCCGTTAGTCCTTCGAGACCTAAATCTTCCATAGTATAATAATCTTTAACGTACTTTTCTGAATTACCTACGTTTTCCATTACCCAATACTTTAATTTGCTATTTTCTTTGAATTTTTTTCTAGCTATAATTCTTAGAAAAGCTTTAATCAAAGTTACTCCTTTTTCTTTATCAGCTTTTCCGGATTTATTAGAATTAGAAAAAGCAATACAAGGGGGAGAGCCAATTATTATTTCTGAATCTGGAATAGCATTTTCAAATTCCTCATCATCGGCCCAAGCAATTTGATGTATATCTCCTCTTAAAGCAACTGGTTTTCCATTTGAATGATTCATATTATGAGTTAAAATAGCTGGGCCCCATATATCATAAGCTCTAACAATTTCAAATCCTGCTCTATAAAATCCTTCTGAGAACCCTCCGGCTCCACAAAATAAATCTACAACTTTCAATTTCATTTCTCCTTAAAATAATATTTAAGATTCCTATTAATTAATTTAATTTTCTAAAAACCATTTATAACGCAGAACTAATTCTTTTTTACTAAATATAACATATTTACAATAATAACATAATACATAAGTATGGTATTTTTATTGCCTAATAAAATTTGTATACTTTCCCTTAAAATAATTATACATTTAATTAAAAGGAACATTAGTTCTTATTTTATGTCTTATATAACTATATTACAATTAATTTAATTTATTATACTTTTTTCTATTCTTCTATCAATGCTTTAGTCCCCTTATTATAATCCAGCATAAAAAGTGATTCACCTTTCACTAGAACCTCTGTACTAAACTCCCCTTGAATTACTTTATATTGTAGATTTCACTCAATAAGCTCTGATGATTAAAAATATGATTAATCCGGCGAGCTCTTCCACAACTATTTTTCTGAGAGTTTCTTTCTGAGAGAGTAAAAAATATATTCTGAAAATAAAAAATAGAAAAAGCCAAAGAAATTTATCTAGCTTCTTTGGCCATTTCGGTTTAAATTAGATTGCTTCATCCTCCAACAGCCCCTGCAATTCCTTCACCACATTCTCAGGAACCCCAGTAGTCACGCCCGCAACCAAATTCTCCGCCGCTTTCATCAGCATGGCAGCGCGGGTCTTTTCTGTGGCCGATCCGATATGCGGGAGGACGGCGACTTGATCCATCTGCAGGAGCGGATTGTCCGGTGAGACCGGTTCCTGTTCAAAGACATCGAGTCCCGCTCCGTAGATCTCCCCTTTTTCCAAAGCTTCGATCAAGGCTTTTTCATCCACCACTGCCCCTCTGGCACAGTTGATCAAAATCGCACTGTCTTTCATTGTTTTAAATTGCTCCTCGCCCATCAAGTGATGGGTCTCAGGCGTCAATGGCACAATCAATACGACGAAATCGGATTTTTCCAAGAGAGAGTCGAGCTCACTGTAGACGATGCCATATTTTTCTTCAAGTTCAGGCTTCGAGGTCCGGCTGTTGTAGAGGACCTCCATTTCAAAACCGAGTCTCGCCCGTCTGACAATCTTCTCCCCGATGCGGCCCATGCCGACAATGCCCATGGTCGCGTGATGCACGTCCGTGCCGAAGAATTGCCGGGAATCTTTTTGCTTTCCCCATTTTCCTTGTTTGACGATATTGTTCAGCTCCGGCACCCGCCTTGCCGTGGCAAGCACTAAGCTGAATGCCAAATCCGCCACCGTTTCATCGAGCACGAATGGCGTATGCGTGCCGAGTACCCCGTGCTGTTTCATCGCTTTCAGGTCAAATGAATCGTAGCCGACTGCCGAGTTGCTGATGACTTTTAACTTCGGCGCCTGCTCCAGCAATTCATTCGTCACGGATGCGTTTTGCACGAGCACCCCTTCCACATCTTTTAGTTCTTCCATCAGGACTTCCTGCGGGATTTTTCCTTTTCCTTCCCACTTCCGGTAATCGCAATGCTCTCCTATATATTCTTCCACTTCTTTTGAGATAGGCCGTGCAATATAAACTTTGGGTTTCATCCTGGTACCTCCTAGTGATATTAAAATCCAGTTTCCTTGTTTCATTTTACGAATATTATAACAATGATAGAATAGAATAAGTTACGAAAGGATGAAATCGATGGAAAAAACCAAGAAATTCAAAGTAGCCGTCATTCAAGCCGGCTCTGAAATCATGGACAAGGAAAAAGGTGTATTGAAGACGGTTCGTTTAATCGAAGAAGCGGGAGCGCAAGACGCCAAAATCATTGTCTTTCCTGAAGCGTTCATTCCCGCCTATCCGCGCGGCATGTCGTTTGGTGCAGTCGTCGGCAGCCGTTCCCCGGAAGGCCGCAAAGATTTCCGGCGCTATTGGGACAACTCCATCACTGCTCCAGGCCCTGAAACAAGAGCGATTGGGAAAGCAGCGAAGCAGGCAGATGCCTATGTCGTCATCGGCGTCATCGAAAAAGACACAGCCGGCAGCCAAGGCACCCTGTACTGCACCGCTCTGTTTTTCGGACCTGCCGGCGAACTGCTCGGCAAGCACCGCAAGCTGAAACCGACGGGATCCGAGCGCTTGATCTGGGGACAAGGAGATGGCAGTACTTTGCCGGTTTTCGATACACCGTACGGACGTCTCGGCGCCTTGATCTGCTGGGAGAATTACATGCCTTTGGCGCGTGCCGCCATGTACGAAAAAGGCATCCAGATCTATGTCATGCCCACTGCCGATGCGCGTGACACCTGGACAGCTACCGTTCGCCATGTGGCTGCTGAAGGCCGCTGCTTCGTGCTGTCCTGCAACCAGTACTCGACCAAATCCATGTATCCGGAAGAGATCGCTTCCCGCACGGAATTCAAAGAATTGCCCGAAGAAATGTCCCGCGGCGGCAGTTGCATCGCCGGTCCTCTGGGCGAACTGATCGTTGAACCGGTATACGGAGAAGAAGCGATCCTATACGCGGAACTCGACCTGGATCAAATCGTTGAAAGCCAGTTCGACTTTGACGTATCCGGCCATTATTCACGTCCGGATGTTTTTCAGCTGACGGTGAATGAGAAGGAACAGACGAATACAATCTGGAATAAATAAGATGAAGAAGGTGAGCTAGTGAATATGGAAAACAACAAGATCACCCGAAGAAATCCCGAAGGCATGCCCGATCCCGTCGGCAATTACACGCATATCACTAAAATCCCCAGAAACGCAGAGCTGTATGTGACCTCCGGACAAATCGGCACCGGATCAACCGGAGAACTGCCAGAGAGCTTCAATCTGCAGCTCACCAATACGTTCGATAACATCAAAAAAGTTTTGCAGGCAGAACAGCTCAGCGCGGAAAACATCATCAAAGTTAACATATGGGCGACAGAAAAGATTGATTGGGACTTTATGTATACCGAATGGTCGCAGCTGTTCGGCGAAGACTACCCTGCAATGACGATTGGTTATCTTACGGAATTAGGCTTGCCGGAAATCAAAGTTGAAATAGAGATTTGGGCGGCAAAAGTTTAGAGATTTTCGTCTCTCATGCTACAATCTCCTGAAAAAGCCCAGCAGGGACGGTGATAAACCGCTCCAACTGGGCTTTCTTGTTTTACACAAATGAAATTTTTCTGAACTAATTTGTTTAAATTAGCACTTTCATTTCTTTCGCTCTAATGAGTGATTCCAATTTTCCCACAGTTACCGCCTCTCTTCATTCCTCCCTCGGTAAACTAAACAGCCCCTGCATTTCACTATAGCGGTTGGCCAGACGGCCGAGCGGCTTCAGCTTTTCCAGATCGACTTTGTAGTTGCCGAGGTAGTAATCGTCTTTGATGTGGTAATGGACAATCCTGCCAAGAATGAGGTGGTCGCTGCCGAGTTCGATAATGCGATCAAGTTCCAGTTCGAAGGAAATGGGCGCTTCCCCGACACGCGGTGGAACGACCGATACGCTGTCAGCTGCAGTCACACCGGCGGCTTCGAATTCATCCACGTCACTGGGGAAATTTTTGGCGCTTTCGTGCATTTCGTTGCCCAGTTCGGTATTGACGATGTTGATGACATACTGCTTTTGCGAGCGGATATTTTCCAGTGTGTCCTTGATGGTGCCTTCCCGTTCCCCGACACCCGGCCCGACCGAGATGCACAGCATGGGCGGATTACGGGAAGCGACGGTGAAAAAGCTGAACGGCGCAAGGTTGCGCTGCCCTTCCGCATCGATGCTCGAAACCCAGGCAATGGCACGGGGCACGACGGAACCGGACATCAATTTATAAGCTTGCTGTGTATCGATTTCCCTCAGGTCTATATTCATGCGAATTCCTCCATTTGAAGTTCGTGGGCGTTACTTTCAAGTTTCCCGCTTCTGTTTTTCTTTTTTCACGATGGCCATTGCCATAAGCAGCAGCACAATGACAGCTGCGAGCATAAGCGCCAGGAACAGCCAGCCGAATGTGAAGGTGCCGGTGACATCGACGATATAGCCGAACAAAGGCGGGCCGATGACGACGCCCCATGAACCGAGCATCAGGCTGAAACCGCTGGCGATGCCTGCCTGCTGAATCGGCACCAGCTCCGTTGCGGCATTCATCCAGATGCCGTTGAAGCCGGAGATGCAGAAACCGAACACCACCGTAATCGGCACCATGACCCAAAACGAAGTTCCATGCGGCAGCTGGCTGATGACCAGTGAAGTCAGAATCGACAAGGATGCAATAATGACCAATACGATGATCCGCTTGCCGGCAAATAAATTATCGCTGATGATCCCCCAAGCAACGCGCCCGAACGATCCGCTGACTTCGGAAATGACCAGCAGCATGCCCGCAAGCACCAGACTGATGCCCAGGTGTTCATAGGCAAACAGCACAATGTAGGTGTTCAGGATCAGCTGGCTGCCGCTCAGCCCCATCGCGGCCAGACTGACCAGCACCAACGGCTTCTCCTTGAACATTTGAACGATCGAGGCAAGCAGACGGGCCGGTTTTTCCGTGCCGACATTCTCTGCGGCGGGAGGGTCCTGATAGAACCTCCAGGCAAGAATACCGGTGATGATCAACAGCGCACAGGCGCCGAACAGCACAGGACGCCACCCCCAGGCTACTGCAGCCGGCAGCATCAAGAGAGCAGCCAATGCGGAACCAAGCGTGACACCCATTTGCTTGATGCCCATAGCGGTTCCACGTTTTTCAGCGAACCAGTAGATGATGCCTTTATTGGACGTCGGGTGCATGGTCCCATAGCCAACTCCGCCGAGCACCACCAGGAACAGCACCACCGCATAAATCGAAGTGACGGTCATGAGGATGAAAGACAGTCCCAGACACAAAGACAAAAGAAAGAGCAGTTTTTTTGAGCCGATCCGGTCGGCCATAAAGCCGGCCGGAATCGCCACCAAAGACTGCCCCAGAAATAATGCTGCCGGAAGCATGCCGATCTGCGCTTTGGTCAGCGTCAAATCTTCTCCAATCAGCACTCCCAATGGCGCAAGGCTTCGGCCGACAAATGCCACCATAATCTGGGCAATCAGCAGCCAAGTGAGCATGCGCCACGGGTTGATATTCACGATTGCGTTATCTTGAACAAGGGTTTTATTCATGCGCAGTCATCTCTTTTTACTGGTCTCCAACAGAAAAACCTTTCCGTCAGGCCAAGTCGATTTTCTTCAAGTCTTCCGCTTCTTCCTCTGTTACAGTCACCGGCACCAGGTAAGAGCCGACCACCGCGATCAGGAAGTTGGCAGCCAGGCCAATGACGCCGCCGTGGACGCCGAATACTGTTTTATGGCCGGTCCACGTAAGGACGCCGGCAATGACTGCCCCGACAAGCATGCCCCAGAATACCGGAGACGCAGACATTCGTTTCCAGTACAACCCGAGCACAAATGCAGGGAACACCTGAACCAGCAGCTCGAATTTCAGGACGAAAATTTCATACAGCGTCGCCGGCGGATACCAGGCGATCCACAGCAGAATCCCAACAGCCAGGACACCGGTGACTTTACCGACCAGCACTTTTTTGCGTTCCGGTGCATTCGGGTTGATGAAGCGGCTGTAAATGTCGTTTGATACAATCGATGAGAAACTGAGCAGCACGGAATCGGCGGTAGAGACGATCGCTGCGACAATCGCACCGAAGAAAATGATCATGATCCAATAAAAGAACCCATTGATGCCGGCAATTTCATTGGCCATCATACCGACGAGTTGCTCCGATCCTGCAACATCCAAATTCGGAATCAGCGCGATCCCTAAAATTCCGATGACGAAAACCAGTCCGGTCGTAATCGGCGGCATCCATGCCATACGGGAGAACGAACGCTTCAACGTCCGTTCGCTTTCAGCAGCGAAAATCCGCTGGACGGCATGCGGATAGATGGCGGCGCCAAAACCGACGAGCAGGATCATGCTCAGCCAGTTGACCGAGGTCATCATATCCGGAACACCAAGCTTGGCAGGTTCCGTTTCAGCGATGAACTGTGTGGCCCCGGCAAAGTTTCCGCCGACCAGGTAAACGGCTCCGATGAGGAAGATTACGATCCCTACCATCAACACCAGTCCCTGCATGACGTCTGTGAAAGCAACTGCCTTCATGCCGCCGAGCCATTCGTAAATCAGCATAACCAGAACAAAAGCAATCACGGCAACCTGATACGGAATGGTTCCGCCGGTCAGGCTTGAAGCCGCCTGTCCGATTGCCACCAGCTGTTCAAGCAGGTAATTGCCCAGTCCCCAGAGCATCAACAGGACAGCGAGAATGGTCACCGCTTTTGATTTAAAGCGGTAAGTGATCCAGTCAGCCGGTGTGATGAAGTTCAGCCGTTTCGACACCACATACAGCCTCGGTGCAAACAGTAAATACACCCCGATGATAATGGTCATGAACGTGATGGACTGCAGCCAGGCAAAACCGGTCCGGTAAGCGGTTGGCGCATAGCCGATGATGGTGTTGCCGCTGTATTGCGTCGCGTACAGTGTGAAGAACAAAGCGATAAAGCCGAGATTTTTGCCGGCCAGGTAGTAGTTGCTCATGCTGTCATGAAGCGTCTTATCGCCGCGCCCGGAGAAATACCCGATCAGCAGCATGATGACAGCATAGGCAGACAAGATCAGGACACCGTCCAGACCCGAAAAGACCAGTTCATTCATTTAGCTTCCCCCTCTTCTCCTCTTCTTCCTCGTCCTCCACGATGTTCCATTGTTTCAATGTCGCCCAGCTCAAGTAAGCGCAGAGTAAGAGAGAAAAACCGACAATAATCCACGCCCAGTATGGAATCCCTAAAATCAGCGGCTCATAGGATCCGACCGGCATATACCATGGAACGTTGCCGAGCACGATTAAGACGAGAACAACCCAGATCCATTTTTTGCGGATCGGTTCTTTGATTGATTTATGGTCCATATGATAGCCCCTTTTCTGCGTACTTAGATTTAATGAGTGCTGTTTTTATTCGCGATTTCCTGTCACAGCGAGTAATGGATTTTATGGTTTTGTTCAAAATCAGTGATTTCCGCTTCATGTTGAATCGTTGACGAGATTTCATCCAAACCTTTCAGCAGCATCTCGCGCCGGTACTCATCCACTTCAAATTCGCGTTCAAAGCCCTGTCCGTCAGTTAGGACGTTTTCTTCCAGATTGACCGTCAGTTGATAGCCCGGAATGGATGCCGCTTTTTCAAACAGCTGCTGCACATCTTCCGCCGGCAGCCGCAGCGGCAAAATCCCGTTTTTAAAACAGTTATTATAGAAGATGTCGGCAAATGACGGAGCGATGACGGCGCGGAAGCCAAAATCCTCAATGGCCCACGGGGCGTGCTCGCGTGACGAGCCACAGCCGAAATTTTCCCTCGTCAACAGAACTGACGCGCTGCGGTAGGGCTCCCGGTTCAGCAGGAAATCCGGGTTTTCCTCTTCATGATCGTTATAGCGCCAGTCATAGAACAGGTACTGGCCATATCCGCTTTTTTCAATGCGTTTCAGGAATTGTTTCGGGATAATGGCATCCGTATCGATATTCGCACGGTCCAGCGGCGCCACAATCCCGGTATGTGTTTTGAATGCTTCCATGATTACACCCCTTCCCCGATTTTGACCGGCCAGTTGCGGACATCGACAAAATGGCCTTCAACTGCAGACGCAGCTGCCATGGATGGACTGACCAGATGCGACCGGGAATCTCTTCCCTGCCGCCCTTCAAAATTGCGGTTCGATGTAGAAGCAATCCGGTCGCCCGGCTTCGCGATGTCCGGATTCATGCCGAGGCACATGCTGCACCCGGCTTGCCGCCATTCAAAGCCGGCATCCGTAAAGATTTTATCCAACCCTTCGTCTTCTGCCTGCTGCTTGACCGACTGTGAACCCGGCACGACCAAAGCACGGATTCCCGGAGCCACATGATGGCCATTGAGCACTTTTGCTGCTTCCCGCAGATCCTGAATGCGCCCGTTTGTACAGGATCCGATAAAGACCGTATTGACGGCGATATCTGTTATGGCCGTTCCCGGCTTCAAATCCATGTAGGCCAGCGCGCTTTCAACCATTTGCCGTTTTTCTTCCGGCACGTCCGAAGGCCCCGGCACTGTGCCGTTGACACTGGCGACCAGCCCCGGATTCGTTCCCCATGTCACCTGCGGCTCGATTTCGGAACAATCAAAGTCAACAACCCGGTCAAAACGGGCATCTTCGTCGCTTTGGAGCTGGCGCCAGTCTTCGAGTGCCGCTTCCCATTCTGCTCCCTGCGGCACGTATTCCTTTCCTTTTAAGTAGTCGAAAGTGGTGTCATCCGGCGCAATCAGCCCGGCGCGTGCCCCGATTTCAATGGACATATTGCAGACTGTCATCCGTTCTTCCATCGTCAGTCTGCGGATGGCTTCGCCGCGGTACTCAAGCACGTAGCCAGTCGCAAAATCATGGCCGTATTTTCCGATCAGCGCAAGGATCAAATCTTTGGCTGTGACACCGATCGGCAGCTCTCCGTTGAAATTCACTGCCATCGTCTTGGATTTGTACTGCTTCAGCGTCTGGGTGGCCAGGACATGCTCCACTTCGCTTGTGCCGATTCCAAACGCCAATGTCCCGAAAGCCCCATGCGTCGCTGTATGGCTGTCCCCGCAGACAATCGTCTGGCCGGGCTGCGTCAGGCCCAGTTCCGGCGCGATGATGTGGACGATTCCTTGTCTGGCACTGAACAGATCGAATAATTTGATGCCGAAATCCTTGCAGTTTTGACGCAATGCCTCCACCTGCTTTTCTGCTATTTTGTCTTCGAACGGCAGGTGGCGGTCCGTCGTCGGGATGGCATGGTCCATCGTCGCCAATGTCCGGTCGGGTCTGCGGACTTTGCGATTTGCCAGCCTGAGCCCATCGAAAGCTTGAGGTGACGTGACTTCGTGGATCAAATGAAGATCAATGTAAATGATGTCCGGCTGCGCTTCCTGCTCCACCACCACATGACGGTCCCAGATCTTTTCATAAAGCGTTTTTCCCATAGGTGCTCCCTTCTTTCGCTTAGATGATTTTTTTATCTTTTAACTCCTTCAATTTTTCCTCGTCATAGTTCAATAATTTCCCGTAGACGGCTGCGTTGTCCTTGCCGATGGACTCCGCTCCCACATGCTTCACTTTCCCAGGTGTCCGGCTGAGTTTCGGCACCACACCAGGCATCGGGAATTCGCCAAGTACCGGATGTTCGGTTTTGATGATCATGTCACGTGCGGCGTAATGCGGGTCTTCCACAATGTCCTTAGCCGAATAGATCAACCCGGATGGCACGCCTTTTTCAGCAAGCAGCTCCAGTACTTCTGTTGTTTTCTGTGTTTTCGTCCATTCTTCGATCAATTGGTCCAGTTCCGTCATATGGTCGCTTCTGGCGTGATGTGTCTGATATCGTGGATCTTCCACAAGTTCCGGACGGCCCATCGCTTCGCACAGCCGTTTGAACACACCGTCTGCATTGGCGCCGATCACAATATAGGTGCCTTCCTGCGTCAAATAGATATTGGACGGTGCGACTCCTGGCAGAATATTGCCCATCCGCTCGCGGATATACCCCGTCAACAGGTAATCCGGCACCGTGCTTTCCATGACGGAAAATACCGATTCGTAAATTGCCGTGTCGACCATCTGGCCTTTGCCGGAATGATGGCGTTCATTCAATGCCGTCAGTGTTCCGATGGTCGCAAACAAAGCCGCCAACGTATCGCCCAGGGACACACCGATTCTTGAAGGTGCCCGGTCCGGGAATCCGGTGACGTGGCGGATGCCGCCCATCGCTTCGCCGACACTGCCGAACCCTGCACGTTTGCTGTAAGGTCCCGTCTGGCCGAAGCCGGACGTTCTTGTCATGATGATTTTCGGGTTGATCTCCGAAAGCTGTTCATAAGAAAGGTTCCATTTCTCCATGGTGCCCGGACGGAAGTTCTCGATGATGATGTCCGCTTCTTTGACCAGTTCCTTGAAGATTTCCTGCCCTTCCGGTGTTCTCAAATTCAAGGTCACCGATTTCTTGTTGCGGGACTGGATCGGCCACCACAACCCTTCGCCGTCTTTCTGCTTGCCCCATTGCCTCATCGGGTCCGCTTTGTCGGGTGCTTCGATTTTGATGATCTCCGCTCCAAAGTCCCCCAGCATGCGGCCGGTGAATGGCCCCGCCAGCAATGTACCCAATTCCAGCACGCGGACGCCTTCAAGCGGCAGTCTCTCCCTTTCTTCGGTCATCGTCGATGTTTCTCCAACTATTGTTCTTTCATTTTCTTTCATCATCTATAGCACCCCCAAAATATTTTCAATCACAATTCCTACCTGATTGTCTTGCTTAGATCATCGGCAGCATTAAAAGACTTCTGTCCGAAAAAGAACATTAAATTTTCAAACAATTAGTAATTGTTAAAAAAATATCACAATGTATACAATCCGTCAACAAAAAATGTGAAATTCATTTTATTTTTATAATAAAACCTTTAAATACGAAGTTTTCAAATTATTTAATTGATTCTATTTTATTTATTGTATACAATAATCGCGAGGTGATTAGTTTATGAACCCCTATACTGCCATCAAAAACGCCATTATTATAGGAGAATATGAACCTGGTAAACGTTTGACCGAAGAGGCGCTTGCAGAAGCGTTGCAGGTGAGCCGGACGCCTATACGTGATGCAATCAAGCAATTAGAAACGGACGGATTGATCGTGCCTTATAAACGAAGAGGCTATATCGTCAGGGAATTTTCTACAGACGACATCCGGCAAATATACAATGTACGCGCTCTGCTTGAAAGCCACGGCACCAGTGAAGCCGCTTTGAACCGGACCGAAGAAGAAGTCGAAGCCATACGTGCCAAAAATGCGGAATACGAAAAAGCGATTTCGCAGTGGAAGCGATCGGACATCGCTACCATTAAACATA
This sequence comes from Planococcus notacanthi, assembly GCF_030407825.1. Lineage (NCBI taxonomy): Bacteria > Bacillati > Bacillota > Bacilli > Caryophanales > Caryophanaceae > Planococcus > Planococcus notacanthi. The sequence goes on along the minus strand of NZ_JASDCQ010000002.1, from coordinate 307,519 downwards.
TTCAGCAGACCAACCAGGAATTTCACGAAGAGATTTTCAAAGCAGCAAACAATGAACATCTGCGATTGCTGATTTCGAAAGTGGTCGTGGTTCCACTCGTCTTCCGTTCATTCTATTGGTATAACGAACGGCAGCTGCTCCGTTCTCTCGAAGTGCACAAAACCATCTTGAACGCGATTGAGAACAAGGAACCGGAACGCGCAAAGATTGCGATGCAAGAACACATATACCAGGGTCGCGATGATGTACTGATTCAATTGAACAACCCGCAAATCGAATTATGGAAAGGGGAAGCGCAATGATTGAAATCTGTGAAGTCGGCCCCCGTGATGGGCTGCAAAATGAAAAAAAACAAGTAAGCACCGACCAGAAAGTTGAAATGATCACTCGACTCATCGACGCCGGCATCCGAAAAATTGAAGCCGTTTCTTTCGTCAATCCCAAAGTGGTGCCGCAGATGGCCGATGCTGAAGAAGTGATGAAGCAAGTCCCGAAAATCGACGGTGTTTCATATGCCGGACTGATTCTCAGCTATTCGGGTTTGAAACGGGCACTCGAAACCACAGTCGATACCTATCACGTCGTTACAGCAACCAGCGATGCCTTCAACCTCAAGAACGCCAGAAAAACAGTGGACCAAAACGTAACGGAATTGCTCAAGGTAATTGAAGAAGCAACCGGTGCACAGAAAAATGTGGCCGCGGTACTTGGCACCAGCTTCGGCTGTCCATTTTCAGGAGATGTACCGGCCAGCCGCGTATTGGAAATTGCCGAACGCTTCGCCCGCGCCGGCGCCACTGAAATCACCTTGGCCGATACGACCGGATTGGCCAATCCACTGCAAGTCAAGGATCTGGTCCAGCAGTTCCAAGGCCAGTTCGGCAGCGACATCAAGTTGGGCCTTCATTTCCATAACACCAGAGGCCTCGGCCTTGCCAATGTGCTGGCGGGTTACCAGGCCGGTGTCCGCCGTTTCGATTCGTCGATCGCCGGCCTCGGCGGCTGCCCGTTCGCGCCAAAAGCTGTCGGCAATGTCTGCACGGAAGACATGGTCAATATGTTTGAAGGTATGGGCGCAGAAACCGGCACCGACCTTCAGAAGCTCGTCGAAACCGCCGAGTGGATGCAGGTTCAAATGGAACGCCCATTGGACGGCATGCTGATGAAGCTGTAAATTCCGTCTCTTCCAGAACATAAGAAAGCCGAAATCTGTTATTCTCAGATTTCGGCTTTTTCTTATGTCATGCGATGGAAACAATGGATATTCAGAAAAACACTTAGCTCGGCTGCTGAAATCGATGCATTTCCCAAGACGCCCTGGAATTTTTCTGTCAAACTGAGAAAAAACACACTACAGTATCTCGCAAAGGAGTCCTCTCTATGAAACCGGCCATCCGCCCTCTCAGCACCTTGCTTATGGGAGGCATCTACTTGCTGTCATTCTTCATCCCCATCCCTTATGCACCTTTTTTGATCAGCCTGTTTGCGCTGGCCGTGCTCGTTTCCTATTTCCCGACGCTTCCGCGGATGCCTAAAATCCTGATTTCGGTGCTGTTTGCTGTCGGATTATTGTTGGAACCAACCTCAGCAGGCATCCGGGAATTTTTCATGGCGCTTCAGACCAACATCAACTTGCTGGCGATTTTCATTTTCGTCCCTTTGCTGTCCGTTCCCATCCAGCAGGGTCAGTACCTGAAATACATAGAAGTCATTTTTGCTCATTACATCAAAAAAACGCATCATCTGTACCTGTTCTCGACCGTGGCTGCCGGCAGCATCGGCGCCGTCATGAACGTCGGGACTTTGCCGATTCTCTACGACCTGACTGATACACCGTCCTTCAAACCATTTGACGAAGTCCGTCTAAAGGCGATGAGCAGAGGATTCGTCATGGCGTTCATGTGGTCGCCGTATTTTATTTCCATGGCATTGGTGCTTTCCTATTTTGAAGTCAGCTGGCTTCAGCTTTTCCCGATTGGCCTTGCCATCACCGTAATCATGATGGTTCTCGGCTTTTGGAATGAACGGCGAAAAAGCCGTCCTATTCCAGAAGCCTCTTCCATAAAGAGCACGGTCCCATTGAAGCTTGCTAAAAGAAAAGTATTTGAACTCGCTTTGATCCTGCTGGCCGTCACTGCGATGATTCTCGTCATCGAAAATCTGACCGAGTTGTCGGTATTGACGATTGTTCCTTTAGCGGCGATCGCGGTCTCTTTCGTATGGTCATTGTTGCTGGGCACGCCGCGCGAGCTGGTTGAAAACCTGCAAGGCTATGCGACCGGAAAAGTCGCTTCTATGGGCAATGAATTATCGATTTTCATCATGGCTGGCGCATTCGGCACTGCTCTTCTAAACAACGGAGCTGATGATTGGATCCGTTACCTTCTCGAGAGCTTGAACATCACCCATGTCCTGCTGCTGCTTCCGGTCCTGGCAGTGCTGATGACCATTCCGTCGTGGATTGGCATTCATCCCATCATTACCGCTACCATCCTGGCCATCACCTTGAGCAACTCCCCGCTATTTGCGGAAGACCATCTGTATTTGGGTGTCGGCTTGTTCGCCAGCTGGATGCTGGCCATTATGACCTCACCGTTTTCGGGGTTGAACCTGCTGCTCGCCGCCATCAGCAGAAAGTCATCTGTCTATATCGCCTATAAAATGAATTTCACATTCGCCTTGCTGATCTGGCTGGTTTCGTATGCAGTGATTTCCTTGTTGTATACCACTCTTTAAATGAAGCTTAAACAAATCAAAAAGCACAGCCAAGACAGGAGTAAAACCTGTTTCGGCTGTGCTTTTTCTGTTCATCTTGCTCTGCCTTTTAGCGAGACTCTTCCAATAATCGCTCAATAATCTGTTCCATCGCTTTCGGCTTTACGGTCGGCGCAAAACGGTGGACGACATTTCCTTTGCGGTCGACCAGGAATTTAGTGAAGTTCCACTGGATATCGGAACTTTCCAGCATGTCGCGGTCTTCTTTCTGCAAAGCACCTGCTTCATCGAATTCTGCATCCGCTGGCGCTTTGCTGCGCAAGTGCTCATAAATCGGATGAGCATTTTCGCCGTTCACTTCGATTTTTTGGGAAAGAGGGAAACTGACGCCATAGTTGACGGAACAGAATTCCGAGATTTCTTCATCTGTACCGGGCTCCTGTCCGCCGAACTGGTCACATGGGAAACCGACAATCTGCAAACCTTTTTCCTTATGGTTTTTGTACAGCTCTTCTAATTCTTCATACTGAGGAGTCAATCCGCATTTGCTTGCAGTATTGACGATCAGCAGGACATCACCTTTTAAAGTCTCGAGAGGCATTTCTTCCCCGTTCGATAATGTTGTCTGGAATGAATAAATCGACATTGAATATCCTCCTTTTGCAAGCTTCGGGAATTTCGCGCTTTTTCCGGCTGCTGAAAACCCAGGCCCGCTGCATTTTCTGCATATAGACCTAGTATCCCGTTTTTCGGGTACAGTTACAAACTTACTGTTTCATTGCCAAGTCGGTTTTTCTTTCAAGATTTCCTTTCCACTCTCCAGAAATTGTTATTATCTGTAAACACACTGTTCCTTTATAGGAGGAACTTGTCTATAATAGAGGAAATATTAATAAATTCAGAATTCGGCATTCTATTCTTTTCAGACCTAATGAGGTGAAAACTATCGCTCTTTCCAAAATCCAGAAGCTGTTCATCTATTGCAGCTTCAATTATATCTTATTTTACTATGCTTGGACTTTACTTGGTTTGGACAGCAGCATTATGCCTCTGTCGGGAATCAGCCTTATGTCCTGGCTGATCCCCTTGGTTCCTGTAATTGCCGGAACGGTCCTATTCATGGTCTTTTTGAAATCTTTCAGCAAGGACCGCTATTTTTGGTTATTGACGTCACTCGGATGTTACAGCTTTTCAGTCGCCGAAGGCATTTGGTTCTATAGCCGTAATATTGCACATGTGGAAGTCAGCTATCCCGGATGGGCTGACCTGTTTTTCTTCCTTCAAATCTTTTTTTACATAGCAGCTTTCGCTTACCAGCTTGGACAAAAGAAGGAAAACTCCTATCAGATTAAATTTCTTTTCGATATGGCCATTATTATCGCCGTATCCACAGCCTTAAGCTGGCATTTTCTGATCCAACCTTTAATAGAAGAAGTTTCTGTATCTCCCATTCTTTTCGCTGTATCCATCAGTTATCCGATTGGAGATCTACTCTTATTGTTTGGTGCCGTCAGTTTCTACATCGGTTCTGCTTACTTTTTTCCGCGCCGGGTACTGTGCTTGATTGCAGCGAGCTTAATCGTTCAAGTTCTGGCAGATACCGCTTATCTCTTTTCAACTGCTAACGGCGGGTATAGTTCCGGCAGTATTTACGATCCATTATGGTCTCTCGGCCTGCTGTTGATGGCTCTCGCCGGTTTGTATGCACTGGAACATACAGAAGCACCGCCCCAAAAAGTTGCCGAACGGATCGACGAAGGACAAATTTCCCTGCGCTTGCTGCTCCCTTATTTCAGCCTTGTTCTGCTGTTTGTCGTCATGATTTTTGAACAAAAAGGAGACATGAACGGCTTAATCGCAGGAGCTGGCGTTTCAGTCATTCTCATTATCACCAGACAAGTCTTCACGTTGCGGGATAACCGAAAATTACTGGCCAGCTACCATCAACTGACCTCTGTTCTCGAGCACAAAGTGGAGCAACGCACAGAGGAAGTCACTTCCAAAAATGATCTGTTGGAAAAAGCCGTCGATCAAATGAAACACATGGCTTACCATGACGCATTGAGCGGCCTGCCGAACAGAAGGCTCTATCTCGAGAAGCTGGAAAGCGCCTTGACGGCTGCCAGTCAGACTTCCCAGAAACTCGCTGTAGTGTTCATTGATTTGGACCGCTTTAAGAACGTCAATGATACATTCGGCCATGAATTCGGTGATTTATTGCTGCAGGAATTCGCCCAAAAACTGCAGGAAAACCTGCGTTCCAACGATACCATTTCCCGGCAGGGCGGCGACGAATTCACATTGATTTTGAATAATTTCCATTCGCAGCAAGATATGGTGCCTTTGATCCGAAGGCTGCAGTCAGCTCTTGAAAAACCCCTGACCATCCAGGGACAGGAATTGCATGTCTCCATGAGCATCGGCATTGCCGTTTATCCGGAAGACGGCGAAACACCGGATGAACTGCTGAAACATGCAGACAGTGCCATGTACAACGCCAAGGAAAAAGGCAAAAACAATTTTCAGTTCTTTTCGGATGACATGGCCTTTATCGCTTCCCGAAAAATTGCACTCGAAAATGAGCTGCGCCGGGCTATCGCGAAAGAAGAGTTCATCCTGCATTACCAGCCGCAGATCCAAGCCGCAACAGGTGATATCATCGGCATGGAAGCCTTGATCCGCTGGCAGACTCCAGCGGGCAAAACCATTTCTCCTGGAGAATTCATTCCACTCGCAGAAGAAACCCGCCTGATTCTTCCCATGGGCGAATGGGTGCTTTCTACAGCCTGTAAGCAAGCCAAACTATGGCATGACTCAGGTTACTCCCAACTGAAACTGGCCGTGAATTTATCGCCCCTGCAATTTCTTGACGATGAGTTGATGAGCATGATCCGCCAGACACTTGAAAAAACCGGCTTTCCGGCGTCTTCACTGGAATTGGAGATTACGGAAGGCGTCGCTGTCGACGATGCGGAAAAAGCCATTTCCCGAATGCAGAAATTGAGAAGATTGGGTGTCCGCATTGCCATCGATGATTTCGGCACTGGCTACTCATCGCTCAATTACTTGAAGCGGTTCCCGCTGAATCACTTGAAAATTGCCCAGCCGTTCGTCCAGGATATGGCTTCCAACCCTTACGATAGGGCACTTGTCGAAGCCATGATTTTCATTGCCCACAGCTTGGACATGTCAGTCGTAGCCGAAGGGGTGGAAACCGAAGAACAACTGGCGTTGCTGAAGAAACTGGGCTGTGACGAAATCCAGGGGTATTACTACAGCCGGCCGCTGACAGCGGACAAGTTCACTCACCTGCTGGCGAATGGCCTGCATTCTGTCAGATCAATTTAAACGAAAAAAGCAGTTGAGAAATCAACTGCTTTTATTATTCAACTCTTCTTTAATCAACACCTGTTTTTCGAACCCAAACCGATTTTCTTGTCGTTGCTGTGAAATGGGAATTATTTTACGAACCGCACTAGTGTCTTTTCGGGCATTTCAAGTTGTTCCACATCAAAACCACCCAGCTGCAAGGTAATTTCCCCAGCGCGGTCGTCGTCCTCTTCCCCAATCCAGCAGCTGTAAAGTTCAAAGAAATCCCCTTCACTGAGATGGTTCTCCATAATTTCACACAACCGCATCAGTTTCACTTTAGACTCCATACACGTTTCCCGGGAAATACCTGCAGAAATCTCGATTCCCCAATCGGTGGAAACCTCGTATATAAATGGAGTCGAAAATTGATGTTTTTTTACAGCCTCCCGATTGTATTTTTCCGAAAAGCAATTGTCGATGTGGATGAGATCCTCCGAATCTTCATCTGTTTCGGGTATTTCGATGTTGCAGCCGATGTAACTTGCCAGACTCATCTGTTTCACCCCGTTTTCTATTTCGGCCGATCCAATGAAAAAATTTCACCCATCGCTGCATAACTGGATCCGGCTAAACGGCTGACGGCATCCAGTCCTCTTGGATCGATGCGGCCATTTTCATAAATGGCTTCGTCCACATGGAACTGGACGATTTCACCGATGAACAAATCACTGCCCGGACCGTCGCCGCCAAACGGGACAGACTGCACCAAACGGCATTCCATACGGATTTTTGATTCCTTGACGCCCGGCACCGATACTCTAGTGCTCGGCACTTTTGTCAGCCCCGCCATGTCCACTTCACTTTCCGATGGCGGCAAGGAAGCCGCAGTTTCATTAACCTTTCCGACATTGTCCCGGTCCACAATATGCACCACAAATTCACCGTTCCCGTAAATATTGCGTGCCGTGTCTTTCCGCTCGCCTGTGGGCCGTTGAATCGATAGCGAAACCATCGGTGGATTGGAAGAGACGATGTTGAAATAACTGAACGGTGCGCCATTGACGACGCCCTCTTCGGACTGTGTGGTGACGAAGGCGATAGGGCGCGGAATGATCGAACCGACCAACAGCTTGTAATTGTCGCGTTCCTCGTTTTGTTCCGGATCAATTGAAATCATGTTTACCTGCTCCTTTGCTGATGGGATGTGTTAATAAACGCACGAAGAAATACGATAAGCCATTTTCTATTCCATTCCCTCTATTTCTCCATTGTAGCGAAAAAAACAGAATGTGCGGGTGTTTCTGCACACTCTGTGATTATATAAGTTGAATTAGACAAATAATATATAAAATGCTTTGGTACTATGAACAAAGCGCCCGCCCAGTGATGAGCCGCGCCGGCGTTGAGAGAAATCTCTAAAGATATGGAGCAAAATAGCGGAGACCATACCCGTCTCCATAGCGTAGCTTTTAAAACCGTGCTCCTTCGTGCTGCGCACTACGTCGCAAAGACATTCTCCTCGCAAGCTACGGCTAATGTCTTCGCAGCTGTTTTGCGGAATATCGACTATGTTGCATTATTACTTCAACTTATATCGTAAAAAAACTAGCGGATGGTTTTCAATGCTGTTGACCAAGGGATGACCTGGTCCAGCATTTGGTTCACTGAATCTGCTTGTACAGGCGCCGCTTTCAGTTCAGCTCCGTTTTCGAAATCCGTGAACAAGGACAATGCCGGATGGACGCGTACGTCTGCCACTGACAATTCACCCAAGATGCCGCGCAAATGTTCTGCAGCACGTGCCCCGCCGACTGAACCGTAGGATACGATCCCGGCAGCTTTGTTGTTCCATTCCACACGCAGGTAATCGAGTGCGTTTTTCAACGATCCTGTAATGGAGTGGTTGTATTCCTGTGCGATGAAGACAAAGCCATCTTGTTTTGCGACTGCTTCAGACCATGCCGCTGCACCTGATGCGTCACCGCCATTTTCGCCTAACAGCGGCAATTTATAATCTGCGATATCGATGATTGTGTAGTTCGCGTCTCCGCGTTTGTCTGCCAATTCTTTTACCCAGTTTCCTACTTGCGGGCTTAAGCGCCCTTCACGTGTTGATCCTAAGATGATGCCGATGTTCAATTTTGTCATGGTTGTTTCCTCCTGTTGGTGTTCTGTTTGTGGTTTGCCGAATAATTTACTGAAAATGCTCAAGTTGTTTTCCCCTTTTTACAGATATTCTTTTTCGATGGTGCGCGTGCTTCGTACAGTATCGATCGGACGGACCAATTTCTCGATCTGGTCGCGTTTCGGTTCCAAAAATGGCGGCAAGGACAATTTTTCTCCTAAGGTTTCGTAAGGTTCGTCGCCCATGAAGCCCGGACCGTCAGTTGCCCATTCAAATAAGATGCCTTGTGCTACGCGTGCATACAATGATTCAAAGAAGAAACGGTCGACATAGCCGGATGTGCTGAAGCCCATTTGCTGCATGCGGTCGATCCATTCCTGCAAGACGCCGGTATCAGCTACACGGAATGCGGCATGATGGACAGTACCGAAACCTTGTTGCCCTTGAGGAAGCAGCTTATTGTGCTCAACAATCACCTGCGCACCGTTTCCGCCTTCCCCCACTTCAAACAAGTAGAAGGATCCTTCTTTTGCGACTTGGCGCATCAGCATGGCTTTTTCCAATACTTCCTTGAAATAATCGAATTCCGCAATTCGGATATGGATCGGGCCGAGTCCCGTGATGGCGAACTCCAGTGGAACCGGACCGTTCTGCCACGGTGTTCCGGATGCTACGCCTTCATTGTGTTCATCTGAAATCAGCATGTACTGCTGATCATCGAAGTCGACGAATGAAATGGTTTTCTTGCCGAAGACCTCTTGAATGCCTTTATGCTTCACATCGTATTTATCAAAGCGTTTAATCCAGTAAGCCAATGCTTCGTCGGTCGGTACGCGGAAAGCCGTTTTGTAGATTTCATTCGTGCCGTGAGTGCCTTTCGGGATGTTCGGGAAATCAAAGAAGGTCATATCCGTTCCGGCCGAACCTTTGTCATCGGCAAAGAATAAATGATAGGTCTGGATATCGTCCTGGTTCACAGTTTTCTTGACCAGACGCATGCCCAGGACGTAGGTGAAAAATTCGTAGTTCTTTTCTGCACTGCTGGTGATGGCGGTTACGTGGTGAATCCCTTTTAATTCGTTCATCGTAAATCTCTCCTTTTGTATAAGTATTATTATCTCGATTTCGAGATATAAGATTAAAAAAATTTAAACACGCTGTGACTGGTAGCCGATCTTTTTGACCGTCTCAATCATCTCTTCCATTTCCTGCTGTTCCATTCCCTCGAATGCCTGATTGATCACTTGTTCATGCTTCGGGAAAATTTCATCCATCAATTGCCGGCCTTGATCGGTCAGTTCCGCAAAAGTCACGCGCCGGTCTTCTGGGCATGCTTGCCGGACGACGTATTGTTTCGTTTCCAGTTTATCGATGACATACGTGATGCTGCTGCTGGCAATCAACACTTTTTTGCCGATCAGCTGAATCGGCTGTCTGCCCCGGTGGTAAAGCAATTCCAATACCGAGAATTCAGTCGGGTTCAATCCGTATTGCGCAACGTCCTTTTTGATCAATTCATGAAGAGCGTCAGCGGCTCGAACCAATACAGTCAATGCTTTCAAGTTGAGATTTGGCATATTCATGCGTTTCACCTCATTTACTCTTAATTAATATATCTTTAATTCGAGATAATCATAACATGTGTATTTTGGGACGTCAACCATTTCAGCTGAATTAACTTTTTTGTTCTTCGAACAAGCTTCCTATCTACATTTACGTTTCTCAATCCATATAAAAAGGAAGTGAGCACATTTTTCTCACTTCCTTCTATCGGCGGCTTACTAAAAGCCTTCCAATTGTCTTTGGTCATTCTGCTTTGTCCGTGTAATTGAGCCGGTCCAATATCGTGATGGTTTCCGATAGCTGATTGTTGAAAATCCTTTTGGCCACATCCAGCAATTCGATGATCATCGGATCCCGTAATGAATAAATGACCCGGTTTCCTTCCTTGCTGCCTGTGACGATGTTCTTCGACCTTAAGACTGTCAGCTGTTGGGAGACGGTCGATCCTTCGCTTTCCGCCAGCTGTTGGATTTCATTGACACTTTTAGCCCCTTCCGCCAAAATCTCCAGAATTCGAATACGAAGCGGGTGTGCCAGTGCTTTAAAAAACTCAGATTTGAACTGCTGCATTTCCATATCCAAACTCTATCCCTTCCTTTCTATAGCTATTTCAGGTTTTCTTCAACTCCGGCTGTTTCTATTTTGCGGAACTCCAATCCAGCCGAAAGAGCCGTACATTCCTTAAAGGCAAAATGTTGGCAGCCCAGACATTTGTTTCTGTCGAGCTTGTTTAATGAAAAATCGATGGCTTCGCCGGTATGTCCAAAGAAATGCTCTTCTCCAGTATAGTCATACAATCCTGTTTTTTTCATTACACTAATGGGATGCGGTTTTATGCCGGTGATTACAACCGTTCCATGTTTTGAAAAATCCTTAATGATGCTCGATAAATAGGATTCCCCGGTTGTATCCATATAAGGCACTTTTCCCATTCTGAGCATCAGCACATTGGGTCTGTAATTGATTGTATTCATAATGGATTGTTCGAAAGCTTGGGCAGAACCGAAAAAGAGAGGCCCTTCCACATTATAAATGCTAATCTGCGGACAATCATGGATATCCGTCACCATATGGGTCGCCATTTTTTCATCTTTATGGTCGGGGTCCGGCAACGCTTTGGCCGTGACCAACAGCTCGCTCATTTGTTTGGTGAATAAGACGACAGCGAATAATAAACCGACTTGGACAGCGACGGTCAGGCTGACAAAGACGGTCAATAAAAAAGTGGCAGCCAAAACCAGGGAATCCGCGGTTTTCATTTTCAGAAGATCGATGAATGTATGCCTTTCACTCATATTCCAGGCGACGATCATCAGTACCGGCGCCATACTGGCCAGTGGAATCACTGAAGCATAAGGCGCAAAAAGCAACAGAACCAACAGAACAACCACGCCATGGATAACACCCGAAAAAGGAGAAACAGCGCCATTTTTAATATTGGTGGCTGTCCGGGCGATGGCACCGGTAGCTGGGATCCCCCCGAATAAAGGAGTGATCATGTTCGCGATTCCTTGTCCGACCAGTTCCCGGTTGCTGTTGTGTTTGCTGCCGGTCATGCCATCCGCCACGACAGCGGACAGCAAGGACTCGATTCCTCCCAGCATGGCAATGACGAAGGCTGGGCCGATCAGAAGCTGAATCCGTTCAAAAGTGATCTCTGGAAACTGGAATTTCGGTAGGGAGTTTGAGATTTCTCCGAAAGTTGAACCGATTGTAGCCACTTCACCTGCGAAAAAAACACTCGCTGCTACCGTGGAAACCAATAAACCGATTAAAGGGCCTGGAACTTTCGGGATAAATTTGGGCGTCAGCAACATAGTGGCAAGGCAGACAGCGGCAATTATAACGCTGTAGACGTTAATCGTGCCGATATGCATGAAGATTTCTCTTGTGTTTGCCAAAAAGGATTCATGCTTTTCCACACCGGTCAATCCCAGGAAGTTCGCAATCTGCCCGACGAAAATAATGACGGCAATCCCCGAGGTGAAACCGATTGTGACCGGCCGGGGAATGTATTGGATCAACGAACCCAGTTTAAAGATCCCCATGAAGAGCAGGATGATGCCGGCCATAAATCCCGCCAGCAGCAGGCTTTCATAACCGTAGGCAATAACGATGGCAAACAGCACCGGGATAAAGGCTCCGGTAGGTCCGCCGATTTGAAATTTCGATCCGCCGAGCAGCGATATCAAAATTCCAGCAATGATGGTGGTGTAGATCCCGTATTCCGGATTCACTCCGGAAGCGATGGCAAAAGCCATGCCTAACGGAATCGCGATTACCCCTACCACAACGCCCGACAAAAAGTCTTTTTTAAAGCTTTGGAATGAATAGCCCGCGTATCTTCCAGTAAACATCGACTTTTTCTCCATATGAAAGACCTTCTTTTCTCCTTTATAGTATATCTGATTATTTGAATATTTATTAATCCGAATATACTCCTTGAAAAACTGCTTGTCAACCTGCCACAAGTTCGACTAACCGGAACCGGCTACTGATTCATCAAAAAAAGAGCGATCCGCATGTTTCGGATCGCTCTTTCATCTATAAAGGTACGTTATCGATTTATCCCGCTTTAACGATCAGTGGGGGATGAAGAAAACCCCCACTGATTGAAGTTTCTCTTTATTTGTTCCGAAGAGGTTCAAACGCATTCGTCCAGGCGTTGACCTGATCGAGCAGTGTCGTGACCGAACCTTCGTGGACGTCCGCCGGTTTGAATTCGTTCATATTGACGAAATCCGTGAACAGGGACATCGCCGGATGGGCTCTGACTGTAGCCACTTGCAGTTCCGCCATGATAATGCGGAGAGCTTCGGCTGCCCGTACTCCCCCTGAAGAACCGTAGCTGACAATGCCTGCCGCTTTATTGTTCCATTCCACATACAGGTAATCGATGGCATTTTTCAAAGCTGATGTTACGCCATGATTGTATTCAGGGCAAATGAAGACATAACCATCGAGTTCCGCGATTTTTTGAGACCACGGAATCGCTTCAGGTGTTTGATAATCCTGGCTATAAGCTGCTGAAATCGGCTCTGCATACATCGGCAAGTTAAAGTCCTTCAAATCCACGATTTCGTATTCAGCATCTCCGCGTTTGTCCGCAATGCTTTTGACCCATTCTGCAACCTGGATGCTATTGCGTCCAGGGCGTGTGCTTCCTGTAATAATACCAATCTTCGTCATGGATAAATTCCTCCTCAATTTGTGATGCTGCCTTAGCTCTGTGAACTTTCACTCATTGATGCCCCTTCATCATAAGATAAATTTCTCTCGGCTTCAAACAAAATGTCCGAATATTCCTTTAAAACATCCAAGCCTTAAACCTTGTCTTAAAATGGAGCAGTTGAACAGTGACAGTATACTTTTTGTCAGTATGTGCGATTAAAGTGCGTACTTCACAGTATTGACAGCAAGGATTACACTGAGCAGGCACCGAAAATCAAAAATCGAGGAGATTCATATATATGAAATTACAATTGGCATTAGACTTGGTAGACATTCCACAGGCACTTGAATTAGTAAAAGAAGTAGAGGCTTTTATCGACATCGTTGAAATCGGAACACCGGTCATCAACAAAGAAGGCCTGAAAGCCGTTTCGGAAATGAAAACAGCCTTCCCGAACCTGGAAGTTCTTGCAGATGTGAAAATCATGGACGCTGCAGCTTATGAAGTGTCGAATGCGGTTGCTGCAGGAGCGGACATCGTGACGATCCTTGCACAAGCAGAAGATTCATCCATTAAAGGCGCAGTTGAAGAAGCGAAAAAACAAGGCAAGAAAATCCTGATCGATATGATCGCTGTTAAAGACATCCAAACACGTGCTGCTGAGCTTGATTTGCTTGGAGCTGATTATATCTGTGTCCACACTGGCTACGATTTGCAGGCAGAAGGCAAAGATTCATTTGCAGATTTGCGCACCATCAAGAGCGTCGTGAAAAATACCCAAACAGCCATTGCAGGCGGCATCAAACTGGAAACATTGCCAGAAGTGATCAAAGCACAACCCGACTTGATCATCGTCGGCGGCGGCATCACTGGCAAAGAAGACAAAGGCGCAGCAGCTGAGAAAATCCAACAGTTGATCAAAGAAAGCGTGACAGCATAACATGAACACCAAAGGCTTTACAGAAGAAATTCTGGCTGAACTGCAACAGACTCTCGCGCATATTGATGATGAGCAGGCTGAAAAACTGGTGGCCGGCATCCTGCAGGCAAAGAAAGTATTTGTGGCAGGCGGCGGCCGTTCCGGCTTCATGGCGAAAGCTTTCGTCATGCGCATGATGCATGTCGGTCTGGATGCATATGTCGTAGGAGAGACAGTGACCCCGAACTTGGAACCGGATGATCTATTCATCGTCGGTTCCGGTTCCGGTGAAACCCAGAGCCTTGCAGCGATGACGAAAAAAGCAAAAGACATCGGCGCGACAGTAGTGGCCATCACCACCAATCCCGATTCGACCATCGGCCTTCTTGGAGACATTCACATTGAAATTCCTGCGCAAGCCAAAGCAGACGGTGACAGCGGAAAATCCATCCAGCCGATGGGTTCCCTGTTCGAGCAGTCGCTCCTTCTGTTCTACGATGCCGTGATTCTGCGGTTTATGGACAAAAAAGGGTTGAAGTCCGGCACCATGTACGGCAGGCACGCGAATTTAGAATAACAACGAACACGCCTGAGCTGGGAATTTAGATGCTCGGGCGTGTTTTTATTGTCCTTTGATGCGGAACCGGAATTCATTCAAGCATTGTCACTGGACAGACGACTGAAAAGCATGCCAAGCTGAACAGACCACTGAAAAAATACCAGTAACGAAAGGGTTGATCAGATGAAAATGCATGATGTGACAGGCACAATCTTTGAAGGCATGGCTGTCTATAAAGACAAGCCGGAAAAACAGCCGAAAATGAATCCGCAGACGACCGGCGAAGTCACTGAAACGCAATTGGAGATGAATGTCCATACCGGGACCCATATCGACGCTCCTCGCCATATGATGATGGACGGAGAGACCTTCGAGTCGATCTCATTGGACAAGCTTGTGGGACCATGCAAAGTGCTGGATTTGACAGCTGCCGAGAATGGCATTTCAAAAGCGGACCTGAAAAGATTTGATATTCAGCAGGACGATTTTATTTTATTGAAAACGAAAAACTCTTTTGAGGAAAACTTCAATTTCGATTTTGTCTACCTTGCCGAAGACGGGGCAGCCTACTTGTCGGAGCTTGGCATCCGCGGAGTCGGGACCGATGCGCTCGGCATTGAACGCAGCCAGGAAGGCCACCCGACACATAAAGCGCTGTTTGCCGGCGGAATCATCATTATCGAGGGGTTGCGTTTGAAAGAAGTGGAACAAGGTGACTATTTTATGGTGGCGGCGCCCTTGAAGCTGACCGGCACGGATGCCTCGCCTGCCAGGGTACTGCTGTTTGATGAACTGCATTTTTAATTGTTTTACAAAAAGAATCGGCAAGGAGAGAACTTATGTATAAAATGATTGCGATTGATTTGGATGGGACGCTTTTAACAGACCAGCTGACCATTTCACCAAACACCATTACAGCCATCCGGAAGGCGATCAGCCTTGGAACCGTGGTGACGATCGCGACGGGGAGAATGTATTCCTCCGCCAAACAGATTGCCGAACAGCTCGGCATCGATGTTCCACTGATCACTTACCAGGGCGCCATGATCCGAACGGCGGGCGAAGAAGAAGCACTGTATGAACGCGCCGTCTCCTCTGACATTGCACAAAAATTGGTCGGCATCGCCCGCGACCAAAACATCCATCTTCAAGTGTACCAGGACGATATTCTATACGGCGCTGCAGAAACGGATAAGCTGATTGCCTATGCGAAAGCCGTCCAGGTTCCATATAAGGTGGAACCCGACTTGATGGGGCTGGCCCAAAAAGGATTTACGAAATTGCTCTTTATCGATGAACCGGATGTACTGGCTCTGCTGCAAAAGCAGTTGCAGGTATTGTTCGGCGCATCCGCCTATATCGAGAAATCAAAGAAAAACTACCTGGAAGTGACCCATCCGGAAGCCAATAAAGGAAGTGCACTGTTATTCCTGGCAAACAAGCTGGGCATCGACCGCTCAGAAATCATCGGAATCGGCGACAACCATAACGATGCTGAACTGTTGAAGGCAGCGGGCCTCGGCATCGCTATGGGAAATGCTGTCCAGGAAGTAAAAGACATAGCGGATTTCATTTCCCGTTCGAACAATGACGATGGGGTAATGTACGCCATCGACAAATTCATTTTAGAGCCGGCAAATGCAGGCATCATGCAGGAAGGAAGCGAAGAACATGCCCAACTTGGGAGAAAAAAGCTTTAATTGTGAAAAAGAACTGACCCTTTCCATTATCGGCGGCAAGTGGAAGATGCTGATTTTGTGGCATTTGGGCAAAGAAGGAACAAAGCGGTTCGGCGAACTGAAGAACCTCATGCCCGGCATTACACAGCGCATGCTTGTCACCCAATTGCGCGAACTGGAAGAGCACCTGATTGTGCACCGCGAAATCTATCCGGTCGTTCCACCGAAAGTGGAATACTCCCTCACCGATCAAGGAAGAACCCTCATCCCTATTCTTGACTCGATGTATGAATGGGGCAAGGATTACATGGAACATAATCTAGGTACGACAGTGGAAGACAAACAGAACGCGTAAATGAAAAAAGCTGTCCTTTTGTCATTCACAAATGACAAAAGGACAGCTTCTTGTTTTGTTGGTTTCAATGAGTCCCCACAATTGATAAAAGAATTGCAGGAATCTCCTTGACCTGAGAACGATATCATACCGTATGCTGAAAACAAGAAGCAGCTTTCGTTAATTTCCAGCAGGTAGAAAGGTCTTTTGTGAGTGTAACCCATTCCGGGGCATGATCGCACCAGACTCTTTACCTTTACTGATTAACGATCACGCTGCTTTTTGTCGTATACAAAAGCTCTTCAAACAGTCCGCCTTTCAATCAAGCGGACGGCAACTTCTTCGTGTGACACCTCTTTTGACAAGGTCTGGCTGAACAGAAGCTGACCGATGGCATTCAAAGGGATGCCGATCGTGGTGATGTCCATCGCTTTGGCGATCGGGTGATTATCGAATCCGATGATCGCCAAATCTTCCGGAATGGAGATGCCGTATTTGGAACTGGCAATCACAATGCCAGCCGCCACTTGATCACTCGTTGCCAGCAGAGCTGTCGGACGGCGCTGAAGCTGTGAAAACCGTTCTAATATGCGTTCACCGTCTTCCAGGTACAGGCAATCCTTCACTGTGTATTCTTCATGATAAGGCAGACCCTTCATTTCCAGAAAATCCTGGTATGCCTGTTCACGGTATCTGCTGTTTGTGCCATCGGATCGATTGATGGAAAATCCAATTTCCCGATGTCCCTTATCATACAGATAAACCAACGCATTCATAAAACAGGCGTAATGATCAACGAAGGTATAACTCAACGGCGTAGTTCCGCCATTTTCGAATAACACGATCGTGCCGTATTGGCGATAGCGCTCGATGGTCTCCAGCGAAACTTTTCTCGAACAAATGATCAGGCTGTCGATTTGCTTAAGCTTCAACATCTCCAATGCTTCCATTTCCTGGCCTTCATGATAACCGGTCTGGTAAAGAACCAGCTTATAGTGCTGATCTGCCGCTGATTGGGAAATCCCTTGGATCAATTGCGAAAAATACGGATGATCCACGATGGGCAGCACCACACCCACCAGGTTTGTTTTGCCTTTTTTCAAATTGATGGCATTGATATTTTGGATATATCCTGTTTCTGCAATGGCCTTTTCCACTGCTTCCACTTTTTCCTTTTTTACATATGGATGGTTATTCAACACACGCGAAACAGTAGCAACAGAAACGCCTGCTATTCTGGCAACATCCTGGATGCTTGCCATCCCATCGCCTCCCCACTTTTCATTCCTTACTTATTAAAATGAATGCCATGCTCGATATAAGGGACAGCCGCTTTGATGAATTCTTCCGGAGAGGCTTGGCTGTTCCTTTTCCATTCCACCGATGCCCCGTAGATTCCCCAACTGAGCATGACCGCCGTAGTTTTAAGGGCTCCTTCTTGCCCGATTCCCTTTTGCTTCACCAATAGTTTGTGGAACAGGACTTCGAGCTGCTCCCGTATAATCCGGGCGATGGTATCTTCGTATCCCCGGTGGCACCGGTTCGAGAGGGAGGTTTGAAAATTGGTGACCGCTTCGAAGATTTTGACGAACGTTTCTTCGTTCAGTTCATCGTGCCGGTAAGTGTCTGAATCCAGATTCACCAATAAAACTTCCGATAAGGCCTTCTCCAATAAATCGTATATATCCTCGAAATGGTAATAGAACGTCGCCCGGTTAATCATGGCTTCGGCTGTGATGTCTTTTACCGTAATATCCTTAAACTCTTTTCCTTCTGAAAGCGTGATGAAGGAATCCATAATCAATTTACGGGTTCGGATCACGCGTGGGTCCGTCTTGGTTTGCGTCATTCGCCTTTCACTCCTTTTCCGACAATTTCCGGAATGTGTTGCATAAGCGACAAATCACCGGAACTATTGGTGTTGATTGCTTTCATTATGGCTTAAGATCGAATTGTAAAGCAAATAAGCTAACCGAAAACACTCAGTCATAGCCAATTCAAGAGGAGGAAATAAAAATGAAAAATAACAATCTGATGTGCGATATCGAAACAGGCATTTGCGGCGTTGCAGAAGAAGAGGAAACCGGACTCATTGATTTCAGCAAGCCTCAAAAATCAGTTACCCTTTATTATGTAACAGATCCAATCTGTTCCCATTGCTGGGCCATCGAACCGGTGTTGCGCCGATTCACAGAACAGTACGGTGAACATTTCAACTCCCAGACGGTGATGGGCGGCTTGCTGGAGAAGTGGCATGACGGGCCCATTGATCCTGCAAATGGCATCTATAAGCCAGCCGACGTCGCAGGCCATTGGAGAGAAGTCGGCGACCATTCAAGAATGCCGATTGACGGATCATTGATGATCGACAATCCTGTCCAGTCGTCTTATCCTCCTTCCCGCGTCTTTAAAGTGATTCAGGATGTCCATAGCGAAGCCAAGGCGAATGAATACTTGCGGCGCGCAAGAGAAGCCCTTTTCGCATTCAACCAAAACATTTCAGAGGCTTCCGTTATGATCGACATCGTCAATCAGATGGGCCTTGATGGTCAAACCATTGTGCAGCAGGCGGAACAAGCAGCCGGACAGCAGGCATTGAATGAAGATTTTGCACTGGCCAGAAGTTTGGGTGCCCGGGGCTTTCCTTCCATCATTATGGTCAATGAAGACAACAAAGGCGTCAAACTTGTCGGCGGCCGGCCGTTCGAATCCTATGTGGAGGGCTTGAAGCAAGTGCTGAATCAGGAAGACCTGCAAGCCAAACCGCAACCTGCACTTTCTCAGCTACTGGAAAAAGAACAATTGCTGTTTTCCAAGGAAATTGAAGTGATGTACGATGTGGAACCAACAGAGATAAATGCATTTATTGAAAAAGAACTCGCCCCTGGCCATTATCGGGTCCATGAAATTTTAGGGGAATCCTATTTCACACCAGCCACAAAATAAGGAGGAAAACGACATGGCATATATCCTGCAAGTAGATTTTAAGATGGATGGCCCTTTCGGAGATGAAATGGCAGAATCATTCACAGAACTGGCGAAAAGCATCAACCAGGAAAAGGGCTTCCTGTGGAAGATTTGGACTGAAAACCCGGAAACAAAAGAAGCTGGCGGCATTTATCTTTTCCAAACAAAAGAAACCGCTGAAAAATACGTAGATATGCACACCAACCGCTTAGCAGGGTTTGGCATTTCACCGGTCCATGCCAAGATTTTCGAAGTCAATTCTGCACTGACGGAAATCAATAAAGGCTTGGTCAACCAGTAAAAAATACAGGTATAAATTAAAAAAGAACAGGAGACGCGATTGGATACGCGTTGCCTGTTCTTTTTCATTTATGCGTTTAGTTTCCCACTCCATTTATCCTCAAAGACCAGGTTTTCTAACGAACGCCTTTTTTCCCATCCCGCTGCTTCCAAAATCGGTTTGTCGGGATAATCTTGCGTATAGCCAAGCGACAGAAGGGCGATCGGATCGACATGCGGCGGAATGTCCAGGATGTCCCGGACGTCGTTTTTCTTATAGAAGCTTACCCAGCCCATCGCTAAGCCTTCTGCACAGGCAGCCAACCACATATTTTGGATGGCACAGGCCGTGGATAAGGCGTCTGTTTCAGGAATGGAATTGCGCCCCAGGACATGAGAGCCGCCTCTTGTCGGATCACAAGTTACACAAATCGTTACGGGCGCCTGCTTTATGCCTTCTACTTTCAATCCGAGAAACTTGTTTTCTTTCTCCCCTTCGTAATGAATGGCCAGTGCCCGCCGCTCCTTATCTGCGGCCCAGGCCAGCTTTTCTTTTGTTTCAGATGAAGATACGATAATGAAATTCCAGGGTTGCATGAATCCTACGGACGGCGCATGGTGTGCAGCCTCCAGAATAGTGGTGATCAGTTCTTCCGGGACAGGCGTCGGCAAAAAGCTGCGAATATCTCTTCTAGTGTAAATTGCTTTATATACACCTCTTTTTTCTTCTTCAGTAAACATCTTTTTCTCCTCTCTTCATCAAATCTTAAGGCCAACTTCCGAAAACGTGGCCATTTCTTTCATTATCCGGCAGGCCGCATCTACAAGTGGGAATGCTAAAGCGGCGCCCGACCCTTCACCTAAACACATCTCCATATGCAGCACCGGCTGGATGCCCAGCAATTCACTTGCTTTTTTCCCGCCCGGTTCAGCGCTTGCATGCGAAGCAATCAGGTAATGTTTCACTTTCGGTTCGATCGACACCGCTATCAGCGCCGCAATGGTGGAGATGTACCCATCCAGTACAACCGGCACGCGGTTTGCTGCCGCTCCGATCATGACACCTGCCATGCCGCCGATTTCCAGTCCACCGACTTTGGCCAAAACGTCGATGGCATTGTCTTTATCCGGCCGGTTCGTTTCAATCGCTTTCTTAATGACTTGGGCTTTATGCGAGATTCCTCCACTGCCGACTCCTGCACCTTTGCCGGTAATCTCTTCAGATGGAATGTTTCCAAGCACCGATAAAATGGCGGTGCTTGGCGTGGTGTTGCCGATGCCCATTTCGCCGGTCCCCAGCAGATTGGCGCCTTTTTGGATTTCCGCTTCTGCAATGGCAATCCCCGTTTCCAGCGAGCGGATCGCTTCTTCTATCGTCATCGCCGGCCCTGTCGCAATATTGCCTGCGCCTTGCCTGATTTTCCGGCCGATCACCCCTGCATCATTCGGAAAGTCTCCTTTAACGCCGATGTCGACGGTGACCACTTCCGCTCCCGCTGTTTTCGCCAAAACTCCGACTCCGGTGATGCCTTTTGCGATGAACATCGTTTGCGCATATGTCACTTCCTGCGGGTTGGAAGAAATCCCTTCCTCATAAACGCCGTGGTCGGCAGCCATCACGATAATCGCTTTTCGATCAAACTCTGGATACAATTCTCCCGAAATTCCAGCCAATTGCACAGCGAGCTCTTCCAGCTTGCCGAGACTGTGCGGCGGCTTGATCAGGCTGTCCACACGCTCCCGCGCTTTTCCCACCATTTCCTGGTCCAACCCTTGAATACGCTCCATTGTTTGCTGCAATAAATTCATCTTTCTCTTCCCCTTTCTGAATTAAAAAGAAAAAGCCTCCAGTTTATTTGCGTGAACAAATAAACTAAAGACTTTTCCATGATCTATCAGCAGAACGTAAGCAGGCAGGTCTCCTGGCTCCGGATCACCGTTTTACAGGCCTTCCCGGACCAATCTCCAGTGGCAAATCTGTAAAACTCCCCGTTACAGTGGCGGGACCGCTGAAGATTTTCACTTCATTCCCTATTCTCCCCGAAGGGCACCTGTTACGGTTATTCAATTATTCTTTCATTTAGCTTACCGCAAAAGCGCGTTTTTGCAAACACAACCAGAGAAGCAATTTATGACTTCCTCATAATAAGCTGACGCAGTTTCAAATTTTCTCCGAAGTGAAGGATGCCTTTCGGATAGACTTTTGCTGCAAAATAACCGAATGCAAAGGTGGTGATCACCAGCAAGCCGATGGATAGAGCGATTTCCCCAAATGATGCAGCGTCTTTCATGATCAGAATAATCATATTGAATGGTGAGGTAAACGGAAATGTTGCCATGAACTTGGATAGCGTTGATGCAGGGTCATCCATGACAAAAAGGATTCCCGAGAAAGCACTGACCATCAAGAGAATAGAAATTGGCATCGTCGTTCCGTTCAGTTCTTCAGGACGGCTGACCATGGAACCGAACACCGCATATAGAGAAGCATATAATAAATACCCCAATAAAAAGAAGATGAAGAAGTACACGCAATGCTCGGCTGTCAGCGCCGATAGATTCAAGTCAAAATTCCCTAAACTTTGTGCGGGTTCCACAAGCCCTGATTTCAAGTACAACGCAACAGATCCAAAGAAAGCGGCGAACTGCATGAGGCTTGCTAAAGCGATTCCGAATATTTTACCGAAAATCATCGCCAGCGGGTTTACTTTTGTCACCATTACTTCCATGACCCGTGAAGCTTTTTCTGAGGCGACGCCGGTTGCAATCGTTGTGCCATACATCATAACTGCCATCAAAATGAACATCAGCATCAAGTAAATCACAAACACCGATACTTCATTCTCTGAAGTGAATTGTCCTTTTTCCATGGCAACCGGAACGAACAAGGACTGTTGATCCGCTTCCGACATACCGTTGCTATCGGCAATTCTTTGCGTATTCTTCGCCTGAAGATACTGGGACAGAGACGAATTTAAAGCGACGTCATTCGATTTGGAAAAATAGGTCACAGAATAATTGCTGGCATTGTCATCAATTAGGTATAAGCCAGCAATTTTTCCTTCCTGCGCTTCTTTTTTCAAAGATTCTATCTGCTGTTGTGCCCCTTCTTTCCACTCCCAATCGGTCAATTGCTTTTCCAGTTCCGAGACAGTTATATCGGCGGCATTGGATACAACCACCATTTCTTCTTTCGGATCCGCAAAATTCTCCAAGATGCTGGGCAATGAAATGGCGAATATGGAAATCAGAATCAACGCAAACGTTGTCGTAAGGTAGGACTTCGAAGTCACTCTTTCCCGAAAAGATTGTTTAAAGACCAGATAAAAATTTCTCAATCTCAATCCCCTGCCTTTTCAATAAAGATTTGGTTTAATGATGGATCGGCGATGCCGATTTTCCGAATCGGAACCAAGCTTTTTATTTTTTCGATGAGGTATAACCCTTGATCCATGGTTTTTACCTGTAATTGATATTCTTTCCCCTTTTTTATAAACTCAGTTTGCAAGCCCATCAAATATTCTTCCAGGGGCTGGGTAGATTCGATATTTACATACTTAAATCCGTATTGGGTCTTGATATCCGAGATGGATCCTGAAAGCACGACCTCGCCTTGCTTCATCAAATAGACCCGATCGCAAAATGATTCAACGCTCTCCATTCGATGGCTTGAGAAGATTAAGGTTTTTTTCTCTTGAATCAGACTTTCTATCACCTGCTCCAACATTTGGGCATTAACAGGATCAAGTCCGCTGAAAGGTTCATCCAAAATAATCAAATCCGGATCATGCATAAGCGCAGCGATCAATTGAATTTTTTGCTGGTTTCCTTTCGATAAATCTCCTGTGTCTTTTTTGATATACTGGCTTATTTCCAATCGTTCAATCCATTTCATCGCCTCCTGCTTTGCAGCACGCTTGCTCATGCCTTCCAATTGGCCAAAATAAACCAGTTGGTCCATCATGTTCATCTTCGGATAAAGCCCTCTTTCCTCAGGCAAATAGCCCAGTTTGACTTCTTTCCGTGAGAATGACTTTCCTCCCCATTCGATGCTTCCGCTTTCCTGCTGCAATAACCCGAGAATCATCCGGATCGTCGTCGTTTTTCCTGCGCCGTTTCGTCCCAGCAGTCCCACGGCTTCGCCTTGGCTTACTGATAAAGACAAGTTCTTTACTGCATGATACGGTCCGAAATGCTTGTTCACATCGTTTATTGTCAGGTTCATCATCTATCTTCCTCTCTTTAGAAAAATGTTTTATACACTACGACTACCAGTACACCCGCAATCGCTAAGAGTCCATATTGCAATAGCTTGTTCATGAAATCATCTCCTTAGTCTGTAATCCATTGAATGGCTGTTTCTTTTGAATCCAGTTGTTTGCTTTCGCGGACAATTGTTAATTCTCCGTGCAGAAGAACCGCCTTTTCGTAGCTTTCAATCACTTGTTCTTCTTCGGCATTCTTTTCATACAAAAGGCCCAATCGAAATCTTTTTTCTTTTGCAAGCTCTGAACTGATTTCCCCTACTTTTTTAAAGTAATTGTGATCAAAATCCATCTCGAATCGACCCGACTGGCTAACCCCTTCTACAGCTTTATCATCGAGAATGACAATTTCAGGCTTTGGCAGACCCGATGCCTGGGAAAAAGCGCGGAAACAGATTTGGGCCAGTGTATTCAAGTGGATCAGCGGCTTGTTGTTCGATAAGTGCATGTCAGTTTCCGTGTCTGTGTAAATGGTAAATGGAAAGGCAATCTCCATTGCGCATCCTCCTTCCTTAAGTTTTTTTAGAATTTTGCTCATTGCGTCAGTTACTTAACAGTTTTCGGGTAAAAAAACCTGTTTAAATCCAAGATTTCATCAAGAATAAAAGAGCGAATTTTACCAATTTTTTTCAACCAGTCTCCCGCCTTATGATGGATATAAGAAAAAAATATCCAACAAAAAGGAGATTATCATTCATGAAAAAATTACTCGTTTCCCTTACACTTTTTGCTTCTCTTGTCACAGCCACTGATTCTGCATCTGCTTTTCAAGCCTCTGATGCACCGCAAACCGAGTCGCCTAAAGTTGCCATCAAAGTAGATGTGAAGGAGATTATCGGGTTATTCGACCGAGAACCTGAAGGTTACTAATATCTCTATTGATCAGAAGTCATTCAGTTTAATTGCTGAATGACTTCTTTTATTTAAAATGCTTTTTGATAAATGGGATCCAATACACCTTTCACTTTATCCTGTTCGTAAAAATGTTCTAAATAGGCACTAGAAGCTCCTTCAACTCCCATCATTTCCTTTTCCGAAAGTTCAGCTGCATGATAATTGGTTTTTGATGCACTTTCTTTTTTGGGCAAAAAGCCAAAGAATTTTTTTCTCATCTTGGTCCCTCCTTTTATTTTTTCTTCTGGCCGATTAATTGGAGTGAATCATGCGCATTCACAATTCCAGCTCCAAACTTTTTGGAGTCTCCCTTCACCGCGCCTTTTTCCAGGATTTTTTCAACTTCACGTACTTTGGGCTTTTTCCCATGTACTTCTTCGTATTCCGCAATTACCAGGGCGGCGGTTGCGGACACTTTAGGCGCCGCCAAGCTCGTACCTGTCATGAATTCATAACCTTTTTCAAACCCGGCGTACTGGCTAGTCACTGACTGCGCCAGATTAGTCGGATAGGTGGTGAGGGTCATATGCCTCACATCATAAAGTCCCTGATCCGCAAGAGGCCCGTAGTCCCCCCCTGGTGCTCCGATTGAGACGTTCTTTCCATAATTGGAGTAGAAAGTTAAAGCATTCTCTTTGTTTGTTGCAGCTACTGTATAGGCATGGCCTAATCCTCCAGGCATATGGAGCTGGGCATCTTTCGAGAAGCCACGGGCAACTGCCAATTTTTTCGCATTAAAAATATCAAATCCTGCATTTTCTGTACCGGAAGAAGCGACTACGAAGCTGTTTTCTTTTTCTGCATATTTCAATGCCCGTTTATAAGCTTCATACACAGCTTTTTCCTCCTTGTTTTTCAAGGACTTATAAACGCCTAAACTTAAGTTGATGACATCCATGTCGTCGTTCGCTGCGGCTACGATCGCTTCGATGACATCGCTGGAATCGGCATTTCCGGTGTGGAACACTTTATAAGGCACGATTCCGATGTCCGGGGCAATTCCTTTTATATGGCCGTTGGCAGCAATCGATCCGGCCACCATCGTGCCATGTCCCATGTAATCCTGCGTATCTGCCACTCCCTCAATAAAAGAGCGGCCTTTCGACACAATATTGGCTTTTAAATCCGGATGATTGAAATCCAGGCCGCTATCTACAATTCCGATTTTCACGCTGTGATTTCCACTTTGCATGGCCCGGCTTGCCCCGTTTCGGGTGACTAAATCAATATCCCATAACCATTTCTGGTACGCGGAGCTTTCCCCGCCCTCCGGGTCCTGATTTGCGGAAGCTGCAGCTTGGCGGCTTACTAGCATCGGTGCCAATGGCGAAATCAGCGGCACGCCATCCGGTTGGACATCGCCGGCATTAACCGTCTGGTCTTCCCCTTTTTCTGCAACGAGTGATCCGTATTTACGCTGGACAAGTTCCACAATCTCCTCACTTTGGGCATGCCCGGAAGCTTGGACGGTCAGGGTGTCAATTTCGTTCATCAGTGCTACGGATGCCTTGGCGTCAACTTCCTGAATATCTTCGGCAACCGCGTCCAGATCAGTCCCTTCCTGAAACAAGTAAATCATGGAGGACTCCCTTTCTTCTGCTTGCCTGAATGGTGCAGAAGGTTCGGAAGCTTGTACAGCCGGCCCTAAGCAGCTCATGCTGACGGCTAAAGAAGCAATCACTAAAAAAGTTTTTGGTGCGTTACGCTGAACGTTCATTTTTCAACTCTCCTATCAAGGTTTGTGCTTTGCATAAATTGTAGTAATAGCCTTTGGCTTTTGTTAATTCTTCATGATTGCCGATTTCCACGATTTGCCCTTCATCCATCACGATGATTTTATCGGCGTTCTGGACTGTGCTTAATCGATGGGCAATAACAACACGCGTACACGACATATAGTTAAGCTCATTATCGATGATGCTTTCTGATAAGGTATCCAAGGCACTGGTCGCTTCATCGAGAACAAGAATAGGCGGATCTGCGACTAACCCCCGCGCGATCAATAACCGCTGCCTTTGCCCTCCGGAAAAGTTTGCGCCAAATTCAGAGACAGTGGTATCAAAGTTCAATGGAAGCTCCATAATCTCTTTATGGATATTGGCTTTTTTGGCAGCCTTGATGATGCTTTCCTTCTCAATGGCTGTTCTTTGGGCAGTGATATTTTCAGCTATCGTTTTATTGAAGAGCCGTGCTTCCTGGAATACGACTCCCATGGATTTGCGCAGCGCTGCGAGATTGATCATCGAACTCTCTCGCCCATCAAATTTGATTTTTCCCGCTGTAGGGGAATAGAGGCCCAAAAGCAGTTTGACGATCGTACTTTTTCCGGATCCGGAAGATCCAACGATAGCCACTTTCTCTCCAGCCGCTATTTTGAAAGACACATCCTTGATAGCCATTTCGCTGAAATGATTATGCCGGAAAAACACATTTTCAAATTCAATGTCTCCCTTGAACGCCAAATTTTGTATTTTCAATGCTTCGCTTTCCGGATCTGCGACTTCTGATTTTGCCTGCATGACATCATATAAGCGTTGGAGATACGAACCTAGGTAAGTCAACTCTCCGTAGCCGCTGCCAATAGAAATGATGGGTGTGATGAAAGCCATCGCCAAAGCATTAAATCCTAGTACAGTGCCTAAAGTCATTGAACCGCTCAAAATGGCGGAGCTGCTGTACCATAAAAGAAAAACCGGCAGGATGAATTGGACAGAGGAAGCGACCGTGTTGACCGACGACACCCAAATCGAGCGCTTTTCTGCAGTTTTCAATTGGTCATGGAAAAGTCCGTTCCATTCAGAGAACACTATATTCTCAAGCCCCATCACTTTAATATCGCTGATGCCATTGATGCTTTCCGATAAGATCCTTTGGACTTTTGATTGCGCTGATACATCTTGATCCGATAACTTTTTCGAAACTTTTGTGCTGGCCACCAGCAAGGTAAAGACGGTAATGCCAATCAGCAGCACTGTTGTGGTCATCCGGACAGAATAGTGGAACATGATGGCTAAATAAGTGAATACCAAAATGCCGTCTATCAGAAAGGAAATAACCTTTGTGGATAGGATTTGCCTAATGTATACATTGGAATTGGCCCGAAACAATAATTCACCGACCGAACGATTTTCGAAAAAATTGTACGGCAATGTCAATAACTTCCCGATGAACGTCTCCATCAATGATTGATCGATGGTCGTCTGAAGTTTAGCGACGAGAAAGCCTCTAAACCACGAAAGAATCTGGAAACTGATGAATAATACAAAGAGGCCAATTCCGATGGAACTCATCGCATTCCCATTCTTCGGTACGATGATATTGTCCGTTATCCAAGTGGTCATCCATGGCACCACCAGAGTGAAAAGCTGCAGCACCAAAGAGCCAAACAGGATCAGAAAAATCAATTTCGGCTTTCCGAGTGCAAACGATAAAAAGAATTTAATGTGCGAAGGCCCTTTGCTTTTCACAAATCGTTCCGTTGGAGTTAAACAAAGGACAAAGCCGGTAAATTTTTCATCAAACTCTTCGTGGCGGATTTTTCTTCTGCCCAAAGCCGGATCCACAACCACAATATGCTTTTTAGAAATGGATTCCAACACAACATAATGCTTGTTTTCCCAATGGATGATGGCCGGGAGTGCCATGTCTTTAAAAGCCTCTTTTTCCACTTTAAACCCTTTTACATTCATGTCGTAATGCTTTCCGATGAGCATCAACTGATACAGCGATGTCCCTCCTTTGGGCACCCCGAAGCTTTCCCGCAATTCGGCCAATGAAACGTATTTCCCATGGAAGGCAAATACCATAGCCAAGCTCGCCAGTCCACACTCACTGTGTTCCATTTGCTCAATGAAGGGTACTTTACTAGCCATACAACCCTCCCCTTTCTAAATTCGGACTTCCCTATAATGATCTGTTGCGTAAAACGGAATGGGGGCAGCGTGTTCCATCGAACGCTCTTCCTGGGAGTGCAGCCAACCGAAATGATACACACCGATCCCGATTTCCACTCGGGACGTAATCTCCCACTTTTCTTTAATATTAAAAATCAATTCCCCTACTCTTCTTCGGCTGATGAATAACAGAGTTGCTATTTCCACATCTTTTTTCCCTTTAGCGACTAAGACAGCAACTTCACGTTCTCTGGTGCTTAATTTCCTGACCACCATACGTTTTATCCCTCCATTAGTAACTTAATTTTTTTGTTAAGTTAACTATAAAGAATCGGGAAAGGTGAATAGAACAGGTAAAAAAACAGTAAGTAAGGCGTGAAAAAACGCCGTCTAACCCTGCTCCTTTTAACCAAATTCCCTTTATATGGTTTTTATGAAGAATCAATAATAAAAAGCAGTTC
Source organism: Planococcus notacanthi (assembly GCF_030407825.1). Taxonomy (NCBI): domain Bacteria; kingdom Bacillati; phylum Bacillota; class Bacilli; order Caryophanales; family Caryophanaceae; genus Planococcus; species Planococcus notacanthi. The sequence goes on along the minus strand of NZ_JASDCQ010000002.1, from coordinate 278,382 downwards.
AATCGATAAGGGCAATGGACGGATCCCCCTTGACTGAACTGCTTTTTCTATTCTTTCTGTACTAGTTAACCCAATAACAAGACGGACGGTACCTCTTTCGGATTCGATAACCTCAGCAACTGCAGGCCAACTCCGGCAAGGCCGGTAAATAAGCCGGGCTGGATAAACCCTTTCGGCCCGTCTACCTGATAAAAGCCGCGCGCTTCTTTTTGCAGCACACAATTATATCCTCTTTGTTTCGCTTCTTCTGACAAGCTGGAATCCTGGAAGTGCATGCCGGCTTGCAAGAATAGTTCCGTGTCTCCAAAGTTTCCGTGGCATAAAGAGTCCGAGCTCTTATAGCCGTGATTCCGAAGATTTTGGAGCGCTTGGTTTATCTCCGTCCCAACTGTGGAATTGGCGGTATAATCGGACATCATGATTCTGCTTAACCCAACCCCCATTGACCCATGGCACCAGTGATGGGCATATTGGCCTTCAGAGCGCCGGTTGTCTTTCCAAGCCCCTTTTTCACTATCAAACAGCGATTGATCAAAGCGCAAAGCTTTCTCTGCAACTTCTTGATACTTCTGGTCTTTTGTCAGATAGAATAGTCTGAAAAGACTTTGGGCAATGCCGCTTGTGCCATGTGAAAAGCCGCCTAAATAATTGCCGGATTCTCCTGATGCCCAAGCTGCTTGGCCAGGAGCCGGAGAATGGCGGTTTGCCAACAAATGCTCGCCATACAGTTCCGCTATTTCTAAATACTCGCGGTCACCTGTCCATTCAAAAGAATTCATCAATACGTGGCAAACCCCTGCAGCTCCGCCAAGGAAATCAAAAACTTCATCCTTTTGAACGTTCTGCTTTAGTTTTTGTTTGATTTCGTCGACTTTCCACTCATATTCATTGCTGCCGAAGTTTTTATGGAAATGCAAGATCGGATACAAAAGAGAAGCGGATCCAGTGAATGAAGAAACCAGTCCCTGGTTTTCAACCATCGGCGCAGCAGCTGATTGCAGCGTGGCTTCAGCAGCCAGTTTATAACGCTCATCCCCCGTTTCTTTCCATAAGTATTGGAAAAAGAGGGAAATGCCGCCCAGCCCATCGTAAAGGCCTTGCAAGGCAGGCGCTACCGACCAGGTTCCTTCGCTATTCGGCGACAAGCACAAGAGAGAAGCTTTGTCTTTCGCCTTTGAATAGCGGAGCTTGCTCAAAATTTCCTCTCCAATGGATTTCGCTTCATGCAAAAAAAGCAAATCAACATCACTCGGCACTTTTTCGTCGGCCCACTTTTCTTCTTGAACGTCCGCTTCCTCTTTTTTTGATCCGACAAGCGAGGTTCGGATCCATCCAAGCTGGGTTTGAAGTTCATCAAGGTCGTATTTCCGGATTCTGTCGACCACTATTTCATACCCGCTTTGGGCGAACACATTGTCAATTTTCACTCCAGTACTCGAATAAAGATCCCTTGAATCAGCCAGCGAGTTAAAGAACGGAATATCGCCTGCCATCAGATCCAAAATTTCATGGGGGATGATGCGCTTGTCATGATAAGGATAAAACCATAAACGATCGTACAGATTTTCCAAATACAGCGCATCTCTCATATAATCCGGGTGGCTGGATTCATTGAGAAAGTTGAAGTACTGCTGAGTAGCCCTCGCTACAACACGGATTTTCTCATTGCGAAATGATTCAATCGGCCCTTTGGAGTCCAGCAGTTCATCTTTATAATCGATAAAGAAATTAAAAATATTTTCAAATCCGATTAAAATGTCCTCCAAATACTCTTCTGCATCGACACCTTCCCCATTCAAAGTGGGAAGATTATTGGCGCCGCGGAAGCGTTCAGACTGCATGGAAAATTTCATATCATCGGTCATGGCATTTTCAAGCTTCAATACCTTAAAAGGCAGCTCTTGCTCTTTTCCGTTGAGCGCACTGAGATCAATCCCTTTTCCTTCCGCATTCTTAAACATGGCAATCGGAAGCAGCCCGGTGCCCACTACAGAATTGGCCTGTTCATACTTCAAGTCAACTTCAACGGAATCCGGGAAATCCAGTTTCGGGCTTTGGTGAAATAAAGTTTCATGATCAATAATATACGGCGTGTTGCCGCCTGCTATAATATTTTCCAAGTGGAAATCAGCGCCTTTGATCGAATGCATCATCCCCAAGAGAACACCGAATCGCTGGTAGTAATGCTTCACTTCCTGCTGCGTAAGACAGCTGCTGTATAATACGCATTCCTCCCAGCCATGTGTTCCAAAATCCAGAATTTTATAAGGAGACAATGTCGGGAATTCCGCTCTTTCTGCAATCCAATCCAATAAATCGTGGTATTTTAAGGAGATGGAAAGCCCTTTCGGTTTGTAGATGATTGTTTTTCCGTTTTTATACACAAATTTACCGACTGTCTTGCCTTTCTGATGGGTATCTCCCAGTCCAAATTCAATGGAATCCAGCTCGTCGTTGTCTAAACCGAACGCATTTGACATGGAATCGAAATCATCCATATATCTTGCTAAGGTAAGATTGATATTTTCAACAAAAAATTCACTCCGGAGAATAAGGATTCGGGTCAACACGGCATATTCCTCATAAAACTTCATCAATTCTGAAGGATTTAAAGCTTTTTCTCTGATGAACGACTGGAATCTTTCTTCTGCTGTCGAACCGTAAAGTTCATCTTTCAACTTGGAAACATGCATTTCCAAAACGATCGATCGGGACGCCTGAGTGATCAATTGGGTGCCAATGGCAAACATCAGCGTTTCTTTGATCTTTTCGATATTGGCAGGTTGGGTGCGCGAAAGCTCTTCCAATGCCAAATCAAGCCGATTGGAGATATAAGAAAGGAACGGGCGGATAAACAATCCCAAATCGAGTTGTTCTTTCATTTTTTCATTTTGCTCAGATAGATTCAACCCTTCTATCACAAGGTCTAAGTTCATCTCTGATTTTAAGAAGGCTGCCAGTTCTTGAAGTTGCTTTTCGTCCAGGTTCTTTTCACTAAGCGGCGTAATCATTTCCGCAAATTGTTGTTCAGAAAGGCCTGCCACAGCTAGTTTAGATTGAAAAATGGCATCCGAAGTCATGGAAAGGCGTTTTCTCCATTTATTAATAGCTGGAGCCGGATCAATTCCTTCCTCCTTTAAAAAACGGCTTCTCTCGTAACTAAACAGGGCATGGATGTAATCACTATGGTTTGTTCGGGTTGATACTTTCTCCATCTCTTCCACTCCTTTTCATGATAAATTTGAGAATGCATACGACTGGTCATAGACATTCTCAAATTCATTATTTTTAAAAAGTAATAGTGGAGGAATATCCTCCACTATTAAAAGTTGATCAGCAAAATTTGATTGAGAAAAGCAAGCCCGTCGCAAATGCTGCCACACAAGCTGGAGTAGTTTCAGGCGCTACGTCTGAGGCGCCCTGCACTTCTGCAAGCTCGTCCAACGTCAATTCGTTAAATGCTTTTCCAGATGGATGAGGCGTTACTTTTTCAACACCATCACGAATTTCAGGGTTTTTCCACGCATTGATAATTTGTTGTTTAGTCATTTTTAATTCCTCCAATTTTTTTAGTTTAGGTTAGATTAGCAATTTCTCATTGAAAAGATAATAGTTGCGCCAATAGATGCTGCGATGCACAATGGAGTTGTTTCTGCATTCACATCAGAAGCTCCTTGGATTCCAGCTAACTCATCGCTTGATAGCTCATTCATTGTTTTCCCTACCGGATTTTCAATTTCATGATTACGGATTTCAGGGTTTTTCAAAGCATTGATTTTTTCTTTTCTTGACATGGAAGTCATCTCCTCTTTTTGGTTGGTGTGGTCTTGCTACATTCATATTATTACGTACCTGAATTTTCTAACACTACGCAATATTGCAAAATATTGTATAATAAAAAATAAACAACTAAATTTGTAAATTTTTTTTCTTTACAATGATTGATTTTGTAAGCTGTCAAACAGAGAGAGAATGACATTAGATTGAAACGAAAAGGGTGAAGAAATGGAAATAGGAGAAAGAATACGCCAGGTCAGGATACATAAAGGAATGACTCAAACAGAGTTGATCAAAGGAATTTGTTCCAATACATACATAAGCAAAATCGAGAGCGGCAAAGCCAAGCCTTCCTACTCGTTCATCACGAAAATTGCCAAGGTACTGGAAGTGGACGCCGAGTTTCTGCTTGATATGAATATGAAGAATGTAGAGCCGGACGTCCACCGGATTTACGAAAGTTATATCAGTTTCAGAAAAATCAATTCCCAGGACCTCGCTTTATTAAAACTCCATTCGAAGGAAAACCATTCGAATTTCACTTTGATTAAAATCTACTATGTGTTGATCTCGTATTACACCGCAAATGATATGGAAGAAGCCCATCCCATAGTCGAACAAGCCAAGAACATTATTTCACCTGCCCAACCCACTTTCGAGAATGAAACTTCTTATTACTTCCATAGCCTTTACAAATATTTCAACACGAATAAGAATTATTCAGAAGCTTTGTTTTACGCGAATCTTCATCTTGAATCCTTACAACACGAAGAAACATCGTTGCGGGCAGCAAAAGCTTATTTGAACTTGGCTCAAGTCCGAACAAAAATGGATGAAGATTTAGAACTGGCAAGACTGTATACGAAAAAGGCCTTGCAAATCTTCAAAGACCAGGATTTTAAAGGGGGAATCGCAAATTCTTTGGCCCAATTAGCCATCCAATACCATCGAAACGATTTATATGATGACGCATTGAAGACTTTGGATGAACTTTTCCAGTTCTCGGAGGGGTTTAATAAAGATTATTATGCACCCATTTTGGCTTATAATTATGGACGCGTTTATCAAAAACAGAAGCAATTCGATCAAGCGGCCGCATACATGCTCCAGAGCATTGAATATGACATAAACGCAGATAAAGAAGAAGAAACCATTCATGCCCTTGAAGTTCTAAGTGATATCAGCATTCAAAGAAAGAATTGGGAAGAAGCTGATGACTATTTAAAGAAAGGCTTTCGCCTGACCACTTTGTATAACCTGCCCAATTCCTATATTCAGCTTTTGCACTTGAGATCCCAAATCTACAAAGCACGCTTTGATTTTCCTTCCTATGAGAAAGAACTGCAGCAGGCGGTTCAGTTGGCACAAAAAGGCAAGTATTCATTGCTGGCCAAAGAAATCAGTACCGAACTAGCAGAACATTATAACGAAGTTCGCGCTTATAAGATGGCCGCTAAGTATTATCAAATTGCGCTTTTATGCTGATTAACAAGAAGGAACTCGCCACGGAGTTCTTTTTTTGTCAGCCGGTATGGAAACTCAGACTCTTTGCGGGGTGGATTGGAAATTCCGAGAACATTTTAACTGGTATCTTTTTATAGAAAACGAAACTTTATCCGAAACAAATCGGTATAGTACATACAGGCCATTTTTCTTCAGGAGGTGATTATGATGGAAATGCTTATTCCACTGGTTGGAATGATATTGCTCTTGATTCTGGGTATTGCGCTGCTGCAAGGAAAAGGGGCTTGGCTAATCGCCGGGTACAATACACTTTCAGATGAGGAAAAGGCAAAATACGACGAAAAGGCTTTATGCAAAGCGACCGGAAAAATGATGTTCGGTATTACGTTTTCCACGGTTTTCATCTTTTTAGGGGAGTTATTCCAAGTGGAAGGGCTCATCATTGCCGGGGTTGTCTTGATGGTCGTCATCATCTTGGTTGGCATCATTTATATCAATACAGGCAATCGTTACTTGAAAAAAGAAGAATAGAACACCGGGAAAACCCTAAAGAAATGAGTGAGGAAAATGAAAATCAGTCGCCCCTATTTTTATTTACTGTCATTTATAGGCGTGTTTTCTATTCTCATGGCCTTCGATTATTTTAAAATTGGTTCATTCGAATGGTTGGATAACTTTATGCAATCGCTGCTCATCACTATTTTCTATTTTATTTTCACAGACAAATCGCGAAGAAAAACTTCTAAAAAAACCTCCCAGTCTGATTAAGATTGGGAGGTTTTGATGAAAACTTGTTAGTCTAATATTTTTTTAAAAATTAGTTTTTTCCTTGATGATCCATCTTACCAATAAAATGGCTGAAAGAATGATGACAGACCAATTATGATTAAAATGATCATTAATAAAGAAACTCTTATTTTCTGATTTCGTCATCGTAGGTACTAATTACTGTTTAACTGACTTCTTTAAAGAAATTCAAATCCATAAAATTGGAGGCATAAACCATGATCAGTTTTTTGAAGGATTTGACCGGTGCCCTTATAGACAATTCGAGATTAAGCCTCTACTTTTTAGCTGGAGTAGTAATTGTGACTGTTTTTATGTTTCTCCTCAAGTGGTTCATTGAGTGGATACTTGTTCCTCTTTTAACTTAGTCTCAATTCTTCGCAGTGGAGGTGATGCGCTTGAACGCGGTTCTCATTCTATACTTTTGCAAAATCAGAATACCTGATACGGAATCTGTTCATCAACAGCTCTTCCAATTCAGATAAATATTGGTCTACTGCCCCCAGCAATACATTAAGAGAGACAGTATCTTTGTGTTCAAACTCCTGCCAAATGGAAAAGAGTTGCCACTCGTCTTCGCCTTTCTTGATGAAGGCTAAAATGGGGCCTTCTCTTTCATCATGTTCCATCGTGAAATACTCAAAACGCTGTGCCGCTCCCGGATCTCTTGTCCTCCACGTTTTCAAACTGATTCCCAGCTCGAGAAGCGCCAGAGATGGCTCGTGAAAGAAGCATGACTCCTCAAGCATAATCTTTAATTCTCCCTGAACATCGGTCAAAAGTTTTCCGTTCTTTTGACGAACCAGCTTCTTATCTAAGGTTAAGATTGGGTCCAACGCAAAATGCATTGCTAAACTTTTCATGTACTTACTCCCTTCTGATTTTCCCTAGAGAAAAGCCTTCGAATAAACGTCCCCCATGGGGCTCCAACACTTCATCAACGAGTTGGATAATCTTTTGCTTGTCTTCGTTCTTATAAAATTCGTCAAAAGCTTCGACAAATTGATTGGTAAACTCAACATCGTAGTATCTTAATGACCGTATGATCCATTTAGAAGTACCAACCCATCGTTTGTTAATTCTCAATACAAATTCACTTACTGATTCTGCCAGGCTACTGGCTATAAAAATCGCCTCTGCTCGATTAGTGCACCCAATGAAGTCATCCAATGCATCCGTAATAAAATAGCGCTTTGTATTTATTAGTTCTGTTGACCATTCTTTAGGCCCTTTATCCAGCAATTCTTTAGCTTCCTCTTTAATCGGACCAATGACTCCCTCATCTTTTAAAATTATGCCTTCTGCTACCATTCTCGGCATTGAAGGCTGAGCTCTCTCATAATCACTGAAAAAATATTCTTTATAAGAAGTTAAATTATGTACAAATGCTTCGATTCTCCATCCAAAAGCGACCATTGATTCCCTATAAGAAGTATGAAATTGTTTATCGAATACAACAATATCAAGATCAGATGTTTCCGTTGCTTCCCCTCGAATAACACTGCCAGCCAATAAAGCTCCTTCACAATGCGGAAAATACTTGTTTACAAAGAGCCTTGCTGCTTCAACTGGGTTTAACTTGTTTCCATCTCCCACTATCCCATTCACCTCTTCCTATTGAATTTAATTTCCATCTTCCAAGTCCCACTGCCTAATCATTCCTCACCTAAACACCTGGTCAATCTCATCTCTGTCATAATCCAATATCCAATCGTTATGCGTATTGTAAATATGGCGAATGTCTTCCTTTGATGCCGCCACCAAGTCACAGCCCCTGTCATCATATACATGGAAAATGGTTTTATTTTTAAGGCTGATAAAGAAAACATCATGATGGATAGCCGGCTTGTATCCCATATCGGTATTACAGATTGCTTTTAACAAAGGCATGTACCTGAGGTCCGACACTTTGCATTTCAGGACAAATCGATGGGTCCGGTAATTTCCATCTTCATCGTCTTCCGGAATGATATAAGGCAGTGTCAGGTGCTTCAATTTGTTCAAAGCCGATTGATTTTTTGTGTACTTGGAGAAAATATTCAGTTTGCGTCTTAAGCTCGTGTTCTTCCCGAAATCATGTACGTTTACGACCAGAAAAATTTCATCCTCTTGAAGATGCAGGGAATTGAACAGCGTGATAGCCCTGTGGTAAACACCTTTAAGATATGCACTGTTCGGGGAACACTCGCCCCGTTTGTAATCCACCCCTAATTCGAAGCGGATGCCAACATCCCAGTTGTAAAACAAAGGTGGCGTGAGTTCTAAATCCGGAAAATTCTCTTGCATAAAATCTGTAAATTCCACTTGTTCACCTCATTCTTTTCATTAAACAACCGAAGCCGCTTTTTTCTTCTTGCCGCATCTTTCACATGTGTAGACGTACATGGCCGGCACTTCGCTATCTCGTTGGCCCCGTTTGTACTTATGCAAACCAATCCGGCACAACAAACTGCTTTCCTTGTTGGTGGCCAGCAAAGAAAAAATCAGGCCAATCACACCGGCAGCTATCAGAATGGAAGGCGCGTTATAAAGATTGAAGGTTTGATCGACTTTCGCCAACAACAGCACTGCGCCAAATAAAATAAAAAACGAGAAAATAATTTTCAATTTCGCCGACAAAGTATGGCCTCCTTAAACTTCTAAGCTCGATATACCCGGTTTCCATCGCTTTGCAGAACACAGCAAAACTAATCAACTGAAACCGAAATCCGGAAAAACTATTTCCAGTCAATTGGAAACTTTTTAGGAATCCATCCGTATTCTCCAGTAATACCATTTCGGAAATATAAAATAAGGAGGGATGTCCGATGAGGAAAATTTTTTTAGTGGGATTAGCAGCCTTGTTATTGGCCGGTTGTTCATTTGAAGTGCGTGATGCAGATCCGGAGCAAGAAGACGGATTCACGATTGATCTCAAAGACAATAAAGATGAGAAACAAGAAGAGGAAGAATAACCAAGCTGCAGAGAAGGGTCTTTCCTTCTCTGCTTTTTCAGGTATACGACCAATCGATCTCTTTACTTTTTATCGTAGCAGCCTTCGCAGATAAACTGGCCTTCATTCTTTAAATACGCTTTAACTTCCGTAAAGCCTTTTCTTTTCGGGTAGCGCATTTTGATGAAGACCACTTCATCCCCTTCAATTTCCTTGCCGCATACAGAGCATTTTGGACTTTCATTGAACATCGTCGTCACCTCCCATAGATTTCGGCCGCAAGTTTCCGTTACACTAATTAAAGCCGGTGCATTCTGACCGCCATTTTTTGTTTTAAGGAGTTGTGTATGTGTGAGTGAACTGTTGTTGTCAAAAAAATTCATCCCCGTCTATTTCATTACAGGGATTTTAGCTGTTGTATTGTTTCGTGCGATAGGTTCTTCATGGCCTGAAGTTTTCATGTCGACGTTTCTATGCTTTACAATGGGCATCATTTCTTTAGTGCGAAACTTCACTACGGGGAAAGAGGCGAATTAAATCCGCTTTGGAGGTGCATCACAGTTTAATCGATGCGTCTCCTTTCGGTCTTTCTTAGCCCATTAACCGCGATGGCCGAAGCTAGCGTGACCGTAACCAGCAAAAAGGGAAGCTGCAGCAAGAATTGCGCATGGTCAGCCAACGGATTGCTGTAGACATAGATACCGATTCCGATGCTCACTAAAGATGCAGACAGCCCCAGAATCACCAAAAACCATTTCAAAACTTTCCTATTCACCTTGCATCACCTCGACATTTTTCTTTTCACCAAGTTAAAAATAAAAACAACCGCGATGAAAAATAATACGGTGTAAATGATATCTCCTACGTTAAGCAATTTATTTCCCCCTCTCGTCTATTGCTCCCAGCTTATGTATCTTCTAAAAAACGTAATGCGACACAATGAACCCCATTGTGTCCACCAAAATCGGCAGCCACAGCCAATCAACCAGGTTGTTTTCAAACTCTTTTTCTTGCCCGGTTTTCTCAAAAAAATAATTGGCTCCAATCAATAGTAGAGAAACGATGAACAATGTGAAAATAGAGAGCGAATCCATGAAATGCAGTAAGAAAATAACGGATGACCAAAGTACATATCGTGTGCTCGTATGAGCGAAAAGTGCCACGGCGAACACCTCCTTCTTCTACTTACGGTTGAATTCACATTAAGTTGCAGTCAGGCTTTGATTTTTCTGATTTTCACATTTGCGCAATGGATGATGATCGTTGTCCGGGAAAACAACAGAATCTCATGCTGGAGTTTTCTTTTGCTTAAGGGAAGAAGTTCATCATAGCCCCATTCATCGAGACCTCGTCTCCCGCCAAAAGCGATTTTATGAGGTGCATTGCCGTATACATTTCGGGTAATATCATAATCCATAAAGAACTTCCGGACATGGGTCCAATGAATTTCATAAATTCCTCCACTGTAATGCTCAATCACCATCTTGATGGATGTCGGATCTTTCATCTCTCCATTTTCCTGATTCACGATATCAATCGAAACAACCTTGCCGTCATGAAATGAATCATTCTTCAAAAAGGCCGCTGTTTCTTGATTGAATCTGCTCAGAATTTTTTCTCTCTGTTCTGCATAACCCACTAAATCCCAGTGGTCTTCGTTCACCAGATATTTCATCCGCTTCTTCCTTTCAATATTATTTCAAACAATCATACCAAAAATATCCATAAACGTATTTTTTGATTTTCTTCTGTTCTACCCTTTTTAAAAAGAAGCAGCGTACAGCCGCTGCCTCACCTTCCTTAACCCAGTAATTCTTTTTTCACTTTCAGATAAGCAGAATTAATTGTTGCATATTCTTTTTTGTTTTCATCAATCAACTGTTGCTGGAACGATTTTAAGTCTGTGGATTTGCCTTCTGATATTCTTTGCATAACGCATACCCTGAATTGTTCTTCGTAAAAAGCACTTGATTGTGACGACATATTTTATTCCTCCTCTTTCTTTTTACATAACCCAAATAAAAAAGGCCATTTCTGTTTTCCAGAAATAGCCTTCCACTTTTTATGCATAAGAAAAAAACGTTAAAATCTCAATAAACGTCAGATTCGCACAAAGCACCACCTATTTCCACGCAGGTATTTGGTGTGTACTGGAATAAGGCAGGTCTCCTGACTTTTCATCTACGCTCATCATGCCTTCCCATTTTCACAGTGGCTTGTTATGACTCGCTCCGAATTTACAGTTGCGGGACAGTGTTGGATTTTCACCAAGCTTCCCTTTTAAGCTTATTTGCATAAGCACCTATTCCTACACGTTATGTAATTAGTGTTACTATACCACAAAATCAATAACTCGCTTAAGTTCATAATTACGTAAATCAGTGAGGCAATGAATGATTTCAGTTCCCTCAACTTTTTTCTTCTATAGTAAAAGCACTTTGTCCTGTCTTGTCAATCTGCTGCCTCTGTCTATTATGATAATATAAGCTTTACGGAATATTCCGATCCAGCGAGGTGTGGAAAAGCGATGAACATAGTCGAAAAGCTATATACAGTCATAATTCTATCTGCTGCGGTGATCGGCATTGGCGCAGGGCGCATTGAGATGATTCAGGAAAACGCGGAGCATTTCATCGTTCCCTTACTGATGGTGATGCTTTATCTCACGTTCTTGCAAATCCCGCTCCAACAAGCGAAACAGGCTTTCGGCAATGCCAAATTCGCCTCTGCTTCATTGCTGATTAATTTTTTGTGGACACCGCTTTTTGCCTGGTTCCTGGCTTCGCTGTTTTTGGGAGACCAGCTAGCCCTGTACATCGGGTTTATTATGCTGATGGTGACACCCTGTACGGACTGGTATTTGGTCTTCACTGGAATCGCCAAGGGAAACGTGGCCTTGTCCACTGCCATTCTCCCGGTGAACCTGATCCTTCAGATTATCCTGCTGCCGCTTTATTTACTACTTTTCAGCGGAACAGCCGGTGCACTCGAACTTTCTTTTTTAATGGAGAACGTGGTTGCCGTATTGGCGCTTCCGTTATTGCTGGCCATCGCTACAAAAAGGCTTTTTAGAAACAATACCTGGCTGAATGCAAGCCTGACAGCTAAATTGAGTGCATTGCCTATGATTTTTCTAGCCCTTGCCATCACAGCGATGTTTGCTTCACAAGGCAGACTGCTGCTCGGCAATTTGGATTTATTGGCTCAGCTCCTTGTCCCTATCCTGCTGTTTTTTGTGGTGAATTTCATCATTGCGCAAAACGCCGCCAACCTGCTGAAGTTTTCCTATGAAGACAAAGCCAGTCTGAGACTTAATGTGTTGGCAAGAAATTCACCTATCGCGCTGGCGATTGCCATGACCGTTTTTCCCGACCAGCCGCTGATCGCATTGGCCTTGGTCATTGGCCCTTTGCTTGAGTTGCCGGTTCTCGCTGTTACTTCGCAGCTGTTGCTGGTTTTCCGAAAACGCAGCATTTCCTATAAATAAAAGCGGCTTTCACTTTTTTATCTCCACTCGTTTCCCTATGTTTTCTTTATTTGACGGGTAAGCTATTGCGATTTTTTGGAAGAAAATGTGTCTGAATTTCCATATCCACTTCTGAAATCACGCGAATAGTATTGAGTTCTTGCAGGAGTTTTTGTATAGTTGCAAAGTGACTCAACGGCTTTAGTGAAAGCATTTCTTCAATAGAAGGAAATGTCCGGGAAAGCCGGCAAGTTAAAATTACATATAGATAGAAGGAAACCGATTTATGAATTCTCATGTACAAGTAAAAAAACCGAAAACGATGGCAGCTATTCTGATGCTTGGCGCGTTTATCGGCCTGTTTGGTGAAACAGCGTTGAATATGGCGCTGACCAACATTATGGAAGACTACGCCATCAGTGCCGGAACTGCGCAATGGCTGACAACCGGCTATTTATTGGTGTTGGCGATCCTGGTTCCTTTATCCGCCTATTTGGTCCGCTGGTTTTCGACACGCCAGTTGGTTGTCGCCGCATTGGTCATTTCTTCACTCGGTGCTGCACTTGCCGCAGTGGCACCAAGCTTTGCCGTGCTGTTGACCGGCCGTCTGGTTCAAGCGATCGGCACAGGGATTTTCCTGCCGCTTATGTTCAGTGTCATCATGCTGATTTTCCCGATCCAAAAACGCGGGGCGGTGATGGGCATCGTCGGTCTGGTCATTACTGCCGGCCCTGCTCTCGGCCCTACGTTAAGCGGATTGATCATCAGTGCCAGCAGTTGGCATTACATCTTCTGGGTGATGGTGATCTTGAATGTGCTGTTGTTGATCAGCGCCTTGAACATCGAAAATGTCTCCGATATCTCCAAGCCGAAAATTGATGTCGGCTCGCTCCTGCTGTCGACGGTCGCTTTCGGGGGCCTCATCTATGCCTTATCGACATTGGCCGAAACGCCATTCACAAATCCGGCCGTCTGGGCACCGCTTCTGGCAGGCGTTGCAGCACTTGGGCTGTTCATCTTCCGCCAGCTGAAGATGCCGGAGCCGATGGTCGACTTGCGCGTCTTCAAGTACCCGATGTTCGCACTCGGCACAGTACTGATGGTCATCACTTTGTTCGTCATCCTTTCCGTGGCGATTCTGATTCCCATCTATCTGAAGAGCGTCCTTGCCTATACATCCATTGCCGCTGGCTTATTGATGCTTCCGGCGAACCTATTGAACATCATCATGGCACCGATTGTCGGCTCCAACTTTGACCGAGTGGGCGCCCGCATCTTTACACGCCTTGGGTTTTCCTTTATCACCGTGGGAGCCATTGTCTTCCTGCTGATTTTGTCCGCAACAACACCGGTATGGCAGGTCATTGGCGCTCTTTGCATCCTGTTCCTTGGGATTTCCATGACCATCATGCCGGCACAGACACATGCCATGAATCAATTGCCGCGGGAACTGTACGCAGACGGTTCAGCGGCGATGAACACACTGACGCAGGTCGCTGGAGCTGCAGGTACGGCAATCGCCATCACCTTGTTCACAGCCGGCCAAAAGAATTACATCGCGGAATTTGGCGCCGTCAACCCCGCTGAGTTTTTGGCATTCGGCACCCATCACGCGTTCTACGCGGTATTGATTGCTGCAGTTCTCGGCTTGATCGGTTCCCTGTTTATCAGAAACAACCGGGAAGTCGTTAAATAAAAGATGAAAACACACCAGTCCTTTGATAGGGCTGGTGTGTTTTTATGGAGTTTTTCAATTTATCCCACTTTAACGGTCAATGGGAAGATGAAGAAATAGCTTCTGATTAACTATATAAGTGGAACTAATGATTTATAGTAGCCGATATTCCGTAAAACAGCTACGCTTTCCAGCGGGCTCGCGCCCAATCCTCCTCGTCCGCTGCGCTCCCTGCGGTGTATCGGTCGTCTCGCTAAGCCGCAGGAGTCTCCGCTGTTTTGCTCCATATCTCAGATAGTACTGCAGAAACGGATAGCGTTTCCTTTTCTCAAAGAGCATATCCAGCGCCGGCGCGTCCACGGGCTAGGCGGAGCAATGAGACGAGTGCCCTTCTCGGCTCATTGCGGGAGCCATGCCCAGAGCGTCCGAAGCGGTGTATGAAATGATGATTCTTATGTTCAACTTATATAGCTCAAAAAAGTTTAAGAACACCGCCCAAATAAAAAAGCAGAACCAATCGAATGGCCTGCCGGATCTTCCTATTTTATAAAAATGATGGGAATCAGCTTGGCACCGCTTCCAATTGATCCACCCATTGAATGGTCAATAAATTCGGCAACATGGCCATTTCGCAGTCCAACTGAATGGTTTTTTTGCATTTGACCGTGGCTATACATTCAATCGTTGATGTCCAACTTTCGATCCGCACTTTATACGTGCCGACATTCGGCAGCGAATAATTGGGCAATAACCCGTCCTTCTGGCAATGCTTGGTTTGATAAAATGCCCCCAATAAACCAGGCAGTTCATTCAGTTTCCGTTCCGTTAAATGTTTCCGGATCAACGTGGAGCTGATTTTCTGTTCCTTCCACTTCAACTCTTCGACGACCGTTAATCCTGCCTGCTGGGAGTCTGCATAAACCGCCAATGTCTCGACCGTTCCTTTTGCTCTGGAACCGTACGTATAATCAAACCCGCAAACGATTTCCTCGGCGTTCAAGCCGGTGATGTAGTCCGACAGAAAATCATCCGGCTCCACTTTCGCCAGTTCCTTCGTGAATTCCACCACATAAAATATGTCCACACCAAGCTTTTCCAGCTTTTCAGCTTTTTGCTCCAACGGTTCCAGGTAAGCGACTTCCTTGTCTGGAAACAAGACCGATTTCGGATGAGGGAAAAAGGAGAGGACCGCCAAAGCCAAATCATGTGCGTCCGCTTTTTCCTTTGCCGTCTGGATGACTTTCTGATGCCCTAAATGGACACCGTCAAAATAGCCAAGAGCCATGGCTGAATCAGGTGCTGACTTCCTGATTTCCTGTAAGTTTTTCGCGTTCACATAGCGTATTTGCATGATGATCCTCTCCTTTTCTGTTATCTTGCCAGGTCTTGCGCGACCTCGTAAATCAAATCTTCTTGTCCGCCAACCGCTTTCAGCTTGCCGATTTGCTTCAGAATATCCCGTTCGTGGACACCGAATTGCTTGGCCGCTTTTTGGGCATGCAACAAGAAACTGGAATAGACGCCTGAATGTCCGAGAATCAAGCTGCCGCCAGTGATTTCCTGTGGCTGCTGCATGATGGGCGCAATGACGTTATTCGCCGTATCGATCAATTCGTACAAATCAATCCCGGTTTCATAGCCCATTTTTTCAAGTACGGCAACCATCACTTCGGTCTGTGTATTGCCCGCTCCTGCACCCAGTGCGCGCAGGCTGCCGTCAATGAAAGTCGCTCCCGCTTCAACTGCAGCAACCGTATTCGCCATAGCCATGGACAAGTTATTATGGGCATGGAATCCGATTTCACATTGAAGCGTTTGTTTCAATGCACAGATCCGCTCCGTCACATCTTTCGGCAACATGGCACCGGCTGAATCTGTGACGTAGACGATTTCCGCCCCATAGCTTTCGAATAACGATGCCTGTTTCACAATTTCCTCTACAGAAGCCATATGGCTCATCATCAAGAATCCGGCGGTTTTCAAGCCCAGTTCACGGCCCAGCTGGATATGCTGGGCCGCAACGTCCGCTTCGGTAACATGAGTCGCAACCCGTACCATCTTCGCGCCAGCCTTAACAGCAGCCTGCAAATCCCCTTTTGTGCCGATGCCCGGAATCAGCAGCACGGCAACTTCCGAAGTCGTGCATTCGCCCGCAGCCGCTTCGATGAGTTTGAGTTCATCGGTTGCGGACAAGCCGTATTGCAGCGAAGATCCGCCCAGCCCGTCACCGTGGGACACTTCAAAATAGCGGACTCCTGCTGCATTCATTCCTTTTGCTGCTTCGCGTACTTGGTCTGCTGTAAACGCGTGGCGGACCGAATGGCTTCCGTCACGCAACGATACATCCAAAATATTCACTGTCATGAGATGACCTCCTTCGCGCGTTGCAGATGGCGCGCCAGTTCATTGGCGACTTGCACCGCTGCAGCAGTCATGATATCCAAATTCCCTGCATAGGCCGGCAAGTAATCTGCAGCGCCTTCCACTTCCAGAAACACCGAAACTTTTTTGCCTTCGAATACGGTGTCGGCTTTCAACGAGTAGCCCGGTACGTACTTCTGGACGTCCTGCACCATTTCGAGAATGGAATCCCGAATCGCTTCTTCGTGTCCTTCTTCTGCCACCAGTGCATGCACTGTATCACGCATGATAATCGGCGGTTCAGCCGGATTCAGGATGATGATGGCTTTTCCTTTTTTCGCGCCGCCCACCACTTCAATGGCACGCGACGTCGTGACGGTAAATTCGTCGATGTTCGCCCGTGTTCCCGGACCGGCACTTTTACTTGAGATGGTTGCGACGATTTCTGCATAATCCACTGGTACGACACGTGAAATTGCATGGATCATCGGGATGGTCGCCTGCCCGCCGCAGGTCACCATGTTGACGTTGTTCTTTTCCAGATGCTCCGTTAAGTTTACCGGCGGAACCACAAACGGTCCGATCGCTGCAGGTGTTAGATCAATCACTCGTTTGCCTGCTCCTGTCAACAGCCTGCTGTTTTCCTCATGGGCATAGGCGCTTGTCGCATCAAACACAATGTCCACCAAGTCCAAGCGTTCCATTAAGCCACTGATGCCTGTCGCGATTGTTTCATAACCGCGGTCTTTGGCGCGCTTCAGGCCGTCAGATGCTGCATCGATGCCGATCATGACGCTCATTTCCAGTACATCGCTGCGCTCGATTTTATACATGAGATCCGTCCCGATATTACCGGAACCGATAATTCCTGCTTTTAGCTTGGTCATTTCATCATCACTTCTTTCGCAAAGTTCGTACTGACTTTTCCTAATACGCCAAAGTCAGCTTCAAACCGGTCTCCTGCTGTAAACGGCACGGCTTTCGATAAAGCGCCGGCGAGGACAAACATGCCCGGTTCAATCGAGATGCCGTATTCATCCAACGCCTGTGCCAACCAAACCACCGCGTTCAGTGGGTTGCCCAATACTGCAGCGCTTGTCGCTTCGTCCATCCATTCGCCGTTCTTAGTAACCGTCATGGGAATGGCTGTGATGTCTTCGATTTCAGCTAGCTTTGTCCGTTGGCTGCCAAGGATGGCACCTGCTGATGAACCGTTATCTGCCACGGTGTCTTCGAATTTGATTTTCCAGTCCGCAATGCGGCTATCGATGATTTCAACGGCAGGTACCACATAATCAACTGCATCGATGACGTCTTCGACTGTTGCGCCTGCTCCGGACAATGCCTTTTTAAAAACAAAAGCAATTTCAAATTCCACTTTCGGCTGAAGGAACGAGTCAGCTGCAATCGCTTCCTCTTCTCCGTAAATCATCGTGTTCAATATAAAGCCGTAATCAGGTGTATGGACATTCAACATGTCCTGCATCGCCTTGCTGGTCAATCCGATCTTCAAGCCTTTGACCGTTGCTCCATTTTTCACTTTTTCCTTAATTCCTGCAAGCTGGACATGATACGCTTGTTGAGCGGAAATTTCTTTATAGGTAGTTGTCAGCGGCGCGATTGGCGCTTTCGTGTGTTCCGCTTCCAATAGTTGCTGTGCGGCCTCTTGAATATTCATGCGTCTCCCCCTACTTCACAGTTTCAAATTGAGCTAACTCGCGGTATTTCCCAGCGAAGAACAAGAGCGGGCTCTTATCTTCAAGCTTCAAATCCAGAACCTTGCCAATCAATAGCGTATGGTCTCCTTCAATATGGGAAGAGACCACTTCACATGCGATCTGCGCCAACGCGCCATCTAAAACCGGGAGGCCTTCCAATGAATCAAACAGGACCGGCTCTTCTCCAGGTCTGCCGGAGAAATGGCGGGAATATTGTTCCTGGTCTTCACTCAGAATGTTGACAGCGAATTTTTTTGAAGCGCTTACTTTTTCTAAAAACTTTGCTTTATGTCCAATTGAAATCACTACCAGCTTCGGATCCAGCGATACGGACATAAACCCGTTGGCTGTCATTCCATGCGGTACGCCTTCATTTTCAGTCGTCAACACCGTGACCCCTGTTGCGAATTTCCCCATTGCATCTCTGAATAAACGATCATCCATGCTAATTCCTCCATTCATTTTTCGAATAATTCAATCATAAAGCAGTCGTTTTAAAATTATCATGTTGGTTTTTATTGAAAATTCTGATAGAAACCATAAAAACAACAGGCTGTTGATTTTCATTTTTACTAGAAAGATTTTTTAAAGAAAATCAGATTTACCAACCCTTCTTCGAGTGAAGAAGGAGATTTTCCGGAATGAAATTTCATTTTATTTTTCAAAGTCCTAAAACCAATTCTGTGTTCTTCGATAATTTTTCCCCTTGTAAAACTATTTCTTTTCACATAGAATTCATTTCAACGGCAAGACACCTCTTCCTTTTTATTCCATTATGTTGTTTGCTTGTCAGGCAGGAAGCAGGGTGCCGCCGAACTGAAGAAACTTTTAAAAAAGTATGTGAAAGGAGGAAGTTATTCTACTAAAATTTCGCAAGCGCTTACATTTCTTTTTTTCCAGGGTGGATGGGGAATAATCGAAAATCAAAAGGGGGATTTATATGCACATGCGTTGGATGGTATTGGTGTTTCTTTTCTTACTCGCTGTTTTGAATTACACGGATAAATCAGTTTTGGGGTTAGCAGCAGAACCGATCATGTCCGAACTCGGGTTGTCCTATGATGAGTTTGGCCTGGTCGGAAGCAGCTTCTTCGCTGCATATGCTGTCGGAAGTATTGTGCTGGGCACACTGACATATCGGTTTAACTCAAAATACCTATTGATGATGATTGCTGTTGGTTGGACAGTTTCATTGGCAAGTGCCTATTTTGTTGAAACACTGGCCCATCTAATTCTATTGCGGGTTGTCTTAGGTTTCTTCGAAGGTTCTACGCTCGGGTTATCCATTGTGCATTTGGCGCGCTGGTTCACCAGTTCACAACGCGGGTTCGCTGTTGCCATCATGACTTCCGGTACTACTGTCGGAACCTACTTGGCAGCACCAGCCTTGGTGGCAGGCATCACCACTGTCGGATGGCGCCACACGTTTGCTTTGCTGGGGGTAGCAAGTTTACTATGGGCGATCGCTTTCTTCTTTATGAAAGAAGAGCCGGATGAGCCGCTGATTGAAGATGTAAAATCCTTGGCTTCCAATAAAAATGTACCGTTTAAGGATATTGTAAAAGTATTTATTAACCCATATGTGCTTTCAATTGTCGTCGTCGGATTCGTTTCGATGTGGATCACTACCTGGGTGCTTACATGGGCTCCTACTTACTTAATCCAAATTGCGGGTCTTGAACCCACGCGTATGAGCTTGATTTTCGCTGGAATGGGGATTGTCGGAACAGTATTCGCCATCTGCATCGGTAAATTCACTGATGGATTGTTCAAGCGAAAGAAAAGCCTTATCAAATCCTATGACCGTGTATTGATCACTGTATTGGTTATTGGCTCCCTATCTTTCGCCATGACCACTCTTGTCGCTTCACCAATTTTGGCTTGCGTGTTCCTGGGAATCGGTTTAATTATGAATACCAGCCTATTGCCTTTGAACACGACGATTAAATCACTGGTCATTCCGAAAAACCTGGTCGGCAGTGTTACAGGGATTTCCTTGTCGATTGCCAGTATGGCAGGCATCATCGGACCATGGGCTACTGGTTACTTGATCACACTTGCAGGCGATGACATCCGTGCCGGCTTCAATTCAGGAGTAGTGGTCATCGTTAGCTTATACGTCGTCTCGGCTACCGTGCTGCTGTTGACACGCAAGTTGAAGATTACAGCTACTGAAAAAGAAGACGCGCTCCGTGCTGCTGAAGACGAAGAAGAAAGAATGAAAGTCGCTGTCGAGCAATAAAAGAACGCGTAGCAACAGAATCCGATTGATTAGGCCCATATAAAAACGGCCAACCTACTCGAAATGAGCAGGTTGGCCGTTTTTTGTTGCTGTTACAGTTTACTTCATTGCCCGATCGCTATTTTGAAAATTCCTCG
Source organism: Planococcus notacanthi (assembly GCF_030407825.1). Taxonomy (NCBI): domain Bacteria; kingdom Bacillati; phylum Bacillota; class Bacilli; order Caryophanales; family Caryophanaceae; genus Planococcus; species Planococcus notacanthi. Next base: position 257,823 of record NZ_JASDCQ010000002.1, on the reverse strand, counting down.
AAGCTCAGGCTATTCGTCAGAATCAGCACTTGGATGACCAATAAAATATAGGCAGCGGTTGAAGCGTTCTTCAGTGAAATCTGCATCTGTTCTTCAATCTGCTTGATGCGGTACTGGACGCCGCCGATTGATAGCGCCAGTTCATCCGTCGTTTCCTTTAGGCGTTGGCTGTTCAGCAGGTAGACGTAGAGCGTGTGCAGCAATTCCTTTTTGCGCGGATCATCGAAGTTGTACAAGTCTTTCAAGGTTTTTTTCGCCATTTCCTGCAATTGGTCAATGCTCATGTTTTTGACGATGTCGCCGATCATTCCAAGCTCCTCGTAATCCGTCAGCAATTTTTCATTCGGAAAACGTTGGGCCACACGCGCTTCTTTCAGCGAGTGCTCAAAATCCTTAAAGTTGCTGAATGTTCCGCTGATCCCAAGCGAATATTCATAATTGCCGTTATGCTTCTCCATCTTCTGAAAAATTTTCGTGACTTTCTTTTTCCACTCCTGTTTGTCGCTATTGTGTGAGTTAAGGAGAGCAATCTCTTCTCCCAGCACTGCAAAAATACAAGGCAAGTCCCATTCTCTGGCCACTTTCGCCAATTGCGTCATCTGGTCATGGACATCGATCATTTCATTGGTTTTCTTTTTCTTTTTGATATGGATGATGCCTGTAGAAAACGGCGGCTGAAACTTGAACGGCAAGAATTTATAGTAGGATTCAATGTATTTGATGTTCCGGTTATGGATCAACCGTTCCAACAGCGAGCTGCGCATCCGCTGCTGCTCTTCGAATTGGGCTTCTTCATACAGAATGCATAACGCGACGACCGTCGATATGCGCCCTAAAAACAGGTGGTCGTTTTCATCCATCTGCTTCCCGTCAAAGTAAAAGAAAGAACAAGTGGCGTAATCTTTTTTATTGATCAGAACAGGCGCTGTCAATTTCCAATACTTTTCGCCTTCGTAATGCGAAACATTGTGTTTATCGCTGATATGCGATAATTTTGCCGTTGTGTTTTTAATGAGCAGTTCCTGCTCTTCCGTAAATCCAATTTGGCTCAACGGATTGCCGTGGATGTCTTCGATCAGGATGGGAATGTTCAATAGCTCATAAGCTGTCTCCACAATTTCATCCATCGAATGCTTTTCTGTCACTTTTTGTGTCAACTGTCCCTGGAACAATGAGATTTTCTCCAGCATTTGCTTATGGTGGACAAGCGCGTCATAGGTCATTTCAAGCTCGGACAAGATATTGTCGTTTTGGTAAAGGTGGATCAAGTCCCCTTTTTCCTCAAGCCAATCACGCTCCAAACGGACTTCGAACTCGCAGGCCGAATCCCCTTTTGCGACACATTTATGCTCTACGGCAATAATCGACTCGCCAAACTCATAAGTCAACGCACCGCTCGCAAAACCGCATAGCATATGGCATACGCATTCATCCGCCAAGCCCGAATTCTTCAAATGCAATTGCGCTTCGAAAGATTCCACCCATTGGCCCCATGTATCCTTGCACTCTATAGTGCCGTCCGGATGGCGCACAATCTCCCCCATAAAAATGACATCTTTTACATGCCCCAAACGGGAATGCCTTTTGCCGACCGTTTTCTCCGTCTGCTGGTTTTGGAGATTCTTTTTGGCTGACTCAAGCCCGAATTCCTTGCCCAGCCGAAACAAGAAGCCTTTTGTTTTATAGGAACCGATATTATTAAACAAGTTATTCTTTAAAGTATGAAAGGCATTTGCTGACATTAAGATGTTTTGCGTCTCGTTGGAATCAAATAGAACCTCATTCATCACAATCCACTCCTTTGATTTCTATTCCTAATCTTACAAGAATAAAATTACTTTTCAATATTTTTTAAAGATTAAATCAATTTATTCAATAAAAATCACTATGATATTGAAATTTTCTAACAGTTATACTCAAAACAGAAATTACAACAGCTACCCAGACCACAAGGAGGTATAACAATGACAATTTTTGAAGGATTCCATAATAGCTATGTATTGGCAAACGGTGTACGCACCCATTATTCATGGGCCGGAACAGAAGGACCCGCTGTCATCCTGCTTCACGGTGCAGGACCCGGCGCTTGCGGTGCGGCAGGATGGCGCCATATGCTGCCGGCATTGGCTGAAGCGGGCTTCCGCGCATACGCAGTAGACCAATTATCGATGGGCTTCACAGATGCACGCCCTCACGCTTGGCCAGTAAACGGCCATCAGAGCTTAGTGGATCATGTCCATGATTTCATCGAAGCCTTATGCCTGGATGAAGTTTCATTGATCGGCAACTCCCAAGGTGCTTACGTGGCAGCCAAATATGCCATCGACCATCCTGAAAAAGTAGACAAAGTCGTTTACATCGGCAGCAACACCATTTACCAGGCGATGCAGGAAGTTCCCGAAAGAAAGATGCGTTCATTCCTTGACGTCATCGGCTATGACTATACAGAAGAATCATTGCGCAAGTTCATGTACCGCAACTCCACGGACGAAGTATCGATTCCAGAAGAATTGATCCAGCTTCGCCACCGCGCTGCAACCAGCCCGGGCATTAAAGAATCCAACGAGGCATTCGCTGCCTATCTGGAGAAAATGAACGAACAGCCAAAATTATGGGATCGTTATTGCATCAAAGACTCTTTGCCGAAACTAAAAATTCCAGGCATCTTCATCTGGGGCAACCAGGACGCAGTGGCGCCTGTCGAAACCGGATACAAACTTGAAAAACTATTGCCGAACATTGAATTCAAGTATATCGATAATTGCGGCCACCAGGCACAAACGGACCAGCCGGAAATCGTCAATAACCTTGTTACGGAATTCCTGGCAGCAGAAAAAAACCAAGCAGTTGCAGCACAATAAATGATTCTTGAAAGGAATGATCACATGGTTACATTAGGTGAAAATAAAGTGCTTTATGAAGAGATTATGCAAAAAGCAAAACGAATCGGTGAAGCAGCGGAATTGGAAGCGATTGAAGCAGACCATAATTCGACCATTTCCCCGCGCATCGCAGATCTGATTCGCCAAGAAGAAATTCACCGTTTGATCTTGCCGAAAGAATTCGGCCATCCGCAGCTGGACTGGCACACATTCGTTGATATGGTAAGCACAGTCGGCTATCACAACTTATCCGCTTCCTGGCTGACGTTCTTCTTCTCTGCGCACAACGCTTGGGTTTGCTATTATCCAAAGCACATCCGCGATGAAGTCATTAACCAAGGCGGCTTTGTAGCTGACGTCTTTGCTCCAATCGGCCAAGTGGAACCGACCGAAGGCGGCTATATCGTTTCAGGCAAATACAATTTTGTAAGCGGTATCAACTATTCCGATTGGGTCGGAGTTGGCGCCATGATGAAATTTGAAGACAACGACAAGCCTGAACGTGTCGGCATCCTCTTCAAAGTTTCTGACCTGGAAGTCGTGAAAACGTGGGATTCCTTGGGCCTCCGCGGATCAGGAAGCAATACGTTGATCATCGATAATGTTTTTGTGAAGCCGGATGCCATTTTGCGCTTCAGCAAAATCATCGAAAAGAGCCAGCCGCCATATGAAGAGTTCGATCAGGACTATTTGTATTACAACACACCGTTCTACCCTGGCTTCTATGTAGGATTTGCGGCAATGGCCATTGGCGGTGCAGAACGTGTGGTATCCGAATTCGAAAAACACACAGCAGGCCGCGTACGCTTCTCTGGTGTAAACGAAAAGGAATCGCCCACAAGCCAGCGTGTCCTGTCGGAGCTCAAGCTTGATCTGATTTCAGCCAAAGGCTTGATGGCTGAATACATCAACATGATGGAAACCGATAAAGACGGTGCTTACGAAGGGGCAAAATACAAAGCAATCCGCGCTAAAATCATCGATACGTGCATACAGATTTCCGTGAAAGCCTTGCTTACATTAGGCGGCCACGCCTTATTGAAAGGCCATCCGGTGGAAATGTTCACCCGTGATTTGATGGCGATCGGAACACATATCACTTCTCTATACGAAGATGGGATTTTAGGCTACGGCAGACACCTATTCGGTGTGGACACCAAAATCCAAGGGTAAAACTGGCATAAAATGCGGAAGAGTAAGATGCTGTTCGCATTTTACATAGCAATTCAAATAAAAAATAAAACTATGGGGTGAAATTAAATGGAAAAATTTCTTTATGCACCTGAAATCGCAAAACTTGGACATGTAGCTTTAGTATCGGAAGACCTTGAAAAATCTTTGGTATTCTTCCGTGATACCATCGGCCTGGAAGTGACAGAAGTTGTAGACGGTGTCCATTACCTGCGCGCCTGGGGCGATTTTGAACATCACACCCTGTCCATTGCACAAGGGGAAACTTCGTACATCGACCACATCGGCTGGCGCACCAAACGCCCTGAGGACGTAGCGACTTTCGCCCGACTATTGGAAGACGCCGGCACGGATATCCGCTGGGTACAAGCTGGCGAAGAAGTTGCACAAGGCGAAGCCGTACGTTTTGAATTGCCGAGCGGCCACCGCTTCGAGCTTTACTACGATATGGACAAAACACCAGGGGACGAATCACGGAAATCCGTGCTTAAAAACCAAACGTATAAATCATGGGCAAAAGGTGTATCTCCACGCCGCATCGACCATGTAAACTTGCAGACTTCCCAAGACAATACAGAGATAGTAAACTATTTAAAAGAAGCACTGGGCTTTAAACTTCGGGAGTATTTCGTCAACCCGGACGATATCCCTGTTGCAAGCTGGTTATCAGTAACAAACTTGGTGCATGACGTCGCCATCATGTCGACACCACGTTCAAAAGCGCCGAACGAGATGCACCATATCGCTTACTGGCTCGACAACTCACAGGATTTGCTGCGTGCAGCCGACATCTTGTGCGAAGCTGAAGTGCCATTCGTCGGTCCTGGTAAACATGGTATTTCTCAAGCGATGTACATTTATGTAAAAGATCCAGGAAGCGGACTGCGCCTGGAGATCTTCACGAACAGCTACCTGATCTTCGAACCGGACTGGGAGCCGATCAAATGGACATACGAAGAATACCTGAAAAACGGTTCTTCTTATTGGGGCGATCGCCGACGCGACGACGTCGACCGTGAAGCACAAGTGAAAGAACTAGCAAAATCATAATTGCCAACCACCAGCATTCATGAGAATGGGCGCTGGTGGTTTCTTAAATACTCAATGCAGATTGGAGAAAGGGGTGTTACGTTTGATCGCGATGTTAAGAGTATTGGCCTTGTCACTGATCGGCGGTTATCTCTTCAGCCTGCTGCACATCCCGATTCCATGGATGCTTGGTCCGATTGTTGTCGTCATGTTGACCCAATTCGTTTATAAAGGGCCGCTCAAATGGTCTGGAAAAATGCGCGACCTGGGCGTCGTCATGGTCGGAACGGTCATTGGTGTACAATTTAATATCAGTTTGTTCGGCATGATGGGCTCGATCTTGTTTTACATGATCGTTTTGAACATCATCTTAATCGGCGGCGCCATCGGCATTGCCTATTTGACAGGAAAATGGGCGAAGATTCCGCTGAGGGCTGCTGTACTGGCCGCCATCCCCGGAGGTTTGGGCCAGATCATCGTCTTTGCCGAAGAAGAAAAAGTAAAGGAAATTGGCATCATTTCTTATTTCCAGGTCATTCGGCTATTACTGGTCGTCGTATTCGTTCCATTTATCGTCGCTGGTCAGGTCATGAGCAAGCCGCCTTCGGATGCGAAGCTGACGATCAGTCTGGTGCTGCTCATTGCACTTGCGTGGGGCTGTTCTCACCTGATGAAGCGCATCCAGTTGCCGGTCGCCTTTTTCATCACACCCATTATTCTCTTGATTGCGCTCCAGCTTACAACCCCCATCGCCATGCCTCCCGTACCGGGCATCGTTATGGTCGTCGCACAGCTGCTCATCGGCGCCCATATTGGGTTGATGCTCAAGCCCGATATGGTCAAGCTGCCCATGCGCGTCCTGTTGGGCGGTATCTTCAGTGCACTGGCATTGATCGCGCTGACGTTCGGTTCAAGTTTCCTCATGTCCTTTGCGCTGGAGACGACATTCGCGACAAGTTTCCTGAGCACCGCTCCAGGCGGCTTGGATCAGATGGTACTGCTTGCTGATGCGGTAAAAGCAGATGTCTCACTGATTTCGATGTTCCAAACCTTCAGGCTGCTGTTCATCTTCATCATCATTATGCCGCTGATGAAAGTGTTCTACCGCTGGTGGGATAAGAAAGAAACTGTCTATAATTCGGAAGGCCATGTAATAAAATCATAAAAACAAGTAAAGACTCCGGTGGCTGAAATGAGGCCGTTGGAGTCTTTTTGTTTTGCAGTTTGTATTATAGTAGAAACTCAATTTAATTCGTTCTGTTCAATAGCCTAATTTCAATAAATCATACTGGATAGTCAAAGCCAGTGCTGTTGCAATCACCACCATCTCGCCAATCGTCAAGATCGCCTGCTTTGGACCATCCGAGTATTTCCATTCGAAAAATGCCCTAATACTATAGTCTAGTGCCATGAGCAGCACAAGTGGAATGAGATAAAAGATGATGGAATACTCTTTGAAAATAACCAGATATGAAATGGCAATCAGTACGATCGTCGACAGAATTCTGACAAACCAATCGACTTTTTGATGGTTTTTGTTGACATGATTATAAGAAAACCATTCCTTTTTTAGTTTCTCAATCTTAAAGATTTTTCTTAATGTAAATTTTACTACTGCCATTATGGCGAATAAAATCACCAGAGACAAGCAAACTTTCAACCAAAACATTGCCGTTCCTCCCCTGACCCTCTTTCAACTAAAGAAGAGTTGGTAGATGGTATAGCCTGCAATCAAAAGAACAATCAACAGCGCCATGCCTTTCCAGCCCATATCGCCTGCGATGTCGGTCACGTTGCCATTTCCTGCTCCACCGTCCACTCCATCACGCAAAGATCCTCCGGGATTGTTTTTCAGTTCTTTCTGCCGGTCACGTTCCCTGTTTTCTTTTGCTGTCCTTTTTGAATCCATCTGCCTCCCCCTCCTCAATTTACTAATAATTCAATTTATGTATAAAGCTATTATGACATAGATTTTAGTTATTACTTTTATTTTCTCGAAAAAGGGGAATGGATTGATAGATGAAACGTCTGATTGAACGGAGGAACTGTCTGTGAATGTAAATCTCTTATTGTCTATCGTCATGGTGGGAGTCGGAGTGGCTTTTTTGGCTTTGATGTTCCTGCTTCCAGGTGAAGTCACAATCGGCGCCTTTATTGCTTCCTTGGCCATTGCCGCATTCTTTTATATGCTCCATAAGAAACAAAAGAACAAAGTCCGCAGCCAACGTATCTAGCAACAGCAAAAACACCGCAGAAAATTTTCTGCGGTGTTTTTTATGAATCTATTTTTCGGGAGATCTTTACTGATCGCTGACCGGAATGTTTTCAAATAACGGACTTACCGGTTTCTCGTTATGAACGTGCTCGATCGCTTCCGCCAATAAAGGAGCGACGGAAAGGATTTTAATTTTCGGCGTGCGTTTTTCTTCAGGAATATGGATGGTATTGGTGACCACCAATTCCGTCAGAGCCGACTCTTCAATCCGTTGAACTGCCTGTCCGGATAAGACGGCGTGCGTACAGCAGGCATAAATGGCTTTCGCGCCATTTTCAGCGAGCACGTTGGCAGCCAATGAGATGGTCGTTGCCGTATCAATGATGTCCACAATGATGATGACGTTTTTGCCTTTGATGTCGCCGACAATATTGATCATTTCAGGTTCATCCGGCTGCATCCGGCGTTTGTCGATAAAGCCAATCGGCACATCCAGGTAATTCGCCAGTTTACGGGCTCTTCCCAAACCTCCGTTATCCGGCGCCACAACAATGGCATCTTCCAAGCCCTTGTCAGCGAAATGCTTCGACAAGACCGTTCCGCCCAATAACTGGTCAACCGGCATATCGAAGAAGCCCTGAAGTTGGGGTGCATGCAGATCCATGGTGATGACGTGGGTCGCCCCAGCCGTCTCCAGCATATTCGCTACCAGTTTGGCCGTAATCGGTTCGCGTGAACTCGCTTTGCGGTCCTGGCGTGCATAGCCGTAATACGGAATAACCACGTTGATGGCTTCCGCAGACGCCCGTTTCAGCGCATCGATCATGATCAAAAGTTCCATCACGTGTTCGTTTCCAGGCTGCGATGTCGACTGGACCAGATAGACTTCTGCCCCCCGGACACTTTCTTCTATGTTGATCTGGACTTCCCCATCGCTAAAGCGGGTAATGGAGCTTTTACCCATTTCGCAGCCAAGCAAGTCTGCGATTTCCTGTGCCAATTCCGGGTTTGAATTCAAAGTGAACAGCTTAAAGTTTTTTCGTAATTGATAAGGCAATTTCGAATCCCCCTCCGTGAAGATTAGTTTGTGGAACCTGACAGCTTTCTGGCTCGCTTAAAGGCCACCTGACTGGCAGATGACCTTTAGTAGTTGGTTTTATGATACCTGTTTACGGGAGAATAGCCAATAGATTAAAGGTACTGTACATAAAAACGTTGAATTTATCTTTTAATTCAGTTCGTTTTTGCAGAAATTGCTTTCCTTTCGAAATAAACATGCAGGCGGTAATCCGCTATTTCCCGAGTCCATTTATACAAGAGTTCATTTTCTTCTATAGAAGGCTGCAGCTGGAACATAAAGATTCCTTCTTCAAAAGAAACAATACTATCTTTCGCACTCCCGCTCCACTTCGCCATCGGCATCTGCGCAATCAAGTCTGCCACTTTCTTTCGATCATATTTACGCAGTCGCTTACCCTGGACATCATTGAAGTCGATGTTCATACGGTATTCTTTTTCTGTTAAGTAGTTATGGAAAAAAGGTGCCGCTTCTTCCGTAGTTGTCGGTTCAAGCCATCTTTCTTCACCTTTTGACAGCATATAACTCAAAACAACCATCTTATAGCTTTTGTTCATTGCTGTTTTTTCGACCTCTATAAACCACGCTTTGAATTTCAGCCACACGTCTTGTTCGCTCTCCGTCAGTTCGTCTGCATAGGCAAGCAGACCAATGTAACTGCCAAATTCCTGTTTTACATTTTTAGAGTCGAGATTGGCGTGAAGGTGAAATTCCAGATATGTTGGGCGCCTGCCCATTTCTCTTTTCAAATCGCTATAAGCCATAACGAGCGCTTCTTTACGCGGCGCTCTTTTTCTGCGCATTTCCTCCAGCAAATCGATCACTTGCAGGTCCAAATTAAATCCGCATACTTCAGGCACAAGCGGACTTATTGTTTTACTTGATACTTTGCCCTCTTCTTTATTAAATACAGCCAGCTTCAAGTCCGCGTTTCGATAATTGCCGATAAAGTCGATAATGACACAATGCGACTTCCCTTCCGCAATTCGCAGGCCGCGGCCAATTTGCTGCGTATAAACAGATAAAGATTCTGTGGGCCGGATAAAAAGGAGCGTATCCACTTTCGGAATATCGACGCCTTCATTAAACAGGTCAACTGTGAAAATAATTTCAAGTTCTCCCGAATCCAACTTGGAACGGGCAGTTTTACGCTCGCTGGGGTGAGACTCACCATGGAGTGCAATCGAACGAACATCTTTTTGCTGAAAGAAATTGTTCATATATACCGCCTGCTTTACGGATGAACAAAAGACGATTGTTCTTGTCTGCTTGTAACCGTTCCACTCTTTAAAGATCTTTTCTGCAAATTCTTCACGCAACTGGACCTGTAGCAATTCCTGCTCGTCATAATGGGTGCCTCTCCACGGGATAGCCGAGTAATCCGTGTCATCATAGACACCGTAATAATTGAACGGTGCAAGCCACGCCCGTTCAATCGCATCCAGGAAGTGAATCGAGATCGCCACGTTTCCATCACACAAGGCATAAACATCTTTATTGTCCATGCGATCAGGCGTAGCCGTAATGCCCAATAAGAACTTGGGTTCAAAATGGCTCAACAGGCGGTCATAGGTCGGCGCTGCTGCATGATGAAACTCATCCACTACAATTAAATCAAAAGCATCTTTTTCAAATTGATCTAAATGATATTGGCTCCCCAGTGTATAGATAGAAGCAAAAATAAAATCCGCATCTGTTCCTTTTTCCGAAGCTTTATAAAAAGCACTCGATCTGTCCGGGTGCAGATGCTCGAATGACTGCTTCGCCTGAGAAAGGATTTCTTCCCGGTGTGCAACGAATAATACCCGCTTGAATTTTTCTGCAAAAAAAGCGGCTAAATAGGTTTTGCCTAAGCCCGTCGCCAGTACCACCATAGCCCGGCTGTAATCTTCAGCAAGTACATTATCCAGTGCTTCCAATGCTTCACGCTGTGCAGGCCTTGGAGAAATGGGCGCACTATAAAGCGTTTGTGCTTCTGCCACTTCAGGCTGCTGCGGCAGAGCCGGGCCGACCGTCATTTCGACTTCTTCCGCTTCGGACCATATCGGACTGATCGGGTGCTTAAGATTTGCCGCTTTATGTAATGACCGATATTCTGCAAGTGTCTCTGCATTTAAAGATACTGTCTGATCGGCATAAAAGTATTTCAGAAATTGGGTAACCGCTTCTTCAAAAACTTCTGCATCAACAGAAGTCGGGGCAATCAAGCTCCATTCCACCCCTGTCGTGAGCGCAGACGATGATAAATTCGAAGATCCGACAATCAGATGGGATGTGTCTATTCCACGGAACAGATAGGATTTCGGGTGAAAGGAAGCCCCTCCGCTTTTCCATATCCGAATTTCTGCAGAAGGCAGTTTTTCCAGGAGCAACTGCAGGGCATCCGGCTGCGTCACAAACAGATAATCGCCTACCAGTAGTTTAATCGGCACTCCTCTGTCCGCTGCTTTTCGAAGGAACGGTAAAATTTTTTCGACCCCTGACTTCATCGCAAACGCAGTGATCCATTGAATCTCAACCGCCTCTTTTGATAGCCTCTCCAAATGCGAAACAAGTTGGGAAGTCACCAATTCCAGCTTAGTCATCTTCAACCTCAATCAAAAATATGCGTTTGTCAAAACCGCCACGCTTCTCGGCTTTTGCCTGGCGGATTTGCTCTAACTCTTCAATAGAAGAACCATGAATTTTCACAGCTGCATGAAGAAGTTCAAGAATATCGGCTAACTCTTCAACGGCTTCTTCGTTAGTTGCGGCTTCTTTATATTCCTCTAGTTCTTCGCCTAGTTTCTTTTTGACTTCGGTCTTATACTCGTCTTCTTCCAGAGTGCGAATTGAAAAATCTTTGCCGGTTTTTTCGATTATTTCAGGTATAGCATCGCGGACTAATTTATTATAGATGGGCATCGGTAGGCTCCTTTATGTAAATAGTTATTTAGATTATTTTAACATATAGGTTCTTTTCTTATCTTTGCTTGCTGTAGACAATAAACATACATTTTTTCCATAACAATTATTTAGATCGCTTTAATTTCCAACAAGTACATATTTAAATTTTGTGAAAAACTATATTGTATAGAAAAAGGCGTGTAGACGCTGGAAACTTAAATCCTCACAAAAACACCTGACTCAAAAAAGTCAGGTGTTTTCCGCTTTCTTCTTAATTAAGACGCCCCTTTAAACAATAACTTACTTATCCTGATTCGCCTCTTCCGTATCCCGCACGTTCTTCTGCACAGTAACGACGGCAAACAAACTCAAGACGAACGAGATGCCGTAAAAGCCTTTCTCACTCAAGGTGATGCTTCCCGCATTGAACAGGCCGATTGCCATCAGCGCTATCGCGGCAATCAGTGCAAACCAGCTGATGCCGAAATACAGGTTGGTGACCCGGATTCCTTCGTCGCGGTCGCGGACTGCTTTTTGAAGGGAGACTGCTGCGTAAAGCCCAAGAATTAGTAAAGTAATATAATAGCCTTTTTCGTTCAATTCCATCAGCGCATTGTACAGTCCGATCAAATACGCCGATACCCCGATCAGCAATGAGCCCCAAGCTGCGCCTTTGAACGCACCGGTCGGTTCCCCTAATCTGCGTTCTTCTTTCGGTTTTCTGCTGAACAAGTCTTCGTTTTCGCCCATCCGTCCCAACCCCTTTTCGCTTGTTTCATGATGCTTGCCTTTGTTGAATTCAATCTTCGATTGCTTGCCGTACAGAGAATTTATTCTGCTGGCTCAGTTTGAGTCCCGATTTTCATTCCAGGTGAATATCCCTCTCCCTATTCCAGTTTATCACAGCCAGACCTTTCAAACTGTAAATTTTCTGACACCTTCTCTTCTCTATAAAGACTCTATATGTCCGTGAGAACATCTGCTATTCAACCGTCAGCGAGAAAACATATGTAGCCGTCCCCTGCTCCCACTCCGCAATAATCTGATATACCATTTTCCCGTTAAACTCATCCAGCACGATGTCATCAAAAGGTCCTCTGGTAACGCCTTCTGAATCCCAGATTTGCACTTCATAGGTTTCCGGTTCTTTGTCGAAGTGGAGATCGATCATCGTTTCTTCATTTACTTTCGGCGCTTTCTGGTTCTCGGCCAACTCCAAAGGCGAAAGGGATTCCGCTTCGATTGTTGCCGATGCATTGTCCTTCTCGTCAAAGAAGCTCCAGCTATAGCCGCCCCGGATAGTCGGTTTCTCCCTTCCATCTACCGTTACGTCAAGGATTGGCAGTGCCTCTTCTATATCCTTTCTGTTTTCCATGACAGGATCAGCGGGTTTTGCCGCTTTTTCTTCTGAGCATGCTGCGAGTAGCAACAGGATGCCAACGGCCACAATTAACTGCTTGAATTTCATTTTCTTGCCCTCCCTTTGCATCCATTAGACCTTTCGCCGGATGAAAAGTTACAAAAACAAAAAACGCACCCATCCAGAGCCGGTTAGTGCTCAAGATCGGTGCGTTTTCTTATTCTTCTATTCCCATTGATTTCTTATAGCCTTCCAAATACACTTTCTCGGACGGGCTGCTCATGTCCAGCGAACTCATGGCACGGTGCCAGTTCGGGTAGATCGGTACTGGACGGGCGACGGCTTCGATTTGGTCGTGTTCTTCCTGCGTCAGCTTGATGTCGAAAGAAGCGATGTTTTCCTCCAGCTGTTCTTCGTTGCGCGCAGCGATGACGATCGGCCCGACATTCGGACGGTCACGCACCCACGCATAAGCGATCTGCGGTACGGAAGCATTGTGGTTGGCTGCGACTTCTTCGAGTGCATCAATCACCTGATACAGCCGCTCCTGGTCCTGCACCCAAGGCTCCGGCCATCCGGCACCTTGGCGTGTGTTCTCGGCCGCTTGTTTGTTGCGCCCGATTTTACCGTTCAAGAGTCCTTCACCAAGCGGACTCCAAATCATCGAGCCGATGCCGAGCTCCTGGCCTGCCGGAAGCAGTTCGTATTCCGCTTCCCGTGCTTCCGGCGTGTAATAGATCTGTTGTGTAATCGGCGGGATATAGCCGCCTTGCTCTGCGACGGTGAACGTCCGGGCCAGTGCCCACCCGCTGTAATTGGATACGCCCCAATGGCGGATTTTTCCGGACTTCACAAGACTGGTCATCGTCTCGACAGTTTCTTCGACCGGTGTCTGCCCGTCCCAAAGGTGAACAAAATACAAATCAAGATAATCTGTTCCCAAACGTTTAAGCGTTTGGTCGATGGAACGAAGGATGTTGCTTCTTGAAGCTCCTCTTGCGTTAGGGTTGTCTTCCATATGGAAACCGGTTTTCGATGTCAGCAATACGTCTTCACGGCGCCCTTTGATGGCTGCACCCAAGACCCGTTCCGCATCCCCTTTCGAATAGAGATTCGCCGTATCGAACATATTGATGCCCGCTTCGAGTGACATGTCGACCATGCGGCGCGCCAGTTTGTCATCGATATTGCCGGCTGCTTCAAAACCGTTTGTTCCGCTGAAAGGGACTGTCCCGAGTATGTACTTCGGAACCCGCAACCCTGAATTTCCGAGATAGATGTATTCCATGATAGCCTCCTGATAACCTGTATTTTTTAAGTAAGACAGTCTTAAGTTACCCGTTGGCCTGCTTTGCAAAACAGCGGAATGGAATGGCACATCCCTTTCTTTAAATGGATTTATTGTTATGCTATACTGGCCTTATCAAACGACAGAAAGGCTGATGGGTGGACGATGCGTAACTAATCTTGTTTTAGCGGCTGAAATTACAGATTTCAACTCACGCGAAATAGGATTAGTCTGCCCACCTGCACCAACTGTCGAACCATCGTACCTTAATGGTTTATTAAGTTCGGGCACGATACGGCTAATCCTTCCAAATTTATTTGGGAGGATTTTTTGATTCTCCCTCTCCTGAAGGGATTGATTGGATGAAAGAACTGCTGAAACTGCACAATGTACGGTATGAAATAAAAGAGATGGTGATTTTTGAAGAAGTGAATGCGAGTGTACAGCAAGGCGACGTGATCGGCATCATCGGCAAGAACGGTGCCGGCAAATCGACCTTGCTGCGGCTGATTGCCGGGGAATTGGCTCCATCAAGCGGCCAGTTGGACTGGCTTCAGCCAAACCTCGAAACCGTTTTTGTGGAACAGGAAACGGAAACCCACTCGTTCGGTGAGGTGTCCGCTTCCGAAACGGTTTTATTGCACAGGTGGCAGGTGCCGGAACACGACTTTTCCCTTCTCAGCGGCGGGGAAAAACTGAAAGTCCGGCTTTCTGCAGGCTTTGCACAGAATGCCCACTTATTGTTGCTGGACGAACCGACCAATCACCTCGATGGCGGCAGCATTGAGCTGCTGATGGACCAGATCCGCAAGTATCCTGGAACTCTCATTCTGGTGTCTCATAACCGGCATTTCCTGGACGCTGTCGCAACCAAGATCTGGTCCTTGGAAAACCGGAAGCTTATCGAGCACCGAGGCAATTACTCCAGCTATATGGAAGCGCGGCAGCAAAAGCGGCTGGCCCAACAGCGTGAATACGATCAGCAGCAGAAAATGGTCGGGCGCATCGAAGCGCAGATGGACGAGCTGACTTCCTGGTCGCACAAAGCGCATGCCGAATCGACCAAACAGGAAGGCTATAAAGAACATTACCGCCTGAAAGCGAAACGCATGGACAAGCAGGTCAAATCCAAGCAGAAACGGCTGGAAAAAGAGTTGGAGAAAATCAACGCTGAACCGCTCGAGCCGGAATACGAAGTCAACTTCTCTATGAAAGCCACCCATAAAACCGGCAAGCGGTTTCTGGAAGCGAAGGGGTTGTCGAAATCATTTGACGGGAAACTGTTGTTCGATCAAGTGGACTTCACCATTCTCCACGGTGAAAAAGTCGCCATTGAAGGCCCAAACGGCAGCGGCAAAACGACGTTGCTGAAAATTCTGCTGGGACAGGAAACCGCAGACGGCGAAGTCTGGATGTCCCCTTCGGCGAGTGTCGGCTACTTGACGCAGGAAGTGTTTGACTTGCCGCTCGAGAAAACACCGGCCGAACTGTTCTATAAGGAAACCTTCGAAGCGCGCGGAAAGGTCCAGAACCTCATGAAGCATCTCGGCTTCACGGTTGAGCAGTGGAACGAGCCCATCAGCGCCATGAGCATGGGCGAACGCATCAAATGCAAGCTGATGCTCTATATCCTGGAAGAGCGGGATGCGCTGATTCTGGATGAGCCGACCAACCACCTCGATTTGCCATCTCGCGAGCAGCTTGAGGAAACACTGTCCCACTATACAGGCACTTTGCTGGTTGTCTCCCATGACCAGGCTTTCCGCGAGAAAACCACCACCAGCAAATTGGTCATCGCGGATCACCGGATTGAGAAGCAGCTCGATGCTCCCGTTCCGGAGCGCGATGACACGGGCGAATTGCTGATGCGGCTTGAAACGGAGCGGCAGGAAGTGCTGGGAAAATTGAGTTTTATGGCAGCAAAAGATCCCCAGTACAGGGAGCTTGACCGGCGATTCAATGAATTGACGCAGGAAATCAAGAAACATCGTTAATGAATTTTAGTTTTGAAAAAGCTTTTCCAACTGGATTGGAAAAGCTTTTTTTATTTGTTGAGAGAGGTTTTTCTAAGATACCAGGACAAGTATTATTGACATCATGTTAATTATACTATACATTATGAATAGTATAGTTAACCAATACCAAATCGAAAGGACTCCATTATGCTTAAAAATCGTGTAAAAGAATTACGGGCACGCCACGGGTTTTCTCAGGTTGAATTGGCGAAACGTGTAGGCGTCACCCGTCAAACGATCGGCTTTATCGAAAAAGGCGGATTTTCGCCTTCTGTTGCATTGGCGCTTCGCCTGGCGGCTCATTTGGAGACAAAAGTGGATGATATCTTTTGGTTGGAAGAGGAGGAATTTGATGAATAACAACGATTTTCGTGTCCAATTCCCTTTATGGAATATCGCGTTATGGTTCATTTTCATGATTTGGACCTACGGGGTGATCTATGCCGTGGACCTTCTGCTGAACGGGCTGGAATCCCACAACTGGAACGTTGCCGCAATCACCGCTCTATTTGGCGGAACTTTCCTGATGCTCCTGCTCCTTGTTCTATATGCAGTGAAAATACATAAGCACAATAAACGGTACCCTCACCAGCAGATTGATGGGTTTTCCTTGTTTAAACCCGGTGAGTTTATCGATGACGATGAAATGCTTCAGCAAGTGACGCAAAATGCCACCCGAAAAGTCTATGTGTTCTATTGGCAATTCCTGCCCCTGCTCATTTTGCTGATGCTCTTTCCGTTCAACCGCTACGTGTTCATCGTCGCTTTATGCCTGGTGTTCATCATCCAGAACTTGCTGTATTACCTGGAAGTCCGCAAATACTTCTCAGTCGATACCGATTATTTGGACGACACGCCTAGGCCTAAAAAGCCGGTTCAGACGCAAAAGAATCTGCGGAAGACTGCTCCTTTGGTCGTTGTAGGTGTACTCGTTCTCGTAGCAGCGATTACCGCCACTGCCATTTTCCAAATGAAGAGCACCCATGAAGCCAACCTGGAGCAGGCAGAAAAATGCCTGGATAATGGCGGAACTGTTGTCAGTGAAGAAACCAATTGGTACGGACTCAATTCCGTGACCTGCACCCAAAACTAAAAATGGATTCAAAAAGCCCTTCCCTGCTTGTTGAGGGAAAGGGCTTTTTTCATGTCATGACTTATTTTGCACATTCGAAGCTGTACGTGCTTCCGAATTTCCACCATGCTTTTTTAGGAGCCGAGTTGATGCCGGCTGTATCCCCACTATCAAGGATCGGACGTCCGCCCGCTGCATAGCAAGTGTCCACTAAGTATTTCTTTTCCTGCCAGCTCATGTATTTACCGGTAAAGTAAATGGCTGCACCGCCTGCCAAAATGCCGGCTACTCCAATTCCTGCCCAAACAATCAATGGAATGGCCATTACTTGAACTTCGCCTTCGCCTGCTGCCTGTTCAGCCAAAGCAATCTGCTTTAACTCAAGAACGCGTTCTTCAGGAATCGCCGCTAATTGTCCGGCAATGCTTTTCAGTTCTTTTCCAGTAAACTTCTTGTACGCTTGGCGTGCTTTTTTCTCATCAATTTTCAAGCTGTTGTCGACATCAAAATAAATGCTGTTGCCTAATGCTTCTAATTTTTCCGCAGTCAGATCCGAAAGCTGTAATTCTGTTCCACCCGTAGATTGCGCAGATGCTCCTTGCACAAACGCAAAGTTCAAGCAGAATAAAGCAGTTAATGCGATCAACCATTTTTCCATTCTTTTTCTCATGTGTCATGCCCCCATTTTTTAGTTTTGCAGTCCCTCCTGAATATTTACTCGAAATAGAATGACTACGTAAAAAATGGTATCATAAAGTTTTTTCCATTTTATTGGTTTAATTGAAAATAGTACTTTTATTTCCAAAAATAATGATTTGGTCCTTTCGCTTTTGATGAGAGACTTCGAATCATCAATTGATTTGATTAGTAAGCGGCAGAAAAGCCTCTCTTAATCAATTTAAAAGAAAATACCCCTTTCATAATTCCTCCTCATTCTTCATTTCCAAACATCCATGTCTTCTTTTTTTCAAATATATGATGTTATGAATATTCTTTTAATTCGAAAGGAGAAAGAAATTTTTGCCAATTCCTGTTGCGGAATCCGTTAAAACTCTCTAAGGTTAAGTTCAATAGACGTTTCTGAGAAGAGCTGCAGCATGGCTGGTCTGATGGAATTAATACTCATGCTTTTGCTGGCAGGAATCGTCGGCATTTTAATCGGCATCGGTTGGATGATTGTCGGGAGCGTCACGAAAAAGCCTCATTACGGTGGACGTGTCGCCGGCATTTCCGCTTTGGTTTTTCTAATGGGGATCGGTTTGTTATACACGCAATTGCAGGAGTTGGATAAAAGCGATATGGCAGAATCGGAACCGTTGTCCGCGAGTTCGACCATTGAAGAACAAGTGGCGGAGGCCCAAAAAATTCGCCAGGAACAATACAGAGCCGATGAACTGGTCAATACGCTCACTTTGATCAATTCATCCGAAGCAAGCCTTGCTGTTAAGCAATTGGCTCAAGAGGAATGGCCTGACAACCGACGGTTACAGGACGACTTTAGCGAAAAGCAAATGACCGCTTTGTCGGAGCTGTCAGCAATGGAAATCGATGCACCGCATAAAGAAACGCTGTTGAACAACGCCATCCAGGAAATGGTGCCGAGTTTCCGCAATATGCATTCCGAGTACATGGATCAACTTGCAGCTTATGAGGAAATAAACAATAGCCGTCTTCCGCCTCTCGAAAAACGATTGATTGAGATAGCTAAAGTAAATTACCCCGATAATTACATTTTGATTCGCCATGAATATAGGCGGCAGCTTCAAGCTTACCAATGGATTGAAGCCCAAACACTTGATACCGAAGCCAAGCAGCAGACAATGGCTGACGCCAAAGCTGAATGGAACGAAGATTATGCCATGGTCCGGTTTAGTTATGAAAAGCAGTTTCCTGAAACTGATGAATGAAACAAGAAAAAAGCCGTTCCTGGTGATTCTGGAACGGCTTTTACTATATAAAAGTTTGTGATTTGTCTTCGCTGGTGAGCTTCATGGTAAATGGATAGATAGCCAAAAACACAAGCAGCAGCCCCGCCGCACTCAACAAGACCTGCCATACATTGATGTCAAAAATCATACCGATCATGATGATGATGAAAGTGGGCAAAAAGCTGAAAAAACCCGTGAGGACTCTGGACTTCGGTACGATGTATTGGGGTTTTCCGCAATACGGACAAGTTACTTTATTGGTGAGTTTCAATGTTTTTGAGACAATCGTCTTCCATTGCCATTTCCGGCCGCAGTTTTCACAGTTTGGCATTGTTCCACTTCCTTTCATTCGGCAGATATCGTGTAAAGTATGCTCCGGCCGCCAACAGCAGGATTGTCAGGGACAGTGAGATGATTCCGCTAAAATCAAACCAGTATGCCAATAAGTTGATTGCGGCAATCAGGAAAAAGCAGATAGAAGTTCCGAGGGATTTCCATCCTGTAATAGATGCTTCTTTCCTTTTGGCGATGATCTTTTTAATGGAACATCCAAACATGATGAGCATTGCTAAGGTGAATATAGTTGGCCACATGATCGGCCACCTCCCTATTGTTCGATCTGTATCTAACTTTACGGTTCAGGATGATGGAAGTTTCGCCTTCCGAAGATTTCATTCGCTACAGCGTCCTAAATTCTGGACCCTTTTACCGTATGAGAAGTACAATGAGAAAGAACGTTGAGCAAAGGGGAGGAAATTTTTCTATGGCAAACGATAGATTTTTCACGTTCCACAATGGGGTGAAAATTCCAGATATCGGATTCGGCACTTGGCAGATTCCGAATGAAGAGGCATATGCGGCAGTGACGACTGCCCTTAAGAATGGCTATACACATATTGATACGGCTTTAGCTTATCAGAATGAAGAAAACGTCGGCAAAGCAATCCGGGATTTCGATATTTCCCGGGAAAATGTCTTCATCACCAGCAAGCTCCCGGCTCAAACCAAAGGCTATGATGTGACACTCGAAGCTTTTGAAGAAACCATTTCGAATCTCGGTGTAGAGTATCTGGATCTTTACTTGATCCATGCGCCTTGGCCATGGGATGAAATCGGCAAGGATTGTACGGAAAGCAATATCGAATCCTGGAAAGCGATGGAGAAGCTTTACAAAGACGGCAAGATCCGGGCAATCGGCGTCTCCAATTTTTCCGAAAGCGATATCCAGGCACTTCTGGATGCTTGCGACATTGTACCGATGGCCAATCAGATTCCATTCTATATCGGCCGCGATCAAGCGGGGCTGCTGCAATTCTGCAAACATCACAATATTATCGTCGAAGCTTACTCGCCACTCGCAACCGGACAGATTTTAGACAGTGCTGAAATCAAGGAGATGGCTGCTAAATATAGCGTGACGCCTGCTCAATTGTGCATTCGCTATTGCCTGGAACACGGGACATTGCCGCTTCCGAAATCGACTAATGAAGCACGAATCATTGAAAACAGCCAATTGGACTTCAGCATTTCTCCAGAAGATGTTGAGAAACTTGATGCCTTCGAAGATGTCCGTTCAAAATGAAAAAAACCGCCCAATGTGGCGGTTTTTTCATTTCATATTGGGAGGTTATTTGCTGGAAGCTGAAATTTTATCTTTTATTCCTTTATATGAGAGCGGTTTTTCCAGTTAATTGGATATACTTTCTAGAATCCCTTAAATACTTTCCATTCCAGACGAAATACTTTCCAAAACCGCTTCCTTACTTTCCAATACAGTCTAAATACTTTCCAAACGCCCAATTTCCTAGAAAAACCCAAATTCCCAACAGAAAAGACCCGAATGTAAACAGTTTGCCCCAGCAAACTGCCTGTGTCCGTGAGCAAAATCCGCTCACGGACGAAACACCCTTCTTTTTCTCGCAAAAAATGTGATCTAATTTCCAATCCACTCCGTTATGTCTGTAAGAATTAAAAAATGAGGAGTGGTTTAGATGAATTGGAAAAAAGTAATGGTACCTGTATTGGGAGCCGCACTTTTAGTGCCTGGCATGGGAACGGCGGCATTCGCGGATGAACTTCCGCCGACGGAAACGACGGGCGTGGAACTTCGCGCTACATTGGATTCTTTATTGTCGGAGCATTACGCGCTGGCTGTGGATTCGATGATGAAGATTTATGACGAAGACGAAGCGGCAGAAGCAGCGATGGCAGCACTTGATGCCAACACAGCAGATATGGAGCCGGTCATCGCTTCTGTTTATGGTGAAGAAGGCGGAGCCGCTTTTGTAGAGATTTTTGACAAGCACAATACAGGCACCGACGATTACGCCGCAGCTGTTAAAGCTGGCGACGAAGAGATGCAGGGGGAAGCGTTGGACGAAATCCAGTCATTCGTTGATGACATGGGTGCCTTCCTTGGCACAGCAACTGAAGGCAACCTGCCGGAAGACGGAGCGACTGAAGCGCTTCGCCAACACGAAGATTTTGTTCAGAACACGTTCGACCTTTACGCAGCCGGTGATTTTGAAGCCGCTTATACTTCTTACCTGGAAGGTTTCACACAAATCTTTGGAGCAGGAAGTGCCATCAGCGGAGCTATTTCCACTCAGTTTCCTGACCAGTTTTCCGATCCGAACACGCCAGCCGGTGATTTCCGT
Source organism: Planococcus notacanthi (assembly GCF_030407825.1). NCBI lineage: Bacteria > Bacillati > Bacillota > Bacilli > Caryophanales > Caryophanaceae > Planococcus > Planococcus notacanthi. The sequence continues at coordinate 236,222 of NZ_JASDCQ010000002.1, read as the reverse complement.
TCGACGGTGAACCGCATTGCGGCCGAGCATTTCGCCTTGGCGCAACTGAGCATGACCAAAGGCTATAACGGATCTGATGACTTTGATTTTGCCGATTGGGCACAAGATCAGAACACCGAGGAATTCCGTGCAGCACTTGCTTCTGTCTACGGTGAAGAAGCAAGCAATCAATTTGCCGAGCTGTGGAATAACGAACACATTTCCGTTCAAGGTGATTTGGCTACCGCTGCAGCAGCTGACGATCAAGCCGCTGTTGAAGAAGCTACTTCTACTTTGACCAGCACATTTGCGACTGACCTTGGCACCTTCCTGAACAGCGCAACTGAAGACCGCATGCCTTTGGATGAAACCATTGCCGGTGTACAGGCACATGAAACATCTGTTGTTGACACGTTCCAGCAATACGCAGCGGGAGATTACACAGCATCTTATGAAAGTTACCGCACAGGCTATGCTATCATGTTTGATATCGGCAAAGGATTGAGCGGCGCAGTGGTCGATCAATTCCCTGAGAACTTCGAGAACACCGCACCTGAAAAAATGCCGGCAACAGGGCTTGGCGGCACAGCTGGACAAACAAACACCATGGTTCTTTGGATTACATTGAGCCTGATGATTTTATTGGCAGCTGGCACAATCACTTATCGTCAAAGTAAAAACCAGCAATAATTGTTCAGGGAGGGCCAAGTTGGCTCTCTCTGTTCCTGATTGGGAAGGAGAGATCGCAGATGAAGCAGCTTATCACCATGGGAACAGCCATCGTTCTATGCCTGGTGCTGTTTATTATTTTAAAGCCTTTAGCCGCCAGTCCGACTGTTGAAGAACAAGCCGGAGCTGTCGAACCCGAAGAACAAAGTGAGAAAGCAGAAGCTGAGGATACAGCTTCCGGCAGTGACACAGATAAGATTGCGGAGTTTCCGATCTTTCCGGAACAGCGGGAAAAATTGGAGATGCTGCAGCGGGAACGCCAGCAAAGCATCAAAGGCATGGAACCTGCCCAGATTGAAGTTCCTTCCATCGGAGTGAGGGCAAAGATCGAAGCGACCGGTATTCTGGACAATGGCGAAATGGGTGTGCCGGAAGATGTCGATCAGGTCGGCTGGTTTGAACCTGGCTTTAAAGCCGGCGCCAAAGGCCATGCCGTGCTAGCAGGCCATGTCGACAGTTTGACGGGACCGGCTGTCTTTTATGAATTGAAAGATGTAAAAGTCGGAGAAACCGTAATTCTGACGGATCCGGATGGACGCGAGATGGTATTTGAGGTAAAAAACCTGACCAGCTATGAAACGGACGAAGCACCGATTGAAGAGATTTTCGGCAACTCGGACAAACGGATGATCAATCTTATTACGTGTACGGGTGATTTTAACCGCGACATCGGCTCCCATGAAGAGCGCCTGGTGGTGACCGCCGAGCTGGTTTCCGATTCAAGCCTTGAAACAACTCAGCCAGCACCTCCAGAAAACGTAGTAGCTACGGCGTTTAATGTTTCCTGGCATGCGGTGCGTGATGACGCCATTATCGGCTACCGCATCTATGAAGAAGATATCCAGACAGGCGAAATGAAGAAAATCGAAACTGTTTCCTTGTTCGACAGAAAGAAAGTCGAACTCAAAACGGATGAGGCCAAACGCTATTTCGTCACTTCGGTTGATGTCGATTTGAACGAGTCCGAAAAAGCGCAAGCCCAGGTAAAGTAAACAACCAAATAATTGAAAGAGCACCCCTGTCCGCATGGTTTTCATTAACCTGAAACGCGGACTGAGTGTGTTCTTTTTTTGATTTGATATTAAATGGAACTTCTTGGGACTCCATTCGTATTAAAGGTATGGATACTAAAAAAGGAGGACGCTGATGGAAAAGAGACAAAAGGACCCTATGCTCTCCTTTCTTATCGGATATGCAGGTTTCTTTCTTATCGGTTTGGGCGCACTTCGATTCCTAAAAATCCAGGACAGCCCAGGGTATATTTTGACTTTCGCAGGCCTTTGGTTGATGATTATTTTTCTTGGAAATATGGAAAAGAAGCTGATTGTTAAGAAAAAGAAAGCCTTTTTGATCAGTAAGCTGATCTTAAGTGCCATCTTCTTAGCTTTAGCGGGTTGGTTTTATTTTTAACCTATTCTTTAAAAGGGGGAATTGTGATGAATGGTTTGAAGTTATCTTTTAGAAAATCAATGCTTATACTGCTTCTGGCCTGCGTTTCTCTGGCTGTCGCCGGTTGTTCGCAAAGCGGGAAAGCCCAGCAGAACAATGTTGCTGATGAAAATAAAGAAGCGATTCAGGCGGTCATCGAGAAAGAGTTTAATGGCCCTGACAAAAAGTACAGAGAATTGTGGGAAGCCGCAATGGCTTTCCAGACAGATGACATGGATGAGGAAGAATATAACGCTTTCCAGGAAACGCCTGAATACAAGGAACTGCTGAATTACATGGAAGAAACGTATGCTCCTTATTTCACTGCGAATGCATACGAAACCTTCAGCAGAACGGGTGCTTTTGCGTATAGTTTTTCTGAAAAGGACTACACACTCAACACCGATGACCTTGAAATTACACAAAGCGAAAACGAACCTACGCTTTATAATTTCACTTTCGATGTCAACTATGAAAATGAGTCCGGCGAAACCGGTGTCTACAGTTTCGAAGGCAACTCCATTGTTCCGGAAAAAGGAAAGATCGGAAAAATCCAATTCGATGACCAGGATGGGTTGAATCAAGCCATACAGGAATAAAGGCTTCAATTCGACAACATTTTAAGACCGCCAATTCAGCTGCGAATTGGCGGTCTTATCGTTTTTTCTTCATGTATTTCGTTATACCAAACCAGCAGATTGACGCTTTTTCTCCACTTCTTTTTCGTGCCGGAGCAGCCATTCTTTGCGGGTCAGCGTACCGGCGTAGCCGGTCAGTTTGCCGTTCGACCCGATGATGCGGTGGCAAGGCACGACGATGGTCAGTTTGTTCTTGCTGTTGGCGTTCCCTACTGCCCTCACGGCTTTATCGCTGCCGATCGCTTTAGCGATTGCCCCGTAGGAGACGGTTTCCGCGTACGGCACGCTGGTCAAAGCCGACCAGACCTTCTGCTGGAATTCAGTGCCTGCAGAAGTGAAGGGAATGCTGAACTCTGTACGCTCTCCTTTAAAGTATTCTTCCAGCTGCCGCTGGCAATTTACGATGACCGCCGGGCTGTCCGGACCGATTGGATGTTCCACGTCGGTTTTTTCGCTGAACAGAATGGAGAGGATTGCTCTATCTGTTCCGGTGATTTCCACGATGCCGATCGGCGATTGGAATTCTGCACGATGTATTTGATTCATAATAAAGACCTCCATAGATAGAATGTGGCGTATGCCTGCCACCCTTCCCAATTTTTCGCGAGCTCCATGATTTCTGCCGGTGTCGGTTTTCGGTCGAGCTGCAATTGGGCTTTCAATGCATTGTGCAAACCAACATCCGCGAGCGGAAAGGCCGACTGGCTGTGCAGGCATTTCATCATGACGTAATTGGCTGACCAGGCGCCGATGCCCCGGATTTCCAGTAACACGCGTTCCATGTCCGGTTCCTGAAGCAAGCGCTGCTTCTGCAATCCGCCCCTCGCCATCGCTTGCGCAATCCCCAAAATATACTCGGATTTTCTGACGGTCAACTGCAAGGCACGCAAATCAGCGACGTTCAGCGAGGCGATTTTCTCGGCACTTGGAAATGTCCAATAACGCTCATTTTCATAAAACAGGGATTCCCCGAAATTTTCAACGAACCGTTTCTTCAATGTGTAAGCAAATGTCAGATTGATCTGCTGGCCCATTACTGCCCAGACCAGCGCTTCAAACAAGTCCGGTACGCCGATGACCCGCAAACCATAATGCTGCCGGACCACACTCTTCAACACTGGATCTGTTTCCGCAATGGCATAAAATCCCTGCAGGTCCGTCTGCAGATCGAACCAATCCTCGATATAGGCAGCAACCTCGTCTCTTTCCTGATAAGCCGGCACGCCAAGAGGAAATTCGATTCGCAAGGCACCGGCTGCCGGCACGATGCGAAACAACACAAGCTGTCCGCCGATTTTCAACAGTTTCGTGATCCCGCTGTCATCAAGCCGGTACAAATTCTCCTGCGACGACCTGCCGAGATGAACCAGGCATTCCTCAAAATTAAAATCCGCGGGCGTTGCAATCTCTGAATACTGTTCTTCGTGCACTCTCTTCATGAAGGAACAGCCTCGCTCAACTTGCGGAACTCGCTCGGTGAATGGGCTTTGCGTTTGCGGAAGATTTTATAGAAATTGGACGGGCTTTGGAATCCCGCTTCAAAACAGACGTCAAGGTTGGATAAACGGGTGTGTGTCAGCAGATGCGCTGCCTTGTCGATCCGGATTCTCTCCAGGCAGGCATGCGGCGTTTCCGCTGTTTCCTGCTTGAACACACGTTCCAGATAAGATGGACTTAGGCCGACATGAACTGCGATGTCCTGCAGGCTGATGCTTTCTTTATAACGGGCGGTCAGGTAAGCCATTACGTTGTGGACGAGTTCTTCATCCGGCGTATAGTCGGTTTCAGGCCGGCATCTTTTGCAGGCACGGAATCCTTTCGTTTCGGCTTCGGCCATAGTCGAATAAAACTCGACGTTGATCTTTTTAGGTTTCCGCGAGCGGCAGGAAGGCCGGCAATAGATTTTGGTCGTTTTAACAGCTGTATAAAAAAGGCCGTCATATCTCCGGTCGCAGGCAATGATTTTTTCCCACATTTCATCAAAAGTAAAATAAGCTCTTTCCATCTCTATCCCTCCTCCACTTGAACTGCCTATACGATGTCTTGTCCTTTCCTCTATTATATGCCGGTACGCGACTTTCTTCAGCTTTCGGCTTTTCCTTTTCTTCATTCTATAATGCTCAGTTGCCCTATGCCTCCTCAATCTTATCTTTATAGTCCGAAAAAAATTACAAGCGGAAGAATTTTATTTCCTGCCCCCATCTCTTATAATGGATAAGATGTCTATGAAAGAGGGATTATGCTCATGATACAAATTTTTTGGTACATATACGCTGCATTTTTGGCTACGTCCACAATCGGATTCTTCATTCACGGCGGCTATAAGAGCCCTATTTTCCTGATTGATTTGGCATTCTCCGTTATCGCCTGGGTCGGCCTGTTCGGTTTTGTAACCCATTACCAGATTTTCACGCCATTCGTCTGGCAAGTGGTTCTTGCAGCTGTGGTGTTGTGGGACTTATTGTTTTTCTTCTTTATCAAGGCTTATTTTACGGAAGCCGAACCGGAAGCCGGAAGTGCGTCCATGACCGTCATTTCGGGTGTAATGATGCTGGTTCTCCTTGGCCCTCTCTATTACGCTTTATTCCAATATGCATTTTAAAGGGTTGCTCCCTTTCATGCCAAAGACCGCTGTACTCCCATCCTACGGGGGAAACAGCGGTCTTTTTTTCAGCAGTCTTACTTTCCAGCCTCCTTTAGGTCCTCCACCGGATTATCCAGTTGTTCAAAACCGTCGATCCGGCAGCTCACGACGTCCCCTTGTCGGATCACCACCGCACCCGGCGTTCCGGTTGAAATGATGTCGCCTGGCAACAAGGTCATGACTTGGGAATGGAATGAAATCAGGAACTGCGGCTGAAACGTCATATTCGAAACCGTATTTTCACGGTGCACGCTGCCGTTGATGATGGTCGCCACCTTCAGTTCAAGGACATCGTCCACTTCATCCGGCGTAACCAGCTGAGGACCGAAGCTGAAAAATGTATCGAAGCTTTTGGCGCGCGTTAAATAACGCGGATTTTTCTGCAGGATGTCTTGCGCCGTCATGTCGATGATTGTCGTGTAGCCTGCTACCACATCCAGCGCGTCTTCTTCCGATACATTTTTGCATGTTTTGCCAATGATGATGCCCAATTCGGATTCGGCAGTGGTTCGTTCCGACTGCATAGGCACTTGAATGGTGTCGCCCGAACCGATGATCGCCGTATCAGGTTTCATAAAGCTTGCCGGTTCGGTGTCGGGTGACACTTCGTGCAAGTCAGCGGCATGTTCCAGATAATTCAAACCAATACCCCAAATTTTCCGCGGCTGCCGATACAGCGGCGCATAAGTGACCCGATCGAACGGAACAATCAGTTCCTTAAAGGCTTCCTCTTTTATCTTCTGCTGAAATTCATCCTGATACCAATGATTCAAGGCGTCCAATTGGGTTGATTTGATCAATTCTTACAGATCGGTTGCCCATCGCTGGTTGAAGATTTCATTCAATCGTTTAAGCGGGACCACTCCAGATTCAAGCACCAACGCTGCGTTTTCCTGATTTCCCTGTCTGATGGTCGCTAAACGCATCTGTCCATTCCCCCTTAGTTTTCACTGTTCCAAAATAATGATAACAGAAAATTCACTTATTTATCTATTGTATGAAAATTTGCTGCGCCTTCCTGTTTCTAACCGTAAAATAGACAGCTTCTTCCTTTTCTGGATGGTGTACAATGAACGTCCTTAATCGTATAATAGGGGCATGAAAGCGGTGAATATACTGAATTACGCAGCCGCTAATCGGACTCGGATGAGAAGGTGCAACGATGATGAATTGGGATGAACGCAGACAAATCGTAAAGGTCGCCAACCTCTATTATTTTGATGGCCAAACCCAAGCGCAAATCGCCAGCAAGATGGGCGTTTCCCGCCCGGTGATTTCAAAATTGCTGAACAAGGCACGGGAAATGGGCATTGTGGAAATTTACATTAAAGACGAAAACGCCCATACAGTGGAACTTGAACAGCAGCTGGAGAAAGCATATGGCCTGAAGGAAGTGCTGGTTGTGCCGGCAGCTCATTTGAGCACCGACATGATCAAGCATGCACTCGGAAAAGCAGCTTCTTCTTATGTATCCAAGAACGTCGATGGCCTCCATTCTTTGGGCATTTCATGGGGCAGCACCTTGTCCAAATTTGTTCAGGAATATCCGTATGAACAGCATCGGGATTTGCAGATTGTTCCGTTAGTTGGGGGAATGGGCCGGAAATTCGTGGACATCCATTCAAATTTGCTGGCGTATCAATTGGCTCAGAAAATGAACTCTTATTGCTCCTACCTGTATGCACCCGCCATGGTGGAATCCAGTGAACTGAAAGAGCGCCTCATCCAATCGGAAGACATCGCGATGGTGCTGGAAGAAGGACGCAATGTGGACATGGCGGTTGTCGGACTTGGCAACCCTTTTGAAGGTTCGACGATGGCCGATATGAACTATCTGACTCCACAGGATTTGGAGTCATTGAAACTGGCTGGAGCTGCAGGCGATATCGGTTCGCGCTTTTATGATGCGGAAGGCAACCAGATTCAGCATCCTTTGAACGACTTGGTCATCGGCCTGGATTTGGAGGAGTTCAAAAAAATCCCGCAAGTTGTCGGCATTGTGGAAGGCGCCCATAAAGTGGAAAGCATCAGAGCCGCATTGAAAGGCGGCTATCTGGACGTGCTCGTTATCGATGACGTAACGGCAGACTTGTTGCTCCGTCCTTCAGAATAACACGATAGCTTCTATCCAAAAAAAACCAGTTGTTGAGATGGCTCAACAACTGGTTTTTTTAGTAGTGCACACCTTTTCCAAGCCAGGAAGCGGCAGCTTCATAAAGAGCTTCCGTCACAGTCGGATGAGCATGGATCATGGTGGCCAGTTCGTCAACCGTTCCTTCAAGGCGCATAAAGGCGGAAGGTTCCGCAATCATTTCGGTCACATGGAATCCGACCATCGAGACTCCCAGGATCTCCCCGTAGGTGGTATCCGCAATCAATTTGGTGAACCCTTCTTTTTCATCTAATGTCAACGCCTTGCCGTTGCCGGCATGATCAATCTTCACCACTTTAAACGAAATGCCTTTTTGTTCCGCTTCTTCTTCGGTCATGCCGACGCTGGCGATTTCCGGACTGGTATAGACGCAGCGCGGCACCACATGATAATCGATTGTTTCTTCCTCACCTGCCGCATTGGCTGCCGCCACCAACCCTTCCGCACTCGCTACATGTGCCAGCTGCCAGTTGCCGACTAAATCACCAGCGGCATAGACATTCGGCAAGCTGGTGGCCATGTGCTCATCCACTTTCACGAACGGCCCGTTCATCTCCAACTTCAGGGAATCGAACGCCGACAGATTCGGAGACCTGCCGACCGACAGCAGAACCATACCGGTGTCCAGTACTCCCGACTGTCCTTTTTCACTTTCAACGTGAACTGTCTGGCCGTTCTCTCCCTGCTCCACTGCTGTCACTTTGGTCGCTGTCAGGATCGAAATCCCTTTCTTCTTCAATGATTTGGCCAATACTTTTGCAGCTTGCGGATCTTCGCTCGGAACAATGCGGCTGCCCATTTCAACGATGGTCACCGGTACGCCAAGAGCAGCAAAGATACAGGCAAATTCCACACCGATGATGCCGCCGCCCACGATGACCAGCGATTCCGGCAGCTCCGTAATGCCAAAAATCGTATCACTGGTTTGAAACCGCCCTTCTTCCAGACCCGGAATGGGCGGAACAATCGGCTTCGAACCGGTCGCTAAAATAAGTTTGTCGCCTTTGATCGTTTCCTCGCTGCCGTTTTGGTCCACCCGAACGATTCCATCCGGCTCCACTTCCCCATAACCGTTCAGCACATCGATTTTTCCCTGTTTCATCAAATGACCAATGCCGTTCCGTAATGTTTGGATAACCTGGTCCTTGCGCTCCATCATTTTGGACAACGTCACCTTTACAGGTCCCGTCTCAATGCCCCAGCTTTTGGCTTTCTCGATGCTGTCGATGACTTCGGCATGCCGCAGCAGAGTCTTGGAAGGAATACAGCCGCGGTTCAGGCAGGTCCCGCCAAGGTCCCGCGCTTCCACCAACGCCACAGTTTTGCCGAGCTTCGCGGCTCTGATGGCAGCCACATATCCGGACGGCCCGCCTCCGATGACCACCACTTCATAAGTCTTCAATAGGATCTACCCCTTATATGAGTAATTCAAATGGATGTTCGAGCAGTGACTTCAACTCCGTCAAAAAAGCCGCAGCCGGGGCACCATCGATGACGCGATGATCAAAGGACAACCCGACTCCCATCATCGGCCTCAACACAATCTGTCCTTCCACACCGACCGGTTTTTCATTGATTCGTCCAATTCCAAGAATCGCCGATTCCGGCTGGTTGATGACCGGGTTGAACGTATCAACCGCGTACATGCCGAGGTTGCTGATGGTGAAAGTGCCTCCTGACAGTTGATCCGGTTTCAGTTTGTTGCCTTTCGCTGCCTGTCCTGCTGTTTTGCACGCTATCGTTAATTCAGCCAGGCCTTTTTGGTCGGCATCTCTGATCACTGGAACCATCAAGCCATCTTCAAGCGCTACAGCCAGTCCAATATTGATGGATGCGTGATGGACGATTTCGTTGCCTTCCAATGAAATATTGATGTTCGGATGGCGCTTCAAGGCATGGGCAACCGCCTTCAAAATGATTTCTGTGTAACTGATGCGGTAACCGGTCTGCTTTTCAATCGGATCCAGCAATTGTTTGCGCAGCGCGACCGCTTCAGCCATGTCAATTTCACTGTTGAGTGTGACATGCGGTGCGGTCGTCTTGCTGTGGAGCATCCGGTCCGCTACGGCTTTCCGGATTCCGGACATTTTCACCCGCTTAGCCGGTGCAGCTTGAGAGGCAGTTGCCGGTTGTTTGGCTTTTTCTACATCTGCCCGATAAACCTTGCCTCGCGGACCGCTGCCTGTAACGTCCTGCAGGTCTACGCCTTGAGCGCTCGCTACTTTTTCAGCAAGCGGCGTAACACTGCGGGAAGCGGTGGCGGTGGCGGTGGCGGCAAATTTTTCAACATCTGCCTGGTGAATTCGCCCTTTCGGACCTGATCCTTCGATTTCTGTGAGTCGGACATCGTTGTCCCGGGCAATTCGTCTGGCAGCCGGCGTTGCCCGGACTTTTTCCGGCTGTTCAGAGGGTTGCCCCGGTGATTCTGCTTCTGCTTGCTGTTGTTCAGGCGGTTCTGTCGGTTCTACAGCGGCTGGTTTGCTGCTGACACCGGATTCTCCCGGCGGCGAATCGGGAACTTCCTCTCCCTCGTCCCCAATATAGCCGACGACATGGTTGATCGGTACTTCATCGTCTTCCTCAAAATAGCGTTTCAGCAGAATCCCTTCTTCGTAGGACTCGACTTCGATGTTGATCTTATCGGTCATGATCTCAAACAGCGGTTCCCCCACTTCGACCGGGTCCCCTTCTTCTTTGAACCATTGAAGCAATGTGCCGACCTGCATGGTACTGCTCAGCTTCGGCATGAAAATTTCTTTAGCCATCATTTCTCCTCCCTACAGGCGGTTTAGCGTTTCTTTGGCTGCTGCAACGATATCGTCCATTCCCGGAACCGCCGCTTTTTCCAGCTCTGGATTATAAGGGATCGGAACCGCTTTGCCGCCAAGCCGTTTGATGGGCGCATCCAAATAGTCGAAGGCTTCACTTTCCGCAATCAAGCTGGCGATTTCTCCTCCAAAACCGCCGCGCTTCACCGCTTCATGGACCACGACCAGGCGCCCGGTCTTTTTGACGGACTCGACGATGGTGTCGATATCAAGCGGCACCAATGTTCTTGGGTCGACCACTTCGGCAGAAATCCCTTCTTTTTCAAGCTCTTCCGCTGCTTCGAGCGCCCGATGGACCATGATGGCTGTAGCGACGATCGTTACATCCGTCCCTTCCCTTTTGATGTCGGCCTGCCCTAAAGGAATCGAATAGGCTTCTTCGGGAACTTCTGATTTCGTCCGGTAGCATAATTTATGTTCATAGAAGATGACCGGGTTGTCGTCATCAATCGCCGCCTTCAGCAATCCCTTGGCATCATAGGCCGTAGAAGGCTGGACCACTTTAAGCCCAGGAATATGCGCCATCCACGCTTCCAGGCTTTGTGAATGCTGAGCTGCGGCACCCGTTCCGGAACCGGCAGGCGTGCGGAGCACCATAGGCACTTTTCCTTTTCCGCCATACATATACCGGATCTTCGCTGCCTGGTTGACCATATTGTCCATGGCGATGGTGATGAAATCAGAAAACTGCAATTCCAGAATCGGCCGCATCCCCGTCAAAGCCGCTCCGACTGCAGTACCTGAGATGGCCGCTTCTGAAATGGGGGTGTTGCGGATCCGCTCCGGACCGAACTCTTCAATCATTCCGCGCGTCACACCGAAGGCCCCCCCGTAAACACCAATATCTTCCCCGAGCACAAAGACATCTTCGTTGTCACGCATTTCCTGGCTCATGGCTTCTCTTACCGCTTCTAAATATGTCAGCTCTCTCATGCCTCGATTCTCCTTTGCTCCGCCTTATGCGTAAATGTCTTCCAATAATGCATCCAACTCGGGTTCCGGACTGTTTTTCGCAAATTCAACGGATTCCTCAATTTCTTTTTTCGCTTCCGCTTTGATTCCATCCGCTTCCTGCTGCGTGAAAATCCCTTCTTCAATCAGCACTTCCGCCATCAGCTTGATCGGATCCCGCAACAGCCATTCCTTTTCTTCCTCACGCGTCCGGTACTTTTTGGCGTCGCTCTTCGAATGTCCCTTGGAACGGTAAGTCTTGGCTTCGATAATGGAAGGGCCTTCCCCGTTGCGCGCACGTTCCACTGCTTCACCGACTCCGTTCATGACATCGAATACATCGTTGCCATCGACCACTTTCCCCGGGATGCCGTAGCTTGCCGCCCGTGCGGCGATGTCTTCGATGTTGATCATCTCCCGTACCGGCCCCGACATGCCGTATTGATTGTTTTCACAAATAAAGACGACCGGCAATTTCCAGATGGACGCCAGATTGATTGCTTCATGGAAGCTGCCTTCATTCGATGCTCCGTCTCCAAAGAAGCACAACACGACATAACCTGCTTTCTTCATCTGTGAAGTCAGCGCCGCTCCAGCTGCAATCGCAAAGCCGCCGCCGACAATTCCGTTGGCCCCCAAATTGCCTTTGTCGACATCCGCGATATGCATCGATCCGCCTTTTCCTTTGCAGTAGCCGGTGGTCCGTCCGAACAGTTCGGCCATCATGCCATTGACCGTCGCTCCTTTGGCAATGCAATGGCCGTGTCCCCGGTGCGTGCTGGTGATTTTGTCCTGATCTTCGAGAACCGCTATGGAACCGACTGCTGAGGCTTCCTGTCCAACACTCAAATGAGTGGTTCCATGAATCATCCCTTTGGCAAAAAATTCGTCCACTTTTTCTTCAAAAAAACGGATCAACCACATCTGCTTGTACAAACCCGTCAGTTCCTCTGTCTTCACTTGAGGCGGCAATTTCAGTTTCTGCGTCATCTGTCTTCCTCCTTTTGCATGGCTGAACGGATGAGATCCGCTTTCTGCTCCCGTTAGCTGAAAGAACCAGCCCTCTCAACTGGCTATGGAGAAGTCTGGCCCTTGGACAGTTCCGGTATTCAACTCGGTTTCTTTTTCGGTTTGTATTGTTTGAGGATTTTCCGGGAAGCATTGACGTCTTTCAGCAGGCGGTAAGGTTTGCTGATCGTCCGCACCGGCAGCGACAAAAGCAGATGCCCCAGATCCTCCCGGTACTCACTTGTGATGCGTGTCGGTTTGGACGAAATCCGATCGTAGATTTCTTTGTAGAATTTCCGGTTGACGTCCACTTTGAGCTGTTTGGTTTTATTGCATTGCTCGCAGCGGATGCTTTTGATGTCATCGTTGATATAGGTGATTTCATGGTTCACTTCTTCCCTGCAATGGTTGCAGAATAAAGCCGCTTCCATGGTTTTGATTTCCATGCTGGACACCTTCCCATTCACTATGATTGGGTTGTTTGCTCGTGGCGCTTTTGTCCGTCTATGCTTGCAGCGGAACCTGTTTTTCCGTTTCCGCTTTAAATGTGTCGTCCTGCATGCGGCGCAGGCGCCAAATTGTTGAATCCACCGTTTGCTCGACATCATCATAGGTGATCACTTCACCTTTTTTGATGTCACGCTTCAAGCGGACATGCTTATCGACCAGCCCGAGCGGCAATGCTTTTTGCTGACGCGCTTCCCGGGCAGTAAGGATGTGGCCGTAGACGGTGAATCCACCGATGCTGTCCAGGAAATCACCGGCCGCAAGATCGGTTTTGGCTACGGTTACCGTCTCAGCTTGAAGTCCGTGCCACGGAGCGATGGTCGCTTCGTTATAAATATAGGCACGCGCGATGGAAATCGGCGTTTCCAAGCTGGTTAAGTGATACGGACGGTACAGTACATAATTTGGCCCTTCCCCCATACTCAGATACTTCAATTCATGGTTGACCTCTTCTTTTTCAGAAGCGATGATGGCGAATACACCAGGGGCGATGCCGTTGATGTATTCAACGATCCGCTTGTTGCCGACTTGTCCGCCTTCCGCTTTCAATTTGAAGATTTCCGGAAGGCCTTTTACATCGCTGACAAAGCCATGCATGCCCGGTTTGTCAGGCAGGAAACCGGTCGCATTGGCCACTGCTGTCATTTCCACCATGGTTTTGGTGCCATCCTGAAAAGAAGCGAGCATTTTTGGGCTGGCTCCTTTTCTGGCCGCTTCTTCCGCGGCAGTTTCGGGATTGGCAGCCAGATTCAGCGGATTGTTCTTGCCTTTCCCGAGCGCGATGACTTCGAACCCCAGCGCATCGGCAAAGTCGTACAGTTCCATAATCGCTCCCGGTTCGTCACCGGCAGATCCTGTATAAACCACACCGCTGGCATCCGCCATTTTTTTGAGGATAACCCCTACCGTAACGTCAGCTTCCACGTTCAGCATGACAATGTGTTTGCGGTTCAAGATGGCATCCCAGGCAATCTTCGCTCCGATATCCGGTATTCCGGTGGCGTCCACCACTACATCCACTTCCCGCAATGATGTCACCAGCTGTGCGTCCGTAGTCGCCACGACCTTGCCTTCCTTGACGGCCGCTTCCGCCTGCTGCGGATTATTGGTTTCCACCACTTGCTCACCCGGCACACCCGACTTCACGTAAGCGGATGTGACATTAGTGAGTTGAATATCTGCGGTGATGACGACACGCATGCCCGCCATCCCCTCTATTTGGGAAATCATTCCACGCCCCATTTGGCCAGCTCCCACCAGCCCTACCTTGATCATAATGCCGCTGCGCTCCAGTTCTTCGAGTTTCCTGTTTATTCCCAGCATGAATTAACCCCCTCTTATTCAGGCTTGATGATCCGGATGGCCGAACCGACTTTCAAGTTCGGCAACGCCTTCTTTTCCACGCACATCGTTCCGGGCAGGCTGGCTTCCGTTTCGCCATTGAAAGCGATCGTGCAATGGCCGATTTCATCCAACGTGTCATTGACTTTGCTTCCGACGAATAAAATTTCATAGCGCTGCCCATTGATTTCCAGCACATCACCTGCCATCACCTTGTCGAGCAGATCTGCCCGTTCATGGATCACGCCGATTGACCGCAAGGAATCCGGAACGGTGTCATTAAAAATGACCAACATGTTTTCTTCAATAAAAACATCCACTTCTTCACCGATTTCCGTTATTTTCGCTTCGTATTTTTTTGTCATCATATCCTCCACCTGACTGCCCCCTTATTTTTAGCTGTACAGACCGAAACTGAACAAGTAGGCAATGACAACCGCCAATGGCCCTGTTATGACACGTGACAATAAGACCGCCGGCACGCCGACTTCAATGGTTTCCGGTTCTGCTTCTCCAAGCGTTAGCCCCACTGGTACGAAATCCGCCCCCACTTGCGGGTTGATTGCAAACAATGCAGGCAGCGCCAATGCCGGCGGAATATTCCCGCGGCCGATTTCAACGCCGACCAGCACACCGACTACTTGTGCAATAACCGCTCCCGGACCCAATAAAGGCGATAGGATCGGCAAGGCACAAATCACCGAAAGGATCAGCAAGCCGCCAATATTTCCGGCTAATGGGGAGACGAAGTTGGCGATCAAGTCACCGATGCCCGTGTAGACGATGATCCCGATCAGCATACTGACGAAAGCCATGAACGGCAAAATGTTCTTCAGCACCTGATCGATGGTTTCACGCCCGGCCTGATAGAAAATCCCG
Source organism: Planococcus notacanthi (assembly GCF_030407825.1). NCBI lineage: Bacteria > Bacillati > Bacillota > Bacilli > Caryophanales > Caryophanaceae > Planococcus > Planococcus notacanthi. The sequence goes on along the minus strand of NZ_JASDCQ010000002.1, from coordinate 221,138 downwards.
ACCACTTTACCAGCTCCACGGCCGATTTTTTCAATGATGTTCATTTTTGGGGGCTTCTGCTGATAGCCGGCGGCTTTTTGTTTCGCCTCTTCTTTGATTTCCTGTGCTGTTTTCGGGCTGGCCGCCGGACTTTCCACTTTTTCGACCGCATCCTCTACAGCATCCTGGTCTTCATATGGAGCCACGGCACTGATATTTTCCAGCTTCACTCCGGAAACGAAATTTTCTTCATTGATGAACTTCATCAGCGGACCGGACGGCGAAGTGGCATTGACATTGACCGTCAAAATATTCATCTTTGGATAAACTCCGCAACGGGCTGTACCGCCGCAATCGATGACAACACAGGCCATAGTTTCTTTATCATATGAACCTTTAAAACCATCCACGGCTTCGGCACCTGTCAGCTTGGCAATTTCCTCAGCAATCGGATGGATGCCGCCCCCTGTCACCGACACAATGTAGCGCTGCTGCTCATTTGGCCGAATGGTCAGCGGACCGCCCCAACCGCCTCTTCCTTTAGTTATTGTTACTGGCTTAAAATTCAACGGCGTTTGAATGCTGCTCATTTTCTTTGCCTCCCTTTTTTAAACCGCTCGGATGATCAGACTTCCATGCCTCTTGCTTTCATCATGCGGACCGTGATGATTTCCGTAACGATGCCCCGTATCAGGATGACGATGACCCCAACGAGAAAGAAGCGGATCGCTAATGGCCCCAACGAAAAGCCCAATTGTGTGATGCCTGCGGAAATGCCCAGGTACACGAATAACTCTGCCGGATTGGCATGCGGGAACAAGCCCGTGATCGGATGCACAAACGAAACGGCCGAATCATAAAATGCCGGTTTCTGTTTTTCCGGCAAGAATTTCCCGAACGTATAGGCCATCGGGTTGGTCAGGAAGAAAACCGCCAGGACAGGAAACAGTGTATAGCGCAATAGCATGTACTTCGTACTTTTGCGCGCCAGCCTGTTGATCCGCTCTTCCCCCACCAATCGGATAAATGCGTTGACGGCCGTAATCAGCACGATAAGCAATGGAATAATGCCCGTTACCAGGCCTACAAAGGTATTGCCGCCTTCTTGGAACATGCCGATAAATCCTTCTGCCAGCCTCACTAAAAAGTCCATTTGTTCTTCCTCCCTATACTGCTAGATTTGTGTTTTCGGTCATTTGGAATTCAATTTTATCAATGGCCATCCGAAAAGCTCGATCCTCAGGCTCCTCTCCCAGACTTGCCTTCAGCGCATCCAGCGGCAGGCCGATGTATTCCGGAAAAGGTTCAAATCGGCTGAAGACCGTCACCCCCCTCATCAACCGGCTTTCAACAACCGTTCCGGTGTCATCGATCACGACAATTGCGACTGCACCTATTCCCAGCTTCTGCTTTTGAATCCCTACCCCCAGATAGCCCGATGGCCTTCTGCTCAGCTCTCTGATCGTGCCGTGGTAGTTTTTCAGCTGCGCTTTAGCCATCCAAATTTGGAGCAGCCAGACTGCAGCAAACAAAACAATGAACCATCCCCACATATTCATCGCCCCTTTACATATGTTCAGTTCCGTGACATTTGCTATTACCACCTATTATAAGAGCAGATATCTGATAAATCAACATAAATAATAGAAAATTCAAATTATTTAACGCGTTTTTTATTATTGTCGAAATAATGATTTAAACTTATAAAAAATGGAATTAAATGATGACTTAAGCAGTGAAACGATTGATCTTATTAGGTTTCTCAGTATTTCTGGAAATAAAAAAGCTTTCCGGGCAGGCCGGAAAGCTTTTCGTTTGTTATTATTTTTTTAAGCGGCCAATGAACTCATGCAGCTTGTCCAACTTTTTCACATGGTCGTTGCAGGCTGCAGTATCCTGGCAAATGTAATTGCCCCGCTTGATAAATTGATCCTGCCCCGAACTTTTCGTCTTGGCGATGAACATGCCGACTTCGCTGTGGCGGTTGCAGATGGTGCAGATGCCCTGCTTGCCGCTGCGTGTAAAACTGCCTTGAATGCCGATCAACTGGTCGTCTTCTTCAGCGACCAAATACATCAGATTGGAACTTTCCGTCCAAGCCAGGTAAGAAGTTCTGTTGAAATTGATCGTTTCAAGCTTCGGCCCCTTGAACTTTTTCGCTTTTGGGAACAACTTCTTCAGTCCTGGAGCGCTGACTGTTTTAAAAGGAATGATGTAGGGCTGGAGTTTTTCCAGAAATGCTTCTGCCTCGCCAAGCTCCTTCACTTGCACCAATGGATTGAGGATTTTCTTCTGTTCCTCGGTCAATGACGGGAATAATTTATAGACCTTCTCATGCGCCAAGTGCCGCAGGACGTTGAGCACCTCTGCATCATTGACGCTGGCTTGCCCTGCCACCAGGATTTTTGCCTGGTCTTTGATGAAATTGTATTGGTCGTTCCGGATAAACGCTTTTGGATTTTCCGCCGTGCTGCCAGTGTTGTCGTTCGTTTCTTTTGTATGGATCATTTGAGCCCACTCCTTATGTTTTATTTACCGGATGTATAAGGAAGAAAGCCCGGCATAAAGAACGGCTGGGGATTGCGGGAGCGATTAAAATTTGCTTATCTCCCCATGCAAAGTATCGCCATTCCAAATACCAGGCTTTGCATGAGTGTTTCCTGACGCTGACAATTGAACCGCGATTGTCATCTGATACCACCTCCTTTGAAGATAGGGGTTTTGATTGTGTTTTTATCCCGCTTTAACGGTCAGTAAGACTTCCGATTTTACGGGAGATCTGCTGACCCTATAAGTCCGATTGGATCAACCAACAATCAGTGGGGGAATGGAAATCCCCACTGATTGAGTTTCTTTTTATCATACTTTATCCAGCGGCCATTTTCCATCCAAGGGATTGCATCCAGATACAGTGAAAATCATCACAAAAAACAACCGCTCCCTTGATGGGAACGGCTATGCTTCACTTCAATTGGATCTTCCGTAATCACAAACCACGTAAGCGACTGCTTTAGCGGCAACCAGCAAAGCGTCTTCGTCGATATCGAATTTCGGGTGATGGTTAAAAAAGACTTCTTCCCGGCCTTTCGGTTTGCAGCCGATATTGAAGAATAGGCCCGGCGTTTTCTCCAAGTAATAAGCGAAGTCTTCCGAACCCGAAAACACCGGATATTCGACGACTTCCTTGATATCAGGATCTGTCGCTTTTTTCAGTATGGCGACGACTTCTTCCGTTACGGCTTCATCATTGCGAAGCGGCGGATAATCGGCAGTGTAGACCAAATCGCACGCCACATCAAACTGCAGTTCAATGCCGCTGACGATGCGATGGATTTCCCGGTCGATCAGCTGCTGCGTCTTGTCGTTCATGTATCGGACGTCACCTTCGATTTCGATGCTGTCCTTGATGATGTTAAAGGACCCTTTGCCGTCAAAAGAACCGATGGTCACGACGCCCATTTCAAACGGGTTCAGGCGGCGGCTGACGACGGTCTGCACGGCAGTGATAAAATGGGCACCGGCGACAATCGGGTCATTGGCGTTTTGCGGAGACGATCCATGGCCGCCGCGTCCCTGGATCTTCAGTTTAAAATACGTTCTTCCCGCCATGGCATAGCCGCTTCGGTAGCCGATGGTGCCTGCGGGATGAGTCGGGAACAAATGGGTGCCAAAGACGGCATCCAGATCATCAAGCACTCCGGATTCCACGATGCTTTTCGCTCCGCCCGGCGGCGTTTCTTCCGCATGCTGGTGGATGATTTTGATGGTGCCGGCTAATTCTTCTTTCAATTGAATCAGGCAATCCGCCAGTACCAGCATATAGGCGGTATGGCCATCATGGCCGCAGGCGTGCATGACGCCTTCATTCTGTGATTTGAATGGAACATCCACTTCTTCCTGAATCGGCAGTGCATCAAAATCCGCACGCAAGCCAATGGTTTTGCCAGGCTTGCCGCCTTTGATAGTGACGATGATGCCATAGCCGTTTCCAACATGTGTCTGGACTTCAACGTCTTTTCCTTTATAGAAATCCGCAATAAACTGCGCGGTTTTTTCCTCTTTAAATGACAGCTCAGGATGCTGGTGAAGATGGCGGCGGATTTGGATCATTTCCTCCTTCCGGCTTTCCAGCTTCTTCAATAACTGCTCCTTGAGCTGGGATGAATGGGCTTGCTGTACCATTTTATCTTCCTCCTTGTTGATGTATTCAAGCGATTTCTTTGGTCTGTTTCAGTTTTTCCAGCAGCAGGCAGATAATCACCAGGCCGAAAATACAGCAGAAGGCTTTCAATGAAGTCGGTACCGGTCCCAGATTGACGGCCAACGCCAAAGCGATGCCGATCACTCCCCACAATGGCTTTTGCATAGCCAGTTGCGCAATAAGCCCTCCGAAAATCGCCGGCAAGACGAATACCAGCGAATCCACAACCGACTGCGGCAATAAAGTGACGACATATGAGCCGCCCAGTACGATGAACAGCAGCATGACGATGTTGACGATTGATGCAGCTGCCATGGCAAGTGTAGCGGTCAGTTCACCTTTTTTCGTACCTGGTTCTACGCCTACGGCTGATTGGGCGATAGAAGCTGCCGGCAAACACATATTGCCGATATTCCCTGTCAGAAAGGCTAAGTAGGTGCCGGAAATCCCTAAAATCGGGTAATAGCTGATCGGTTCAACAAACCATAAAACCCCTACGACTGCGGCATAGGCCAGAAAACCTGACAATATCGCCGACCAGCCCGGATGAAAACCCAGGCCATAGGATAAGTATAACGGCAATGCCAGGGAAAGGACGATAACTGCCCAAATGGTCAGCCTTCCCCAAAAATGGGAACGGTCATGGAATTTCTCGAAACTGATGGTCTTGACTCCTGCTGTCTCTCTAAGCCCTTCAAGTCCCTGTTCCAGTGTTTCATTTTGCACTTCCTTATTCAAGGTCATACGCCGTCTCCTCTTTTCTTTTTAGGATATGAAATAACCGACTGAAATTCCCACAAGGATAATCAAGCCGAGCGACCATTCCCTGAGCCAGTTCAGCTTGAATCTGGCAGCGCACCAAAGGATGAGCGGCATGACTGCAAATGCAGCAAGAAACACCATCGCTTCGTTCATCCCTTTGATTACTTGTGTCGTTCCCAGGTAACTGAAAGCGCCCAGTAAAGCAGCTGTTGAAATCACCTTTAACAGCGTCACGCTTTTCTGGCCATTGTCGGCAATTTTCGCTTGAGCTTTGCTGAGCGATTTAGTGAACAGCGCGGTTACCAAAAGCCAGCCGACTCCACCCAGGCACATGACCCATACTGCGTTGGTGAAGGCTTGATGGGTGAACTCTGCTGATCCGAGGTCAGATCCTGCTGCCTGTGCTCCCACTGTCGCCCCGATTGTTTCAACCGGCGCTGAACCGATGATGCCGATGCGCATCAAGGTGACCGGATTGCCGATCAGTGTCAGCAAGGAAATAGCGACGATCAAAATAGCGAAAGAAGGTCCAAGGGAACTGATGGCCCCTGTTCTGAGGGCTGTCTTAACTTCGAGCTTGTTCATCCCGACAGTTGAAGCTGTCCGTGAAGCCAACCTGATAAACGTGATGGCTTGAAAAATAACAATGCTGACCACCAATCCTGCAATAATCCAAAGCGGTAAACTGTTGGCTGTTTCCATAACTTTGCTCATCCGTACACCCTCTCTGCCGTTTAATTAGTCTGTAGACCACCGAAAAAACGAATTTGTCTAAATCTTCCGTATTCGGTTCATATGGTCCACTATATACATTCTATTTTGTATGGGCAATGGCAAAATTTGCGTGCTGTGCCAAGGGTTTCGGGAAAAATAGCTGGTGTTATCATAAAGAAAGGGGTTACAGAATTTCCGGTTTTTTTTATTGTCTCATTGGAAAAACGGGAAAAGGGACTTTCCCGGAGGAAAGTCCCTTTTCTTTTTAGGCTCTTCAATCTGCTGTAATCATGTCGACGATTTTAGCAACGTGAATCTCTACTGTATTCAATTGTGGAATATCCAGATCCTGCGGTTTAAAGATCATTGGAAGCTCAGTACAGCCAAGAATCAGCCCTTCAATGTCATGTTGTTCGATCATCCGCTCAGCAATAACCAGAAATTCCTTCTTCGTTTCCTCATTGACGATTCCCTGTTCCAGTTCCTTAACAATTTTTTCATGGATAAACTGTTGGTCTTCTTCATTCGGCACAAAAATCTCTTTTCCGTTCGCCATGAATGGTTCTTTGAAAAAATCATTTTCCATGGTGAATTTGGTTCCCAGCAAGCCAATCTTATGAATTTCCAGCTGATGGGCTGTCCGGTAGCTTTCTTCCACAATGCTGATCATCGGAATGTTCACTTTTTGCTGGACCTTATCGAAAACGATATGCGGTGTATTGGCTGAAATGACCGCGAAGTCCGCTCCAGCCCTTTCCAGGCTCAACACCGCGGCAGCCAAATATTCCGCCAGTTCTTCTTCCTGATTGTTTTGGAGCAGATCAAATATTTTGTACATGTTGATACTGTAAATCAATAATTCCGGCAGGCTTTCCTTGCTGCCTGTGTCTTCCTGGAATCTACTGATAATGGATTGGTAATAATCAACCGTCGACTCGGGTCCCGTACCACCAATCATGCCAAGTTTTTTCATGCCGCCCCTCCTGATTATTCTTTTTTTCTATCATGATGATGAATTTCATTTAAAGACATCCTTGCTTAAAATTTCCCTCTTCAGAAAAAGTAAAACGTCTATAAAAAAAGAGCTGCAGTCTGCAGCTCTCCTATCGTCCATTTTATTGAGCGGTGTATCCGCCATCGACCATTAATGTACTGCCTGTAACAAATTCATTTTCCACCAGGAAGACGATTGCATGGGCAATTTCATCCGGCTGACCCAGTCTGCCGACAGGATGTTTAGCAACCAACGCATCGTAAAAATCACCCAATGCTTCTTTGCTGACCATGCCTGACTCCACATAGCCCGGCGCCACGGCATTGACGCGGATGTTATGTTCAGCATATTGCAAAGCCAATGATTTGGTCATTAGGTTGACCGCGCCTTTCGTTGCGTTATAGGCAAAAGCACCGCCTTCTCCAACAGTTCCAAGAATCGAAGATGTGTTGATGATGACGCCGCCATCCCCATTTTCCAGCATGTTCTTGATGGCGTGCTTGGCACCGAAAAAGACCCCATCCTGGTTGATGGAAATTACTTTATGGTAATCCTCGTACGTCAGCTCATGCGTCACACCCAAGACGCCTACACCGGCATTGTTGACCATGATGTCAACTCTTCCGTAACGTTCGACTGTTGCAGCGACCAATTGTTCAACCGATTCCTCGCTGGCCACATCCACTTTGACGAAGACCACTTCAGCATCTCCTTGCTTCAGTTGCTGCTCAGCTTGCTTGCCGCCTTCCTCATTGAAATCCGCGATGACGACTTTTGCCCCTTTTTCAAGAAACGCTTTCGCTGTCGCCAACCCAATGCCGGATGCTCCACCTGTAACAATTGCCGTTTTCCCTGTCAATTCCATCTGTTTTGCCCCCTTGTGTTGAATAAAATGTTCACTCTTATTAAACCCCAGTGGTCTGAATATTACAACATCTATTAGGGTGCATCAGCAGAACCTCTGTCTTTACTTCATTGTCGCCGGGAAATAGCGGTCCTTCATTTTGGTCGAAAGGAATTCCAGAACAATGGCGAAAATCAATATCATATAAGTAATCATTCCCACTTCGCGTAAATCGAAATAGAAACCGGAAGCCATGAATAATTCAAATCCAATACCTCCTGCCCCTGCTGCCGCACCCATTGCCACTGCAACTGAAAAATTGATTTCGAACCGGAGAAAAGTCCAGGACAACAGATAGGTGAAGGTCGATGGCAAAACGGCGTGCACAACAATATGCCACCAATTTGCTCCTGTTGCACGCAACGCTTCAATGATGCCCTGATCCACTTCTTCAAATGCCTCTGAAAATGCTTTAACCAGGTAAGCGATGGAATGGAACAGCATGCCCAGCACCGCCGCTTCACTGCCTAACCCCGCTGCAATGGCGAAAATCAGCACCCAAAGAACAGTAGGAACTGCTCGGATGAAAGCCACGACGATTCGCACTGTCTTCGAAATCCAGGCTTTCGATAAATTTGATGCTGCCATCAGTGCCAGGAAAAAAGCGATTCCCGCTCCAAGGATTGTCGATAAAAATGCCAAGCCCAATGTAACCCCTACCTGGTAAAAGGCCTGTCCCCAGGTGAAATGGGAAAGGGCGGGTTCCAAGAACATCGTCTTCAGGTTATAGAAAGTTTCGGGAATCGCTTTAGCCAAATCAAGCCCGGTATAATCAAAGAACAGGAAAGCCAGAACTGTCAAAGCGACGAGCATGGTGACTGTCCATGTCATGACACGTTCCTGCCGGTTACCCATTTTGATAGCTATACGGCCATTGGCTTCGCGTTTTATGTAGCTGCTTGCTTCCATTAAATGATCACCTTCCTGATATGGTTCGACATCAGCTCGATGACAATAACCGCCAGTATGATGCTGAAGGTAACGAGAGCAACAGCATTGTAATTCATGGTTTTGTAATACAGATCAAAGGCATAACCGATGCCGGTGCCCGTTAAGATTCCGACTAACGTGGCACTCCGGATATTGGTTTCGATCATAAACAAAATCCAGCTGATCATCTGCGGCAGGCATTGCGGAACTACAGCCTTGAAGATGATCTGGAAGTATGTAGCCCCTGTTGCACGCAGCGCTTCAACAGAGCTTTGGCTTGCTTCGTCTATCGATTCGATAAACGCTCTTGTTAAAAATCCGACAGATCCCACGAATAAAGCCAGGTAACCCGTCATCGAATTCTGGCCGAATGACAACAAGAGAATCAATGCCCAAGCCACAACAGGGATATTTCTTGACGCCGAGGCGACAAATCTGGCCAATACACCGAAAACTTTACTGGTTCCCGTGGTTTTCGACCCCATCAGGCTTAAGAGAAAAGCAACGGCTGTCCCCGTTGTGGTTGCTGCAATTGACATGAGGATCGTTTCAAGCAATTTTTCCAAAATCGTCGGCAGGCGTTCCAATGACTCTTGGTTGATCAATAAATTCGAGAACATCCACGTGCCGGCTTTTGGCAAGGTGGCAAGGCCGTGGAAAATGTTGAATCCGGTGATGGCAGAAGAACTAAGCGTCATTCCGATAATCAACAGCACAAAAAAGAGGGTCTGCCATTTCCGGCTGGCTTTCATTTTTTTCTCATTCACTGTAATTGCTCCTTAAACCATGATCAATTCTCTGATTTCCGGGGTTGCTTGCGCCTCTGTGCCGTAAATCTGGTCGGTCTGGTTCCGATGCAGCCGGTAACTCGGTCCGTCGAAAACGATGCCGCCTTTGTTCAAACCGATAATTCGATCCGAGTAGTCTTTGGCAATGTCCACTTGGTGCAAGTTAACGATGCAGGTGATGCCAAGCTCTTGGGTGATGGATTTCAGGTGGTCCATAATCACTTTTGAAGCGTTGGGGTCAAGCGACGCAATCGGCTCATCACATAAAACGATTTTCGGCTCCTGAATCAACGAACGTGCAATGCCGACACGTTGCTGCTGCCCGCCGCTCAGCTGATCGCAGCGTTTATAGGCATGTTCTTCGATGCCCAGCTTTTTCAAAAGGAAAAAGGCATGCTCTTTTCCCTGTTCCGTATAGCGCCCCATGATCCCTTGAAATGTAGTTTTGTAGCCGAAGCGGCCATGCAGGACGTTTTCAATTACTGACAAACGAGGCACCAGATTGTAATGCTGAAAAATCATTCCGATGTTTGTACGCAACTTCCGTAATTCTTTTTTATTTAATCCACCAACATCCTGGCCATTGAAGATAATGTGACCTTCATCAATTTCCACCATCCGATTGATGCAGCGGAGAAGCGTTGATTTCCCGGCGCCGGAAGGTCCGATGATTGACAGAAATTCACCCGATTTCACTTCGAAATTCAATCCATCCAACACTTTCGAATTCGAATTATAAGACTTTCCGAGATCTTTGATTTGCAGTAAAGACACATTCGCCATCTCCTTTTCGCCAGACGGCACATTCCCTTTGGAAAGGAACGCGCCATCATCTGCGGGGATTATTTCGATAGTTCACGAATAGGCTCGAACCAAGCATCTTCGACTGGAGCAAAACGCTCATCTCCCGATTTGAAGAACAGTCCTGGCTCACCCGAATCTTCAGGAACAAAAATTTCTTTGTTATTCGCAATTTCATCCGAAGTGAATAATTCTACCAAAGCATCATAATCTTCCTGGCCAAGCACTTCCATATTGGCTACAAAGGGTGCATTCAGGACAGGCGTAACAGCCATCAATGCAAACTCGCTGCCTGCCACAGAATTAAACGGTTCAGCTGCATCGTCTTTGACTTTATAGACTGAACCTACTTTATTGGCTTCGCCTTCGGTGACTTCCACATAGTTATCAACGCAGGTATCACAGAATGCTGCTACTTCTGCGCTGTCATTCAGCAGATTGACAGCCGCACCTTGATGCGAGTTTCCGAATAATACTTGAGAGAATAATGGACCGCCTTCCATTAAGTCTTCTGCGACCAGATCCTCATAGCCGGATTGTTCAGCAAAGTGGCTGATAATGGTCGAAGAAGGAACGACAAACCCGGATGTGGAGCTATTGGAGACAAACGACATTTTTTTCTGTTCCAATGTATCAAGTGAGAATTCGCCGTCTTTTTTGAATTTTTCCTGATCGTCGACATTGACGGCCAACCAGCTGTGGTAAATGGCGTCATCGAGTGTTCCCGATTCGCCTGTCGGTACCACCAATGGCTCAATCGCATCGTTGCCGTTTTTTGCCTCAATATAGCCCTGCGCTCCCATAAATGCCATATCTGCATTGTTATTGACCAAAGTTTCAATCGCAATGGCGTAATCCGTCGTCAATTGGTGCTCGACTTCTTTGCCGGTGGCTTTTTCGATGGCTGCTCCAATCTCATCACGGGAAGATGTCATGTCCGATCCTGATTCATTTGGGTACCAAACCACTTTAATCACATCATCGACTTCTGTTTTTCCCGCTTCCGCGCTTCCATCCGAACAAGCACCCAATAATAAAGTTGCCCCCATTAACACTGCCAATGCTGAACTTTTCTTTGTCATGGTCGATTCTCCTTTTTGTCTAACTGGAATGAGCAGGAGACCCTGCTTTGTCAGTACCATTACAACACAATTCCGAGGCGAAATACTGAAATTTACAGGAACTTCACAGTCTCTTAACGCTGTTTACATCCTCCGGACTGACGATATCTCCCGGCTCTATCGTGATGCCGAAAGCTCCGTGATAGTCGCTGCCGCCGGTCATCACCAGCCCATATTGATGGGCCAGCTTTTCCACTTTCAGATAATCTTTTGCCGAATGGTCGAAATGGTTGCGTTCAATCCCGCCCAATCCCGCTCCAATCAATTCCGGTACCAGCTCATAGGAATCAAGTTGTCCAGGATGCGCCACAACAGCCAGGCCGCCGTCAGCGACAATGGCCCGTACCGCATCTTCAGCAGCCACGTACTCAATATCGCCTGCTGCGACACCATTCCCTTTGAATAAACTTCTATAAAGGAATTGATATTCTTCAGACGTATAAGGCGCATCCGTCAATTGGGCCATAATGTGCTGCTTATAGACAGTGGCTGACGGTTTAGCCGACTCGATCACCAATTTGGCATCAAGGTGGAATCCTGTTTTTTTAATTTGGGCCATCTGCCAAAGTGAATGGCGGTGGCGAAGTTCCAGCAGGTCTTTGCACAAGCGGGTAATCGCAGGTGCTTCCGTATTGAAATCATAGCCAAGGATGTGCACTTTCCGCTGTCGCTTGAAATCATAAGCTGAAATTTCAATTCCCGGTATCGCCTGGATGCCATAGGTTTCAGCAATTTCTTGCTGTTCCTGCCACCCCGCTACAGTGTCATGATCGACAAAGCTGATGGCCTTTAATCCCGCTTTTTTCGCTTTTTTGATGACACTCTCCACCGAGTCCGCTCCATCTGAATATCGGCTATGGACATGTAGGTCAGCTTTCAGCGCCAACACCCACTGTTTCGGCAACGGTCAACGTTCTCGTCTGCATGTCGTACACTTTATCGCAAAGCCCTTCCATAAACTCGATGTCATGAAAAATTCCGACAAGCGTTGTGCCTTCTGCCTTCAGTTTTTCAATAATTTCACGGACTTTCAGTTTGGACTGATGATCCAGACTCGCCGTCGGTTCATCAAGAAGCAACAGCCTCGGTTTTTTAACAGTCGCCATCGCAATATTCAGACGCAGTTTTTCGCCGCCTGAAAATGTATTCGGGTAACTGTCCCACAATTGCGGATCGATTTCAAAATGGGCCAGTGCTTTTTCTGCTTCTTTGGCAGCCACAATTTCCGTCGAACCCATCTCCAATAAAGCGTTGGTCACCAATTGGCGGCAGGTCGTCCGCGGCATCACATTTAAAAATTGGGACACATAACCGATTTCGTATTTCCGCAAATGCAGCATTTGGCGTTCTGTTATATGTGACAGATCCACGACTCCGAACGCCGCAGAATCGTAAAGAATCTTCCCATGATCGGGCAGATAGGTACGATAGATGCTTTTCAGGATCGTCGATTTTCCGCTGCCGCTTTTTCCGACGACACCAATAAATTCACCTGCCTCTAAAGAAAAACTGATGTCTTTTATGGCTGGCATGGTTTTGTTTAGATGGTGAATGGTAAACCGCTTCTCGAAGCCCGCTATTTCCAGCATCGTCATTGTATTAACCCCTTCCAATCATCTTACACCCAGTAAAACTACGCGGGCGCTTCCGCTTTTCTTTGTCCAGACTCCAGCACCCAGCTTTTTGGGTCATAAGCCACTCTGCCTGTGCGGCTGAATACACGCCGCTTCGCCAGATCGTCTTATGCCCGGCAAAGCTACACGGGTGCTTCCGCTTTTCTTATTTAACTCGATAGTTGGTTGTGGTGATCAGTGCTCCATTGACCATTGTCGCTGTCAGCATCGGATAGCCGTCATCCATGCGTTCAATTACCAGGAGATCGGCTCTTTTCCCGGGCTTGATGGAACCCAGTTCGTTATCCATTTTCACTGCTTTTGCCGGATTCAACGTGACCATCATGAACATCGCATGCAGGTCATTGCCGTATTTTTCATGCAGATCGAAGACGGCATGAAGCAAAGCAGGCGGGTAGTAATCGCTGCACAGAATGTCCATACAGCCGTGGCTGACGGCTTCTGCAGCTGATAGATTGCCGGAATGTGAGCCACCCAACATCACATTGGGAGCTCCCGCGATTGTAAAGATTCCCAGTTCTTTCGCTTTGATGGCGACTTCGAGCGTGATGGGAAATTCACTGATGGTGGTGCCGAAGCTTTTCACCACATCCAGTTTCTTTATATCGTCGTCATCATGTGAAGCGACAGCAATTCCGCGAGCCAAAGCAATATCCGCTACTTCTTTGATCTTTTCCGCAGCGAGGCATTCGGTGCTTTGCCGCTCTGCAATGAGGACATTGACGTCGTCATCCGAAATTTCCCGGTAGCCTTTCAACGTCTCGCGATAGACTTCCAAGTTACGGTATTGCCCTTGTCCGGGTGTATGGTCCATGAATGACAGCAAATGCACTTTGCCGTCTTCAATATTTTGGACCAATTGATCGACTTCATCGATGTTGTCAATTTCAAAACGAGCATGCAGCCGGTGGCGAATCAAGTGCAACCGGTTATGCGTCGCTTCGATGGCATCCACCATGCGCTGGATATTGTTCGGATTGCGCATCGGTTTATGGGAAAAAACATCTTCTTTGTAGAATGATAGCGAATGGAACATCGTCGTGATGCCATGGCTGATGAGGATTTTTTCCGCTTCACGCAAACTGATATCAAAATTCATCATGCTGGTCGGACGCGGAGAAGCGATGGTTTCAATATAATCGGAATGGATGTCGATAAATCCCGGAGAGATATAGCCACCGTTGGCATCGATCAGGACAGCGTCCGGATAATCCGCTACCTGTTCTTCCGGAATGAGCGACTGGATGATTTCCCCTTCCACTACGACTGCGAATCCCTCGGCTATTGACTGCTCGGTTATGATTTTGCCATTATGGATAATATACAAAGTATCGCTCCTCCTAGAGTAATGAGTACACAAGCTGTTGCGTGTACGCATGTTGTGGGTCTTCTAATACCTGGTCGGTCAAGCCCTGTTCGATGATTTCGCCATTCAGCATGACCACAGTCCGGTCAGCCAGCATACGGATCACCGCCAAATCGTGCGATACCACAATCATGCTGATGCCAAGCTCGCGCTGGATTTTTTTGATCAGGTCCAGGACATTTGCCTGCACCGACAAATCAAGGCCAGTCGTCACTTCGTCCAAAAACAGGATGGGCGGATTATTCGATAACGCCTTAGCTATTTGGACCCGCTGCTGCATGCCGCCTGAAAAATTGCGCGGCTCTTCTTTCATCCGATGCAATGGAATATGGACGTTTTCCAACAGCCTTTTGCTTGTTGTTTCCATGTCTCCAACATTCCGGTTGCCTGCTGCAATTAGCTTTTCTGCGATATTCCCCACCGAGGAAAAATTCATTTTCAAGCCGTGCACTGGATTTTGATACACCATTCCATACTCGTGGTTGCGGATTGAACGCTTTTGCTGGGAAGACAATTCAAAGACATTGTGTCCCGCCAAAGCCGGTGTCTGGATATACGCTTCACCTGACGCAACGTCAGTGTCGAAGTATAGGCATTGCATCAATGTGGATTTGCCGCTGCCGCTTTCTCCGACGATTCCCAGTATTTCACCGGGATATAAATCAAGCGACACATCACGGACTGCATTAACCGTTCCGCATACTGTACAGAAATTTTTCACCAATTGGTCAGAGCCCAATATCTCACACTGCGTGCAGCCGGGTCCGAATTGCTTGCGCAAGTTGCGTACTTTCAAAATCGGTTCTTCATGCATAGCTGCTCTCCACCTCGGCTTTCTCCTTGCTGTTCAATTGCTCCATGCAATAACTGGTATCGTTGCATTGATAGACGGTCTCCCCTGTTTCAGAGTCAACCAATTCATCCAAAAAGACATGGGCCGAACCGCACAATCGGCATTCCTTGCCTTCAAACGATTCGACAGCAAACGGATAGTCTTCAAAAGCCAACGATTCGACCTTTGTATAAGGTGGAACGGCATAGATTTTTTTCTCGCGTCCCGCCCCCAGCAGAATCAGCGCTTCTGAATGATGCATTCTTGGATTATCAAACCGCGGTATCGGGCTTGGTGCCATCACATAGCGCCCATTGACGTAGACCGGATGATCCGCAGCAGTCGCTGTTTTACCGTATTTGACGATCTGCTCGAACAGCATCAGCCAGGCACCGCTGTAATCGTCTTCTGCATGCATACGTTTGGTCATGTATTCACGCGCTTCAACAGGACGCAAAGGTTCGGGCATGGGAACTTGAAGGACCAGAATCTGATCTTTGGTCATAGGTGTTTCCGGAATGCGGTGGCGTGATTGGATCAAATCCGCCTCTTCGGTTTGATCCGTGAGCTGGACACCCGTTGTTTCCTGGACCAATTTTTTGATGCTGACCGCATTGACCGATTCATCGGCACCTTGGTCGATGACTTTCAGCACATCTGTTTTGCCGATCAATGAAAGGGTCAGCTGCAAGCCGCCTGTTCCCCAGCCGCGTGCAATCGGCATTTCCCGTGAAGCGAAGGGCACTTGGTAGCCTGGAATAGCGACGGCTTTTAGTGTAGCCCGCCGAATCTCTTTCTTGGATCCTTCATCAAAAAATGCAAAATGCTTTTTAGCTTTCAATTTCTGCCACTCCTTTCTTTACTTGGCGGATACTGTCCAGCTTCGACTGGAACGTAACGTAATGTGGGAGTTTCAAGTGGGAAATAAAACCGCTGGATTCCACTGAATCGATGTGCAATAAGACAAATTCTTCATCGTGGGTCGGAAATGTCGAATTCGGATGTTCCAAACATTGGTCCAGGATGCTCATGGCGATTGCTTTTGTTTCGTTTTGCCCGTAACAGACGCCATAACCGATTTCAAAATCCAGTGCATCTTCATTTTCATCATTCTTTTTGCTTACCGGTACAAAGGACTCCACTTCCGTCAGCCGGATTTCGCCGACATAAAACTGATCTTCAGGATCCTGATTCACCTCGTTCGGATGTCTGGTGTAAATCGGAACTTTGCCTACGCGGACTTCACCGACAGTGGGATGTACTTGTCCGTATCCTCTTAGCGATGCATAACCGAATGAAGTGACCGCACCTGTCTGTCCCCGTGTCAGCACCTGCAGCCGGGCGCTTCTTGTCGTTGGAAACTCAAGGCTTTGCTTGGTGACATCAGTCGGAGGTGCATCGTCCGGTTCATAGGCCTCAAACAAACCTTCCTTGCGCAGGTAATCGACAACTTTCGGAAAATAAACCACTTCTTTTGAGCTTTGAACAGCCGAAAGGCTCTTTTTGTATTCCTGAAGCCATGCATCGTTTGTTTCTGGGCTTTCTTCCAATAACCCAAAATCCAATAGCCGGTGTGTGTAATCATACGTGGCCCCCAATAATTGGCCCCCTGGAATGTCCTTGAAGCTTGCCGATATCCGCCGTTCAACCAGCATCGTTTCCGCTTCGACGGTCTCACTGTAATAATGCCGCGGCAACGTTGAACGGTGCGCGCGCATCAGAAAAACCGCCTCTTCCATGCTGCCTTCTCCCTGCTTGATGGCCAACGCCGCAAGTTCCGGAGAATACAGACTGCTTTCAGACATCACCTGATCCACCAGGCTGCCCATCGTCGCCAGAATCGTATCAAGCTCTAAAATTTCTTCGCCCTTCAACCGGTTGTAAGTCAGGCGCTTAATCGAAGCTTCAATTGCCTGAGTTCCGCCTTTAACAGGAACATACCCCATTTATTCCACCTCCATCGGAATTGCCATAACCGTTCTCGGCAGACAAGCGATCTGGGACGAGCAATCCGCAAAGATCAGATCGATGCCCATCGGATATTCCTTGATGCGGTTGTCTCTGGCTTGCCAGAATCGAGGCGATTGCCCCGCCGACAAACGAGCTTCTGTTTCGATTCCTGGCCCTGTCAGCAGCAATGAGCCTGTATTCGATAAAATCGGTGTTTCGATGATCCACGTTGAGGATTGCTGGGGATCGATCAAGCTGCCTATTTTGCATTGTGCCATGGCCTCTAAAACTTTCGACTCTTCATCTTCCTGCAGCACAATGATGAAATCCGCTTGCTGCAATGGAGCGTGACGGGCTGAAGTGTATTCTGAAATCTTCTCAATCAAATCCTGCCGGGTTTCCGATAAAACATGGAAAGTGACTTCCGCATCCAGCAGCGTCATTGCGCTTAACATCAACGCATTGGCGCATTCAAAATCCACATCCACATTTCCGCTCTCTTGGCCCATCGACGAGATGGTTCCTGGCCGTGACATACTATGTAGTAATTTCCGGTAAACTTGTTGCAAGTCATGAATTTGATCAATCGCCATATCATCTCTCCTGCTCAGTTAATTTTTTCTCAAACTTCCATCGTTTCAAAGCTGACTTTCGTTTCGAAAAGCTCTGCTTGCTGCTGTGCTTTGCCTCTAATGATTTGCTGTTCTTCTGCCAAAAGCAGAGATTCCCATTCAGATGCTTCCGGCAACTGGGCTTTATAAGCAGCGTCAATGACCGCCAAATCCCTGGCGCGCTGTCCATCCATACCTGCGAGCAGGCCGGTTCCGATTTTTCCTGAAACCTCCACTTTCGCTTCCGTTATCAGGACTTCTCCCATATAAAACAAGGAGTTTTTTGCTGACTCCCTCATTTTGACCATAATCATTCCTTGCTCGGGCGCAGTAACTTCACGGCATTCGTACTTCTCTGCAATGCTGTCTGCCAATTTGGTTGCCAAACGCCCATCTCCTTGAATGAGTATTTCTGTTCTTCTGCGTCTTTTCATAATCTCTGCCTCCTTGTCTGTGATTTCATCGTAACTTGTCGCCAAGTGGCTGTGTTTTAAGCTCTCGTAAAGCTTATGTAAATACCCTTCACAATGAGGGAAGAAAAGCGGAAGCACCTATGCAGATTTGCCGGAGTCTGGAAAATAAATGAAGAACTCGAAGTTACATTTTTTCCTAAACAAAAAACAGGCAAAGGATGCGTGCTCCTTTGCCTGTTTTAATCCATGGTGATGTCGTATTTAAATTTATCGCTGCGATACAGAATTTTGCTATGCTCCAGCACTTTTCCAGTTGCTTCATCGATGCAGTCGTTTTCCACCATCAAGAGCGGAACCATGCTTTTGCATTGCAAAAGCTGTTGTTCTGCCGAAGTTGGAAATGCAACGCTCAAGAAGGTTTTGCTGCCAGCAAATTCGGTATGCCCATGCCGCCTGTAATAAGCGAACATCGAACGGATACCGGGTCCTTCAGTTGCTATATCAGGAAACATTTTCTCACTCACATAGGAATTGTGTATAGCAATCGGCTGCCTATCGATAAAGCGGATTCTTGAAACTCTATAGACATCGTCAGCCGGGTCGCATTCCAGTAGACGGTAGATTCTTTCGTCATATCCGATTTTTTCACAGCCGGCAAGACGTGTTTCCAAATCATAGCCGGCCTGCTCCATTTTTTCCGTAAAGCTCACTTTTCCGGTTAGATGCAGTTGGATCTGAATAGACTCTTCCTTTAAGAAACGTCCCTTTCCTTGCTTTGAGAAAATATGGCCTCGTTCCTCCAGCTTTGTCAGCGCTGCACGTACCGTCATTCGCGGGACTCTGTACTGGTTTGCCAATTCGTTCTCCGATGGCAATTTTTCACCCGCCTTAAATTGCTTTGACGAAATTTTAACCATCAGTTCGTCCAGAATTTGTGTTTCTTTATCAACTGAAATATAAAGCCCCCCCTTTTTTCAGACCTTTATCTATTTCCACCGCCATTATACGCTATTTTCAATTTTTTTCGCTCCAGATTTTATCGTATTCTTTACAAGGCGGGCATCTCTAAAGCGCTTTCGCACACCAACGCGTTAATGCGATAAAATTTTTGTTGATTTATTTCAGAATATTCATTATAGCAGTAACATATTTCAAACAACTTAGACGGGAGCTGCAGCTATGAAAGAATTCATCAGTAAGTTATTGAACGGAATGAGCATCGGCATTGTCGTGGCTTTGATTCCAAACGCATTATTAGGAGAAATACTGAAATTACTGATTCCCCATTTCCCTCCCCTGCAGCATCTTTTTGACATTACGGTTTTCACCATGAGTTTATTGCCTGTCCTGATCGGCGTTATGGTGGGCATCACGTTTAAATTGACTCCAATCCAGACAGCCAGTGTCGGAATCGCTTCCATGGTCGGCAGCGGCGTCATTCAGAAGACCGCTGAAGGCGTCATGACGTTGAACGGCATCGGCATTGTCATCAATATCGGAATCACGGCGGCATTGACTGTTTTGTTTGTCCAATTTCTCGGAGATAAACTAAAGGCCTACGCCATTCTCCTGATGCCTACTTTGAGCATCCTCATTCCCGGAATGGTCGGTTACCTGCTGCTGCCGTTCATGAAACAATCAACGGGCATAATCGGAACAGCAGTTGCGCATATCACCTCACTGCAACCGGTAGTGATGGGGGCCTTGATCGCGATGATTTTCTGTATCATTATCCTGCTGCCGATTTCAACGGTCGGTGTCGCCACGGTCATTATGCTTTCGGGCATCGGGGCAGGCGCTGCGAATCTTGGAATCGTTGCAGCGGGTGTCGGACTGGCCATTTCCAGCTACAAAGCCAATTCCATGGGAACAGCGCTCGCGCATGTATTGGGATCTCCAAAGATTCAGATGAAAAACTTTCTGATGAAACCGCAGATTGCCATTCCCATGCTGATCACAGCAGCTGTCCTCGGTGCACTCGCAGGAATTCTGAACATACAAGGCACACCTTACAGTGCCGGTTTCGGATTGTCCGGCCTTGTTGGACCATTGAATTACATGAATCTTGCGGAAGGCGGCTGGAACGGCCGCAATATCACCGTCATGGTCAGCACCTTCCTGGTCTTGCCAATCCTTTTGAACATCGGTTTGCTGTTCGTCTTCTCACGCAAGCTGAAAATGATCAAAGCCTCCGATTACAAACTCGATTTCGAATAAAAATAAAGCCCAGCTGGAAACTATCCGGTTGGGCTTTTTGCAGATTCAATTAAATGATCTCGGAAGGCTGGTTTATCAACTCTACTTTCAGCCAGCCGCGCACACTGTTGATCAGCCAGATGGCATCACAAGTTTCCAAGTCTTTTTTACCGAGAATTTTCTCTTCGATCCGCTGCTGATCCAAGAGCTGCTGCCTGAACGTACCAGCCAGCAACCCGCAGGAAACCGGCGGTGTGAAAAAACGGCCATTCTTTTCCAGCACTAAGTTGCCGATCGTAAATTCCGTCAGCTGTTGCTTTTCATTCCATAACAGAACCGAAAATACGTCTTTGGGCAAACCTTCGCTTGCTTTGTTGTATACCTCGCGATGGGTGGTCTTATGGAACAGGAAAGGATTTTTGCTGTCCACTGCATAAAAGGCAAGTGCGCCTTTAACCGGCTGCCCAATGGCCGCAGTTTCCTGCGCTTCCAGCTCTAGTTTGCCTGCTTTATTTTGCAACAGCCGGACTTTGTAAATGCCTTGCGGGTTTTTTTCTGCGAGTTTCATCAATTCACTTTCAGCTTGTTGAATATTTCCCGGGAAATGAAAATAATTTGCAGAATCCTGCAGACGGGCCAAGTGGTAGTCGAGCAACGGGTACTTCCCATTCTCCAGTTTCAGCGATTCAAGCAGGCTGAAGACTGGCCGTTTAGCGGTCAGCACTTCCGCTTTTGTCTGCAATTCCTTGTATTCCCCTTCAGAAGTCGAGTCCCACGTGACTCCTCCGCCCACCCCATAACGGGCCATGCCTTTTTCCCGATCGATGACGACCGTCCGGATCGGCACGTTAAAAACAGCATCTTTACCAGGCGTAATGAAACCGATTGCGCCGCAATAGACTTCCCGCGGAGTTTGTTCCAATCCGGCGATGTACTTCATCGTACTGATTTTAGGTGCACCGGTAATTGAACCGCATGGAAATAAAGCCTGAAACCATTCCAAAACTGTCGTTTCTTTGTCCAACTGCGCTTCAATGGTCGAAGTCAGCTGATGGACTGTCGGATAGGTTTCCACCGTAAACAGCGGATCGGCTTTAACTGATCCCCGTTTGGCCAACCGGCTCATATCGTTGCGGAGCAAATCGACGATCATCAGGTTTTCGGCCTGCTCTTTCTTCGAAGCCAGCAAAGCCGCAACCTGTTCCTGGTCTTCCTTGGTCGTACGCCCTCTAGGCGCTGTGCCTTTCATCGGTTTGGCGGTCAGCTGGCCATTGCGGACTTTAAAGAACAGTTCCGGAGATGCAGAAAGCACCCGGAACCTGCCAAGATTCAGATAGGCACCGTAATCCGCTTGCTGATTTCTGGCTAACTGGCGGTAGAATGCCAAATCGTTTCCGTCAAATTCCGCTGACAGGCGTTCCGTGTAATTGACCTGATAGGTGTCTCCTTCTTCAATCGCCTGCTTGATCTGCTGAATGCCTTTTTGATAATGTTCCACAGAACTGGCCATTTTCCATTCCGAAACCTTATAAGGCTCCTGTTCTTCTGATAAAACAGGCGCTTTTTGGGGGGCATTGAAAATCCCGAACCATACGAGCGGCATTTCGCCTGCCGGCTGTGTCTGCATCTCTACATGAAAGGCAGGTGCTGCTTCATAGGACACATAACCGGCCGCATAAAATCCCTTGCTAACCGCTTGCTCCAGTTTTTCCAGGATTGCCGGCACTTCGGCAAGTACATGAGTTTCGAGAACTTCCAGAGGGTCGGTGAAAAAAAGTGGTTCCACCTCTCCATCTTCATTCCGGAACTCATACAATAGGTAAGGGTTTGGCATGTCCGTCACCTCCCTTATTGTCTTTTTTCCACTGCTTCGCCAATTCATAACTGTTTTCCAACATATGGAAGCCCTCCACCGTCAGGATCGATTCCGGGTGAAACTGTATGCCTTCTACCGGCAGCTTTCGATGACGGACAGCCATAATGGCTCCATCTTCAGAACGGCCTGTCACTTCCAGGCAGGCAGGCAACGCAGCTTCTTCCGCAACCAGTGAATGGTAGCGGGTCACGGTCGTTGGATTGGGAATGCCTGCGAAGATGCCTTTGCCCGAATGCACCAGCACAGAGACTTTTCCGTGCATAGGCTGGCGCCCTTTGACGATCCGCCCCCCGAAATGTTCAATGATGGTTTGATGCCCTAAGCAAACGCCCAGTACCGGAATCTTTCCACTCAATTCTGTCAGCACTTCCCGGCTTGCCCCTTGTTCAACTGGCCGGCCCGGACCCGGGGACAGCACAACCAGTTCCGGCATCAACTTTTCTATTTGCTTTGCAGTCAATTCGTCGTTTTGAAAAACAAGCACACTTTGATCCAGCTGCTC
The DNA here is from genome assembly GCF_030407825.1 of Planococcus notacanthi. Classification (NCBI taxonomy): domain Bacteria; kingdom Bacillati; phylum Bacillota; class Bacilli; order Caryophanales; family Caryophanaceae; genus Planococcus; species Planococcus notacanthi. Next base: position 198,564 of record NZ_JASDCQ010000002.1, on the reverse strand, counting down.
AAAATAATGGACCAGGTTATACGTGAATGAATCCTGGTTATCGATGATGATGATCATGGATGGCACCTCTTTACTCTACTCGTTACTTGCATGGGTCAGCTATTTTGATTATACGCTGTGCACGTGCATGAATGGAAATTTATCCATAGGGATGTCAACTTTCATCCCTTACGATTCCAAAAAAAAACCGCCTCAAGAGCGGTTTTTTTCACATTGGTTAAAGTAAATTTGCAGTATTTGTAGCTGCAATTGCCTGATTGATTTTTTCAGCGCTTTCTTTAAGGATCGGTAAAAATTCTTCGCGAAGCATTTCCTTTGAGGTTCTGCCAGCATGTGCGGAACAATTGATTGCTGCAATGACTTTTCCTGTCTCATTGCGCAAAGGAACTGCTATGGAACGAAGACCTTCTTCAAACTGCTGATCTACGCCTCCCCAGCCCCGCTCGCGCACTTCAGCCAGAACTTGACGCAATTGCTCTTTATCCGTAATCGTCTTGCTTGTATACTGTTCAAAATTAATGGCATCCATGTATTTCTCCAATTCATCTTCCTCCAAATAAGCCAAAAGCACATGCCCCATTGAAGTGGCATAGGCTGGAAGACGTGAACCGACATCCAGATTGATGGACATAATGCGTTTCGTCGAAACCCGAGCGACATACAGAACGTCGGTGCCGTCCAAAATGGAAATCGAACACGATTCCTCTGTCTTTGCAACGAATTCTCTCATGAAGGGATGAGCCAAACTCCATGTGTTATTCGATGATAGATAAGCATAGCCGAGTGACAAAGTCCGTGCTGTCAGTGAATATGCATTGTTTTCTGATTCCGCAAATCCCAAATGTTCCAAGGTCAACAGAATCCTGCGGGCCGTCGGGCGGCTTAAGCCAGTTTTCTTTGCAACACCACTCACAGTAAGCGATCGGTCTTGCTGTGAAAAAGCTTGAATTACCTGCAATCCCCGGTCCAATGACTGAATATAATCCCCACTATTTTTAAAATTGTCTGATTCTTTTATTGACAAAACCACTACCCCCTATGCTAAGATGACATTGTACGCATAACGACACATTGTACGTATATCGTACAATGTATTTCATTTAGTTGCAAGCATTTTATTTTTTACCGGTTGTGAAGGCGTTTACATTCTCGGCTTCACACTTAAAATACTATCCCATTATGAGGAGGAATTTAAGATGACAGAAAAAACAGTAGTAAACGAACGCGTGTTAGGAGCTTATGAAGGGTTCGTTAAGCATTTAAAAAACTTCCTGGATGAGCAGCAATTCAATCATGAAGAATACACGAAATTCGTTGAATGGGCCGATCGCTTAGGACGCAGCGGAGAGATTCCTTTGTTCCTTGATGTTTTTGTGGAAACCCATGTACTGGAATCTAAATACAAAGATTCTCCAGGAACTGAACCTTCTCTGCTTGGACCTTATTACGAAGAAGGAGCGCCTGTTCTTGAGGAATCACCGTTTGTGATGCCGCAGAGAGAAGACGAACCTGGCGACAAATTGACGTTCCGCGGAAATGTAAGCTCCATCAACGGACCTTTGGCAAAAACGAAAGTCGAATGGTGGCAGGATGATGCAGATGGCTTGTATTCAAACTATGATTCAACTGCGCCGGACTTCAATTTGCGCGGCCAGTTCCATACAGACGAGAACGGTGATTTTGAAGTGCATTCAATCGTACCAATCCCTTACCAGATCCCGACAAGCGGCCCAACTGGTGAATTCACTTTTGCAGCGGGCTACCACGCTTACCGTCCAGCCCATATCCACATCAAGTTCGAGCATGAAGGACACGAGACCTTGATCACGCAAGTATTTTTCGAAGGCGATGAATGGCTCGAGACAGATGTTGCCGGCGGCGTCCGTTCTTCTCTTTTAACGAAGCTTGAAGACCATGGCGATCATAAAGAGGCCTCATTGAACTTTGTTATGAGAACTGAATAAGCCAATTAAAAGCTGCCGGAATCTTTCTGGCAGCTGCTTCTTTTTAATACAGAAGCTTACAAATATAAACTGGAGTGGATTTAAGTGGAACTTTATAAAGTAGAGGTCAATGGAAACGAAATTCAAGTAGCCGATTATCCAGGGGAAAAAGGAACGATCATCGCGATACACGGATTAACGGGGACGCACAAGAATATGCATTATTATGCCGAACAGTTTAAAGGCGAATATCGTTTTATTTCGTTAGATCTCCGCGGACGCGGCAACAGCGCGGCAGCGGATTCCGACACCTCCATCTTCAAGCACGCTGATGATATTTTGGGCTTGATTGAAGAATTGAAGATCGTCAATCCGATCTTGCTCGGCTATTCGATGGGTGCTTTCATTTCAGCGATTGTCGCCAGCCGGCTCCAATCAGTCAAAGCGCTGATTTTGCTCGACGGGGCTGCAAAGGCATCCGAACACCAAAGAGGAATTGTCCAGCCTTCCCTTGGTAGAATCAGCCGCGAATTCACTTCTCAACAGCATTACACGGAAGAAATCCAAAAGATTTACGCGAATCTTGGAATTCAGTGGAATGACATATTGCAGGAGACAGCGGAATACGAAGTCGGCCCCGTGGATGGCCATTGGGAAAATAAAGCCACTGAGTCGCGCATCGTGATGGATTTCGACAGTTTTTATTCTTTTGATCCAGCAGAAATATGTCCGCAGATCGAGTGTCCTGTCCTGCTGGTATACGCAGAAGGAAAGATTGGCTCCATGCCGCCTCTATTTTACCTGGCAGATTACGAAGAAACGCAAAAACACACGAAGCGGATCGAGACCATCGTTTCAGGCGCCAACCATTACACTATGGTTTTTGAAAAACGCGAAGAGATTCTGCAGGCAGCCGACAGCTTCCTGAAAAAATTGTAGAACAGCATCCTGCAAAGGGGTGTGTATGGGGGGAAATCATCTATGAAATATTCATTGAAGACATTAAACAAAAGTATGTGGAAATCACACAAGCAAACGAAAGATCTGCTGACAATGGCAGAGCTGCGAAATTCAGGCGGTGCTGGGGTGGCAGCCGCCGAGTTTCCGGGGAATGAATCCATCGATAAGGGAAGCGAAAAAGTTCGCCGAAAGAAATCCTATAACCTGTCTCAAAAAATCGGTCTTTTCTTAGGACCCGCTTTATTTTTGCTGATTTTGTTCTTACTGCCTCTTCCCGGACTCAGCACAGAAGGCCGAGCAGTATTGGCCGTAACTGCCTGGATGGCAGTCTGGTGGATTCTTGAAGCGATGCCGCTTGGAATTACGTCTTTGATGCCGCTGGTGCTTCTTCCCTTGCTTCAGACAGTAGAAGCCGGCGTTGTCGCTTCCAGCTATGGCGATAACCTGATTTTCCTGTTCATCGGCGGATTCGCTCTCGCTTTGGCGCTGGAACGCTGGAACCTTCATGAACGAATCGCATTGTCCATCATCAGCGCAGTGGGCGCCAGCACGTCAGGCTTGGTACTCGGCTTTATGCTGGCAACCGGCTTCCTGTCGATGTGGGTTTCCAATATGGCTACGGTCATGCTGATGATTCCAATCGGCTTGGCCATTATCGCGAAAGTCGTCACGTTAATGAAAGAAGATGACGTCTACACGAAAGAAGAAGAAACAAAATTCACCAAGTCCATTATTTTTGCCATCGGTTTTGGCGGAACGATCGGCGGCAGTGCTACTTTGATTGGAACTCCTACAAACCTGGTTCTTGCCGGATTAGCGAGTGAACTGCTCGGTATTGAAATTTCTTTCGCACAGTTCTTTATTTTCGCCTTTCCACTCGTAACATTGTTGATGATCGTTTCGATTTTCTATATTACAAAAATCGCCTATCCGATGAAAGTTAAAAACATCAGAAACGGCAAACAATTTGTCGTTGAACGCAAGAAAGAGCTTGGCAAAATGGGCTACGAAGAAAAAATTGTCTTAGCCATTTTCAGCTTTACTGCTTTTATGTGGATGACAAGAACCTTTATCTGGAGCGACATTATTCCAGGTTTGAGCGACACCATGATTGCAATGGTTGCGGCCATTCTTCTTCACTTGATTCCCGCCTCAGGCGATTCGGGTGAACGGATTCTAAATGGAGATTCACTGAAAAATATGCCTTGGGGCGTTCTGCTGTTGGTCGGTGGCGGTCTTGCACTGGCATCCGGCTTTAATGGCACGGACCTGGCTTCTTGGATCGGCAGCCAATTGCTGTTGCTTGAAGGCACTTCCTACCTGCTGATTCTCGCTGTAACGACTTTGCTTGGCATCGCTATGACGCAAGTGACGCCCAATACGGCGACAGTAACGATTCTTGTACCGATTACTGCTGCACTTGCCCTGGCGATCGATGTCCATCCATTGCCATTGATGACCGCTGTTGCAATGGGTGCCGGTTTTGCGTTCATGCTTCCGATTGGTACTCCATCCAACGCCATCATCTTTGCGACCGGAAAAATTACGATGATTGACATGTTGAGAAAAGGCTCAGGACTGACGGTACTGGCTTTCATTCTGATTGTTGTATTTGTCTACTTCATCCTTCCTGTCGTATTCGGCATTAACCAGCACGAATATCCGGACAGTTTAAAATAAAAAACAGGAGTGAGAATATGAGTAAAGCGTTAGATTATTTCAAAGAAGTGTACGATGAGGTGCCTGGATGGGTCCAGAAGATGCACGATTACAGTCCAGCTGTCTTGGACACCTACACAGGAATACGCGGTGAAATTATGCAGAACGGTGCTTTGTCCCGTCAGGAAAAGGATGCACTGATCGCTAGTATGAACGCAGCCCGCTTGTATTCCCGAAGCATGCTGTTTCATACAAAAGGAGCCATCGACTTTGGATACACAACACCGGAGCTCGTTGAGTTTTTCCTGACTTCCTATTTATACAAAGGCGATGCCGCCTTGAAATTGGCACTTGAAGCGGTTTCCTATGCACTTGAATTGCAGGGGAAATCGGCTGTCCAGCCAGCACAAGCTCCGGAACTGGCGACTGATTCACTGAAGCTGATCATTGACTGGCTCGACGCCGAAGACACAACTTACCTGGAAGAAATTCTGGCACTCCTCCTCTCAGGGAATGCCGAGGATGTGCAAGCCCGAATTTTGCAAGATGGACTGCTGTCTTCCCGCTTAAAACATTTGAACATGGCAGGCAACTTCATCGTTGAACTGAACGGCAAAGGCGCTGGCCCTTGGATAGAGAAAGCGCGGATAGCCGGCGCATCGGAAGCGGACCTGGCGGATATCGGCTACATCTGTATTTTGACTGCCGGCATTCCCGCATGGTTCGAATTGAGTGACTCACTGAAAACAACCGAATAATCACCGAATGGAGGATTACAGATGTCAAAAATACAGCAAGATATTACGCAAGCTCTGGACTGCATCAAATCTGGAGACACGGTTTTAGTCGGAGGGTTCGGCTTAATCGGAGCTCCGCTTACCTTGATCGACGGCTTGACTGAACGTGATGTCAACGAATTGACCATCGTCAGCAATAACCTGGGGGAGTCAGGCAAAGGGTTGGGGATTCTGCTGAATCAAAATAAAATCAAAAAAGGGATCGGTTCTTATTTCACCAGCAACCGCGATGTCGGCGATAAATACCAGAACGGCGAAATTGAATTGGAGCTGCTTCCACAAGGCACACTTGCTGAATCACTCCGCGCAGGCGGCGCTGGCCTTGGTGGCTACTATACAACGACAGGTGTCGGCACAGATTTGGCGATTGGCAAAGAAGAACGCGAAATCGACGGCATCTCTTATATTCTCGAAAAAGCGATTCGTGCAGACGTTGCATTGATTCGCGCCCATAAAGCGGACACTCTGGGGAATTTGGTTTATTACAAAACGGCACGCAATTTCAACCCGTTAATGGCTACCGCAGCGAAAACCGTCATTGTGGAAGTCGATGAAATCGTTGAAGCGGGCGAATTGAACCCGGAAGAAGTGGTAACACCCTTTATCTATATCGATACAATCGTCAAAGCCCAACAAGTGCTGACGAAAGAAGGAGTGGTAACTGTATGACTGTCCAACTAAACAAATCAGAAATGCAGCATGCCATTGCCGAACGCGTGGCACAGGAATTGGAAGGGCCGTGCATCGTCAATCTGGGAATCGGAATTCCGACGTTGGTGGCGGAGTATATGACAGAGGACAATATTTACCTCCACACGGAAAACGGGTTGCTCGGAGTAACGGATGTAGACGATGAAGCAATCGATCCGAACCTGGTCAACGCCGGCAAAATGCCGGTCGGCGAAGCAGTTGGCGCATCCTTTTTTAACAGCTCGGATTCATTTGCCATGATTCGCGGCGGGCATGTGGATGTAGCCATTCTCGGTGCTCTTCAGACAGACGAAAACGGAGTGATCGCCAACTGGGCCGTACCTGGCAAGAACATCATGGGTGTCGGTGGTGCAATGGATTTACTGGTCGGTGCAAAAAAAGTATTTGTGACGATGAGCCATACATCCAAAGACGGCAGTTCCAAACTATTGAAAAAATGCACCTATCCAATTACGTCAACGCGCCAAGTTGACATGATTTTCACAGAACTCGCGGTATTCAAAGTAACAGACGGCCAATTAAAGTTAGTTGACCTGATGCCTGGCGTGACAATCGAAGAAGTCCGTGAAAAAACTGAAGCCGCTTTTACAGAGTAAAAAGAAAGAGGGTTTATACGCATGAAAATTCATTCGTTTGACGTTTATATAGTAGATCTTCCCACGATCCGTCCACATCAATTAGCTATGCATACCATTGTCTCGCAAACAATATTGCTTGGCTGTGTTACAGACAAAGATGGACGCGAAGGCTGGGCAGAAGTTGCGACAATCGGTGGAGCTTCCTATGGAGAATCTACTCCTGAAGCGATCAAAGCCAATATCGATGCTTACATCACACCACTGGTACTTGGGCAAAACCCCATCCATTTTAATAAAATCATGAACGACGTATCAAAACTGGTTCGCGGCAATTACTTTGCAAAAGCCTTGGTCGAAGGTGCCATTGTCGATTTGGCAGCCAAATCCAAAAACATTCCTGCTTTTGAATTGTTCGGCGGGCAAATTCATAAATCATTGCCCATTGCTTGGACGCTGGCAAGCGGAAATACGGAAACGGATATCGAAGAAGCCAAAGAGATGCTAGAGAAGAAACGGCACAACATCTTCAAGCTGAAAATCGGCAAAGGCGATCCATACCAAAACGTGGAGCATGTCCGGAAAATCAAGCAAGCACTTGGAGACCAGGTACGCTTGACTGTCGACGTCAATCAGGCGTGGGACGAGGATACATCGAATTACTGCATCGCTTCCCTGCAGGATGCCGGTGTTTCAATGGTAGAACAGCCACTGCAGGCATGGGACTTTGAAGGCATGTCCCGTTTGACTTCTAAATTCACAGTGCCGATCATGGCAGATGAAGCGGCAACCAGCATCCAGGACGTTTTCCGGATAGCCAAATACCGCGCCGGAAATTCCATCGCTTTGAAGCCTTGCAAGCATGGCGGATTGACGCAAACGAAAAAAGTAGCCGGCATTGCGGAAGCAGCTGGACTTGGCCTCTATGGCGGCACAATGATTGAATCAAGCCTCGGGACAGCCATGTGTGCCCAATTATATGCCACTCTTCCTGAAATGAAATTTGGAACCGAAATATTCGGCCCTTTGCTTTTTAAAGACAACCTTACGCTCAACGATATCCGCTTTGAAAACTTTGAAGTGATTGTTCCGGATGGTCCGGGTTTCGGAATGGAAATCGACAAAGAAAAAGTGAAGCATTACGCACGCAAGTTCCAATCAGAAACGGAGATGACGATTTGAAAAACGTAGTGATAGTAGATTCAGTCCGGACGGCAATCGGCAAGTTAGGCGGCGGCATCGGAAATGAGACAGTCGATTTTCTGGGTTCCCACGTCATTGAAGAATTGCTTCGCCGGACACAAGTCGAACCTTCCGCAGTTGAAGAAGTCATTTTGGGTCAGGCTAAGCAAAGTGCGGATGTTTCCAACTTGGCGAGAGTCTCCATGCTGCGCGCAGGCATCCCCATTGAAGTGCCTGGCTATACCATCCACCGCCAATGCGGATCGGGTGTACAGGCATTGAACTCAGCAACCCAGCAGATTCAAACCGGCCACAGCGACATCATCATCGCCGGAGGTGCCGAATCAATGAGCACTGCTCCTTATTATGTGAACAGTGTGCGATTCGGTACGAAATCCGGAGATGTCCTGTTGAAAGATCCTAATACGGCAAGCCAACCGGGTTCACAGCCCCGTGAAACTTACGGCGAACTGAACATGGGCATCACGGCAGAGAATGTTGCAGAAAAATACGGTATTTCCCGCCAGGAACAAGACGAATTCGCTTTGGAAAGTCAGCAAAAAGCAGCGAATGCCATTTCAAAAGGATATTTTGAAGCGCAAATTGCACCGTATCCGGTAAAAACGAGAAAAGGAACCATTGAGTTCAAAACGGATGAACATCCACGTGAAACTACGCTAGAGAAATTATCGCTCTTAAAGCCCGTCTTTAAAGAAGGCGGTACTGTTACCGCAGGAAATGCCAGCGGACGGAATGACGGAGCTGCAGCATTATTGGTCATGTCGGAAGATGAAGCTGCCAAGCGTGGCTATCAGCCAAAAGCTCGCGTTCTTGCCCAAGCCTCGGTCGGCTGTTCTCCTGAACTGATGGGAATGGGTCCCGTTCAAGCAAGTTTCAAGGCTTTGAAACAAGCGGGCTTAAAGGTGGAAGACATCGATATCGTCGAATTGAATGAAGCCTTTGCTTCCCAATCCGTTGCCTGTATCAATGAACTAGGACTGGACCGCAACAAGGTCAATCCAAATGGCGGTGCGATTGCGATGGGCCACCCTATCGGTGCAACAGGCGCGATTCTCTTAACGAAATTAACACATGAGCTGGAACGTACCGGAAAGAAATATGGTTTGGTCACGTTGTGTATCGCTGGAGGCATGGGCATTGCTACAATTATTGAGAACGTAAATGTATAAAATACGAAAAAAGGCAGAAATACCGAGAAGTCGGGTTTCTGCCTTTTTATAAACTGAATCGTTAGTTGATTTAATAGTTTAATCTGTATTTTAAACCCTGCACTTCATCAGGAATGGCATGGTTTCTTCACTTGGCTTGGGTCTCCTGCCATTCATCAGCCGTTCAACACGTTCGACCATTCTATGCCCGATCCCTTCTCCGCGATACGAAGGAATTACGGAAATGTGCTGAACCGTGAAACTTTCATCATCTTCTATATGAATGCCGATAGCGCCGATATAATCATCGCCGGCTTTCCAGAGAAAAAGTTGCCAGTCCGGACGTTCATTATATAGCTCCATGGTTTTTTTCAATTGTTTTACATCCCGCTCTCTAGGCATGAATGACAACAGGCCCATTGCGATTTTTTCGTGCGAGCGTTTATATCTGGTCAGCATTGGAATCTCCTTTCCTTCAGCAGCTGTTCAAACCAGCGTATTCTGTTCGATGGCATTAAAAGCGGCAGACAATCTTCCGGCGAAATCTTCTGGTGCTTCTTCTGACGCCAAATAAACACAAATGATATCCGGATTGACGTCCATCCGTTGTTGGTAATTGGTCGGCAAAGGAATCGGGTGCCAGTGAAGCGCATCCATAAAGGATGCCAGTTCACTCGGCAATAGAAATATTTCCGCTCGGTTCATGGCTTTTCCATTATCTTTTAAGTTTTTAAAAGAAATATCGTGATCCAACGTACAACTGAAATTTTTGCCGTGGGAGGATATGTCAATGGTTCTTTTTCTCTTGATTAAACATTCACCTGCTTGTAGTTCAACCTTCGAGTTCATGAGCATGCCCACTTGTTCAGCCAACTGCTCTAATTGTTCCATCCTTCTCATCCTTTCTTTTTTTTCCAGAACACTTCCGGAAAATGGATAAATAAGTTAGCTGGCATACAAAAACGCCGAAAAGAATCGTTGAATTCTTTTCGGCGTTGTTTACAGCCCTAATTGTCTGTTGCATCCAGCCAAATGGTTATTCGATTGTTTATCTATTTTTAAGCGATCAATTACGTACAAAATGGATTTTAACGAAAACTCAGTCGTTTTTCGTTCGTTTCCAACTTAACACCTTTTGGAGAAGTTGTAAAACCATTGAAGCGCATTCACCAAGCAGAAAACACAAAATCAAATTTTGTTCTTAGCCTTTATATACCTCTTTTTCAGAATTAAAAACTTAAAAAAAAAACCGCCTTTCGGCGATTTTTAAAAAAACTCATTTTCACTTTTGTAAGTACCTGACCCTCAATCTTCTTCGGAATCATCTTCCTCATCGTCGTCTTCATCGTTGGAGGAATCATTTTCAGAATCCGTATCATTTGAATTCGAATCCTCTTCATTCTGCATTTCCGAATCGCCATTATCTTCTTCGTTTGGTTCTTCATTTCCGCAGGCTGCAAGCATGCCTACAGATAAAAATAATGCAGCTCCAGTTTTCAGCCATTTTGCCTGTATCATCTCTATTCCTCCTCAGCACATCGTTTCGCCTTCCTTCTATACCCTTTGCTTTTCAGGAAAAACATCATTGAGAGTGCATCAGCTCGATCAGCTTTTCACAGCGTGCCTCATCACTTGGCTGCGGCATCAATTCCACTTTCAAAGTCGCCACCAATTTAGTTTGGGTATACAACATGTCCCGGAACCGGTCGACAGCGCCGCAGAATTCTGCGAAAAAGCTATCTCCGGTTCCGAAAACGGCTGTCCGAAGCTCTTTTCGACCCAACTTTTCGATGGCTTGATACAAGGAATGCATTTCTTCCGGAATTTCGCCGCTCCCCCACGTGTAGGTGCCGATCATTACTACGTCCAACCATTGTAATTGGGACAATGGAAATTCGTCAACTGGATACAGCTCAATAGTTATGCCTTGATTCTGTGCAGCTTCCTGCACCATTTCCGCCAATTGTTCTGTATTGCCGGTAACCGAGGAATAGACAATCGCCAGTCTGGGGTTAGAGTTCGTCAAAGCCATTGGACTGCGACACTTTTGTATAGGTCCGGGATTTCTGTTCGAAAAAGTCGGATTTCGTTTCGTTCATCATGTCGTCGCCAAAGACCTGGATCCATGGCATTGGATTGCTGCGTTCTTCGTATAGATTATCCAATCCAAGCTGGCGCAAGCGCTTGTTGGCCAAATATTCCACATAACCGGCAAACTCCTCAAGATCCAGCCCATCGATATCCGCCAGAATATAATGCGCCCATTCTTTTTCAAGCTGCACAGCCTGATCGATGGTCGTGTAGATGTATTGAATATTTTCATCCGTATTCAATTCCGGATTTTCCGTCAGCATGATCCGGATAAACTGGGCGATAAAATAGGCATGCTGCATTTCATCTCGCTGGATATAGCTGATCATGGTACTGGTCTTCAGCATCTTCTGCTGGCGCGCCAAATGATAGAAAAAAGCAAAGCCGGCATAGAAATAAATGCCTTCCAGGTTAATGGAATTGACGCTCAGCTTGAACAAGTTCTGCGGCGTCGGGTTTTGGCGGAACGCTTCATAGGCATCCAAAATCAGGTCATTCCGTTTTTGCACAACCGGATCGCTTTTCGCCTGATTGAAGCGCGCATTCTGTTCGCTCACCGAGACCAGCGAACTCAAAATATAGGAATACGACTCGGTATGGACCGCTTCCTGCTGGGAAATGACCGCAAAAATAGCTTTAAAGCTGGAGTCCGTGACGTAATCCATCGCCTGGCTCATTGTCGGGGTCTGCAGGCTGTCGAGCGATGCCAGTTGCGTATTGATGCGCAAAAAGACGTCCTTCTCCACTTCACTCAAGCTGTCCCATTGCTTGATGTCGTCCTGCATATTGATTTCCTGCGCTTTCCAGAAGTTGGCCAATAGCGCCTGATACAAGTCGTACATTTGGGGGTAAGCAATATCGTTCCAGTTCAACAAACCTGAAGACTGGCCGTTCAAGACGCCAGTCGATTTGTTCGGATGTTCCGGATTCAGTAATTTAATCTTTGTCAGCGGTTCATGTATGGTCATGAAAATCCTCCTTTAGCTTTGGCATGCTTCGCATTCTTCGATTTCCGCCTGTGATGTGCTGCGGACGTAATAAGTCGTTTTCAAGTGTTGCTTCCATGCTTCCAAATGAAGCTCCAGCAATTCTTTTGCTTTGATGGTATGCGGCACATAAAAATTGAAGCTGATGGACTGATCGATATGCCGCTGACGCGCCGCGTTTTGGCGGATGCTCCATTTCTGGTCCAGCACGTGGCGTGCACGGCGGTAATAATCGTACGTGTTGTGGTCCAGGTCAGGCGCTGTCACCTTAAATTTGAAGTTCTTCTTCTCTTCCGCATATTCAACGGCGTAAAGGGGATCGATGCCATCTGTCGAACCGCCGATTTTGGCGGTCGATGAGTTTGGTGCGACCGCCATCATCCAACCGTTGCGGACACCGGTCGATGCAACTTCCTGCTGCAGCTTGTTCCAGCGTTCACTGCTGTAGTTCCGGCGTTCAAAGTACTCGCCTGTATGCCATTCAGAGCCCTCAAATTTGCTGAACGCCCCTTTTTCTTCAGCCAGCTGCATTGAGGCGCGGATGGTCTGGTAGGCAATTTCCTCGTACAGCGTATCCCCAAACTCGACGGCTTTTTCCGTTTCCCAATGGATGCCTTCAAGTGCCAAGAGATGGTGCCAACCGAAAGTTCCTAATCCTCATTTCTATTCAATAAAGGTCGTAAGCCTTTATCCGTTCTCTTATGAACTGCTGCATGTCACCATGCAGATTAGACTATATCACGTTCCTTTTTTAAGGAACCCCTGCTTTTCCACTATCATAAACTTATAGTGTACTCTACTCCCTTATCTCCTATGAGGAGTGGTTTCGATAGTCGTTAGGCTTTTATACCTCAACTGTTTTATATAAATAATTTGGGAAATTATCGTTTTTTAGTCTAGCTCGGATAGTAGTACGCTTAATCTCGGTTAATTTTGCACATTCAGATATGCTTAGATAGCAAATTCCATCAACTAAGATTTCTTTTCTATGAGGCATATTTTTTTTCATACTTTCCACAGCCAACTTAGGCTTAGGAACTCCTTTATTACTTGAAACCCATCCGCTTATACTTTTTTCTTTATACAGCTGCCTTCTTATTTCTTTCCAGTTACTTACATGAGTTCTCCCGAAAAAAGAATTTTTTTCTCCTGTTTTTAAAGAAGCTTTTTCTGAGAGTAGCTTTTTAACTTCCTCAGAGTGGCTTCTCCCATAAAAATGGTTTCCACTTCCTGTCATTTTTTCTGATTTGAGTCTTCGCTCTGCTTCAGAAAATAGCCGACCTTTTGTTCCTGTACCACCTAAAGTTAAGTTATATCCGTGAGCAAAACTGTTATATTTCATGACATAATATGCCTCAAGAGTATAAAGTTCTTCTTGGGTGAACTTTTCATTTTCTTCTATTACAGTGAAAACAAAAGCTTCTTCTCCGTACTTATTAAAACTTTTTTGAAGGTGATCGTTTTTGTGTCTATTTTTTCTTAGTTCAGAAAAGTGACAAATTTTCCGCCTATTTAAATTTACAGTTTCTCCGATATAATACTTACCCGTTACGTTATTTAAAATCGAATAAATTCCCTTCATTATTTTGTCCTCCTTTCCTTTAGATTCAATTGAGATAATTTAGCACGGGATTGTCTCGTCTGAGAGTTTCCCCGTTTAACAGGGTTTTCTTAAAGGGTTACCCCCTTAAGCCACTGGATACTCAATGGCGCGATATTTTTTATTCGTGGCATCGGCCTGTCCGACGGAAATCGTATTTAGGTCGATGACGTTATCCAGCATGCGCACCTGAACCCGTATCACCCGCTCCAACACGTCCGCCTTGACCGCTCTCGGCAAGTTGATGGAAGACAAATTGCAGACAACGAAATCACCCGGTTTGCGGACCATGACAAGGTTGCCGTCTTCATCGGTATATTCTTTCATAATGGTAGTAGCTGACATATTTTGCATAATTTCTGTACACAAATTACTACAGTAAATCGACGTCAGCCCTCTGCCTCTTGTGTGCTTGTTCGGATTCTGGCGGTTCACTTCGTCCCGGTAGAACATATACGGTGTGCCGGTTTCCAACTGGGAAACCATGATGCGCGCCATGATCTCCATTGCACGGTAAGTTTTACGCGGCAATAGCGGATGGTCCACAGCTTCCTGGTATTTGTCGCTGAAGTATTTTTCATCGGCTTCGTCGTAAAAATCTTCAAGTCCAAGCGCATTGCCGTTTTCATCTGTCCAGCCCATCACTTGCTTAATCTGATGCGGACAGAACGTATGCCATTCGCCGATGCTGCGGCCGTTTTCGTCTTTTTCCTGCAGCCGCTCCATAAACAGGTCCGGAATCGACACGCCGGTGAAAATGTCGTGCGCTTTGCGGCGCTCGTCGCCGTTATTGGTTTTCAAGTCCAGGAATCCGTTCATGATGTCTTTGTGGAAGACATCCAAATAAATCGCCACTGCGCCTTGGCGCTGGCCGAGCTGATCGACACTGACCGCTGTATCGTTGACCAGACGGATCCACGGCACCACACCTGATGAATTGCCTTTGAATTTTTTGATGTCCGATCCTAAAGCACGAACTTTTCCGTAATAGATCCCGATGCCGCCGCCATCTTTGCTGAGGCGTGCGATATCCCAGTTGTTCAGATAGATGCCGTCCAGTGAATCATCGACAGTATCAATAAAACAGGAGGACAATTGTCCGAAACTTTTACCGGCATTCGATAAAGTCGGCGTGGCTACTGTCATATACAGCTGGCTCATTGCCCAGTAAGCTTCTTTCACCAACTCGAGGCGATGCTCTTTTGGTTCGTTTTGCATCAACGTCATCGCAATGACAAGAAAACGCTCCTGCGGAAGCTCAAATAATCTTCCTTCATAGTCTTTCGCTAAGTAGCGGTCAGCCAACAGGAACAAGCCGATGTAGTTGAACAAGAGATCCCGTTCAGGTTCGATTTCCTCACCCAATAAGATGATTTCCTCTTTCGAATAAGCCGCAAGAAGCTCTCCTGAATAAATGCCGATCCCTGTCAGCTTTTCAATAAGGCGATAGAAGTCGCCATATTTCTGGGAAGCGGAAAAGTTGCGGCTGTCTCCAGCTTTTTTGTATAAGTCGCCAGCATACAATTCTGCTGCGGTGTACGTCCAATCAGGCTCGTCCATCGTGATACGGTTCAGTGCATACAACAAGGACTGCTCTCCTTTTGCCTGCTCAGCTAAGTTCGCTGTCCGCTCCAATAGTTCTCGCGTATCTAGTCCATATACATCTGTTGCCCGCTGCAGCGCTCTTTCCACTGTCTTTATTTCTGTTTCTTCGATTTTCATGTTCATATCAACACAACTCCTTTGCGTATTCGTTCACTTTCATGCGGCGCTCTTTGCGATCTTGGGCGCTTTTAAATAGTTTTTCTTCGGCAGCCGTTTCCGGAACTACACCGCTCACCGGTGTCGGCTTGCCATCGCTGTCGACTGCCACCATTGTCAGAATGGCTGTAGTCGTCAAACTCCTTGTGCCTGTTTCGATTTGTTGGCATTCAGCTTTAACATACACTTCCATAGATGTTCTGCCTGTTGAGATCACCACTCCCTCCAAAATAAGGATATCCCCAACTTTTGCCGAAGATAGGAAATTCACCGTATCGATCGAAGCGGTCACAACTGCTTTTCCGCTATGCCTCATGGCTGTAATGGCGGCGATTTCATCTATGTACGCCAATACGGTGCCGCCGAATATGGTCCCCATGTGGTTGGTGTCCGGGGGTAGGACCAATCGTGTCTGAATGGTTCTGGCCACCCCTGCTGCTAATGGTTTTGTCATGAGTATCCATTCCTCCATCTCTGATATACAAGAAAAAACCCCATCCTCTCAGGGAGGATGGGGTTTAGATACGCAGAATATCGGATGGGAAGCAGAATACAGCTATCCCATGCATAATACCTTCGTTATCCCTCTCAGCTCCCGGAGAAGATCATAAACTCATAACGAAGGCAGGTCTCCTGGCTTGTGCGTCATCCTCTGCTATCTCCTTCCCGTCCGTTGGACAGTGGATTGCGATAGTTCGTCTGCACTTACAGTTGCGGGAACAGCTCCGGAATTTCACCGGATTCCCTATTAAGCCTTTTCAGGCACCTTCGTTATTGGTTCTACTATATATAGTGAATAATTTTAATCAATCACTAAATATTGTATTCATACACTATAAATCACTTTATTGCCTTTGACAAGAACTTCTTCATTCCTGCCGTTAAGTCAAAGTTTCAGTCAGTCGCCAAATAACGCTTCAAGGCTTGTTTCACCGTGCCCATCGTCGTCAATTGGCTAAAGTCCACACGCGCTTCAATCGCTTTTAATGCGAGTTCGGGACGGATTCCCGTGAAAATCAGTTTGATTCCGAGCAAGCGCATAATGTGGTCGATTCTATAAAGAAATTCTGCCACGACATTATCAATATTGTAGATGCCGGACACGTCAATAATAAGGCAATGCAGATTTTCTCCTTGAATTTTTTGCGGAATGATATCAAGAAGCAGATGGCTGCGATCCCCATCTACTGAACCTACGAGCGGCAAAACTGCCAAGCCACCAATAATCGGCACGATGGGAGTTGATATCTCATTTTTTAATTGCATTAGATCTCGTTCAGTTTTCTTCTGCGTCGTAATGTCGCGGATAGTGGACTGGATTGCGACCGTTTCTCCATATTGGACCGGGTAGCAATACAGTTCGACATCGGCTTGAGTTCCGTCAAAACGCTTAACAGTAGTCTCAACCAATTCTCCAATGGTGCGATCCTCCATGCCTGTACGGATGCGTTTCGCAATGAATTCTTTGTAATCATCCGTAAACACATCCACGATGTTTGCACCGATAAGCGTATCCTTATCGGCTTTGAAGAATTCCGATCCGGGCTGATTTATATATAAGACTTTCTGATTCGAATGAATAATGGTTGTTTCATCGGAATACTCCGTGATTTGTTGGTAAATTTCTTCTTTTTCTTTAATGCCCAAGGGTCTTTCAGGTACTGCATTTAGCATTTTCTTTCACTCCTTTTGACTAAGAAACTGCCAGTTCCTCTATTCTACACTTTTTCAGAAAAACTTTCAGTCGCGGCAAAAGCCTCAAGATTTCTGAATGATTCTTTTCTTTACAGTTCTATTTCAAATCTTGTAAAGGAAAAATATTATGTTATGATAATAAGCTGTGATTTCAACATATTTTTAGATGCCGTTTTTGGAAATACGCTACCTTAAGGTTAGAGTTATTGGAGATGCACGATGAAACAAGTAACAGGAAACGCTTTTCACTACGGCTGGGTCATTATCGCGATCGCGGCCTTGTCTCAATTTTTCTCTGGTCCCGGACAAACTTATTCGAATTCAATTTTTATCGATTATTATATAGAAGATTTTGGCTGGAGCCGTTCCACGGTTTCCGGTATCTACTCGGCTGCGACATTGACGGCAGGATTCCTGTTGTTTTTCGTCGGGCGCCTGATTGACCGAAACGGCTCACGTAAAATGGCCGTTGCCGTATCCGTCGCCCTTGCCGTCGCCTGCTTTTTCAACAGCTTCGTAACAAGTCTCGTCATGCTGTTTATCGGCTTCTTTTTTATTCGCTTGTTGGGCCAAGGCTCTATGGCACTTATATCAAGCTCACTCATTCCGCAATGGTTTGTCAAAAAACGGGGCCGCGCCATCAGCATTGCCGCAATCGGCGGCTTAGTCAGTTCTGCCGCTTTTCCCCTGCTGAACGTTTGGCTGATCGAGTCATTCGGCTGGCGCAGTTCATGGCTGATTTTAGGAATCATCATCATTGTTTGCTTTACGCCGCTTGCTCTTTTCCTCATTCAAAACTCTCCTGAAGAAATGGGCTTGCTGCCGGATAACGGCGCTGCGCTTAAGGCGGAGCCTGAAAAGAAACTCATAAAAGAAGTCAGTTGGTCAGTGAAAGAAGCTTCAAAAACCCGTGCTTTCTGGCTGTTGCTGCTATGTGCAGCCATCCCGGGCATCGTCAATACCGGTTTGACCTTCCACCTGGTCTCCATTTTCGCTGAAAAGTCCCTGTCTCTTGAAACTGCAGCCGGCATTTTAAGTTTAACGGCATTGATCGGCTTGCCAGTCACTTTCATCACTGGAATTCTGCTGGAAAAAGTAAAAGTCCAGTATATGCTGACACTGGTATTTGCAGGCGAGCTAGTGTCGTTATTTCTTCTGCAGAAAGCTGATTTTTTGGCGACTGCCATGGTCTTCGGATTGGTCTGGGGCGTCAGCATGGGAATCGAACGGATTGTCATGGCTGTTGTCTGGCCCAATTATTTCGGCCGTAAGCACATCGGCAGCATCAGCGGCATCTCGATGGCGATGGTCGTCACGGGATCTGCGCTCGGTCCGTTGCCGCTCGGCATCGCTTTCGATTTATTCGGCGGCTATACCGAAATCCTCTGGGCATTGATGATTTTCCCGATTTTCGGTATCGTGGCAGCTTTGCTGGCAGACCCGCCGAAAAAAGAAGCTTCCATCCAACAACCCGTTGCCAAAGAAATAGAAGGACCTGCAGAAAACCCATTACTCGCGGATTAAAGGGTTTTTTCAAAAAGGAATAAAGGGCAAAAAAAAGGTTGCCCATTTGGACAACCTTTACCTTGCTATTTATGCATCGACCCATTGAGAAGCTATTTCTTTCTCTGTTTTTGGTTCGTCGGCTTTTTTATTGGTTTTGCTGGTGTAAGGCTTAAAACTATTGGCTTTATTGGCTCCTGCTTTCCAGCGCGTCCATCCTTTTTTGCCGGTTCCCTGGCCTGTACCGCTTTTCGCTTTTGCTTTTGCTTTGCTCATTATAATCACTCCATTACTGCTACGATGATGTACAGCTTATCACATCAAGGCTCAGAGTGAAACAGAAATCTTCGTTTACGAACGGGCAAGCCCTTTTTTCAATAGCTCCAGTTCCAGTTCATAGTTTGCAATCGACTCTTCCACAGCCAAGTTTCTGGCGAAATGTTCGATCCAATTTCTGATAGTTACGGTCATAAGGATTTTCAGCAAATGGTACAATTCCTTATTCCCTGACACATTCAGCTTGTCCACATCAATAAGTCTGCTGATTGTGTTGAATTCCTCTTCAGACTCTTCTTCATTGACGATTTTGATGAATTTTGTTTCGACTTGTTCTGTCATATTCAATAGGACATTCCGTTTAAAGTCTAGAAGCTCATCTTCGTTCACAGTGGAAATATAAAACTCCCTGATCGTCTGGAATAAATCTCCGCTGTTTTTTTCCAGCGTCGCCTTAAAGAGCCGTTTGCGCCTGGCAGTATAGCGATTCAACAAGTAGAAGTACAAATCTTCTTTTCCTTCAAAATATTGATAGAAACTTCCACGGGAAATTCCGGCTGTTTTGACGATATTGGCTATGGAGGCTTCAGACAAAGAGGCATTCGAAAATTCCTGCTGTGCCGCTTCGATCAATAGCTGTTGTTTTTCTTTTGGCAAATTATAAAAGGTCAGTTTTGGCACTTTTCTCTTCCTCTCAATCGGTCTGTGCTATCAGGTCCACTTAGGATAAAGTTATTCGGCAAATGAAAACGTTCTTTATCAATCAAGATTTCAGAGAAATCTTCGTCAGCACTCACCTGATCCTTGAGCCTGTTCATCCGCAATTGGATCTTTTCCATTTTCCGGTCCAATTCGGTCGCAGAATCCGCTGCTTCCTTCAGTTCAAGGATAATGTCAGCGGGCACTTCTTTGTTGTATTTATAGTAGATTTTGTGTTCAAGGCTTGCCCAGAAATCCATGGCGATGGTACGAATCTGTACTTCCACGCAAATCTCTTCTACACGGTCCGACATAAAAATCGGCACCACCAGCAATAAATGCAAACTGCGGTAACCATTCGGCTTGGGATTCTGGATATAATCCTTCACTTCAAGAACCTTCAAATCATCCTGGTTCTGCAGCATGGCGCTTAATCGGTAGATATCAGCTTCAAATGAACAAGTGATTCGAACACCCGCAATGTCTCTAACATTTTCTTTAATATTCACTAAAGAAAGGCCGACTCCTTTTTTGCCGGCTTTTTTCATGATGCTTTCAGGAGATTTCAAACGGGAACTGACATTTTCGATCGGGTTATAGTCATGAATATAGTGGAATTCCTGTTGCAGTATACTGATTTTTGTATTGATTTCTTCCAGAGCGAATTTATAGCCCATCATAAATCGCATCATCTCTTTTTTTAAGCCCTTCATCTTCCGTAGATCATCGGTAAAACCGGCTTCCATCTCGTCGTCCCCTTTTTTCATAACGTTCACTTATTTATTGCTTATAATCTTCGAATGACACCGTGTCACATTTCGTAAAGCAAGCTTAACATGACACTGTGTCACATGTCCACTGGGAAGCGACGCGCTGTCACATCAAACCATAAAAAAAGAGCAAAACCTCTGTGTTTGAGGTTTCGCTCGCTCTCCTGCCCTTACTTGCCAAGTACTTTCTGAATGTCTTTTTCAAATGATTCGGGTTTATCTTTTGGAGAGAACCGTGAAACGATATTGCCATTTTGATCAATCAGGAATTTTGTGAAGTTCCACTTGATGGCGCTTGATAAAAATCCTTTTGTGTTAGTGGTCAAATAGTTGAACAGTGGATGTGCCTCTTTGCCGTTAACTTTGACCAGGTCGTGCATAGGGAAAGTAACGCCGTACGTCATGCGGCAAGCTTCCTGTGCTTCTGCTCCACTGCCTTTTTCCTGGCCGAATTGATCAGACGGGAAGCCCAGAACCACTAATCCCTGTTCCTTGTATTCTTCGTACATTTTTTCCAAACTGTCGAATTGATCTCTCAAACCGCATTTTGTCGCTGTGTTGACTATCAGCATGGCTTTGCCCTTGTATTCGCTTAAGTGGTATTCTTCCCCGTTCGGCTTTGGTACGGCAATATCGTAAATATTCATGCGGCATCTCTCCTTATTTATTCTTCTATTACAAATTCATGTTTTTAAAAGAAGCATTTAGCTCTTTCAAGTTTTTCATCAAGGTGATGGCGTTGACTCCCATAAAGTCACAGCTGATGAGTTTGTCGAGGACAGCCTGTTCGACTGCCGCCTGTTCGCTTTTGGCTTTTTCCGTCAATGAAATCGTAAAAGCACGTTTATCTGATTGGGATTGTTCTTTAACCAGTCGCCCCTGTTCGATCATACGATTGATGATCGGATTCAAAGTTCCGGTTCCAAGCCCCAGCCGTTCACCGATATTTTTAGTCAACAGTCCGTCTTCTTCCCACAAGACAAGAAGCACCAGATACTGTGGAAACGTCAGATTGAAAGGCTCCAGCGCTTTTGCATACATTTTTGAAAAATTGCTGGAGGCTTTATAGACTTCGAAGCACAATTGTTGTTCGAGTTTCGTTGGTTTTTCCATTTGCATCTCACCTATGCTAATTATTATAGAACGCTGATTTCCACATCCACAGATCCTTTGATTGCTTTGGAATATGGGCAATACTGATGCGCTTTCTCTACGTATTCGTGTTTCAATTCTTCATCGATGCCTGTGATATCGACGACAAGTTTCACCGCCAATTTAACGCCGCCGTTGTCTTTATCTCCAATCAAGGCAACAGTTGCTGTTACTTCACTCTTTTCAATTTCCACTTTACCAGCTTCCAGCACCAATTCCAATGCACTGTTGAAGCATGCGCTGTAACCTGCAGCAAATAGCTGTTCCGGATTTGTTGCCGTTGTTGCTGAACCTCCAAGAGCCTGTGGTTTTGCTACATCCAAATAAAAAATATTGTCCGGTGAATAAACCGCACCGTCTCTTCCGCCTGTATTGATCATTGTTGTTTCGAATAGTGTTTTCATTATGTGTTTTCCTCCGTCCATATATATCTTACACGATCTACTTTAAACTGAATCGTACGCGATGTAAATACATATGCTCACACGAAAAAAGACTTTATTCACCGTCCTGGCGAATAAAGTCTTTTGGGAAAGATCGATTCTAATAAATAAAAGGAATCAAGCGTGCACGCTTTTTCATCCATTGCTGATAATCCGGTCCGAACTTCTCAATCAGCAGCTGCTCTTCATAGTTTATTCGCTTCAGCAAAGCCCATACCATTGCCAGGCCACCAAGAACGGCAGCAATTGCACTGGTGAAAAACAAGGCCATTCCGAGAGTAATGAACAACAACCCGGTGTAAAGCGGGTGGCGAAGTTTTCGGTAAGGTCCGGTGCTGACGATTTCATCACCTTCACGAACGGTCACGTAACGTGTGAATTGTGATTTCAAATGGACGATTCCCCAAAACCGCAGGAAAACCCCTGAAGCCAGCAAAATAACTCCCACTGCTTGACTGATCCTAGCTATCGTCTCGAACGCCATCAATTCCTGCAAAACCGCCGCGATAAGAATGGTCGCGATCAAAACTGCAAAGATGGTGAAGAATGTCCGTTTTTCCAATGGGTCACCTTGGCCGATGCCGCGATTTCGGAAAATCAGAAATTCACTGAGCCAAAACAAGCTTATTGCTGTAAAAATCCATTCAATCATCGTCATAAAAGAGGCCTCAACTTCCTGTTCTTTTCCTT
The DNA here is from genome assembly GCF_030407825.1 of Planococcus notacanthi. Taxonomy (NCBI): domain Bacteria; kingdom Bacillati; phylum Bacillota; class Bacilli; order Caryophanales; family Caryophanaceae; genus Planococcus; species Planococcus notacanthi. The sequence goes on along the minus strand of NZ_JASDCQ010000002.1, from coordinate 175,902 downwards.
CCAATATATAGAACATTTCGAAACAATACAATTTCTACCCCTTGCCAAATAAACTTGGACGACTAGCGTGAAACCAGAAAAGAGCGCTTTGCCCACCTGGCAAAGCACTCCTTCACTACATTTTATCTATATCTTTTCTTTAAAAAGGTGAAAACTGTAGCTGCAGGGCGTCTTTACATCAAATTCCCCCGCTTAGCTTCCCATTTAATCTTCAATGGAAGAGATTTCGACCAGCATCGCAGTGAATGCGATAAAAACAACCATTAACGAGAGCACCATTGTGAACATTATCCTTCAACTCCTACCACGTTTTGAATCCTTCTGAACCTGGTGGTGCATGGTGGATCATCTGGCTAATTGGAATCGCATAGGCGATGACAATGAGTGCCAGTGCAAGCCCGATCCAAATCCACCAGTTTTCAAGCCATTTCGGGGTACGGGACATGTCGCTTTCCGCCAGCGGGAAATCTACGATGTCTTTCGGTTCCACCGCTTTAGGCGAAAGGAACATCGTCATGACGACGATATAAATCAGAATCATTGCCGAAACGAACAAGATGCTGCCGCCGATGGCCATCGTCACATGGTTGGTCAGAATTCCGTCAAACCATTCCAATGCAGCGGGGTGATCGTTGTAGCCGGAATAAGCGGTTCTTCTTGGCGCTCCGAGAAGGCCCAGCAGATGCTGCGCTGTTGACATCAGCAGCATGCCGAACGACCAAGTAATGATTTGGACAAGCCCAAGCACTTTCATGGATTTGGTGAATTTTCTGCCTGTTAAATATGGAATCAGCCAGAACGTCAAGCCCATGAACGTCATCGCTACCGGAGTGCCGACCGTGATGTGAAAATGCCCGACAATCCATAAGGTATTGTGGACCACTTCATTCAATTGGAAACTTGCGTTAATGATTCCCCCAGCTCCACCGGGGATAAAGAACGCCATGGCAATGAAAATAGAAGTGAAGCGGATATCTTTCCAAGGCAATTTTGTAAACCAGCCAAACAGGCCTTTCCCGCCATTTTTGCGTCCGGCAATTTCAAATGTCGCGAACATCGAGAATGCCGTCATCAAGGAAGGTACGATGACCATAAACGTCAAGACCACCTGCAGGAATTTCCAGAAGTTCGAAATCCCCGGTTCTGTCAGCTGGTGATGGAAACCGACAGGAATGGAAAACAGGATGAAAAGAACAAAAGACAGACGTGCCAATGAATCACTGAATACTTTTACACCCAGGATTTTCGGTACGATAACGTACCAGGCCATGTATGCCGGCAGCAGCCAGAAATACACCAATGGGTGGCCAAAAAACCAGAACAAGGTGCGGCTGAGTTCTACATCAATGGTATCGGTCCAGCCGAATGCCCAAGGGATGTATTGGAAAAGGACCGTTGCCACGACGCCCAGACATGCAATGATCCACATGATGATGGTCGTGATGGTCATGAAAGCGAAAAGTGGGCTCAACTGCCCTTTATTATTTTTCCGCCATACTCTGTAATGTCCGACCAACGCAAAACTGCTGATCCACGTACCGATAATCACCAAAGCAAGACCTACATAATAAAAGCCACTTGCCTTCAGCGGTGCATAAAAGGTGTACAGCACTGAAGCTTCTCCGGCCACGATCATCGCTGTTGCCATAACTGTTCCAAGCAAGGTCACCCAAAAGCCGATCCACGAAAACAAACGGACTTTCGGACCAAAACTTCCAAGGCTCTTGCTCATACCGGTAATAAAGAAGCCGAAAATAAAAAATGTCGTAAATACAAGTGCGAGTAAAACGCCGTGTGCGGTAAGAATTTGGTAATAGTCCAGCCAAGCCGGTAATTGAAGCGCGTCATTGCGGATAAAAACTTGCAGCAGCCCACATAAGGTGCCGATTAAAAAGGCGGTATACGCCACGCCGATATTCCATAAAGCAATTTTTCGATCTTGCACAGCAATCATTGTTCATACACCTCTATCTCTGTATACATCATATGGTGGCCCGTTCCACAGTATTCATTGCAAAGAATCAAATATGTGCCCGGTTCTTCAAACGTGTAGGATTTTGTCGTGATCCGGCCTGGAACGACCATCATATTGACTTTTGTATTATCGATCGTCAGACTGTGGACTACATCGGTACTGGTTACTTTAAAAATAATTTCTTTTCCAACCGGAACTTTCAATTCCGGTGCCTGATATCCGAATGCCATAGCCACAATCGTCGCCTGGTATGTATCGTCGTCCAATTGCGTGACTCCCGGATTATCAAAAGGTGCCGTTTCACTTACTTTTTTGGGATCGATTGTTTCCATTCCTCCTGCAGGGGTATGGTCCTGTGAAAATGCGCTTACCCCAACAACGCTTAAAAATACAATCAGCGATGCAATACCGAACACCAGCCAAATTTTTTCATATTTATGAAGATGCATTTTAGTCTTCTCCTCTCATTCCGCCTTAACGGGCTACATACAATAAATAAACGGCGACCCACATGACAATAATGATCAGCCCCACTACAAAAACACTGACTAATGTACCTTTCAGATTGGTCTCCGGCTCCCGGTTCTCTTGACCCATTTCCTCTCACCTCTTACGCGTTTTGTTCTTACTTTCAGCCTATTCTATCGGCTTCTCCAGCACTGTGATATTTCTCACACTCAAGGCCTTTTTTTAATGAAATGACAAATTTTAGACAAAAAAAGAACCTGCCCAATGGGCAAGTTCTCCTGTTAATCGATTTTGCATAAATAAATTGGACAGTCTTCACAATTGGTTTCTTCCTTTAAATGCTGAATGTCATGAAGCAGTATTTTTCCTTCACTCAATGTCAGAACGCCGCGTTTTTTCAACTCAGCCAGCATCCGGTTCACCACTTCCCGTGTCATTCCACAGAAATTAGCAAGATCCTGATTGGTCAATACGAGATCAATCAACACACCATTCTCTTTTTTCACTCCATAGCTATTGGAAAGCCTGATCAAGGTTGAATACAGTGCCCCTTTTTTGCCATGAAGCATTAAATCACGGAATTTCGTCTGGGTTTTCTGCTGATCGATTCCCATCCATTTCATAAAAGCGACAGACAATCGGGCGTTCGATAACAAGGCCTCTTCCAGATCATCAATTGAAATATGCAGGCATACTGCATCTTCGACCGCACGTGCGTCCAGCATGTATTTGGGCCTATCAGAAAAAAGGGTCACTTCTCCAACAAGCTGCCCTGGACCACAAATTTTCAACGTAAGTTCACGGCCGTTCGGCGTCACTTTTTCAATTTGGATTTTACCGGACCGGATGATGTAAACACCGCCGATGGCATCACCTTCACGAAACAAATAATTGTCTTTCTTTAATTCCTTAACTTGATGGCGTACAGACAATAACTCTTTCATATCCATCAATGCCTCTGCGTTCCCGGTACCCGTTTTCAAAGTGCAACCGCCTTCCCGTTATACAATCATTCCTATTAAAATGATTTTACCATGAATTTCTTTTTAAAAAGGTACAAATTCATCATTCCGACACTTGTTGCCAAAAGAATATATAAAATAAGAAGGAACTTTATTCTCCGGTAGAGAAGTTCCTAGTATAGAGATTGAGGAGGAATGCTAAATGACTTTAAAATATTCCAACATACTGGTAGCGGTAGACGGTTCCAAAGAATCAGAATTAGCTTTTAAAAAAGGGGCGGCCGCAGCGGTCCGCAACAATGCAACTTTGCACTTGGCACATATTATCGACAACCGGTCGTTCGGTTCAATTGAAGCCTATGACCGCACAATTGCTGATCGCACGATGAAAAATTCTGAGGAATTGCTCGCCAAGTACAAGCAAGAAGCAGAAGCAGCAGGTGTTGAAAATGTAAACGTCATTATTGAATACGGCGTCCCTAAAGTTGCCATCCCTAAAGAGTTGGCTCCTAAATTGAATGTCGATGTCATCATTTGTGGCGCTACTGGTCTGAACGCAGCTGAACGCTTTATCATGGGCAGTGTCTCCGAACGAATTGTCCGCACAGCAAAATGCGACGTATTGGTTGTCCGCAGAGACCAAGAAGACTTATTTACCGAAAACTAAACAGCAACCTTTCCCTAAAAAACAATAAGGGAAAGGTTTTTTTATGATCTTTTTTCCTACTTTACCTTCCGCTACTTTCTTCCTCCAGTAAATCTACTACCAAAAAAAGCAAATAATCACCAAAGTTTTATCGCCTTCAATTAATATTTCACCAAAATGTCATATTTATATTAAAAATCATTGTTTTAGCGCCCTTTATCAGACACTTTGTCATTTTAGCAGTCAAAATGATAAGAAACTGTAATAATAAAGACGTTTATGTGGTGTTACAATGGGTCTGCTGGATTTTTCATTTGGCAACCGCCAAGAAAAATCAATCGACTCATAATAATTTTTCACGATAATTATAAATAGCCACGGAAATCGAAAGGAGCACAAGAGTTTGAAACCATTAGCTAAATGTCTGATGATCGCATTATCGGCTTTACTGGCGCTAACCATGTTCTTACCAACTGCAAGCGCTGATAAACTAAGTGATTTAGAGAAAAAGCAACAAGAAATTCAACAGAAACAAAGTGAATTGAACTCCGGGATTCAACAGAAAACCAACGAAATCTCCCAAAACCAATCCACACTCGAAAAAATCATCGCAAAAATCCGCGAGTTAGATAACCAAATCATCGAAACACAAACCAAAATCGACGTTGCTCAAGCAGAAATCGATCAAACAAAAATCGAAATCGATGAATTGAGAAAGTCTATTGAAGAATTGGAAAGAAAAATTGCAGAACGTGAAGAGCTTTTGAAAGAACGCGCACGTGCTATTCAGTTGAGCGGAGGTTCAGTTGATTACATAGATGTACTTCTTGGAGCAAACAGCTTTGTAGATTTCATTGACCGTTTTTCAGCAGTCAACATCTTAATCGAAGCGGATCGCGAAATCATGCGTGAGCAAGCAGCCGATAAAAAACTTTTAGCTGAACAAAAAGCGGAAGTGGAAACGAAACTAGCTGAACAGGAAGCCAAAAAGGCCGAATTGGTCAACTTGAAAAATTCACTTGATGCACAGAAAAACGAACAGGCTCAGCTTGAGAAAGATTTGAAAGCAGAGCAGGCACGCTTAGCTAACGAAAAATCATCGCTGCAAGCAGAACATGCGAAAACGATGAACATCAATGCAGACCTCGAGAAGAAAATTGGCGCAGAACAAGCACGTCTTGCGGAAATTGCCAGAAAAGCAGAGCAGGAACGATTGGCTAAAGAAGCCGCAGCACGCAAAGCGGAAGCTCAACGCCAGGCAGCAGCGTCTGCATCAGCACCTGCTTCAACTGTTACACAAGCTTCGGTATCTTCAAAAGCCGGCAGCTCAACATTTATCCTTCCTTCAACAGGACGCTTCACTTCTGGATTCGGTGGCCGTGACATCGGTGCCGGAGCAGAATCACACCTTGGAATGGATATCGCGAACTCACCTGGAACACCAATTGTTGCCGCAGCGAGCGGTATGGTGTCCTACGCCGGCAATATGGGCGGATACGGAAACGTGGTCATCCTGACACATTCCATCAACGGCCAGACACACGCTACCGTTTATGGCCACATGAGCTCGATCAATGTATCTGTTGGACAATCAGTTGGACAAGGCCAGCAAGTGGGCGGCATGGGTAACACAGGCCGTTCTACAGGCACACACCTTCACTTTGAAATTCACGTAGGACCTTGGAATGGCGCACGTTCAAATGCGGTCAATCCTGCTCCTTACGTTCGATAACATGTTAAAAAACCGGCTTCTCTCAGGAGATGCCGGTTTTTTCTTTCTATTTTTCTCTATGTAGCAGTTTAATCGTTTTGGATGCTTCGATTGAATATTTTTCTTAATGATCGATTTGTATACTGCCGTTCTCCATAATTTGGATCGGTTGATAGCTATTTTTAAACTCAATTCCTATATATCCAGTAGAGTTCAAGTCCGATATCCCTTTTATATAGGCCTCTTCGTCTGTAATTAACCGATAGAAGAAACACAATCCATCACTGGTATCTGAAGACTCTTCAAATACAAATTTCTCTCCATACTTCTCTTCAAAGAATTTTATCGCTTCTTCGTGAGTAGTAAATAGCGGAAATTCGTTTTCTTCCTGCTTGCTGATTCTATGCATTTTTCTCCTCCTAAGATTCAAGTTTACTTTAACTGCATCTTTTTATTACGATAATTAAGATATAGATACAAAGAATTTATCATTCAATCAAGCATATGTATAGATGTAATCATACCGATTGGCAGTCGCCGCTCGCCGAACGCATCTTCATAGGTAATGGTCCACCGCTCTTGGTCCAGCTTTTGAATTATGCAACGGTGATAGTGGAAATGACGGTCCTGCCAGGATTGAATAAATACCATGCACTGCCGTTCGCAGGCTACTATCAGCATACCAATGATAGCCCTTTGTTCATCGGCGCTGAGCATCGGCTGCGGATCATTAATGGAATTCCATGCATGTTCCGATACGAAAAGGCCATCCCACCTTGTTTGTCTTCTTTCATTTTTTTTGCCGGTAATGCTTCTTTGCTCCATATCTTACACTCCCTTTAATAAGAACATTTGTTCTTATTATACCCATTTAAAAGAGGAATTGCTCTATTTTAGAGAAGTTTTTTTATTTTGAAGAAGAACTGCAAAAAAAGAGAAGAAGGTTTTCAGTTTCCTCTCTTTCAATACTTTTCAATATGTTAGTTTTGTTCTTCATTGATTTCTACCAACTCTTCCAGCGAATGGATTTCAGCCTCTGGAATCTCTGCGAATTCTTGCATTAAGCTTTGCTGATACTTGTTTTTTCGATAATATTTTTTCAGTAAGTTATTCGCAATCGAGAAGATCCACGTGGACAGTGTGGAATGGTTATTAAAAGACGCTATACTTTTACACGCTTCATAAAAGGTATCGTGGCAAAGGTCTTAAGCCGCCGCCTGTTTGCCTGTCTTCGCATAGAAAAACGCATAGATTTTTGGGTGAAGTTTTTCGTATTCTTCATTAAGCTTATTCATCACTGCCCTCGCTTTCTTGCTGTTCTTAGTATTAATACCTCAAGCATTTATTTCGTTACAAAATCCTTTAAAAAATTTTCTTTCCCTTATCATTCCATAGATTTTTCCCATCTTTAGTTCTATGAATATTTTTTTAATTAAAATCAAAACTAGTAAAGGATGGCCTTTAAGAAACAAAAAAAAGAACTTCAGTGCAGCACTGAAGTCCTCTGCATAAACAAAAAGAAGAGAGAATGTAGTCGATCCACATCTTCTCCCCTCTATCCATGTCTAATAGTTTTTATGCAAAATCCCTTTTATACTGGACAGTCAGACAGATACCGCCAGCTAAAAATGCCAACGAATATTTAAACAGGAAAAAGATTGTCCACATATACTCTTTCGGAAAGATGATGTCACATAAAATGATGGCCAACAGCATCCAGTAGCAGCTCTTTAAAGACAATTGATTTGTCCGTTCATCGCTTTCCCCCATCTTCTTATAAGACACATAAAGAAGAATCAGACTGCCCATGAGCAGTAAAAACCCAATCCCGATGAGAATATTCCAATTCCCAGTAGATTGTTCAGCCCAAGCCCTAAAAGGATCGAAAATAGCGTGATGGATATTCGCGAAAAAATCATTCGTTTTGACCATCTCCTTTTACATAAGTAAATACATCGTTTACATCAACCTTAAAAAAGTCGGCAATTCGGAAAGCTAACAGCAAGGTTGGAACATAATTCCCTTTTTCCATAACAAAGATGGTTTGTTTGGAAACTCCCACTTTTTCCGCTAATTCTTGCTGGGACATTCTGGCGAGCACCCGATATTCATAAACCTTATTGGATATCGAGTCCCCAAAATCTTTCTTCATGATCATCACCTCTTAGAAAATATAATAAATAAATTCTTTATAAAAGTAAAGTAAACTTATACTTAATAAAATAATATTTTTATTTCTTGCTATTATTACATAAGAATCCGTATATGGTTCTTCAATAAAAACACATGAAAACCCGGCATCTTTTTCAAGATGCCGGGTATTCTTCTTTCTATTCTTTTCCTCCGTACAATTGTTGAAGTTCTTCTTCTTTCATTGTAAAGCGGTGTTCTTCTGCAGGAAAAGCGCCGGTTTTTACTTCGTCGACGTACTGGGTCAGGCCGTCTTTCATCAAGTCCCCGGTTTCCGCGTAAGAATGCACGAATTTCGGCAAATGATGGGTTCCGTACTTCAGGACGTCGTGATAAACCAAGACTTGTCCGTCTGTTTCACTGCCGGCTCCAATGCCGATTACCGGTATCGTCAATGCTGCGGTGACTTTTTGCGCCAATTGGTAAGGAATGCATTCGAGAACGAGCATGCAGGCTCCTGCCGCTTCACATGCCCGTGCATCATCGATCAGCTTTTGCGCGGCGTCTGCTGTTTTCCCCTGTACTTTATAGCCGCCCAGCACACCCGCTGTCTGTGGAAGCAGACCAAGGTGCGCGACAACCGGAATGCCGGTGCGTGTCAGTAATTTCACTACCTCCACGACCTCATCTGCCCCTTCAAGCTTTACTGCTTCCGCTCCGGTTTCCTGGAAAATACGGACTGCGTTATCCAGTGTGCGTTCCAGGCTGCCATGAAATGAAGCGAAAGGCATATCCACCACCAAGAACGTATCGGGAGCACCGCGACGGGCTGCTTTGCCGTGATGGATCATGTCATCGACCGTCACTTTCACAGTGGAATCGTATCCCAGGACGACCATTCCAAGAGAATCGCCGACCAGAATCACATCCACGCCGGCCTGTTCAGCAAGTTTGGCTGACGGGTAATCATAAGCGGTGAGCATGGCGATTTTTTCGTTTTGTGCTTTCATTTTGATGAGTGAGGCTGTATTTTTCATTTTTTTCTCTCCTTTTGGGAGGAAAACCGAAATAAAGCCCATCCATTCCAAAACTGGACAGACGGGCAGAATAAGTATCAGTGGTTTTCTCCGTCCCTGTCGATGTAAGATCAAGGCAGAACTATGCAATTGTTGAGTGTCTTTATACGGGTGCAGTTCAACAATGATACCGCCCTTATTGCCACTATAGCAGAAGCTTGGATGTTGGGATATGGTTTATGTACGAAGTTGCGGCCAATTCCATACAAACGGATCTATTCCATAGCTGCCCTTACTTTTTCTTGAATCATGACAACCTGGGGCTCCATGTCCACTGAACCATAGGCAGAATCAATGCATTCATTCCAGAACGCCATGTGTTTTTTATCCACTTCGTGGCTGGAGTTCTCCAATTCGGTTCCGCCTTCTCCCTGCACCGAATACCAGTATAAATAAGTTTCACCGTCCCGTTCTTCTTTGAAGATGGTTTCGACGAACATCTTTTCATCATCAAGTGTCAGCAGCACATGGCCCATATGCTCATTCAAAAAAGCCATCCATTGTTCGACGGATTCCATTTTCCCTTGTTTGACTTTGAATCGCGAAAGCTCTGCGGTCAGTTTCATTTAGACGACGTCCTTTGCTGTTTTTTTGAAATAACCCAGAGTGGCGTTATCGTTTAGCTGATTAGTGACACCAGTTGGCCGGTAACCCAATTTTTCATAGAACCGGCAATTCCCTTCCTCCTCTAAAATTGTGGCCAGTTCCCAAGTTTCCGCTTCCGCATGCAGAAGTTCTGCCTGTTCCATCGCTTTCTGTGCAATGCCAAGCCCTTGATAAAGAGGGTCCACAAACAACGGGCTGACCCAAAACCGGCATTCTTCCTCCCATTTGATCCGGATTGCTCCGACCATGTATTCCTTCGCGACAATCTTGTAGTAAATTGAAACAGGATCATTGATTCTGCCGAGTACCTGTTCCAGTGTTTCGTTTACTGGATTGGTGTCATGATCCTGGTACTGCTCCAACAACGGCAGAAAAGCCGCTTTTTGCATGGCCAGAATAGCGGGAGCATCCAAGGCAGTCGCTTTTTCCAATCTTATTTTCATAGGGGCACCTCATTGGTTAAAAAAGAAAAAAGCTGCGGCGCTCTTTTTTGGAAAGAACGATAATGGTGTCCTTGACCCGCTAATACCTTGAATTCTGCTGCAGGCATACTTCTTTTGATGGCTTCATAAATGGCTTGATTTGAAGCAAGGAATTCATTGCTCAAGAAGGTTCCCATGCCGCCTTCATTTGTTCCGCAGTCCATGTACAGACTGCGGATCTCGGATAGATCTGCCGTCTTCAGCAATTCTTCCATTTTTTCCTGATTGGCATAAAATGCGCCAGACAATACAATCAGGTCTTGAAAAATCGCAGGGTAGCGGCAAGCAGCATATAAGCTAATCAGGCCACCCATTGATATTCCCGCTATTGCTGTGTGATTCTTATTCGTTCTGTATGTTCTATCGATATAAGTCTTCAGCTCTTCGACAATAAAGTCAATATAGGTTGCTCCATTTCCTCCAAAAGAAGGAGCTTCCACTTCTAAAAACCGTTTGCTGTATGCCCCGTTCTCCCACGGACAATACTCATTTTTTCGTTCATCACTGTTTTGGTCAATGGCTACCACAATGACATCCAACTCTTGTTCATCTAAATACTTTTCAAGCTCCAGCGATACTCCTCCAATGGCTCTATCGTCCTGAAAGACATTCTGGCCATCATGCATGTAAAGCACAGGGTACTTTTTATTGCTGGATGGATAGTTTTGTGGCAGATAGACCCGAATCACGCGGTCTTGTTTAAAAGCTTTCATCGTCATCGGAAAGATATCCAGCATTTCTATTCTCCTTTATGTTTCGTAGATCCCAAATACTCCACTGCCAACGCTTCTTCCCCGTCCGTATTCACCCGATAAGCTTTAGCAGCCGGTCTCGAACTAACAATCCGCTTGATGTCTTGTCCAATATAGTGGATGGCCGCTCCATCATCCGCCGCAATCCCTGCTTGCAGGATTCCTTGAGTGATGAACCGCCGGTATGCCGGCCTTCTATCGGCTTCTCCGTCATAATGCGGGCAATGGCTGCCTTTCAGAAAACCCAATGCCTGGAGCGGTTCGAGTGTATCTCCATAGGAGTCCGTAACACCTTCTTCGTACCAGCAGATCGAGCCGGCACTGAGGCCAGCTAAGACGATTCCCTGCTCCCAGGCTTTTCTTAACATTTTGTCCAATCCCCATTCTTTCCAGAGCACCAACAGGTTTTTGGTATTGCCGCCGCCTACATAAATGATGTCCTGGTCCAGTACATACTGTTCCAAATCCCGTGTCGGCGGTTTAAACAAAGACAGGTGGCTTGGCACGCAGTTCTGCTGGTTGAAAAAATCATAGAACTTTCCGATATAGCTGTCTGCATCTCCGCTCGCTGTCGGAATAAAGCAGATTTTTGGGCAGGGTTTATTGGCTTGCTTCAATATGTATCGGTCAAGTAATGGATTATCAGGTTCCATCGAGAACCCTCCACCGCCCATAGCAATAATTTGACGCATATTTCTCACCTTTCTTTGTTTCTTTTTCTCTTTATTCTTCGAATTGGAAGGTTTATCCTTCTATGCTATAGTAATAAGAAAAAAAATCAGCCATCGGGGGATTCTTATGCTTGTACAGGAAGTCGCGGTAGAAACCATCACAGCCAGTTTGATAGAAAGTCCTCATGTTCGAGCTGTTTTCCTAAAAGGCTCCATGGGCAGAAATGAACACGACGAACATTCAGATATTGATTTGTATTGCCTTGTCGAAAAAGAGCAGGAAGAAGCTTTCCTGGCTGAGCGCCTCGCGCATCTTCAAGCATACCGGCCGGTGCTTTTTCAGGATGACATTTTCATCATTGCTCCGCAGCTTATAGCGGTCTTTGATAATTTGCTGCACATCGACCTGTTTACGGTGACAGCGGAATCATTTACGGCAAAAGATTTCTTTAGAGTCGTTTATGACCCTGAAAACCTGCTGGAACAATTCACAGAATCGCAGAGTCTGGAAATCACTCCAGCCGAGTATAAAGATCATGTCATTGATGTCGCGTGGTTTTTATTTCAGTACCGAAAAGCGGGTGCCAGAGGAAACGGGGTGTGGGCAGTGAAGATGCTGTCGCATGTGCTGGAACATTTGGCGCGGGTCTTATTGTACCGATACGCCCCAGAACGGACGCAATTAGGCTTGAAAGCAGTGAGCCGTTCATTGCCGGCAGCTGTCTTTTCAGAAATCGAACAGATTTCCAGTAAGATGACCCCGGCAGATCATGCACAAGCCGCTTCGCAGATCCGACAGCTGTTGAGACAAGAATACCTTTGGATGGAAGAACAAGTAAAAGATAAAGAACAGATTATGCCACTGATGAAAAAAATGATCGAAATCGAGTGAACCTACGCGAAAAGCGCCTAATGCGGCGCTTCTCTTTTTATTATTCAGGATTTCTTGTTCACTTTTTCGCTTCAATCAGCAGCACCATGTAACCGATATCGTCTTTAAAATCCCAATCGGTAAAGGCCTCGGTTATTTTCCTGTTTAGCAGCTGCTCCAACGAGGAATTATAGATGAGTTTTGCTTCCAGTGGGCGCTTGGCCAATTTCAATTGTTCCGTGAAGTTATTCCTGATCAATTCCTTTTCAATCTCAATCAAAATTCCTTCTCTTCGGATCAATACCGTCCGCTCATTCAGCCAAACGACTTCTGTCTTATCCGGTTCTTTTTGAGCTTTCTTGCTGGCATCCGCCACTTCTTGATAAAAAGCTTTTTTGTCGATATCTTTCGGCCATTCCTGCGCTTTTTCTTCAGCTTCTCCATTCAACACCAGAATCAATAACCCGGTTTTATTTTCCAAATTCCAATCCGCATGAATTTCTTTGATTTCCAGTTCCGCTGACTTCAGCAAATCCAACTTAATTTGTTCTTTCAAATCCCTCATAAGCAAATCCCTGATTTCTTGTACTCTGACCGATTCTTTTTGGCTCATCAGTACTTTTTCAGTCGGAGCCAGGAATTCACGCAAATGAATGACAACGAACGGTTTACGGATCGCAACGAATACGGAGGCTGGGCCTTTCCCGAAATGCGTCCGGAATAACCCTGAAATATAACCACTTACTTCTGATTCAGTAGTCTTTTCTTTCTTCATAATGGCCTCTCTCCTTTCGGTGGGATGGAGCATATTGCAGATGCTTTTCCCCTATCCTCGACCATTAAACCCTCTACAGCCGTTCAAGAAAGCCTCCTTCAGGGCAGTACAAAAAAACTGAGCAGCAGGATCGCCACAATCCCCGCTTCCGACAATTGGCTGATCCACATATTATCATTTTTAGCGTATTTCCACTCCATGAATGCGCGGCTGATTAAACTGATGAAGAAAAAGAGAAAGAGGTAATACACCCAATTGATGGTTCCCATTAACTGATTTCCCAAAGTGAATGCCCCTACAAGGAAAGCAATCATCAAGCATGCTTCAATCAATGCATGAACCCGGTTCAAGGGCCAGTACAGCCATTTCTTGCGCTCTGCAATGTCCCAGCGTTTTCTTACATAACGCCTTACAAAAAAGTTGACGACAATATAACTCAGGCATAATAGGAGCGCTTCAACGATCAAGCTCTTTCCTCCTTCCTTGAAATTCTCTGTTCATCCTTCAGCTTTTTCTTCGCCCATCCATTCTGTCCTGAGAATGGAGAAAATAAAAGCATCATGGGATTGGTTGCGCTGATGCAAATAACCGCGCAATCGCCCTTCCCACGTAAAGCCTAGCTTTTCCAACAGCCGGTTTGATGACTTGTTTTCCGGAAAGGTCACAGCTCCGATCCGGTACAGGCCAAGTTCTGCAAAAGCGTAGCTTAATACGCCGCGAATCGCTTCTTGCGTGAACCCCTGGCGCCAATAATCCGGATGCAGTTCATAGCCGATTTCCGCTTTTTTGGAGCCCAGATACAAATTGTTCAAACCGATAGTTCCGATAAAATCGCCAGTCTCCTTCAGACGGATTGCCCAACGCATTCCTCTTTTTAAATTGAAACTGGTTTGGAAGGAACGGATCATTTCAACAGCCTCTTCGGAGTGGACCAGACTATCCATGCCGCAATAAATTGTTACTTCATCGCGCGACATGATATCAAAGAACCTTTCAGCGTCACGTTCCTCAATCCTGTTTAACAACAGCCTTTCCGTTTCCAATTGCGGGAAGTCCATTTTGTCCCTCCTTTTCAATTGCGTAGACACAGACGTTTTGTCCGGACAGGATAACTTCTTTCTCTATTGTCATGCCGATATGCTGTGCCACTTTGTGTGAAGCGGTGTTCCTTGGCTGAATCAAAGAAATGAGGCGTTTTTCTCCTAACTGATGCAGCCCATAGTCGCGCAAAGCCTCTGCCGCTTCTTTGGCGTAACCCTGGCCCCAAAATTCCTTAGCTACCCAATAGCCAACCTCCAATTCATCAATTCCTTCGATGGTCTGAGCCACCAGTCCGGCATGGCCGATTCGCTTGCCGTCTTCTTTCCGTACCAGCAGCATTAAGCCACTCTTCGGATTTTCTTTATAGGAACGATAAATCCAGTAGAGGAATTCGAGAGCTTCGCTTTTATTTCGCGTCTGCCCTTTGCCGATATAGCGGATCATTTCCGGATCGGCTAACAGCGACCATAAAAACTGGAAATCTTCATCTGTATAATTTCGGAACTGGAGCCTATCTGATTGAATGTGCATAGAACCACCCTTCTCTCACTTCTGTCTTTCAGAGATCCCGCGGATTGATGATGGCCAGCACTTGATGATCCTGCCATTCACCGTTTATCTGGACGTTCTGCAACGCAATTCCTTCCTTATGAAAACCAGCTTTTTCCAGAACCCGAATAGATGCATCATTTCCCGGCATGACACCCGCTTCAATGCGGTGCAGCGCCAGCTTCCGAAAAGCATAGCCTACAACCAGCTCTACCGCTTCCGTGGTATAGCCTTTATTATTATGTTTCTGATCGAGGGCATATCCGAGAACTGCACTTTGAAGCGGCCCCCGCATCACCTGCACGAGACTGATGGTTCCAACCAATCGATCTGTTTCATTTTCGAAGATTCCAAAGCTGTAAGCCTGGTCATCTTCTTTCTGCTCCGCATAAATTTCAATCAATTCCCGCTGAAGCGGAAGCGTATAAAAGTCAGGGTAACGGGTCATCGCGTACGCCTCGAAAAACCCCCTGTTTTCTATCTCAAGTTTTAGCTTTTCCGCTGCATCGGAGGAACGCAAAAACCTGACGTACACCTTTTTGCCTTTCACTGGATCACTCCTTTGCGTGACAAAGTTCCACGTGAAACAAGTTTGCGGCTTTAACGGTTGCCTTCCCGTGCGTCCGCTTTCAGCAAGCTAATGATTTCTTCATTCTGCTCCACCTGTTTTTCTGAATTGATGCGCATGATTCTGATCCATCTCAATGCGAATGCAGCAATAAAAGCGGGTACTAAAATAAAGATTGCGGCGATTATATCTCCCATTCTTCTCTCCTCCAATCCGTTTAGATATTGTAGACGTATTCCAAAAACTCAGGGAATAAACTTAACCCAAAAGTAACGAAAATAACGGCACCCGTAAGCGATTCCAATAAGGTGTACATATACTCATGCGGGTTTTCTGCATGCTTTTTCTGAAATGCTGCGCGGATTATCAGCTGGACTGCGCCGATGACAATCGAAATCGACAAAACATAAAGGCTGGCAGCGCCGTATTCGTAGACCAGCAACGGCACGGAAAACGCCGCAACCGCGGATAGCCCGTTAAATATCCTGTCCCACTTTTTCTGGCCCTCATACTCTTCATCTTTGGAAAAGAACGGTTTTCTCTCCACCCCGAAAATTCTTCGCAAGACTGAATTCACTAAGAAAGTACTGGCTCCGACTCCCATTATAAAAAGAATCACGCGCCATCCTATGCCTTCAAACAACACTTCAAGAACCTCCCCTTTGAGCCACAGCTCTGCCTGCTACTCTGCCCGAAAACAGGCATCCGCCAAGAAAAGTTCCTTCCAATGACCGGTAGCCGTGGACACCGCCACCGCCGAATCCCGCCACTTCTCCAGCGGCATACAGACCAGACACCGGCTCTCCGGCTTCATTCAACACACGAGCGGATAAGTCCGTCTGCAAGCCGCCCAAGGTTTTGCGGCTGACAATATTCAGGCGAACCGCAATAAGCGGCCCTTTTTTACGGTCCAGCAATTTATGAGGTGCCGCTACGCGGATCAGCCGGTCTCCCCGGTAGTTCCGTGCGCCGCGCATCGCTGTGATCTGCAAATCTTTGGAGAAGGGATTGTCGAGCTGGCGGTCACGCGCTTCGATCTGTTCTTTGATTCGTTCAAAATCCAATAGCTCTTCCCCAGTCAGGCTGTTCATTCCTTTGACCAGTTCCTCGAGTGTATCCGCTACAATAAAATCTTCCCCTTTGTCCATAAAGGCCTGCACCGGTGCCGTCGCTCCGGCACGGACACGCGATAATACCTGTGGAATGCTTTTGCCCGTCAAATCCGGATTTTGTTCCGAACCTGATAGCGCAAATTCCTTTTCGATGATTTTTTGCGTCAAAATGAACCAGGAATAGCCATAGCCGGTCTTCTGGATGGTCTCGAGTGTTCCAAGCGTATCGAACCCTGGAAAATTCGGTGAGGGAAAACGTTCCCCTGTGGCATCGAACCACATGGAAGATGGCCCCGGCAGAATCCGGATGCCGTGTTTGCTCCAGACCGGATTCCAATTCTTGATGCCTTCGGTATAATGCCACATCCGGTCCCGGTTGACGATGCGCCCGCCGGCTTTTTCCGTAATGGCGAGCATCCTGCCATCGACATGCTCGGGTACTCCAGACAACATGGCTTCCGGCGCCTTACCCATGCGGCTCGGCCAGTTTTTCCGGATCAAGTCATGGTTGCCTCCGATGCCGCCGCTTGTAACGACGACGGCCTTTGCTTCGCATCGGAAATTGGCGACTACTTGCCGCGAACTGACTTCTCCCCGCTGGGCATCGCTAGGCTCCAGCAGCGACCCCACTATACCGGTCACCACTCCATCTTTGGTGAGCAATTCATCCACTTGATGTCTCGGCCGATAATCAATCAGTCCGTTCTTCATATGTTCGCGTACCCGCCGTTCAAACGGCTCAACGATTCCCGGTCCTGTTCCCCAGACGATATGGAAGCGCGGCACCGAATTGCCGTGCCCTTCCGCCAAATAACCGCCGCGTTCAGCCCAGCCAACGACTGGAAAGAATCTGACGCCCATTCCGGCGAGCCAGCTCCGCTTTTCATTTGCTGCAAAATCCACATAAGCCTCCGCCCATTTCTTGCCCCAGTAATCTTCATCCTGCTCCCGGTCGAAACCGGCTGCCCCCAGCCAATCCTGCCAAGCCAATTCTTTTGAATCGTTGATGCCCATGCGCCGCTGTTCAGGCGAATCGATTAAAAACAGGCCGCCAAACGACCACCACGCCTGTCCGCCAAAAGACGCTTCCGGCTCCTGATCCAACAGCAATACTGTTTTGCCTGCGTCAGCGATTTCCGCTGCCGCCACAAGCCCCGCAAGGCCTGCCCCCACAATAATCGCATCAAATTCCATCCGTACATCCCCCTTGATGTTGAATGATTAAGCACTGTTGTTCCATCTTGAGGAGTAACTCCCCATAGTTTGAAGTTTGTCTTTATCGTATCATGCGGGTTTGGAAAATTATAGATATTTTTAGTTGTTTTCTGATTGTTTAATTTATTGCAGGAATATATTCTGCTGAGCGTGCGTATTTTATTTTAAACGTGCGTAAAGATTGCCAAGCATTCGCATTTTATGTTGAACGTGCATATAATTTGCTGAGCGTGCATAAGATTAGGCAAAAGCAATTTTCCGATTCTATTAGAATAAATAAAGAAAATATTTCCAACCAATCAACCTAAAAAACACCCGAAACCAGCTTTCTGGTCCCGGGTGTTGCGTCTCATTCCAAATGCTTCCGCTGGAAGTCTGAAATGCTTTCGTATTCTTCTGTCAGCAGGCGCGATAAACGGATATAAATCGGCAACAGTTCCCGATAGACACTCGCCGCCGCTTCATCCGGCTCATGCGTATGCGTCTGACCGATCATTTCGGAAACGATGCTGAAATCCTCGATTTCCCCTGTGGCGTACATGCCGAGAACAACAGCGCCGAGGCAGGAGCTCTCGAAGCTCTCCGGAATGACCACCGGCTTGCCGAACACGTCGGCAAGCAATTGGCGCCACATTTCCGAACGGGCAAAGCCGCCTGATGCCTGGATGCGCACCGGTTCCCCGGTAAGTTCTTCGACAGCCAGCAGCACTGTATACAAGTTAAAGACAATGCCTTCCAGCACAGAACGGATCATATGCTGTTTTTTGTGATGGATGCTGAGCCCGAAAAACGATCCGCGGGCATTCGAGTCCCATAATGGCGCCCGTTCCCCAGTCAAATACGGATGGAACAACAAGCCGTCTGCTCCAGGATTGACGCCCTCGGCAATTTTCGTCAGCACGTCATAGGAATCGATGCCGAGGCGTTTCGCCGTTTCCACTTCGGATGAAGCGAACTCATCCCGCAGCCAGCGCAGGACGATGCCGCCATTGTTGACAGGCCCGCCGACCACCCAGTGGTTTTCAGTCAATGCATAGCAGAAAGTCCGCCCTTTCGGATCCGTTTTCGGTTCCGAAGTCACGGTGCGGATAGCGCCGCTCGTGCCGATTGTGACGGCCAGTACACCTGGTTCAATGGCATCAACGCCAAGGTTCGCCAAGACGCCATCGCTTGCGCCGATGATAAACGGAATCTCTTCCGGAATTCCCATAAACAAGGCATGTTCCGGAGCGAGTCCTCTCAATTGGTGTGTTGTCGGAACCGGCCGCGATAATTGTGCAGGCGCAACACCAGCGACCGCCAACGCTTCTTCGTCCCAATCCAGTTCTTGGAGGTTGAAGAGCCCGGTTGCAGAAGCAATGGAATGGTCGATGACGTATTCGCCGAATAAGTGGTGGAATACAAATTCCTTGATGCCAATGAATTTCGCTGCCTGCGCATATACTTCCGGCTTGTCCTCTTTCAGCCAGACCAACTTTGAGAGCGGCGACATCGCATGGATCGGTGTCCCTGTACGCAAGTAGATTTCATGGCCGTTCAGCTGTTCTTTTATGTGCTTGGCATGCTTCGAGCTTCTTGTGTCAGCCCAGGTGATGCTTTGTGTCAGCAGATTTCCTGCTGCGTCCACCGCAATCAGGCTGTGCATCGCTGAACTGAATGACACCAGTTTCAGCTGTTGCGCATCAATGCCGCTTTGGCGGATGGTTTTGCGCACAGCGGTCAATACTGCACGAAAAATTTCTTCCGGATCTTGTTCCGCAATCAGTGGACTTGGCGTTTCCAGTGCATAAAAAACGGTGTCGGCTTCTAATACTGCGC
The DNA here is from genome assembly GCF_030407825.1 of Planococcus notacanthi. Classification (NCBI taxonomy): domain Bacteria; kingdom Bacillati; phylum Bacillota; class Bacilli; order Caryophanales; family Caryophanaceae; genus Planococcus; species Planococcus notacanthi. The sequence continues at coordinate 156,474 of NZ_JASDCQ010000002.1, read as the reverse complement.
CCGCTTTATTGAACAAAACGGCTTTTGTGGAAGTGGTACCGATGTCTACTCCCAAATAATATGACTGTTCAGGCATAAGAGCCCTCCTCATAGCAGAAAAAGAAAAAGGAATCTTTCCTTTTTCTCTTCAGGTTTAATTTAGATAAAAAAGCTTATGATTAACACTACCACGAACCCGGTGAGACCGATAATGGTTTCCATGACGGTCCAGGATTTCAAGGTATCCTTGACGTCCATGCCGAAGTAACGGTTAACGAGCCAGAAGCCTGAGTCATTGACGTGGGATAAGACCGTTGCGCCTGAAGCAATGGCAATAACGATCAAGCCCAACGCTGGTCCGGTCATTCCGACCATTTCAAGAAGCGGTGTGATCAAACCGGCCGCAGTCACCATGGCAACCGTTGCGGAACCTTGCGCTACACGTACAGCAGTCGCAATCAAAAATGCCAGAACGATTGGCGGCAAAGCCGAATCCCCCATCATTTCACCCAATACATCGCCGACTCCAGAGTCGATCAGCACTTGCTTGAAAACACCGCCTGCGCCTGTTACCAGAATGATGATCCCGGCAGGTTCAAGCGCTTTGGTCGCGATATCCTGCACTTCCTGACGCGAATAGCCGCGCTTTGTTCCGAGCAAATAGAACGTCAACATCGTCGCAATCGTCAATGCCACGAAAGGATGCCCGAGGAATGTCAGGATTTCACGCACCATATTCCCTTCATCCAGCAAAACACCGGATAAAGTATTCAATAGGATGAGAACCAGAGGAATCAAGATCAACGACGTGATCATACCAAAGCTCGGCAACTCTTTATCGTATTCTTTTTCTTCCAACTCCATGTAATCCGGAATCACAATATGAATCTTTTTGCCGATGAAACGCCCGAATACCGGTCCAGCTAAAATCATCGCCGGAATCCCCGCAAGCACCCCAAACAGAATGACCCATCCAAGTTCTGCCCCGACCAGTTCCGCAACCGCAATCGGTCCCGGAGTCGGCGGAATAAAACTGTGTGTAACGGCCAATCCTGCCAACAGCGGAATCCCGTAATGCAACAGCGACTTGCCCGTTTTTCTTGCCAAACCATAAACGATCGGCACCAAAATAATGAAACCGACATCGAAAAATACTGGAATCGCCACGATAAAGCCGGTGACGCCCAACGCCCATTGCGCTTTGTCTTCACCGAATTTGCTGATCATCGTAGCAGCTAAACGCTCCGCACCACCCGACACTTCCAGCATTTTACCGAACATGGCACCCAGGCCGACCACTACCGCAACAAAGCCGAGTGTGCCGCCCATGCCGTTTTGGATGGAATTAATCACTTCGCCAAGCGGCATGCCAGCGGCTATCCCCACCAGCAAACTGACGAGCAGCAAAGCCACAAAGGCATGCAATTTAGTTCGGATGACCAAAAATAATAATAAGAATATACCTGCAAGTGCGACCATGATCAACATTGAACCTGACAAATCTTCTCCCCCTTATTATGTAGCTCCAGCCTATTCAGCTGAATCAGAAATTTTTTCCTTCGCTTTTAGCCTGGCTGGCGTTCATCCCCCGGATGCGCCAGCGTATGTCTGCGCAAACTATTTTTGGCAATGACTAATTGCTGATTAAACCGGTATTATTTTTTCTCTACTGCATGGCCGCCGAATTCATTGCGCTGTGCTGCCACGACTTTCCCTGCAAAGGTATCCTCTTCCAATGAGCGGTAGCGCATCATGAGCGACAAAGTGATGACCGGTGCCGGAACATTCAAGTCAAGCGCCGTCTCTACAGTCCATTTGCCTTCACCTGAAGAATTCATGACGCCTTTGATGCTTTCCAGTTTGGCGTCTTTTGAAAATGCGTTTTTCGTCATTTCCATCAAATACGAACTGATGATGGATCCGTGGTTCCAAACGTCAGCCACTTTTTCGTAATCAAAGTCGAACGGGCTTTTGTTGAGGATGTCAAACCCTTCTGCAATCGACTGCATCATGCCGTATTCAATGCCGTTGTGGATCATTTTCAGGAAATGTCCGCTGCCCGCTTCGCCTGTATACAAATAGCCATCCGGTACAGAAATATCCTTCAATAGCGGTTCGATGGTTTTGAATTTTTCTGCATCGCCGCCGATCATTGCACAAATCCCGTGGCGAGCTCCTTCAGTTCCTCCGCTCGTTCCGCAGTCAAAAAAGAAGAGGCCGTGCTCTTTCAAAGTCGCCGCCCGTCGCACTGTGTCTTTGTAGTTCGAATTTCCGCCATCAATGATGGTATCTCCTTCTTCAAGCAAAGGCATTAATTGTCCGATAACCGATTCGGTGATTTCGCCAGCCGGCACCATCAGCCAAAGCGTACGGGGAGCTTTCAGCTCTTTCACCATTTTTTCAATAGAAGAAGCTTGTGTGAAACCGCTTTCTTCGATTGCTGCGTAGCTGTCGTAACCGATAACTTTATGGCCATGATCCGTTAAATTCAGTGCCAAGTTCAATCCCATTTTGCCCAACCCAATAATTCCAATTTCCATTGTGGAATCCTCCTTCAGAATAAAAGAATTTTTTTCCTTATTTCGTCCATTGTATCAAATATTTTTCCGTGCGCAACATGTTAAAGTATAATAGATGAAAATACTTCCCGAGAAACGAGGCGCGGATCATGAAAGAACAGCAATTTGCGCTGGCTGCCATACGCGGTAGTTACCGCCATTTCAGTGAAAAAGAAAAAAAAATCGCCGATTATGTTTTGAACGATCCAAAAAATATCATTCATTTGACCATTAACCAGATTGCCGATGAGCTGGGGCTGGCTGAATCAACCGTCTTCCGCTTCTGCCAACGAATTGGTTTTAAGGGCTTCCAGGCTTTTAAGATTTCGCTCGCCGCAGAGGTTGTGGCTCCTTTAAAAGACATTCATGAAAAAATTGAAGAAGGCGACAGCATCAGTACTGTCACTGAAAAAGTATTCCGCTCCAATATCAAAACGCTTGAGGACACTCTTCAGATTGTTGATGCAGAAGCGATGAATTCGGCAATTGAAAAATTGATGAACGCCCGGAAAATTGATTTTTACGGAAATGGCGGTTCAGCCATGGTGGCCATGGACGGATACCATAAATTCATCCGCTTGGGTCTTCATGTTTCCATGAATCTTGATTCTCATGTGCAGCTGATGGCCGCTTCCCAGCTCCAGTCGGACGATGTAGCCATTGTCATCTCCCATTCCGGCTCCACCACTGATGTTCTGGATGTTTTAAAGGTCCTGAAGGAAAAAGGCGTCACCATCATTTGCGTCACCAATTTCGCCAAATCTCCTTTGTCCAAAGAAGCGGATATCGCCCTTTACACCCTGTCGGAAGAAACCGATTTCCGTTCTGAAGCCTTGTCTTCCCGCATCGCGCAGTTAAGTTTGATTGATGCGCTCTATACCAATCTGATGATCGCCCGCGGCAATGAAGGCAAGAAATCCCTTCAGGATATGCGTGAAGCAATGTCGCGCAAGCGGTTATAGCCGTGAAAAAGCTCGTTCCTACTATAAAGGAACGAGCTTTCAGACTGTAGACAAAGTCTATTCAAAATGAATAACAGTGTATAACTCCAACCGGACTGGCCACTTCGCTTTCCGTGGACTCAGCTTCAGCCTCCTCGTCACTGGAAAAACCATTGCTCCTGCATCGCTGCGCTAGCTTCGTCGCAAAGGAGTCTTCGTGGCCAGCCCGGTTGGAAGTGCCCCGCTTCAAAAAAGAGAGCAAGCTGGCCAGTCATATAAAAAACAGCTTAGATGAAACGAATCATCACGTGACTGAAGGATCCGAAGCGCAAGGCGGCGACTCCTGCGGAAGAACGGAGTGATGAGACCCCACAGGAGCTTGCGACGAGGAGGCTCAGCGCTTCGTCCGCGGAAAGCGTCCGCCTGGAGCGCAGGATCCGGTATAACGATGACCGATTAACTATTTACTCTTGAAATAATAGAATCATTCTTTTGTCTACAAGCCCAAAGCAGCGGACAGTCCGCTCACCTCTCTGAAATCTACTACCTATTAATTTCAGTCGGATAGTCGAGCTTTGCTCTTCCTTTGTCCACTAATGCATAAACCACCAGCGCACTGATGCACAGCATGCCCATGGATCCGCAAATGATCACCAACCGTATGGAAAAAAGCTCTGCCGCTACTCCCGCAAGCACCGTCAGGACGATCAGAAAGACAGCCTCCAGCAAACCGTACACACTGATAACTCTGCCCATTACCGCAACAGGAATATTGTCCTGAATATACGTCTGAAATCCGGTATTGGCGAAAGCCAAGAAAAAGGCCAGAACCAGGAATCCGGACGCTGCTCCTTCAAAGCCAGTGGAAACAGCATAAATCAGATAGCCCACTGCAGTAAGTACAGCCCCGCTTGCCATCAGAAAAGCGGCAGAGAATTGGTCTGCTCCTATCCAAACGACGATTGAACCGGCAATGATGCCAAGCCCGGCCAAACTGACCAATAGACCATACTGCTGCTCGGATAATCCTAAAACGGTAATGGAAAAAGCCGCTTCCAGCGAATCCAGTGCTGCTGTCATCACCAGAAAACTGCTGAAAACAAAGTACACGGCCATAACATTCAAGTTCTGATGACTAAACTCCTTGACGATTTGCCAGTCCACAAGCAATAAACGAAAGGCAAAAAGTTCGCTGGCAGGGTGCCCTTTCTCCAGATTCGGCAACAGCAAAGTAAGCAGCGCTGAAATCAGCAAGGCGGCCGCATTGATGTAGAGGGCAAAGCTGGGTGTTCCAATCAGGAACAGCAGTCCTGCTACAGCGGGGCCAATCAGAAAAGCGCCTGAATCCATCAGGCTTCTGAAAGAATTGAACCTTTTTCGTTGTGAAGGATTTAGAAGCATGGTGATATAGGTCGTTGAAGCCGGCTGAAAAATTGAGCTTCCCATTCCGATCAGAAAAACCATCAAGTAAATTGCAGGCAGTGAAGTGAAAAAAGGCAATGCACCGATTAACACGGCCCGAAAAACATCAAGAGCCACGAGAATCCTTCTTTTGTTCATTCGATCGATCAACGTGCCACCCCATAAATTTGTCAGCAATGCCGCTGCCGGATGCATCAAGTAAAGGCCCGCTACGGCCAAGGCCGATCCTCCTGTCATCTTCAGCACCAGCAGGTTCATGGCGATTAGGTAGATCCATGCTCCAATATTCGCTATTCCAATGACCATCAGCATAATCACTGGCGCTCTCCAGTTTTTCATCCTTCATTCCCCGCTCCCCTTTTTATTTGGAAAATAAAAAATCCCACCTCCAAGACCATTGTCTTGGAGGCGAGAATCGGTTTCGCGGTGCCATTCCAGTTGTTTCGATATGTCACCATATCGAACTCATCAAGTACGGCAGGCTCGCCTGCTTATACTTCAGCTCTGTAACAGGAGCTCCTGTCACACCATCCCCTTAAAAGCGGTTCCGATGTGCTGCTCAGAGTTTTGCTTCGGCCATTTCTTCTTGTTCCTTTTCAGCTTCCGGAACTCTCTGGAAAGAAGGCGATGGCCTACTCTTCTCTTCAACGCATTTTGTTTTTTATATCCTAGCATTTTGCCCAAAGTCTGTAAATGTTTTTTGAACTGGCCATATCCGGTTTCAGCTTCTGTTCATGGGGTATTCATGGCTATTAAGAAGATTATTTTTGGTTTCACGGAAGTCCGAATACCATATGTTTCACAAGAACCGACCACTTATCTTTATGGAGGATGAGAATAATGAAAGCCTTACAAGACACCACCACTTTGCACAACGGAGTCAACATGCCCTGGTTCGGTCTGGGTGTATTCAAAGTCAGTGAAGGGTCGGAAGTCATCGATGCAGTCCGAATGGCGATCATCAATGGCTACCGCAGCATCGATACAGCTGCCGCTTATGGCAATGAAGAAGGCGTTGGCCAAGGCATCCGTGAAGGATTGGCGGATGCCGGCATCACCAGAGAAGAACTTTTTGTCACTTCAAAAGTGTGGAATTCAGACCTTGATTACTACTCGACACTAGCTGCCTATGAAACCAGCCTGAAAAAACTGGGCTTGGATTACCTGGATCTGTATTTAATCCATTGGCCTGTTGAAGGGAAATACAAAGAAGCGTGGCGCGCCCTCGAAACCTTGTATAAGGAAGACCGTGTTAAAGCGATCGGCGTCAGTAATTTTCATACCCATCATTTAGAGGAATTACTGAAAGATGCGGAAATCACCCCGATGGTTGATCAGGTGGAGTACCATCCTTTCCTGACGCAAGCGGAATTGCACGATTTCTGCAAAGCTCATGATATTCAACTGGAAGCCTGGTCCCCATTGATGCAGGGCAAACTGCTGGATCATCCTGTGCTCGTGGAGATTGCTGCGAAAACTGAAAAAACAGTCGCACAGGTGATTCTGCGCTGGGATCTGCAGAACGGTGTCGTGACCATTCCCAAATCCATCAAAGAAGCCCGAATCATTCAAAACTCACAGGTCTTTGATTTTGAACTGACAGACGAAGACATGGAACGGATTTCGGCATTGAATGAAAACAAGCGTGTCGGACCGGATCCGGACAACTTCAATTTTTAACCTCAAGCAGGCAGCCCTCCATCAAGGCTGCCTGCTTTTACTGCTGCTTCAATAAATCATAAAACAGATTGAAAAAGCCGCCTTGAACCTGCAACGATTTTATCGAAAGGCTAAGCAGGTGTTTTGACACTCCTCCTTTCTCTGTTATAAGTTAATGAAGTAAATTCCGATAGATTTTATAAGAATTATTATTTCTTGAAAAAGGAGAGAGAAAATGAAAACTTTCTGGAAACGGTATCTCGATGCCTCATTAATTTTAAAAATCACGATTGCACTCATTCTCGGCATCGCTGTCGGCCTTATTTTTGGAGAGCAGGCTGCTGTTTTGGCGCCTTTCGGTGACTTATTGCTGAATCTGTTGACCTTCCTGATTATTCCTTTGATTCTTTTTACCATGATGGTCGGAATCAACCAATCCTCGATTGGGGATCTCGGACGTATGGGCGGTAAAGTATTCATTTACTACACCCTCAGTTCCGCCTTCGCCATTATTGTCGGTTTGGCCGTCGCCAGCTTCTTTCAGCCCGGAACCGGCATGCAGCTGCAGGGCAATGAAACTTTCGATGTCCCGGAAAACCCAGGGATTGTCAGTGTTCTGTTGAACATCGTCCCTTCCAACATCTTCACCGCTTTTACGGAACTTAATCTGCTCGGCATCATTTTCACTGCTTTCGCTTTTGGCATCGCGTTGTCCTATATGCGCCAATCCAGTGAATTTGAAAGCCTCGGCGACCATTTGTATAAAACCGTCACTGCATTGAATGAACTGACCTTGCTGGTTTTAAAGGCAGTTCTCCAGTATGTGCCGATCGGAATTTTCGCCATTATGGCAGAGACTGTCGGAAATCAGGGCTTCGATACACTATTGTCCCTTGGCGAAATGGTGCTCGTCCTCTACGTTGCCTTGATCGTCCAGATTTTGTTGTATACCTTGGTTCTGGTACTGTTCAAAGTCAAACCGGGACAGTTTTTCAAGCAGGCGCGCACACCGATGCTGACTGCCTTTGTTACTCAAAGCAGTTCCGGAACGCTGCCGCTGACGTTGACTGCCGCTAAAAACCTAGGGCTGTCCAAGAGCTTGTACGGCTTCAGCCTGCCGCTCGGCGCAACCATCAATATGGACGGAGCCGCCATCCGCATTGCCGTTTCAGCCGTCTTCGCTGCAAACCTCGTCGGAGATCCATTAAGCCTGTCCGAAATGCTGATGGTGGTATTGGTCGGAACGTTAGCTTCCATCGGTACGGCTGGCGTTCCGGGTGCCGGAATTGTCATGATCGCGACGGTATTCGTCCAACTGGGATTGCCGATGGAAGCTGTGGCATTGCTGACCGCCATCGATGCATTGGTTGGAATGGGCTGTACAGCATTGAACGTAACCGGTGATTTGGTGGGAACCACTGTGATCGACCAAAACGAAAAGAAACGAAAAACTGCATGACTCTGAAAAAGGCTGCCCTTCCGGCAGCCTTTTTTGAGGTTCATGTATTCTTTCAACTTGTTCTGACAAACGCATTTCGCTATCCTGTTAAGTAACACACCAAAGGAGATGGCTTTATTGACGACAATTGGGTTGGTACGGCATGGCATCACGGATTGGAACATACAAGGCATCGCGCAAGGGTCAGCGGATATTCCGTTGAATGAAACCGGCAGACAGCAAGCCGAGGCGCTTGCAGAACGGCTGTCGAGAGAAGAGGATTGGGATCTGATCATCTCGAGTGATTTGTCCCGTGCCAAAGAGACAGCGGAAATCATCGGCAAAAAGCTTCATTTTCCGGTCAGCCATTTTGACACGCGGCTTCGTGAACGAAGCGGCGGCAAAATTGAAGGCACAACGGAAAAAGAACGTCTGGAAAAATGGGGAGCCGATTGGCGCGAACTTGATTTGGCAATGGAAAGCCGAGAAGAGGCAGCCGATCGCGGACTGGCATGCATTGAAGATATACTGGAAAATTTCAGCGGACAGCGTGTACTGATTGTCAGCCACGGAGCGTTGATCGGCTTGACGTTAAAAAAACTTATGCCGGAGAAGTTCCAGGAAACTTCCATGGACAATACGTCCATCACGATTTTAAAAAATGCCGAAAGCCAGTGGAATTGCTCATTATATAATTGCACCGTCCATTTGCAGAAAAGCGAAAGTTATTGATTACTGGCATAAGCTGCCGCTTCGTCTATATTCACTTTCCAGGAAACCACTGTCGTGCTGTCGCGGACGTGGTTTTTTTGAATTTTGGCTAGTAAGCCAGCGACGCCCGCTGCGGTATCGGTATCTTTGCACTCCTGCCAGATACTTTCGGGTTCAGCAAATATCCCCCCTGGGCACTCTACCAACCCGTCTGTCGTCAGCAAGATCTGGTTTTCGCCTTGCCGCAACTCCCTGGTTCCGCTGCTGTAGCATGGAGCTTCTTGCGCAAAGGTATTCACTTGGCCGACCCATTCATAGAAGTGGCGTTGATTTAGTTGGTATTGCCCAAAAGCGGCCAGTTCGGGATGAAAAAGGTATAACAGGCAATCGCCGACAGAAAACCAGTAGAGGTACTTCCCTTTCCTGACTACTATCAAACAAGCTGTTTCGCCTTGCACCTGCCGGCAATCTTCTTTAAAGCTATCCTCCTGAAACAACTGCAACAGAACGTTTTCAATACCTTTGAACAAGCTAACACTGACCTTACCCGACAGTAGAGAAGCGATTTGTTTTTTATGATTTTCAACTTGACTGATGACTAATTCGGCACTTTGGGCAGAATTATGCGCATCCAGAACCATCACGAACTCCCAGTCTTCTTTATCTTCCAACCAAATCAGACAGCCGTCTTCATTTTTAGACTGGCCGGCAGCCGAGTTTCCACCGAATCGGCCAAGTACCATATGTCCCAAAGGCAGTATGTCCATTTGGTCGATATATGTATGCTCACTGCCGATCCAACTGAACTGCTTTCTTTGTTTCACCATGTCATAACCCCATTCCTCAATATTCTTTCAATTATAATCAACATTAATCAAATTGAGTAGAGAAAGAAGATGGACACTGCCAGTACACACATCCATCTGGAGAATGTGATAAAATTTATATCAGTGAAAAACAAAATACAATCTGAAAAGGAGAGGTTCTTAATGTATGTAGTAACCAACCGCATTAAAATGAAAAAAGGATTTGCAGAAAAGATGGCTCCTAACTTCACTCGTCCAGGTGCTTTGCAGGAAATGGAAGGCTTCGTTAAAGTTGAAGCGACCATCACTCAGAACTTGGAAGAACACGATGAATTGAACGTCAATATGTATTGGGAGAACCTTGAGAGCTTTGAAGCTTGGAAATCAAGTGACGCTTTCAAACAATCCCATAAGCGTCCGGAAGAAAACTCCAATGAACCACCAAAAGAATCTCCAATGCTTGGCAGTGAATTGGTCATCGCTAAAGTGGCTTCTACTATCGAAGCTACACCGAAAAAGCAAGCATAAGAAATGAATTGCTTTAAACTTTAATGTAAAAACAGGCACTTTTCCCGTTATCGGGAAAGTGCCTGTTTTGATGTTCACTTTTAAAATGAGACAGTGTTCAATTGATCTTTTTTTATTCGACCGAGACGCCTTCGGCTTTTTCCCAGCCGTTCTTTTGTTGTCTGCCAACCAGCAGATGGTATAAAACCACGCTGGCAGCAAGCATGGCCGCTATCAATAAATACATTCCCCTAAATCCGACAAGCGGCGTGATGAACCCGAGTGCAAACGGTCCAAAACCGATGCCGATGTCCACAAAAATATAGAAAGTGGAGGTTGCCAGCCCCATTCGATGTGCGGGCGATAGCTTAATCGCCAAGGCTTGAGAACTGGACTGCAATGTACCGTATCCAAGACCAATAAATACGCCTGCAAGGAGCAGAATGATCCCGCTATGTGCTTGGCTCAATAGTACCATGCCAATGGCATAAGCGATGATTGCCGGATACATCACAATATTGACGCCTTTAACGTCAAATAAGCGGCCCGTAAACGGTCTGGACAGGATTACCACCACAGCGTAGACAATAAAAAATAGGCTTGCGGCTTCGACAAGATCTATTTCCTTGGCATAAAAAGTCAGATAGGAGAGTACACTTGAATAGCCCAAGGCCATGACAAAACTGATGATTGAAATCGGGACAGCTTTTGGTTCCAGAAAATTGGACAATTTAAGTCCTTTCATTTCTTTCATTTGTTCAGCGGTTAATACAAGCCGCGGAATATTCATGAACAATGCAGCAAGCAAAGTGACAAGCGCCAGCACACTACAAATAATGAAATTGGCTTCTGCCGAAATACGGTCCGTGATCAATAGACCGATAAACGGTCCGATTGCAGAGGCGATGATGATGCTGACGCCGTAATACCCTGTCCCTTCCCCACGTCTGGAATTGGGAATCAGGCTAGCGGCTATCGTGCCTGTAGCTGTAGAAGCCAGTGCAAAGGCGATGCCGTGGAAGAGGCGGATAAACAAGAGCAAGGCCAAACTGTTGATGAGGAAATACAGCAGCGTCAGTACTAGAAACGCAGCCAAGCCGATAAACAACAGTTTTTTTCTTCCTATCCGTTCAATAGCTGATCCTCCGAACAGCCGGCCCATCAATGCACCGACCACAAAAATACTGGAAGCCAAACCGGCCATACTGGTGGAGGCATTAAACTCCCCTTTTGCATAAACCGGAATGATGACTACCAATAAATAAAAACTTAAAAACAATAAGAAGTTCACGCCAAAAACAAGCAGAAAATCTTTTGTCCATAATGGCTCTTTTTTCTGTTCCATTTTTCTTACTCACCCATCTCCATATGATTTCTAGACAATTGTTGTCTATTATCGAAGTAAATTAGTTACCCAAGATAACTAATTATTATACAGGGTTATTAACAAAAGTACAGAAGCTTTCACTTTCTTTATGATTTAAAACGTTGTTTCAGCCCCTATCTTTTGATATGGTTACCCTTGATAACAAACGTCATCAACATTATAAAGAGGTGTTTTTCATTAAAGCTTTTCAAGAGTTTTTTCATCAATTTCTTTTGCTGTCCCGGCCCTTTGAACATCATTTGAATAACGAACTTGGCAAGCATGGGCTCTACCGGGCTCAATGGTCAATTTTGTATTATATAGCCAATAATGACTCTGCAACGTTAGTGGAGCTTGCGCATTACCAACGGATTGAAAAACCGACCGTGACGCGTACCGTAACCCGTTTGGAAGAGCAAGGTTACTTAGAGCATATCCCTGGCAAAGACAGACGTGAAAAACGGATGCAGCTCACCGCCCACGGCAAAAAAGTATATGCGGAAGTCCGTGTCACAATCGATCAATTTGAAAAAGAAATTCTGTCTCATATTCCCGAAGAAGATCAACTTGCCGGGATTGAGATGATGAAAACCATACGCATGAATTTAATCAGCAGGGAGAATTCCAAATGAATAAAAACAATCCTCCTTTATGGACAAAAGACTTTATCGTCACTGCTTTAGTGAATTTTTTCTTAGTTCTCATCTTCTATCTATTGATGGTCACAATCGCCGTCTATGCCGTTGAGGAATATGGGGCTTCGACAAGTGAAGCCGGCCTCGTCACCGGAATTTTCATTCTGGGTGCTTTAGCAGGAAGGCTGATTATCGGCCGTACGATCGACAAGATCGGCCGCAAGCAGACCTTGGTCATGGGCCTTGCGTTATTCACTTTGACTACGTTCTTCTATTTCCTGAATTTTGGACTTCCTTTCCTGATGCTCAACCGCTTCCTTCACGGAATGACGTTGGGGATGGCCAGCACGGCCGCCGGAACCATCGTTGCTCAGATCATTCCAATGAGACGCAAAGGCGAAGGCATCGGTTATTTCAGCCTCAGTTCGACTTTAGCCACAGCTTTTGGACCCTTCATCGGGTTAATGATGAGCCAGCACAGCAGCTACCAAATGATTTTCTCTTTATGTTTGGTGCTGGGTGTCGTCAGCCTGGCCGTATCTTTGTTTGTCTATGTACCGCCGGTTATTGCACCGCCTGTGACTGACGAAACGAAAGGGTTTAAGATTTCTGATTACATCGAACCGAAAGCTGTACCGATTGCACTCGTTTGTCTGGCCATCGCCCTTTGCTATTCCAGCGTTCTCTCCTTTATCAACTTCTTTGCGATGGAAGAAGATTTAGTGCAGGCAGCCAGTTACTTTTTCCTTGTTTATGCCATTGCGATCTTGGTTTCCCGACCATTTACCGGCCGGCTGATGGATCTGAAAGGCGCAAACTTCGTGATGTATCCCGCTTTCGCCATTTTTGCAGCTGGACTTTTCCTGTTGAGCATCACCAGCAGCAGTGCTGGCTTATTGGTTGCCGGTGCTTTGATTGGTTTGGGCTTCGGCAATATGCAATCGACGACGCAAGCAGTCGCGGTCAAGCTGACGCCGCCTCACCGCATGGGGCTTGCCACTTCGACTTTCTTTATCTCAATGGACGCCGGGCTCGGCTTCGGCCCGTACCTGCTGGGCTTTGTGATTCCGTTGATCGGTTACAGTTCGCTTTATGGCATTCTGGGCTTTGCGGTACTTGCAACTGCTGTCTTGTATTATTTGATGCACGGCAAAAAAGAACGCGCAGAAGCAGCGGCATTGGTTTAGAAATAAAAAATGGCCATCAATTCACCTAAGAATTGATGGCAATTTCTATATCTTATTTTACTGTTGCATACTGTTAATAATCCGGCTTATTTATCGGATCAGTTACTCCTCTTCTTCTTCAGCTTTCTCAGCAATCGCCTTGGTCTCATGCACAGTGCCATGAGGATGTTCCGGCGGTGCGTAAATGGAGTATATTTTTAATGGTTGATCGCCTTTGTTTGTGACGTTATGCCACTTTCCGGCTGGAATCATGATGGCGTAATCGTCTTCAGCATTTTCTTCAAAGGTCAGGTTGTCTTCGCTGTCCCCCATTTGGACAAAGCCTTTTCCAGCTTCAATCCGCAGAAATTGGTCGCCTTCATGGACTTCCAGGCCGATGTCATCCCCCACTTCAATGCTCATGACGGTAACCTGCAGGTTCTTGCCTGTCCATAGAGCAGTACGGAATGTGTCATTCTGCTTGGTCGCCTCTTCGATATTCACCACAAACGATTCTGCTCCATAATCTTTTAATTCCATAGCCTATTCCTCCTCCGAATTATCTTCACAGCCTTCTATACCTCAGTCTCAGCCGTCTCAAACTATCCGGAAAAGTTCTTTGCTATACCAATAACTGCTTGACCAATTCCTTATTGCGCTTTTTGAACACTTCATTATGGGAAGACACCATGGCGATTCTATTCGCATCCGGCTGGATGTAGTGCTTGGCTTTATTGACTGCGTTCGCTGCATCCTGGAATGTTCCGGCAATCAGGTTCAATTTGCCTTCGTGCTGCAGAATGTCACCCGCTGCAAACAAGCCTTCGACTGATGATTCGCTGCTCGGTGTACCAGCGATGTAATAATCATCAGCAATTTCAATATTCAACGGACTGTTGCCGAGCAGACTGATGTCGCGTTCGTAGCCGTGGTTAATGATCATCTCGTCAATCGGCAGCACTTGCTTTTCGTTCGTTTCCTGATGCGTCAATTCGACGAATTCAATGGCATCCCGGTCATCCGAAGCGATCAACCGCGTAATATTGGTGTGGAGGCAGCAGATGGCAGAGCCGTTCATCAGCTGCGTCACTTGCGCTTCATGTCCTGCAAGCTCAGGCTTGCGGTAGGTGACGTATACTTGCTTGGCGATCGGTTCCAATTCATTTGCCCAGTCGATAGCAGAGTTTCCGCCGCCTGAAATCAAGACCGTTTTGCCTTTGAATCGTTCCAGTGATTTGACGGTGTAATTCAGATTCGATACTTCAAAACGCTCCGCTCCTTCAATCTGCAATTTTTGCGGATTCAGGATGCCTCCACCGACAGCGACGATCACCGTTTTTGATAAATGCACTTCACCGGAAGAACCGATCAGTTCAAAGATGCCTTCTTCATTTTTTGCAATGGACTCAACTTTTTCATTCAATACGACTTCCGGGTGGAATGTCAGCCCTTGTGCAACCAATTGGTCAATGAGCTTAGCTCCTTGAATCGGCGGCTGTCCCCCAACGTCCCAAATCATTTTTTCCGGGTAGACATGGATTTTGCCGCCCAATTCCGGCTGAAACTCGATAATTTTCGTTTTCATTTCACGTAAACCACTATAAAAAGCCGAATACAATCCTGCTGGGCCCCCACCTATAATTGTTACATCAAAAAGCTCTTTTTCCCCCATCTATCTTCACTCCTGTCCATCCATATTTTTATTGACAATAAAAATAATTAGTCTTATAGTATTGATTGTACTGAAATTGAGAATCATTATCAATGAAAAAGAGTATAAATTTAGAAAAGGAGGTTTTTGGATGGTGCGTTTATTCACCGAGGAGCTGAATATCAGTTATGGGGACCGGCTGATTGTCAAAGATTTGACGGTCCAAATTCCGGACAAGAAAATTACGACAATCATCGGTTCCAACGGCTGCGGCAAATCGACGCTGTTAAAAGCGATTACTCGGGTGATCTCGCATCAATCCGGATCCGTGGTATTGGATGGCAGCAATATTGCTCAGGAAAATACGAAATCCCTGGCGAAGAAAATGGCCATCCTCCCACAAACGCCTGACAGTGCCGCCGGATTGACGGTTGGCGAACTGGTTTCTTATGGCCGCTTCCCTTACCAGAAAGGTTTTGGCCGTTTGTCCAAGAAGGATTACGAAATCATCAATTGGGCACTCGATGTCACCGGGACGCAATTCTTTAAATACCACCCCGTTGACGCATTATCCGGCGGACAGCGCCAGCGGGTCTGGATTGCGATGGCATTGGCACAGGAAACAGAAATGATTTTCCTGGATGAACCGACGACCTACCTGGATATGGCCCACCAGCTGGAAATTCTGGAACTGCTGCAGCAACTCAACCGTGAACAGGAACGGACCATCATTATGGTGCTCCATGACCTGAACCAGGCAGCGCGTTTTGCCGACCACATCATCGCGATGAAAGACGGCCAGATCGTCAAAGCGGGCAATTGCCACGAAGTCATTACACAACCTGTATTGAAAGAAGTTTTCCGGATCGATGCAGAAATCGGCTTGGATCCGCGTACACAAAAACCGATGTGCACAACCTATAACTTAATCAGAGGAGTCTAACCGACATGAAAAAATTATTCTTGCCTTTCTTCCTATTAACATTGCTGCTGATCCTGGGTGCCTGCAATTCTGAGTCAACCACTGAAGACGCAGACGCTGCAGAAGCTGACAAAGCACCTGAAACCATTACATACGAATCTGAAAACGGCCCTGTTGAAGTGCCTGCAGATCCACAGCGCGTCATCGTGCTGTCCACTTATGGCGGTGACGTCATGTCCTTGGATGTTCCTTTAGTGGGCGTCGATTCATGGTCTAAAAACAACCCGCGTTTCGAAGAACAACTGAAAAACGTGGAAGAAGTAGCTGACACAGACCTTGAAAAAATCATCGAATTGGAACCTGACTTGATTCTTGGCGGTTCGACCATCAACAATATCGACAAATTGAAAGAAATCGCACCAACTGTCACGTTCACTTACGGCAAATTGGGCTACTTGGACCAACACTTGGAAATCGGTAAAGTGTTGAACAAAGAAAAAGAAGCACAGGCATGGATTACAGATTTCCAGGAACGCTCACAGCAAGCGGGTGAAGACATCCGTGCGAAAATCGGTGAAGACGCAACCGTCTCTGTTATTGAGAACTTCGACAAGCAATTGTATGTATTCGGAGATAACTGGGGACGCGGAACTGAAATCCTTTACCAGGAAATGAAATTGAAAATGCCTGCAAAAGTGGAAGAAATGGCTTTAGCGGACGGTTATTATATGCTTTCCCAGGAAGTCTTGCCGGAATATATGGGTGACTATGTCATCTTCAGCAAAGACAGCACACAGGACAACTCATTCCAAGAAACCGACCTGTACAAAAACACACCCGCAGCTAAAAACGGCCAAATTTTTGAAGCCAATGCTAAAGAGTTCTACTTCAATGACCCGATTACATTGGAATACCAATTGGAATTCTTCATTGAAAACTTTTTAGGCGAGTAACCAGCTGCTTTACGTTAAATCTGGTTTGCAACTCCTTTAGAATTGGATTTAAAAGGAATAAACCTAACAAAAACTAAACTTCTATACCAAAGAAGAGGAATTCTGATTTTAGAATTCCTCTTTTATTCTCAGGAAAAGATGATGATGAATGAGCCCTAAAGTTTCCTTTCCCATTAAATTTATTTTAAGCCTGCTCCTGCTAGTGCTGACACTGGTCATTTCCTTGATTTTTGGAGCGGCGGATATCAGTCTGAAAGAAGTAGGGCTGGCGTTATTTTCAACCAGCTCCAGTGACGGCATTGGGGTCATTCGGGAGATCCGGCTACCGCGCGAAATTGCCGCCATCTTTGTCGGCGCTGCTCTTGCTGTATCTGGTGCGATGATGCAGGGCATGACCCGCAATCCGCTGGCTGACCCGGGTCTTCTCGGTTTGACTGCAGGTGCTAACGCGGCGTTAGCCTTCACGTTGGCATTCATTCCGGCTGCCAATTATTTCGGCATCATGGTTGCCTGCTTTATCGGAGCAGCAGCCGGTGCCGCTTTGGTGTTCGGTATCGGTGCCGCAAAAAAAGGCGGATTCTCGCCTTTCCGGATTGTTCTTGCCGGTGCGGCCATCTCAGCCTTCCTGACAGCGATTGCTGAAGGAATCGGCCTGTATTTCAATATTTCAAAAAACGTTTCCCAATGGACAGCCGGCGGATTGATCGGCACTTCTTGGGGCCAGCTGCAGGTAGTGGTTCCGTTTATCGCCGCCTCTTTGGTGATTGCGTTGCTGCTGTCTCGCCAGCTGACCATCCTCAGCTTAAGTGAAGAAGCCGCCATCGGCCTCGGCCAAAAAACAGCCCAAATCAAAGCAGTTCTTTTTGTCATCATTACGCTGTTGGCGGGGGCTGCCGTTGCACTTGCCGGCAATATGGCGTTTATCGGCTTAATGATTCCACATGTGGTCCGGGCAATCGTCGGAACTGACTACCGTTTTATCATCCCCATGTCAGCAGTGGCAGGAGCGATTTTCATGCTGCTGGCTGACCTGATTGGCCGGACGATCAATGCACCGTTTGAAACACCGGTAGCAGCGATTATTGCAATCATCGGTTTGCCGTTCTTCCTGATCATTGTCCGTAAAGGAGGCAAAGCATTCGCATGATGCACCCAAGCTTACGTAAAAAACAACGAATTTCGTATTATTCATTGCTGGCATTGATTTTAGTGACAGCAATTGCCAGCATGGGGCTTGGCTACTCCCCTATCTCCTATGATCGATTGGTGCCGGCTATTCTTGGCCAAGGCACATTTAAAGAAGAATTTATTCTGTTTTCCATCCGGCTTCCGCGCATTTTGATCACGCTTCTGGCCGGGATGGCACTGGCTTTGTCGGGTGCGATTTTGCAGAGCGTAACGCGAAATGACCTGGCAGACCCGGGAATCATCGGCATCAATTCCGGTGCCGGTGTCGCCATTGCGGTTTTCTTCTTGTTCATTCCGGTAGAGGCTGGATCTTTTGTCTATTTGATGCCAATCGTGGCATTTTGCGGAGCCCTTGCGACCGCTGCATTGATTTATGCCTTTTCTTACTCCCGCACCACCGGCTTGCAGCCGATCCGCCTTGTGCTTGTGGGAATCGGGTTTTCCATGGCCTTGTCGGGAATCATGATTGTCTTGATTTCTTCAGCGGAACCAGAAAAAGTCGATTTTATCGCCAATTGGCTGGCCGGCAATATTTGGGGAGCCGATTGGCCGTTTATTGTGGCCATCCTACCTTGGCTGCTGGTGCTCATTCCGTTCACTTTGTACAAAGCCAATCGGATGAACGTCCTCGGCCTCAGTGATCCTGTTGCTGTCGGCATCGGCGTATCCATTGAGAAAGAGCGGGTCGTCCTTTTGCTGGCGGCTGTCGCGCTGGCGGCGTCCGCTGTGTCAGTCACGGGCGGAATCGCCTTCATTGGCCTGATGGCTCCGCATATCGCCAAATCGATTGTCGGTCCACGCCATCAGCTGTTCTTGCCGCTTGCCATCCTGATCGGCGGCTGGCTGCTGCTGCTGGCGGATACCGTCGGCCGGAACCTGCTCGAGCCTTCCGGAATCCCAGCAGGCATCATGGCTGCATTGATCGGAGCTCCATATTTCATTTACTTGCTGTTGAAAAAATAACAGACAAAAACACAGTCAGCCTCTTCACGGAGCTGACTGTGTTTTTATTTGCCCAGAAGCAGAAATTACGCGCTTTCCACTGAGCGAATCCATTCTATTTTAATAGCGTTTGTCCAGTTGTTGAAATTATGTGTAAAGCTGGCTTCTTTTTCATTTAACACTTGTGCATTGCAGACCACGGTTTCGTTGTTTATATGCAACTTCACTTCGTACCGGCCGGGCGCCGGCAAAGAGTAGAATGGCAGAAGCCCGTTTTTGGGACACCAATTGACTGCATAGAATTTCCCCAGTAATTTCTGGAGGACCGAAATATTTCCTTTCGCCAACGCCTGGCGAATACGGGTGGAACTGATTTTCTCTCCATTGTATTCCATCAGTTCGATGACAGATACGCCGAAATGCCCTTCGCCCTGCTTCTGCAATGTATTCGTGCAGCCGCTTCCTTTGGAGCCATAATGGAAATCCACACCGCAAACCACGTGGATAGCATTCAAACCAATCAAAAAACGTTGGACAAAATCAGCAGACGCCAAACCTGCAATGTCACGGTCAAAATGAACCAGGAATAAAGTATCGACACCAAGCTCTTCAAGCACCGCCTGCTTTTCTTCAAGCGGCATCAAATATTGAAACGGCTTATCCGGATCTCCAATAACCGTTTTCGGATGAGGGAAAAAACTCATGACCGCTGTCGGCACTCCGTTTTTGCCAGCCAGCTGTTTCGCTCTTTCAATCACGGATAAATGGCCTTTATGCAAACCATCAAAAAAGCCAATTGCAAACACTTGCTGCTGAAATTGATTTTGCCATTGTGCCATGTTTTGACTTGTTAAATGAATTGTTTGCATAAAAAACCCTCCCGCTTAATTTTTTACTGCCAGCCCTTGCGCTACATCATAGATTAAGTCTTCCTGTCCGCCCACTGCCTTCATGCGGCCCAGCTCCACCAGAATGTCGCGTTCATCGACGCCAAAGCGCTTGGCGGCAACGTTGGTATGCAGCAGAAAACTGGAGTAGACGCCGGAATAACCCATCACCAGGCTCGACCCGGTGATTTCCTGCGGCCGTGGCATGAACGGCGCCACTGTATCGTTTGCCACATCCATGATTTTATAGAGATCAATGCCCGTTTGGTAACCGAGTCGCTCCAGAACCGCAACCATTACTTCCGTCTGCGTATTTCCGCTGCCGGCCCCCAAAGCCCGCAGGCTGCCATCGATATAAGTGGCACCCGCCTTGACTGCCGCAACGGTATTCGCCATGGCCATCGACAGGTTGTTGTGTCCATGGAAACCGATTTCGCAGCCGACGGATTGCTTTAATGCCGAAATGCGATCGGTGACATCTTGAGGAAGCATGTAACCGGCGGAATCGGTTACGTAAATGACTTCGGCGCCGTAGCTTTCAAATAGTTTTGCCTGTTCCACAATTTTTTCGACACTCGCCATATGCGCCATCATCAGGAACCCGACTGTTTTCAAACCCAGCTCACGCCCTAAAGCAATATGCTGAGCCGCAACGTCCGCCTCTGTGACGTGAGTCGCCACCCGGACCATTTTCGCACCAGCTTTGACCGCATTCTGCAGGTCGCCTTTAACGCCGATGCCTGGAATCAGCAGGACCGATACCTCAGCCTGTGTGCATTCATCTGCCGCTGCTTCGATCAACTTCAATTCATCATGTGCAGACAAGCCGTACTGCAAAGACGAGCCGCCGAGCCCGTCGCCATGGGATACTTCAAAATAGCGGATGCCCGCTGCATCCAGCCCACGGGCCGTTTCACGCACTTGTGTTGGAGTAAAGGCATGAGACATCGCATGGCTTCCATCACGGAGTGTTACGTCTAATAGTTCAAATGATTTCTTGTCCATTTGTTCCTCTCCTTACGCGTTTGCCGCTATTAACTCTCTTGCCATTTCATTGGCTACTTTGGCAGCTGCAGCCGTCATGATATCCAAGTTGCCCGAATAGGCCGGGAAGAAATCCCCTGCTCCTTCCACTTCCAAGAAGACCGATACCCGCTGTCCATCAAATTGCGGTGTGCCGCGCAAGCGATAGCCGGGAACATATTCCTGAACCTCTTTCACCATCTTCTCGATCGAAGCTACAACTTCCGCCTCTTCAAAACCTTTATCTTTAATCAAAGCATTGACTGTATCCCGCATGATTACTGGGGGTTCTGCCGGATTTAAGATAATGATGGCTTTTCCTTTCGCTGCTCCGCCAACCGCTTCAATGGCACGGGCTGTCGTATGCGTAAACTCATCAATATTGGCCCGTGTTCCGGGACCTGCACTCTTGCTGGCAACTGTCGCCACGATTTCAGCGTATTCTACAGGCGCTACACGGCTGATGGCGTAAACCATCGGAATCGTTGCCTGCCCGCCGCATGTCACCATGTTGACGTTTTCTGATGCAAAGTTCGCTTTTAGATTCACAGGAGGAACGGTAAATGGTCCGATTGCCGCCGGCGTCAAATCAATGACTTTCTTGCCGGCTGCGGTCAGCCGATCGCTATGTGCCTGATGCGCATATGCACTTGTCGCATCAAAAACGATATCCACCAAATCGATCTGCTCCATCAGTCCGTCAATGCCTGTGGAAATTGTCGTATAGCCTGCATCCTTGGCACGTTTCAGCCCTTCAGAATCCGGGTCGATACCAACCATGACGCTCATTTCCAAAGAGTCGCACCGTTCGATTTTATACATCAAATCCGTCCCGATATTTCCGGAACCGATGATGCCCACTTTTAATTTACTCATTTTTTCACCTCTGCCGGTTGAAATGAAATGCTGACTTCGCCCAGTTCACCAAAATCCGCCTTGAAGCTGTCGCCGTTTGTGAATGGCAGCGCTTTTGACAAGGCTCCCGATAAGACGAACATGCCAGGCTGAATGCTGATGTCATAGCGGCTCACTTCATTGGCCAACCAGACGACAGCGTTCAACGGATTTCCCAATACCGCATCGCTGTTTGCCGTGTCGATGCAGTCATCGTTTTTGTATACCGACATCCCGACGTTGGCGATATCAATCTCTGACAGGGATGTTCGTTGCGAACCCAATACTGCGCCTGCCGACGAGCCGTTGTCTGCTACGGTGTCTTCGAATTTAATGCGCCAATCTGCTATCCGGCTGTCGATGATTTCAATGGACGGAACCACGTAATCCGTCGCCTCAATGACATCCTCTACTGTCACATTCGGACCTTTCAAGGTTTTTTTGAAGACAAATGCGATTTCAAATTCCACTTTAGGTTGGATAAATCGCTCGGGATCCACTCTATCCGCTTCCGGAAAAACCATGCTGTCCAGAATAAATCCGTAATCCGGCGTGTGGACGTTCAGCATTTCCTGCATCACTTTACTCGTTAAGCCGATTTTCAGCCCTTTGACAATGGCTCCTTCACTTACTTTTTGCTGTATTTGATGCAGCTGGATGCGATAAGCATCATCAGCTGTTATCTGTGCTTCGCTTTCAGTTAATGGAGCAATGGGCTGTTTGAACAGCTCTGCATCCAGCAACTTTCGTGCGATTGTCTGAATTTCCATTAGCTCACCTGCTTATAATTTATTTGCTTCTAGTGTTTTTACTTCACAATACTGCCCGCTGAAGAAGAGCAATGGATTTTTATCCTGTAATTTGATGTCTGTCACTCTTCCAATGAATAAAGTATGGTCGCCTTCTTCATAAACTGAAGCCACATCACATGTTACTTGCGCCACCGCACCTTCAATCACCGGCAGTCCATCCAAAGAAGCAAACTGGACTTCACCTTGCGGCTTCCCAGCAAAATGTTTGGACATCAGTTCCTGATCCTCGGCTAAGATATTGACTGCAAAACGCTGAGATTGTGTTACTTTCTCCAAAAAGCGTGCACGATGTCCGACTGAAATGACTACTAATTTAGGATCCAGAGATACCGACATAAAAGCATTTGCCGTCATTCCATGAACGTCCCCTTCGTGAGCTGTGGTCAGCACTGTCACCCCAGTTGCGAATTTGCCCATTGCTTGTCTGAATAACAAATCGTCCATTTTACATTCTCCTTTATACTGTGATATGGTAACGTGGCTACATTCTTGTAACCGCTTACTTCTTATTTCTGGGTGTTGACACTCCATAGAATTTAGTATTTACTGAATTGAAAATCTTACACCTTGAGAATAGCATTTAAAAAAATCTGAAAATACAATCAACTAATAGCAATTTTTGCTGAATTTTAGTTTAAAATGTTTAAAAGGTTTTTTAGTATAGTTATTTATCTGAAAATCGGAAGTTGATGTCCAGCCACAAACTCCGATTCTTATTTCTATGTCCCGGTAAATGAATTTGCATCTGATGAGGGGGAAATTACTATGAATCCTAAAGAACTGCACTTGAAAGATGTCTTTGATTCAACTAAAGAAACCATTATCACGGAATTATATGATCGGGTCATCACCATTCCGATCGAAGCCAGAACCGCCTTGAAAAAAGAACTCTTTGCCGTCATCGGGAAAGATCGGACGAAAGGCGTTTTTACCCGCTACGGGTGGCATTGCGGGGTAGGTGATGGAGAAAAATCCAAGCTATTCAAATGGGAAAACGTCTGGGAAGCCGTATATGCCGGCCCAAAATTCCATAAGCTGCACGGTTATCTGGATAAAGTGGAAATTCTGGAGATGCGCATCGACAAGGAACAACTGGAGTTTATTGAAGTACTGTGGGTCAATACATTCGAAGCAGAACAACATTTGAAAGCGCATCCAACAAGTGAGGTGCCGGTCTGCCATACGTTATGTGGCTATGCGAGTGGCTATCTGTCGACAGTTCTTGGCCAGCCAGTATTAGTAAAAGAGATTGAATGCCGCGCTATGGGGCATGAACAATGCAAATGCATTTGCATGCCAATTGAAAAATGGGGAGACGAAATCTCCAGTGAACAGGATTATTATCAGGCTACCAGCATGATCAATGAACTCGATGAAATGACGGAAAAACTTAAAACTGAACGCGACCACTTGAACAAAGCCAACGATATCCATCAACAATTGATCGAGGAATTGCTATCCAAGCAAGGCATCCAAAAGATTGTTGATATTCTATTTGAAACTACGGGTTTGACGGCATTTATTGAAAATGAAAATCACCATGTCCTTGTCCATGCCGGCCATCTGGAGGAACCGCTTGATTTGCAGAAGTTTGCTTCAAAGCAGACCACCTTCTCTCCTTATTCAAAAGATTTTTCCTTATTGCGGACACCTATTTTCTACGAGCAGCAGATAAAAGGCTATTGTTCATTTGTATATCCAAATGAAGAGAAGCCGAACGACCTCGATTATCTGATTATCGAGAAAGCAGGATTGACCTCTTCGATTATTCTGCTGAATGAAAATATCAAGATCAATACGGAACAAAACATCAAACGAAGCTTTTTGAATGATCTTTTGGAAAGCCGGTTAACGGAAGAAGAAATGTACAAAGTTTCCTATTACCTGAATTTCGATTCCTCTTCCTCCTATTGGATGTTGGCGATTGATCGAAACAAAAAAGATCAGGAAAATGAAATTGAGTTTAACGAAGAACTGATCCGTTATATCAATTTGTTTTTGAATGAGCGGAATATCAATACGATTGTTTCGCAGAAGCTCGATAAGATCATTGTGCTGATTGAGTATCCATCCTTTGAGAATTTGAATATGAGCCAGGAGAAATTCATCGACCAATTATTGAAACACTGTCTGCACCGATTTGCCAGCTACCGTTTCTGCATTGGCGTCAGCACAGTGATTCAGGATTTCATGGACATCACTATGCTCTATAAAGAAACCTTGGCTGCTCTGCGCTCCACCAATGAACAATCCACTATTTCATACTTTAAGCAATTAGGCATCGAAAGTGTCCTGTTCCAAATACAGGACGAAGTATTGATTGACCGGTTTGTAGATCAGCATATCGGAAAACTGTTATCGATAGACGTTGAGTTCGATTTGATCCGGACGCTTTACGCATACATCGACAATGGCAACAGCATCAACAACACTGCCAAAAAATTATCGATGTCCATCAGCGGATTGCGTTACCGGCTAGCCAAA
Source organism: Planococcus notacanthi (assembly GCF_030407825.1). Taxonomy (NCBI): domain Bacteria; kingdom Bacillati; phylum Bacillota; class Bacilli; order Caryophanales; family Caryophanaceae; genus Planococcus; species Planococcus notacanthi. The sequence continues at coordinate 131,530 of NZ_JASDCQ010000002.1, read as the reverse complement.
ATCAGTGAAATCCTTCAACAGGACCTGACTGACACCCAGGCTGTGTTTTCGATTTACTTAGCCATCAATATTCTAAAATCTAAAGGGAATATCCGTATTTAAACCCCTAAGCCTTGCCCCAGATAACACTCGGGGCAAGGTTTTTTTTATGTTACCATCATCTTTATTCTAAATTATCTGATAATATAATTATATCAATAAAGTATAATTTTTCATCAAAATCTTTAAAAACCTATTTAATTAATTTTTTTTCGGCTTTAATAATTTTAATTTATATATTAAAAAACCATTTAGATGAATACGTTTCAAAACCTCTATATTTTCCATAGCTTTCATACCTACTTTCAGATTTTTCTGTTTGTTATGATTCATTTAATTCCAAACCGCTGACAAACGGGTTTTGAAAACGCTTACCAAAAGGAGGAATGGAAATGTCAATCAATCAATTGGAAGTTCAACAAACTACGCTCAATCGGGAGGAACTACTCGAAAAGGCGAAAGCGATTGGACTGATTGCTGAAAAGTATGCTTCTGAAGCAGAAAAAAATGCCAAGCTTTCCGATGAGGTTATCGAAAAAATCAAAGAGGCTCAATTCCATAAATTGCTGCGCCCGAAAGAATATGGTGGCCAGGATCTGGATTATTTCACATTCGGAGAAATGATTCGCACGATCGCTTACCATAGTGTGCCAGCAGCCTGGTTAAGCTATTTCTTCGTTATACATGAAACATGGCCCGCTTTCCTGCCAAAAGAAAGCCGGGATCTACTCTTCAATCAAGGCGGCTTGATGGCCGATGTCTTTGCTCCTGTCGGAAAAGTTACAGATGACGGTGAAGGTTACCGCCTATCCGGACAATGGAACTTCTGCAGCGGCGTTTTATGGAGCGACTGGATTGCACTCGGCGCTGTCGCGAAATTAAAAGACCGTTCAGAACCGGAATACAGCATGTTCATCGTCCACAAAGACGAAGTTGAGATCGTCAACAATTGGGATACGTTAGGGCTGCGAGGCACAGGCAGCAACGGCGTTCTCGTGGATAATGTCTACATCGAACCGAACCGCGTGTTCAAAATGGCCCGCGTTATGGCCGGAGAAGGGCTTGGGGAAGACAATTACGATCCGGACTATCAAATCGCGAATGTCCCTTATATGCAATTCTTCTTGATGGGCTTCCAGTTTATCCAAATCGGCGGAATCGAACGCTTGATGCAGATTTTCCAGGACAAAACAGAAAATCGCATCCGTATTTTCAACAAGGGACAAAATGAAAAACAGGCAGCCAGCAGCCAGCGCGTTTTGGCAGAATTGAAGATCCAGTTGAGTGCATTAAAAGGGTTATCGAATGAATATGTTGAGAAGCTAACGTATTACCAAAAAAACAGCATGGTTACTTTGGAAGAAGAAGAGCGCGAGAAGCTATTCGCCATTCGGGGATACGTTGCGAAAAGCGCCGCAGAAATGGCGTTGCGCGTCATGCTGACACTCGGCGGAAACTCCGTTTATAAAACAGATCCAACAGAGATGTTTGTTCGTGACCTGATTACAGCTGCTGTCCACCCGACACATCTTTACGAAGATTCTCTAGCAGCTTACGGAAAATCCATTTTCGGCTTTGAAGGAAACCCAACGTGGTAAAAAAATCTGAGGAGGCAAATAAAATGACAAAAGAACCGATTTTAGACGTTGCACAATTAGCCCATGTAGAAATTTACAGCACAGACTTGGAAGGTTCGGTAAAATTTTTCCGGGAAATCCTGGGGATGGAAGAATCACAACGCGAAGGCAATTCCGTCTACATGCGTGCATATGAAGATTTTTATCACAATACCTTGATCATTACGGCAAGCGATGAAGCAGGTCTCGGCCATATCGGCTGGCGGGCTACCTCTCCGCAAGCGTTAGAGCGCCGTGTCCAGGCACTGGAAGAACTCGGCTACGGGATTGGCTGGATCGACGGCGATGTCGGGCATGGCCGCGCGTATCAGTTCAAGACACCTGACGGCCACAAGATGGAAATCCTATGGGATGTCGAGTACTACGAAGCGCCGGAAGACCAGAAAACGCCGCTATTGAACCGTCCGCAAAAGCGTCCGAACCGCGGAGTTCCAGTACGCCGCATTGACCACGTCAACTTGATGGCCAGCGAAACCAACAAAAACGTGGAATTTCTGGAAGAAGCGTTGGGCTTTAAAGTGCGCGAGCGCATTCTGGATGAAGACAACAAGGACATTGCGGCTTGGATGAGCGTCTCCAACCTGGTGCACGACGTGGCTATTATGGGCGATGCGTTAGGCGAAAAAGGCCGCTTGCACCATATCTGCTATTGGTATGGCTATCCGCAGCACTTGATGGATGTGGCCGACCTGTTGGTTGAAGGCGGATTCCAAATTGAAGCGGGCCCCGGCAAGCACGGCGTGACCCAAGGCAACTTCCTGTATGTTTTAGAACCAGGCGGCAACCGCGTGGAATTGTTCGGTGATTCCGGCTATCAAATCTTTGATCCGGCATGGAAAACTGTCGAGTGGAAAGGCGCCGACCTGGAGCATGCCATCATCTGGCACGGCTCGAACCTGCCAGCAGAATTCTTTGAATACGCTACGCCGGTGCGTGCTAAATCACCCGTGGAAAATGTCTAATAACGAAACGAAGCTAAATTTTCGAGGATAGGCTGATAGGGGCTGGAGGAAACCCGTAATGGGTTCTTCTGGCTTCTTTCCCAGAATGAAAGGAGAATAATGATGACAACAACTGCAAACATCTCTTCAAAATTTATGGAAGTTAACGGCATCAACACGCACTACCACGAGGAAGGAACCGGGGAAGAAACGATTATCCTGATTCATGGATCCGGTCCCGGCGTTTCCGCCTATGCCAATTGGCGGTTGATCATCCCGCCACTCAGCGAGAACTACCATGTCTTCGCCCCCGACATCATCGGCTTCGGCGAAACGGACAAACGGGAAAACGGCGACTATCCGGTGGAATTGTGGGTGGAGCATTTGATTGGCTTTATCGAAGCAGTAGCGGACGGCCCTGTTTACCTGGTGGGCAATTCGATGGGCGGCGCGTTATCGATGCATGTCGCGTCCCGACGGCCGGACCTCGTGAAAAAACTGGTCCTGATGGGGGCTGTCGGCAACCACCACGAGATTTCGGAAGCACTGGACCGGATTTGGGGCTACGAAGCGAGCTTGGAAGAAATGCGCGAACTGATCAAACTGTTCTCGTACAACCAGGAAGCTGCCAATAACGAAGAACTGGTCCGCCTGCGCTATGAAGCGAGCATGCGTCCGGATGTCAAACAGTCCTTCGAAGCGATGTTCCCCGAACCGCGCCAGCAAAAACTGGATGAACTTGCGCTGTCGGACGACGCCATTCGCAACATCCAAATCCCGGCGCTGCTGTTCCACGGCCTGAATGATCAGGTCATTCCGATCGAGCGAACGAGTTACCGCCTGATCGAACTGTTGCCGCACGCCGAACTGCACGTCTTCAACGAATGCGGTCATTGGACGCAGATCGAGAAGACCGAACCGTTCGTGGAGCATATTTTAAGTTTCATTAAATAAATGCGGCAAACCAATCAATCATTAAAAAAACGTTGAGGATTCGTATCCTCAACGTTTTTTCCAGTTACTTTTCCTTCTTCTTCACACTTCAACTTTCTTCTCATACAGAGGCAGTGCCGCCGGCTTCCCGAAATAATAACCCTGGAATAATTGGTACCCCCGCTGCTTAAGCCATTTAAAGTCTTCGCTTGTTTCAACGCCTTCGGCCAAAGGAATGGAGCCGATTTCCAGCGCTTTCTTCAAAAACTTTTCCGCCACTTTCTGCTTTGCCGGATCCATTGCCACCCCTTGGACATATTGCATATCCAACTTCATGTATTTCGGCTTCAGGTCTGCCAGCATTTCAATCGTACTGTAACCTTCACCCACGTCATCCAACGCGTAATCGAATCCTTTTTCCTTGTAGTAAGCCAAGATTTTCTTCAAATGATCCAAATCATCCACTTTTTCCGTTTCCACCACTTCAAATACTAAGGATTTCGGATCCACCCCCAGCTGTTCTGATAAAGAAATTGTCGAACGCAAGCAAAATTCAGGGGAATAAATTGAAGTCGGAATGAAATTGATGAACGCTTTCTCTCCTTTAAGTTTGGCTGCATACCTTACAGCTGTCATTCTGCATACCCGATCCAATGCATACAGGCGCCCGCGGATTTTGGCAGCTGGAAAAATTTCATTCGGGTAGATCATCGATCCGTCTTCATTTTGGAAACGCGCCAGCATTTCATATGCAAAAATCTCTTCATTTCCATTCACAATCGGCTGATAATGGCAGGAAATCAGCTCTTTTTGAATCACTTTATCAATCCATTGCATATCCAACACGGTTTCAATTTCAGAAAACGGCTTCCACGCTTCATGGTTTATTCGGAAAACGACTTGTTCCAAATCCATAAAATGACGGCAAAAATCCATCAGCTCTTTGGCTCCTGCTTCATCTACAATAAGTCCATTTTCCGTCGTCACTATATCAATGTCTCTTCTATTCAAATGGCTATAAATTTGCGGCAATGCCAACAAATTGGAGTCGCCTTCTATTTTAATCTCAAACTTCAACTCCGTTACGGAGCAATTATTGCATTGCAAGTCCATTTCCTCCTTAATTTTGGTAGTTCCATTTTACTTTATTTCACTAGTTAATAGTTAACAATTTTATACAAAAATAAAAAATCGCTAATGGGAAAAGAGTTGTTCTTGTTTTATTAGCACAACTGAAGCATCTGTTACACGATGATTTAACCGTCGGAAAAAGAGGTTTTTTTTCGACGGTGAAGAATGTATACATTAACTTGCCGTTCATCGTTTAACAGGCAAAAGAAACTGCTCTAGGTTACCCGAATTGTTGTCCATCTCAAAAGAACGGCCCGCTGTTATTTCATTCACAAAGGAGAATGATCATGGGAAAAATCGTTGTTGCGACGTATTTGACGCTTGATGGGGTTATGGAAGAACCGTCATGGACTGCCCCTTACTGGGATAACGAAATCGCGAAGTTCCAGCTGGATCTGCTGTTCGGCAGTGACGCATTGCTGCTTGGAAGGGTGACATATGAAGGGTTTGCAGCCGCTTGGCCCGCTGCTGAAGATGAAGAAGGGTTTGCCGACCGGATGAATAAAATACCCAAGTATGTGGCTTCCACCACTCTGAAGCGCACGGAATGGAATGCCCGCCTGATTACCAGCAATGTAGCGCAGGAAGTCGCCAAACTGAAAAAAACCGGACAACGTCTGTTGGTTTATGGCAGCGCTGAACTCATTGAAACTTTGCTGAAACATGATTTGGTCGACGAACTTCATTTGATGACATTTCCGCTCGTTTTAGGAGAAGGCAAACGGCTTTTCAAGGAAAATGCTGATCAGAAAATGTTCAACTTACAGGACATCCGTTCAACAGATTCAGGTGTGCTCATTGCCAGTTATACACCAGACAAATAAAACAGAAAAAGAAAGCCCCCTGCAACGGGAGGCTTTCTTTTTTGTGCTTAGTTTTTGCTGAATTTCTTTTTGGCGTAAACATAAGTGACTGCCAGTGCAGCAACCAGTACGCCTCCTTTGATAATATCAAAAGCATAATAAGGGAGATTCTGAATCGTTAAGCCGTTCAACAAAATGCCGATAACTGCAGCTCCAAAAAATGTGCCCAGCGCATTCGGTTTGCCCGCTCCTAACACCGAGTAACCGACAAATACTGCCGCAACCGCCTCCATCATCAACGGAGCCCCTGCATCAATTTGTCCGGAACCTACGCGTGCAGTAAACAAAATGCCAGCCATTGAAGCAAAAATTCCCGATACCACATAAGCGGCAAATTTCACTTTTTTGACGCTGACGCCGGACAGCGTCGCGGCTTCAGCGTTCCCGCCGGTCATGTAAAGCACTCGGCCCCAGCGTGTATGGTTCAAAATTACATAGGAAGCCAGGACCATCACCAGCATGATCCAAACCGGAACCGGCAAGCCCAGCATCTGCCCTTGCCCAATCCACAGAAACGCTTCCGACAATTGACCCGGTGCGGTTCCTCCTGAAGTCAATGGCATATTGTTGTAGATCGAGTAGCCTTCTGTATACGTACGGTGCAAGCCCGCAATAATGTACATCATGCTCAGCGTCGCCAGCAAATCCGGAATGCCGATAACCACAATTAGAAAGCTATTGACTGCTCCGACCAACACCCCGATCAACAGCGGCAGGAGAAGGACGAGCCATAACGGCATATCGTACCAAACCATCAGAGATGCGGAAACGACTGTCGATAAAGACATCGTCGAACCTACCGACAAATCGAAACCATCCACTACCAGCGTGAACGTTACACCTAAAGCGAGTAACGTGACAATGGAAATGGAGCGCAGGATGTCTGTGAAGTTACCATATGTGAAAAAAGCGTCGCTGATTGTGCTGAAGTAAAAAATGATGAAAATAAGTAATGCGATGGCGCCATATTTAAACAGAAACTGAATCGCGTTGTCTTTCACCGAGCTTTTGTGTTTCCCCAAGTTCTTCTTTTCCACCACTTGCATACAATAAAATCCTTTCTTGGGTCGCTTCTTGTCGTGATAATTCCTTCACGATTTGACCGTTGTACATAACGAGAATCCGATCGGAAATTCCGATGGCTTCATGAATTTCACTTGAAAAATACAGACAGCCTTTGCCGCTTTCAGCCAATTGGCGGATCAATTTGAAAATATCCACTTTGGCTCCGATGTCGACGCCTTTTGTCGGTTCATCGAAGAGGTACAAGGCCGAATCGAGGGAGATCCATTTGCCGATCGCCACTTTCTGCTGGTTTCCTCCGCTCAAGTGAACGAGAGGCGTTTCTGTACTATCGGTTTTGATGCGCAAACGCTCGATGATTTCATCAGCAAAGCGCTTTTCGGCTTTCCGGTCCAACAACAAATTCTTAGAAAACTTTTTCAGGTTAGGGAATGATGCATTGGTTTCCAGTGATTCCTGGACAAATAACCCTTCTTTTCGGCGTTCTTCCGGAATCAACGCCATTCCTGCTTTGATGGCGTCTGCCGGATGTTTGATTTTGGCTGTTTTCCCCGAAAGCTTCATCATACCTGAGGTTAAAGGCGTTCCTCCAAACAAGGCTTTGGCAAGCTCCGTTTTACCGGCGCCGACCAATCCGACGACACCCACTACTTCACCTGCTGCAACCGTCAGCGACAGATCTTTGAGCTTCTGGCCATCCGATAAATTCTCAACCTCCAGCAAAGGGTTCCCAATCTCATGCGCCCTCGGCTCTAATTCATGACTCAGTGCTGCACCGAGCATCGCTTCAATCACCCCATCCTGATCGGCTTCTGACGTATCGTAGGTTTTGACAAGCGTCCCTTCCCTCATCACTGTAATCCGGTCGCTGATTTCAAATACTTCCGGCAAACGGTGGGAAATGAAGACGCAGCCGACGCCCTGTGCTTTTAACTTTGCAATGACTGCATATAGTTTCTCTGATTCATGGATAGACAGAGGAGCTGTCGGTTCGTCAAATATAATGATTTTCGCCGAATGGACCAAGGCTCTGGCAATCAGCACCATCTGCTTTTCCGCCAAAGTCAGTCTCGCCGCTTTCTGCTGGACATTGATGTGGTCCACCTGCAGCTCGCGCAAAGCAAGACGTGCGCGTTCATTGATTTTTTGTCTGGAAACGAATAAATTGCCTTTCCCTGCGAATGTGTCGAGAAGGATGTTTTCTGCAACAGTCAGCTCAGCAACAATGGCTGTATCCACTTCTTGATAAACACAGTAAATCCCCTGTTCTTTGGCTGCCTTCGGCGATTCCAGCCGAATATCGACGCCATCCAATTTAATCGTTCCTTCATCCTGCTGGTAAACGCCTGACAGGATTTTAATCAGCGTGCTTTTTCCTGCACCATTGACGCCAAGAATGGCATGGACTTCTCCTTTTTCCAAATGGAACTCGGCTTTTTGCAACGCCGTCACTGCACCGAAAGTTTTTCCGATGGCGGTCATCGAAAGTAAAGCTTGTGCCATAGAAACGCCTCCTTTCTGATAAAAGAGCTGTCCCATCTTTCAGGACAGCTCGAAATGATGAAGATTATTGGCCTTCCAATTCGCGCAATTCATCCGTGTAGCCCTGTTCGCTTACGCCCCAGCCATCTACGTATTCGCTTAACTTATCGGTTGTCACCGTTTCTTCCGGCAAACTTTCCGCTTCAACAAAAACCGGCTCTAAAATCACTTTTTCTTCCGGCTGTTCGCCATTCAACAACTGATATAAGTAACGAACTTGAATGCGTCCGATATCCGTCGGATCCACTGCTGCCGAAGCGAGCCATGGGCTGTTTTCTTTTTGCATCAATTGCAGATCCTCATCGCTCATATCGATGCCGTATACTTTAATGTCTGTACGTCCTGCTTGTTCAATGGCACGGACAGCACCTTTCGCAAACTCATCCCACGCGGCCCATACTGCAGTGATTTCCCCTTCGTTCGGGTATTGTTTCAAAACTGCTTCCATCTGTGATTGCGTATCCAGTGCCGTATTGTTCGTAGCGGCACCGAATGCTGTCACTTCCTTGATGCCGGGGTTGTCGGATAGGAATTTTTCATAAGCTATCTGGCGTCTTTCCATCGGTGCAAAGCCCGCTGTCCATATTTTAACGATATTGGCTTCGCCGTTATTGTCTTCCGCCAGTTTTTCCAAGCTCATCTCGGCCATCTGCTGATCGCCTTGCTCCAAAGAAACCACACCTTCAACATCGATGCCTGCATCAAACGCCACAACCGGAATTCCGGCTTCAAGCGCTTTTTCAACACCTTGGTTCAATGCTTCTTTTGTTCCATGGTCAATCAAAATGCCATCGACACCTTGATTGATGGCTGCATCCAGGTTAGAGGCCATTTTCGCCAAATCCCCTTCAGAAGTGAAAACAGTTGCCTTGCCTCCGAATTTCTCAACCTGTTCTTCCACACCCGCTATGTATTGGGCGCTGAATGTCCCTAAATTGATTTGCATAATCAAGGCAATTTCTTTGCCGGCAAGTGGATGGTCTGAAGCCTCAGCCTTCGTATCTGAAGAAGTTTCTTCTTCGCTGACGTTCCCTTTTGGTTGGCAAGCGGTTAATAAAATACTGATAAATAAAAGTGCGGCAAGCAGCCAAATAGATTGTTTTTTCATCGTGTTTCTCCTTTTCCTGTAAATGCACCAAGCAAGTCAGGGATGTTTTTTTTGTATTCTGCAGTGATGATACCTTTTTCGGTGATGATGGCGGTGATGAGATGTGCCGGCGTCACGTCGAATGCCGGATTAAACACTTTCGTGCCAAGAGGTGCGACCGGCTGTCCGTTCGTATGGGTAATCTCCTCCGGGTTTCGTTCTTCGATCGGAATCACGGTTCCGTCCTCAATCGACAAATCGAATGTTGATGCCGGCGCCGCTACATAAAATGGGATGCTGAAAGCATTGGCCAACAAAGCTAAGTTATACGTCCCGATTTTATTGGCCGTATCGCCGTTGGCTGCAATGCGGTCCGCGCCTACAATGATGGCTTCAATTCCTTTGGCTCCAATGGTGTGCGCCGCCATGCTGTCGGTGATCAATGTGACATCAACCCCTGACTGCTGAAGCTCCCAAGCTGTCAGACGTGCGCCTTGATAAACCGGACGGGTTTCACAGGCAAACACTTCAAACTCACGGCCGCGTTCGCTGCCAAGATGGAATGGCGCTAAAGCCGTACCGTATTTAGCCGTAGCGATTGAACCGGCGTTGCAGATGGTCATGACTTTCGTCTTTCCTTGCAGCAATACCAAAGCGTGTTCACCAATGCTGCGGCAGGACTCTTCGTCTTCTTTATGGATCTTCACAGCTTCCGCAAGCAGCAGCAATTTCGCCTGCTGCACGTTCTCTGCTTCTTGCACCTTGTCTTTCAAGCGGCTGAGTGCCCAGCCGAGGTTAACGGCAGTCGGCCGTGAAGAATTCAGGTACGCCGCATCTTTTTCGACATATTGCTGAAAAGCTTCCAAGGAAACGGCATCGTGCCGCTGTGCTCCTATCGCTAAGCCATATGCAGCCGTGATGCCGATGGCCGGAGCTCCGCGCACCTTCAAGAAGAAAATCGCGTTATATACATCTTCTACCGTTTCAAGCGTTAAATAGTCAATCTCATGCGGCAGTTTCTGCTGATCCAGGATGGTCAGCTGCTCTCCGTCCCATTTGATGGATAACGGAATGCTCATATGCGTGCCTCCTTCAGAATTTCCACCAAGTCTTTGATCGAAGCAGTTTGTTCACGCTTCAGGATTAATTCCCGCCCACTCTGCAATGCCTGCTTCTTGAAGGAAATTCTCTTATCGTTGTCTTCGATGCTGTCCAGGTCTTTGACATGCGCCAGGCCAATCGTCCGGCGGATCAATTCGCAGCCGGCGAAACCGACGGCATCGGCCAGTACTTTGCCGAGGACATATTCAAGATATCCTTCGGTCTCCTTGAACGATTCAACGCTCTGCGTTTGCCACAGTTCCGTGAATGAAGAAGCGAATACTTCCCATGTTTTTTCAATGTGAGCTACGATTTCCTGGCGCTCCTCGCCTTCCCGTGTAATCGTTTGGAAAATCAGGTTGGCCAGAAACAATCCGACATCAAAGCCGATCGGGCCGTAAAAGCCGAACTCCGGGTCAATGACTTTCGTTTCGGCCGGCCCCGCAAAAATACTGCCGGTATGAAGGTCTCCGTGAAGCAGCGCTTCCGCTTCAGTCAAGAAACTCTTCTTCAATTTCGCCACTTCCAGCTGCAGTTTGCGGTCGTTCCAAATCGCTTCTGCTGCTGCCTGCAGCTGTGGTTCGTAATCATTGGTGTCAACATCAAAAAATGGATCGGTAAAAATCAGGTCTTCTGTGATTTTGCATAGTTCCGGATTGGAAAACTCAGCAGCCAAGCGTTTTTTCTCAAAAGGATGCAGCCCATAATCAGAAGTGTGGAACAAAGTCTGTGCCAGGTATTCGCCGATATCCTGTGACAGCCTTGGAAATTGCCGGCCGTTGATCAAGCCTTCCCGCGCAATTTCGAGATGCGATAAATCTTCCATCACCGTTATAGCCAATGCTTCGTCCGTTGCATGGACGGCCGGCACCAAAGACGGCACAAACTCGCCGTGCTTCTTCAGAACATTGGCTTCGATCGTCGCACGCTTCAATGTCAGCGGCCAACTTTCGCCGATGACTTTGGCATATGGCAAAGCCTGCTTGATGATCAGCCTCTTGCCTGTGGCTGCCTCTTCAATTTGAAAAACATAATTTAAATTGCCGTCGCCGATTTCCCGGCACGTCAATTGAGCTTTATGATCAAATGCTTGAATAGTTTTCGCCAATTCGATGGCAGCTTCTTCGGTTAATGATTTATAGGTGGTTGGAGCCGTAAGTGTCATGGTCAATCTCCCTTTCTCTGCAATATAAAAAGCCTCTTTCCAAAAGAAAGAGGCCAGAATAAGAGATCCCATGCCTCTTATCTTTCAGAAAATAAATTTCTGATGGAATTAGCACCGTGCCTTACAGGATATTCATCCTGGCGCCAAAGCGCCCCGTCTCACAACGGTATTACGGTCGGTTGCTGGGCGTCATCGGGCCAAAATCCCTCTGCCAGCTCTTGATAAGAGTACTGCTTGTCGTGCTATTAAGTTCTGAAATGAATCCTATCACGATTCAGAATTGACTGTCAATCACATTTTTTAAATAAAAACAATTTTGCAACAATGCTGTTGACAGATTTCGGTGCGCATGAAATAATCAGAATTACTTTACTCTATTAAAGCAGTTCTACCATTTCGAACGATCATTTCTTTTTACGCTGAGATTCTATAAGTAGGACCAGCCCAAAAAACTTACCCAATTTCATATCTTTCTTATTCAGAGCAGGTGGAGGGACAAGCCCTACGATACCCGGCAACCGGTCCAATGGTGGACACGGTGCTAATTCTTGCAGCCAGAACCGATGGCTGAGAAATAAGAAGTTGTTAAAGCCCTTAACCTCTTCTTATTTGAAGAGGTTTTTTATTTTTTAAAATTGCATGGGAGTGTTGAATACATGAGCATCTTGACTGCTACTTATCAATTATACGGAAAGCCTGGTTCTTTTGAGAAAAAGGCGGAAGGCATCGCTTTGGGTCTGACGATCGGCTCCTGGACCGATTTGCCGCTCCTCGAACAGGAGCAGCTGAAACACCATAAAGGAAACGTCGTTTCCGTTAAGGAATTTGAAGAAATCAACCATCCATTGAAACCCGAACTGGTCAAAGCGGAAGTTGCTGTCGCTTATCCGTCCGCCAATTTCTCTGCTGACCTTCCGGCCATCTTGACCACGGTTTTCGGAAAATTGTCATTGGACGGAGAAGTGAAGTTAGTGGATTTGGATTTCAGCCACGACTTGCTCAGCCATTTTCCCGGCCCACGCTTCGGCATTGAAGAAATCCGCAACACACTTGGCGTAGCCGGACGACCGCTTCTGATGAGCATATTCAAAGGCGTCATCGGCCGCGATCTGGATTTTCTGTCTGCTCAATTGCGTGAACAGGCATTGGGTGGTGTGGACTTGGTCAAAGACGATGAAATTTTATTCGACAATCCACTGACTCCATTTGAAAAACGAATCACCACTGGCAAAGACGTACTGACAAGCGTTTATGAAGAAACAGGCCATCGTACACTTTATGCGGTGAACTTGTCAGGGCGAACTTCCGAACTGAGAGGAAAAGCACGAAAAGCACGTGAACTTGGAGCGGATGCTTTACTGTTCAATGTTCATGCATATGGGCTCGATGTACTGCAGGAACTGGCTGAAGATGATGAAATTGCTTTGCCGCTCATGGCACATCCGGCTTTCAGCGGCGCTTTCACTTCTTCCGCTTTCTATGGTCTCGCTACACCGCTCGCACTCGGGAAATTGATCCGCTATGCAGGAGCTGACTTCTCCCTGTTTCCTTCTCCTTACGGCAGTGTTGCGTTGGAGAAAACAGCGGCCCTTGCGCTCGGCAAAGAACTGACGATAGACAGCCCTCTGAAGCGCAGCTTCCCCGTTCCATCTGCAGGCATCCACCCTGGCCTTGTGCCATTGCTGATGGCTGATTATGGAATCGACAGTGTCATCAATGCCGGCGGCGGTGTCCATGGACATCCCGCTGGTGCAGCTGGCGGCGGACAGGCTTTCAGGCAGGCCATCGATGCGGTCCTGCAGGGGGAAACTCTGCAGGCGGCAGGCAAACAACATCAAGAACTACAAACAGCACTTGAGCTATGGGGGTGAACAAATTGAGTAAACCGATTATTTTTTGCGATTTTGACGGCACCGTTACAGCCAATGACAACATCATCGCCATTATGAAGAAATTTAATCCGCCGGGCTGGGAAACCGTCAAAAACCAGATTCTTGACCAATCCATTTCGATACGTGAGGGTGTTGCGAAGATGTTCTCCCTCCTTCCGGTCGAGGCAAAAGATGACATCATTTCATATGTGCTGGAGCAGGCGGAAATACGCGAAGGCTTCAGCGATTTTGTCGCTTATACAAAGCAACAGCAACTTCCTTTGTACATCGTCAGCGGCGGCATCGATTTCTTTGTTTACCCGCTGCTTGAACCATTTGAACCTTTTGACGGCATCTATTGCAACAGCGCCGATTTTTCAGGAGACACCATCAAACTGGTATTTCCACATGGCTGTGACGAAACCTGTACCAGCCAAGGCTGTGGCTGCTGCAAACCATCCGTCATTCGGGATCTTCTAGGCAGCAGCGCCAAAAGTATCGTCATCGGCGATTCCATAAGTGACTGGGAAGCCGCCAAACAAGCTGATTTTGTCATTGCCCGGGATCTGCTGGCTGAAAAATGCCAGGAAGCGGACATCGATTATAAACCGTTTGAAACTTTCCATGAAGTCATCGCCATTGTGGATGACTATACAGGGGTGAAGTCATGACGGCATTGCACGATAAATGGCTGGAACTGGCCGATGTCAAAGATGAACTGGCTATTCGTGACTGGTTTATGGGAACCAGCGGAAATCTCGCCATCAAAGTGGCGGACGAGCCACTTGAATTTCTGGTTACCGCCAGCGGAAAAGACAAGAAAAAACGCACTGACGAAGACTTCCTTCTTGTGGATGCCGATGGACAGCCGGCTGCCGGGACTCTATTGAAGCCTTCTGCAGAAACTTTGTTGCACTGTGCGATATATGGAAAGACAGGGGCCGGCTGCAGCCTCCACGTCCACACGGTAGCCAATAACGTCATTTCCGAATTATACGGAGATGCCGGAAAAATCGATTTCCAGGGACAGGAATTGATCAAGGCCTTTGGATTATGGGAAGAAGATGCTGTATTGACCATTCCGATCATTCCAAATCACGCCGATATCCCGACGCTTGCCGCAGCCTTTGAACCTTATATCACTGCCGATAAAGGAGCGGTGCTGATCCGCAACCACGGCATCACCGTTTGGGGAAAAGACGGCTTTGAAGCAAAGAAGCTGCTTGAAGCCAGCGAATTTTTATTTCAATACCAATTAGCGTTACAACTACAGTTAAAATAAGAGAGGAAGATTTAAATGGCGATCATTAAAATTCAAGGAACAAACGAAACAATCGAGGCACAAAACGAAGTAGCGGCATTTCTGGAGCAGCAGGAAGTCGTTTATGAACATTGGGACAACACTAAATTGCCGGAGAACCTGCGCGAAAAATTTGATTTGAGCGATGCTGACAAAGACGAAATCCTTCAGGCATTCAAAACAGAAATCGATGACATCTCCGAGCGCCGCGGCTACCAGGCAGCGGATATCATTTCCCTGTCTGACTCTAATCCGAAATTGGATGAGCTCTTGAAAAACTTCCAGCGCAAGCATATTCACACAGATGACGAAGTCCGTTACATCGTCAGCGGACACGGCGTCTTCATCATCCAAGGAAAAGACGAACGTTTTTTTGAAGTTCACTTGACGCCAGGCGACTTAATCTCGGTTCCTGAAAACATCACCCATTACTTTACACTTGCTGACGACCGCAAAGTCGTAGCTATCCGTATTTTTGTAACGACTGAAGGATGGGTACCGGTTTACCAGGAAGAAGGCAGTGTACAAAGCTAATAATTTTTCAAAAAGACTCGAGTAATCGAGTCTTTTTTATTTTGAAAAACAGGTAATTTTTTTCTATTTTTAATGTTTTTTAAGCTATAATGTCTTTTGAGTTATATTTTGTAAATAGAAATGAGTGATATGAATGAAGAAAACCCTTCTATCTATAACAGCAATTATTATTCTGCTTTTGCTGCCCGTTCTTGTCTGGTTCTTTAAAGAAGAAAAAATAGTAAACATAGCCATACTCGATAAAACAGTTCCGACTGAAAGCTACCGGGAACATAAAGGACTGACCTGGCTGTTGAATCACCATCGCTATGTAACAGAATCCCAGGAGCCCTATCAGGCAGAGTCCGATTATTACGGCTTTGTTCCGGATGAACAAGCGGAAAGATATACAACCCGTGAGTTGCCTCAAGATCTATCTGGAACGGACTTGATTTATTTAGCGGATTCTTATGGAGTCTATGAAGAAGATCTTCCTTGGCAGTCTGCAGAGAAAAAGCCGGGCACTTCATCCATGCTTTCCGGTGGGCTTGAAATGGCTGAATGGCAAACCATCAAAAAGCAGGTGCAGTCCCAAGGCACGGACTTGGTTGTAGAATTCAATACCTTCGCCTCCCCAACTACGGAAGAAGTCACCCAGGACATGAACGAATTCCTGGGATTGGAATGGAGCGGCTGGAGTGGGCGCCACTTCGCGGATCTCCATTCTACTGACGGCGAAGTACCTCAATGGATTATTGAGAACTATGAAAGAAATAATGGAGAATGGAATTTTGAAGGGGCCGGATTTGTCTTGGTCAATGATGCTGAAGGTGAAATCGTGGTCCTTTCTGAAGATGCCGGAGAAGTCGGTACTGACGGGCTTCGCCTTGCCTTCACTGAACAAGGTACAGCTCAATTCGAGTTGAAGAAAAGCCCTTCTTTTGATTATTGGTTTGATATCAACCAAGCGCAGTCAGGCACCGAGGTCTTAGCAGACTACCAATGGAACCTGGAAACTAAAGGCAGCGACAAATTGAAAGCAGCAGATATTCCGTTGGATTTTCCAGCTGTCTTTCATCAATCGAAACACGGAGCGGATCTTTATTACTTTGCAGGGGATTTTGTCGATATGGATGACACGCCAAACTTCTACCGCTATTCAGGATTCTCGAAGCTGCGTTCATTCCTTTCCATGGAATCGCTTGATGGCGAAAAGAGTTTTTATTGGCAGACTTACGTACCTATGATGGAAACGATTTTGGCGAATGCAGAACAGAAGAAAAAACAAGTTGAAACAATTAAAGCTACTGCCGCCACGAAAGAGGGGATCGCATATCCTTCCCGCATTAATGGGCAAGCGTTTGAAGTTTATGAGGATGGCAAGTGGCAGCCCTTCACTATTAAAGGCGTCAATATGGGAATGGCCAAACCCGGAACGTTTCCAGGAGAAGCGGCCATCACCCGCGAAGAATACGACCGGTGGTTCAAGGCAATCGGCGAGATGAATGCCAATGCAATCCGTGTCTATACGCTCCATCCGCCGGCTTTCTACGAAGCATTCGCTGCTTACAATGCCAGCGCTGACGAGCCGCTTTACTTGTATCACGGGGTTTGGATTGACGAAGAGCCGCTGGTGGAGACATTGGACGCTTTTACTCCTGAAATCACAGAACGGTTTCAAACTGAAGTCGAGAAAATTGTCGATGTGATCCACGGCGATGCTGTAGTTGAACAGGAACCGGGCCACGCTTACGGAACTTATAAGTCTGATATTTCTCCCTATGTCATCGGTTGGATGATTGGCATTGAATGGTTTCCTTTAACAGTCGATCAAATGGAGCAGGATTATCCGGACTTGGGTGATTTTGAAGGCACCTATGTCTATACAGAAGAGGCAAATCCAATGGAGCATTGGTTGGCACAGCAATTGGACTTTTTGGCCGCCTACGAGTTGGACGAATACCAAAGCATGCGCCCTCTCAGCTTCACCAACTGGGTAACGACAGACAACATCGATCAGCCTGCAGAACCGAGTGAACAGGAAGACATGGCCACCGTCGATCCGAATCACATCAAGACCAAAGGCATCACAGATACGGTCGGCATGTTCGCCTCCTACCATGTCTATCCGTACTATCCCGATTTTCTGAATCTGGAGGAACGCTATACTGAATTTGTTGATCACCGCGGCGAATTCAATAACTATGCCGGTTACTTGAAGGACTTGAATGATTCGCACGACATGCCGATCGTCATCGCCGAATTCGGGGTTCCGGCCTCCCGCGGCATGACTCACGAAAATCCATTCGGCTGGAATCAAGGATTCATTTCTGAACGGCAGCAAGGGGAAATCGTCACCCATATGTATGAAGACATTCTTGAAGAAGGCATGCTGGGCGGTATGGTCTTCACCTGGCAGGATGAGTGGTTTAAACGTACTTGGAATACGATGGATTATGACAATCCGGACGAGCGTCCATTTTGGTCCAACGCCCAAACCAACGAGCAGCAATTTGGCTTGCTGAGTTTTGATCGCCACAAAGTCAAAGTGGATGGTGAAGATGATTGGACAGAGGACGAAACCCTTTATGAAAAAGAGGATGGAGCACTCAGAACCTTAACCATGGATTCGGACGAACGTTATGTCTACATCAAAGCCCAATTCGACCCAGCCAATAAAAACTGGTGGGACAACCAGGATTTCAACCTTTACTTCAGCATCCGTGAAGGCCAAGGCATCGCGGTCGATGCCTTGGAGAAAACAGAGTTTCTGGCAGACTTCCACTTGAAGGTGGAAGGATTGGAGAAAGCACAGCTCCAGGTAGCGGGCGATTACGACAGCTTCTATTATGATTACCATGAACGCCTAGAGATGATTCCGGCAGAAGAGGATATCGAGTCGACATTCCACCCGATCCGCCTTGCGTTGAACAAAGAATTCGTACGCCCGGATACAGGCGAAACTTATCCGTTCGATGCCTATGAAACTGGCGTCTTCCGTTTTGGCATTGCCAATCCTGAGCACGAGGATTACGATTCCTTGAACGATTATTATTACGACAAGAAGACGGGAATCATGGAAATCCGTATTCCGTGGATGTTGTTGAACGCTAAAGATCCGGCTAAGCGCGAATTCATCGGTGATCTCTGGAAAGATGGCATCGAATCCTCCGAAACGATCAAAGGGCTGGACATCGCCGCCAGCCTGACCGATAGCGACGGAAAGGCTGTTGAAACTTTTGAAGCCTCTCAAGCGGCCCGGTACTCATGGGAAACTTGGGGGCTGCCGCAATCCGAAGAGCGGCTGAAGCAATCTTATTATATTCTTCAAAAGACCTTCGGCGAGAAAAATTAAATAGAAACCAAAAGAAGGAAGCCTTTTACAGGCTTCCTTCTTCTGCTTCTTCATCAGAGAACACACCTTTTCGCTCCATGTCTCCCCATACTGATTTTTTCTTGAAAGCGTAGAACAGACCCTGTACACGCCAAAAGTTCATTAGGATGCGGTACCAGAATGTCTCAGTCAATGCATAAATATAAAGCACAAGAATGCTTTTGACGGTCGGATACTTGTGATAGGTCCATTCCTCCAGCAGCACAGCAAGCGCGGACAGCAAGGAACCATACAGGACCATCACCAGCAGCATCACTACCGCAATGTCGGTTTCAATGAAGGAGAACGCAAAGCCGCCGATAATGATAAAATACCCCATCACTTCAAAAACTGCACTCAACAATTCAATAAACACATAATAAGGCATCGAAAACAAACCAATCCCTCTGTACTTCGGATTGAACATCATTCCCCGGTGAGTCCACAGCGTTTCCGCCAGACCTCGTTGCCAGCGGATCCGTTGCGCCCGCAGGGAAGCCACAGTACTGGGTGCTTCTGTCCAGCAAACAGGGTCCTGGATGTATTCGATCCGTTGTTTCGACTTTTCATCTTTGATGGAACGGTGCAATCGGACAATGAGTTCCATGTCTTCCCCGACCGTATCTGTTTTGTAGCCACCCACTTTGATGACACGGCTTTTTTCAAAGACGCCAAACGCGCCTGAAATGATCAGCAGGATATTGACCCGGCTAAAACCGAGGCGCCCAATAAGAAACGCGCGGAAGTATTCGATAATCTGCATGATTTCCAGCGGTTTTTTAGGCAACGCCACCTGTTCGATGACACCCCGGTTTATTTTGCAGCCATTGGCAATTCTCACAGTCCCGCCTGTAGCTGTGACCAGGCCACTCGAATCCACAATCGGTTTCATGGTTTTCAGCAAGGCGTCCTGTTCCAAAATGGAATCTCCGTCAATCGCCGCAAAGTACGGATATCTCGAGAAATTGACGCCTGCATTCAAAGCATCTGCCTTCCCGCCATTTTCTTTTTCGATTAGAAAAAGATTGGGGTGAAGTGTCGATCGATAAGCCCGCTTGATCTCCCCTGTTTTAAAATATGTCCGGATCGCCAGTTCAATCGGCTCCATTCCAAATTGGGCAAGCACTTTTTCACTGGTTCTGTCTGTGGAACCATCATTCACTACGATGATTTCATACTGAGGATAGTTCAGGTTCAATAATGATCGGACAGTGCTGACCACACCTGCTTCTTCATTGTAAGCAGGGACCAGAATAGAAATAGGGTACGTATCTTTATTGATCGACAGTTCTTCTATCTGCTCCTGGCGGTTCAATTTCTTCTCTTTGCTTATCTTTGGGCTAGCGACAAAGAAAAGAATCAAGTAAATCGCGCCGGCAGCCAACATATAAGCTATTATTGCCCAGGAAATGATTTCAATGACTACTGTAATTCCAGTTCCACTCATGCGAGCTCCCCGCCTTCTCTTGTCAGCATATGTTTGGCAATATCTCGTGCATAGGCATCCGTGTGTTCGATTGAGACCTGCTCAAGGATGGCATTGCCGCCTTGAAAGACTTTTATATTCTCAGCACCTGCAAAGCGGACCCACCAGACATTATCCGACAGCAGATCAACCAGGTTTTGTTTGTACTGCTCAAAACGGCAGGCACCCGTCAGTTTTGCCGCATACATCCGTTCCTGCCAATGCTCTGAATCATAAAATTCCAAAAGAATTGACGGATCCGCCATTTCTCCGTAATGGCATAGGCTGCTCATGGCTTTCAGACGCACTTCCTTTCGTTCATCGCGCAACTTCTGTTCGACAAAAGGAAATAACAGGGCCATCCGGCGTTCCCCACTGAATGTAATAAAGGCATTAAGCATGTTCTCGGAAATATCCTCTTTAGCCTGCATCCGTTCCGCTGTCACCTTCAATAAATCATCTTCCAGCCGGTGCAGCAATTCTTTGATCATTCCGAATGACAAGCTCTTGTTTTCAATAGCGACATCCATCAGCCGAGCTTCCTGCAGTGTAGCGCAGACGCGGATGCACTGGCGATACTCTTCGTCACGCTTATTGATTCTCAGGAAATGCTGATAGACATCTTCTTTCAACGAAAAAAGCCGGAAGTCTTCAATAAAATACAGCGCATTGACACGCTCTGCCCATTGGCCTTTTTTCAAAATAAGGCGGTAAGGCTCTGCCAAATACTTTTCCGCTAGCCTGTGAATTTTCAAAAACTGCATTTCCGAAAAATCTTCAGCTGAAAACTCATCCAGCATCGTTTCCATCAATTTAAAACGATGTTTTTTTCCGGGCGGCAACGCAGGTTCCATTTCCCTAGTGCCTTCTATATATTCTCGGAATTGTGGCCGTAACGTAGCTAATGTTTCTTCTATCACTCTTTCATCGGCTAAATTCCTTCTTTTCCAACCGATCAGCAAAGCTAGAATCAGCAATTGAATTCCCAATAAACCCAAAACCACCCACATAAATAGCTCAATCATTTACCAGTCTCCTTTTTCGAAGCCACCATTTCTAAGTAAAATATTTCTATTAAAAACCTTATTATTTCATAATTTATGGATAGTGTAACATATTTCACTTGATTTAACTCTACGAAAAAAACAGCAGATTCAGCTATTTAAACTGAGTCTGCTGTTTCCTTGTTAGAAGAATAAAGAAATCGTTGTGGACTAATTTTTACGGAGCCATCGTCTTCCAGCTGTCCACGTCATGAACTGCGATTCCTCCAAAGCCTTTGGAAAAGGCATAATGAGAAGAAACAGCAGCTAACTCATTGTTCATGAAAGCCTCGCCTTCTTCATAGAAGGAGATAGCTTCACCTTCATCGGTTTGGCCTGTTTCAACTCCCACCACAACCGTTTTTCCGTATTTCACTCCATAGGCCACTTCATTTCTTACCAGTTCTGTTATCATGGTTGCTGAGTCCCGGTAAGCCATAAGCGTGACACTGTGCGTATTGGCGATGACCCATTCGGCAAGTATGCCACTACCGTAAGTGTTTTTATATGGAATTTCGTCGAACCAGAAAGGAAGATCGGCTTCCAGAGGCAAGTTCAACGCGGTTGTGCTGGATACGGCTTTCATCAGCAAGGCTTGATAAGCTTTGACTGTTGCTGCACGATTGGTGTTCCAACCGCTGTATAAATAAGGTTCCACATCCAAATGGACACCGGCGAACTTCTGCGTCAAGGCAGCCTTTTGTTGATAGGCTGACAACCAAGACATCAACCGGTCCTGTTTAGTAAATCCTTTTGCTGCCACCCAGTCAGGCGCTCCATCCAACGCGTAAATGGCCATGCCCGCAGCTCCAGCTTTTTCGATGAAGCTCTGGTATACACCAGCCGGAATATCCGCATCAATCTGGACATATACTTTGTTTACATTTTTGCTTTCGAGAAAAGCGATCGTACCCGCTTCATCTTCGTAGATCATCCACGGATTCCACAACCAAGTGGCTTTGACATCCACTTCAGCCGCTTGAGCCTGAAAACCGGTTTGTGTCAGCATAAACAATAACCACACACCTGCCATCATTAATTTTTTCATATCTCTATTCCTCCCATTCTGCTGGCCGTGGCTCACAGAACGAGACCCAGGCAACCTGACAACCTTGCGTTTTTCAACGGTTAGGCTCATGGCTTTGCGTCCTTCCCTTTCGGTGAAGTTTGCCTTTTCAGATTTTCATTATTATATGTCAATTAATTCAATTCTGCTATCTTTTTTTCTCCCCTTTTCAAATCATGCATTTAAGGCAATAATCAACAATAGAGTTTCTGGATTTTCCGCATAGAAGGAGTGAGCCCCATGACTGTAGCATTGCTTGAAGACGAAATTACATTGGCGTTGATCAAGGCCATGAAAGAAGGAAAAATAATTGAATTCCAGGACATCCTGGATGAGCTCCAGCCGTATGATATGGCGATCCAGTACCGGCATCTGCCGGACAAACACCGCAATAAGTTTCTCCTCTATTTGACGATCCGCCAACTGACGGAACTGATGCAGGAACTTCCGAAAAATGAACAAATTGATATTCTTCATAAGTTGGGTATAGAAAAATCGGCAAAGGTCCTCGATCGTATGGACAACGACGACTTGGCTTTGTTGCTGGCCGACTTGGAACCGGAACGCATTGAAGAGCTGTTGTCGCAGATCAATCAGGACGACTCCCGGTTTGTCCACAATACGATGACGTATCCACCTGAAACAGCGGGACGCTTAATGAATAACCGCTATGTATGGATTCCACGGCATTACACGATTCGGCAAGCTATCGATAAGATCAAGCAATTTGCCGAATTAGCGGAATACCTCAACTACCTTTATGTAGTGGACGAAGACAAAAAGCTGCTTGGCGTTCTTTCTTATAAGGATTTGATTCTTGGAAACCTTGAGGACAAAATCGAAGAAGTCATGTACAACCGCGTCATCAAAGCCGACGTCCTGACCGACCAGGAAGAGGCCGCCCAATTGATCAGCCGCTATGATTTCGTCACGTTGCCGATTGTTGAAAAAGACAATACGCTTGCCGGGGTCATCACGGTGGACGATGTCATCGATGTCGTCATGCAGGAAGCGAATGAAGACATTGAAAAATTGTCGGCTTCCGGTAAGTCAATCGACTTTAATACGCCTGCTTTGATTGCGGCTTATCGCCGTCTGCCTTGGCTGATTCTCCTGTTGTTTATCGGCTTGTTTTCCGGCGGCATCATCAGCCGATTCGAAGAAACGCTTCAGACTGTTGTAGCGCTGACGTTCTTTATGCCGATGATTGCCGGCATGACCGGAAATACGGGTACGCAGTCGCTGTCCGTTGTGGTCCGTGGATTGGCTTCCCAGAAGCTGAATTTTAAACAGACCGTCCAGCTGGTCATCAGGGAATTATGGGTCGGCATCATCATCGGAGCCATCTGCTCTGTTCTCATTTTATTGATTGCTTATGTATGGCAAGGCAATTTTGTGCTGGGCATTGTGGTCGGCGGTTCGCTACTGATGACTTTGATTATCGGGACCTTAGCCGGAACAATCATTCCCTTGATTCTTTATCGATTCAATATTGACCCGGCTGTGGCTTCCGGTCCGCTAATTACGACAATCAATGACATCTTGTCCTTATTGATCTATTTTGGCATGGCTACATTGTTCATTACCCAGCTGATGTAGAAAACGAATCGAATGACTCTCTTTCTGAGCAATTAGGTTTGTTCCTAGTAATTTACTAGGTATAATAAGTTTTAATTGAAGGAGGAGAGTTCATGACCATTCCCAAACCCCTTGTCCAAATAAACCAAGCTTTCATCGTCGTCACCGTATTGGCAGCATTGTTGTTCCATCCAGCCATTTTGCTGTTGCCGTTTGCGGTTGGAGCCTATACATTGATCACCAAGAAAAATCCTGTCATCCACTTTAGCCGCCGCTTTCTGAAAAAGCCGTCAGCGAGCTACCAGCAGGAAGACAAAGACCAGCAATTGTTCAATCAATGGATTGCAACGATTTGCCTGGGGCTGTCACTCCTTTTCTTCTCTTTAGGCATCCAACTGGTTGCTTATGCCTTCAGCATTATGGTCATACTTGCAGCAGGAGTTGCATTGATGGGCTATTGCATCGGCTGCACTGTCCGCTACCGTTACCTGATGTGGAAGCATAACCGAACAAAAGCACAGGCCTGACACAAAAAAGACCGGAAGCAAATGCCTCCGGTCTTTTTTCTATGGTTTACTTTATCTGGCCGCTGCCGCGGATGATGTATTTTGTCGAAGTTAATGCAGGCAAGCCCATAGGTCCCCGCGCATGAAGCTTTTGTGTACTGATGCCAATCTCGGCACCAAACCCAAATTCGAAGCCGTCTGTGAAGCGCGTAGAAGCATTATGGTAGACTGCTGCTGCATCAATTTCCATGAAGAATTGATCGACGTTCGCAGAATTGGAAGAAATGATCGCTTCAGAATGCTTGGTTCCGTAAGTATTGATGTGCTGAATCGCTTCTTCCACACCAGTGACCGTTTTCATTGCCACTTCCAGTCCCAAGTATTCCGTTCCCCAATCTGCATTTTCTGCAGGTATGACCGTAGGAGAGAGTTGTTGGATAGACTCATCCCCATGGATTTCAACCTGCTTGTCCTGCAAAGCGGACAACAACTCCGCTAAATGCTTGTCTGCCCAAGTTTTGTGGACCAAAATGCTTTCGCAGGAGTTGCACACTGAAGGGCGCTGCGTTTTGGCGTTCAACGCAATCTCAATCGCCATTTTTACATCCGCTGTCTCATCAATATATATATGGCAGTTTCCTGCACCTGTTTCCAAGACGGGAACCGTGGAGTTTTGGACGACCGTCTGAATGAGTTTTGCACCGCCTCGCGGGATGAGGACATCCAGATATTGATTCAATTTAAACATATGGGAAGCTGCTTCTCTGCTCGTATCTTCCAATAATTGCACGGATTCGACTGGAACTTCACTTTTCTGGAGTGCCCGATGAATAACGGCAACAATGGCTTTATTGGAGTGGATTGCTGTGGAGCTGCCGCGCAGCACGACGGAATTCCCGGTTTTCAGGCATAAGCTGGACGCATCGACTGTGACATTCGGACGCGCTTCATAAATCATTCCGACAACGCCTAAAGGCACACGGATTTTAGACATCGTCAAACCGTTTGGCCGTTCCCATTTTTCCAGCACTTCTCCTACGGGATCTGCCAGCTTTGTCAATTGAACCAGCGCATCCGCCATGTCTTTCAAGCGGGATTGATCCAGTTGAAGACGGTCGACCAAGGAATCACTCATTCCGTTTTGGCGTCCTTGTTCAACATCCTTGCTGTTTTCTTCCAAGATATAGGCCTGTTCTTCCAGCAATTGAGCTGAAATCAAACGCAAGGCGTTATTTTTTTGCTTGGTCGTCAATTTCGCCAATGTGGCTGCAGCTTGTTTCGCTTGCTTAGCCTTTTGGAGAAGTTCGCTTTCAGTTTGCTGTTCCTGTAGAAGTTCGGTCATTCCTGATGCCCCTTTCGATTTCCCCTTGCTTAAACACTCAGTTCTGTTTTCACACCGATATAGGTTCCGTCGCCTCTGCCCTGGAAAATATCGACTAATTTTTCGCTGCCTGTCCCGGAACCGATGAACACTTGGACACCTAAAGCCAAAGCCGTTCTTGCGGCTTCAACTTTTGACTTCATGCCCCCTGTTCCGACTTCAGAGCCTTCCGAGGATGTCGCTTCCACTAATTCATCGGGGATTTCCTGAAGATGGAGGTATTTTTGGGCCTGTGGGTTGGTTCTTGGGTTGTCTTGATAAATGCCGTTAATATCTGTCAGAATCACCAGGAAGTCCGCATGGACAAGCCCGCTGACCAATGCCGACAGCATATCATTGTCTCCAAATGTCAGCTCTTTTACAGAAACAGAGTCATTTTCATTGATAATCGGCATGACGTTTCTTTCCAGTAATTTTGAAATGGTCGCATTGGCGTTTTTATACAAATCTTTCGTCAATAACAGCTGAGCTGCCACGATCTCATGTTTTTTGCATTCATCAGCATAAGCCTGCAACAACAGGCTTTGTCCGACCGCGGCGGCCGATTGCTTATCGACCACCGTATCAGGGCGCGATAAATAACCCATGCTTGTGCACCCTGCCGCAACTGCTCCCGACGATATCAGAATGACTTCGTGCCCATATTCTTTTAAGCGAGCCAGCGCATCCACGTGCTCACGCAATTTTTCAATCGACAGCTTGCCACGTTCATCTGTCAATGAACTGCTGCCAATCTTCACAACAATTCTTTTCTTCTCCACGTGCAGTCACCACCCGATTTTGATAAATAAAAAAAATTCTTCCATTTCATCTAAAAACGGAAGAACCTTGCCTCCGTGACATTGTTTCCAACATTTCTTTCCCGAATCTATTTAATAGAGTTATTATGCACTGTTTTGCATTTTAAGTCAATGTTATAAAATGTTTTTTCCTCTATAAATACATTTCCTCAATCTAAATATGCAACAAAGTTGAATATTTATTCACTTTAATGAAAGTTTAAATCTCTTATTTCCTTATGCAACAAGCTTTAAGAACTCAAAAGGATTATTTATTCAAACTAAATTGAAAATTTTAATTTTAAGTTGAAATGCCAGTCTATCACAAATCCCACCATCCGCAAACGGCACTTTTGACGGAACGGGCCGACTGAAAGACAAGCAGAGAGTTTAAACAAGGTTTCACTGATCTTTTTACAGCAGGATTCAACAAGCAATTATTTAAATTAACCCGCGATCAGTCCGACAAATCAGAACGATTTCGGCCAAAACAAAAGAGCATGGAATGGTTCCATGCTCTTTTCCCCTTTTTATTTAGATCCTGCGCTCCAGGTCATGCCCCAATTAAAAGCTTTGTCCACTTCCCTGTGGCCGGCAAAGTACTCGACCACTTTCTTGAAGCTCAAGGTTTGGTTTTTCTCATTTTCGATCAAAGCGATGGCGCACATCCGCTTGCCTTTGCGGTGTTCATCCAAGCGGACTTCGACGTCCGGGCCATTTTTTTGCTTCAAAGTCACTACCCCGTCCACTTCTGCCCAATTCGCCGCTCCTTCATAGATAAAAGCATAAACCAGTATACGTTTGAATTTCTTGAGCTGATCTCCATTAATGCGAAGGTTTTCTCCACTTTTGCACGTACCTGTCCGATCGTCATGGTCAAGCGCGATATAGGGCTGTTGCTTCAAGTTTCCAAAAGCATTGCCTAACGCCTGGACAGCACCCTTGGAACCATCCTCCAACTCAAACAGACAGCCCAAATCCAAATCCACTGATTTGCCGGCGTTGAGAACCGATGACAAAAATCCTCCGCCCGTTTTTTGCGTCCAATTTAAATTAACCACTATTTCACCTAAAGGCGATTCGGTTTTGTTCAAATTGATTTTGTCGCCGGTCTTTTTAAGCTCCACTTTTTTTAAGTTCACCGGAGCAGATTTAGCGCTCGGTGTCTCTGTTTTCACAGCCTGAGCCTTTTTCAGGAATGCTTCCGCTGGCAGCTCCAGATTGAATTGCCTGCACAGTTCCCCAAGATCACTGGAAACGCTTTGGCCGATCGCGGAAAACTTCCATTCTCCATTATGCAAATACACTTCTCCTGTCAATAACGTCAGGTCCTGGTTGAAGTCCCTGCCCAAATCGTAACGGCACAATTCTTTTTGGCTGTCGGCGTCTTCAATCCGGACATAAGCATTTGCCACCTGGCCAAAATCCTGTTTTTTTGCCTTTCCTTCATAAATACTGATCGCTACGGCAATTTTCTTGATTCCGCCTGGAATTTTATCCAATTGAACAGTGATTTGTTCGTCGTCTCCATCCCCAGCTCCTGTCTGATTATCGTTTGTAAGCTTGACCGCAGAGGCTGTGTCCGACAGGTTATTGTAGTAGACCAGATGTTCTTTTCCAGCGACTTTGCCTTCCGCATCCACAAGCAACGCCACTGCATCCAAATCAATCGATGAAGCCGTCTGGCTGACATCCCATCCTAATCCAATCTTTAAATTCTTCAAGCGTGGATGTGTTTTCGTTAAATCCACTTTTTGTCCTTTTATCAATGCAACCATCCATTTCTCCTCCTTGAATATCAAAAATGCTTCTTATTTTACTATACTGTAAATAAATTCTATGTTCACATGATTCCCTCATAGACAGAAAAACTCCCACAGAGCCAGGCCCTGTGGGAGTTTTGGTTATAGTGGGCGATAATCCGCCTCTAGCTGTTTCAAGCTTCTGTATTTGATAATTTGTGCCACATACCATAGCAACACAATCAAAGTGATGCAGGCGCCAATAATGGCGGAAATTTGATAATCCATGTTCAAGCCTTCCGGTGCATAGAAGATGTACATGGAGACTACGGCGGTCATGAACATGGCAGGCACTCCAGCCACCCAGTGGAACTTATAGTTTTTCATCAGGTAAACTGCAGCTGTCCACAACATGAATGTCGCCACCAGCTGGTTCGTCCAGCCGACATATCTCCACAAGAAAGTATAATCGATTGTTGCCATATAGAAGGTTGGAATCGCCAGTGGAATCGTCACCAGCAGGACCTTCACTTTGCCTTCCATGTTTACAAATTTCGAAAGGATGTCCGTCAAGATCATTCGTGAAGACCGTAGCGCCGTATCACCAGTCGTTACAGGCAGGATGATGACACCGAAAATCGCCAGCAGTCCACCCATCGTACCCAATAGGGAAATGGAGATTTCGTTGACAACGCCTGATGGCCCTCCAGCAGCAAGCGCTGCTCCCAAGCCTTCCGTACCATTGAAGAATGTCATGCCCGCTGCTGCCCATATTAAGGCGATAACTCCCTCAATGATCATAGCACCATAAAAAATCTTTCGGCCATCGGTTTCTTTTTTCATCGTGCGTGCAATGATCGGGCTTTGTGTAGAGTGGAATCCTGAAATGGCGCCACATGAAATGGTCACCATCAACAATGGCCAAATCGGCAGATCACCCGGATGCAGGTTGGCAAATGTCAAGTTTGGCATCGGTTTTCCCGAGAAGACCAATGCTACCGCTACAGCTACCGCCATAAACAATAAAATGGCGCCCAACAGGGGGTAAATACGGCCAATTATTTTATTTATCGGCAAAATCGTCGCCAG
This sequence comes from Planococcus notacanthi, assembly GCF_030407825.1. Taxonomy (NCBI): domain Bacteria; kingdom Bacillati; phylum Bacillota; class Bacilli; order Caryophanales; family Caryophanaceae; genus Planococcus; species Planococcus notacanthi. The sequence goes on along the minus strand of NZ_JASDCQ010000002.1, from coordinate 102,362 downwards.
GATAAAGTAGAAGAAAATGATGATTAAAGCAGTCATAAAGTTAATTGGCGTAATTTGGGCAATTAACTGGGCAGGTCCTGCAGTAAACGCTGCAGTCACCAGCAGCATCAAAACTAAAGACAGGCCATTGATAAATACTTTGGCGTTCTTACCCAGGTATTTCCCTACCAATGTCGGAAATTGGGCACCGCCATGGCGCATGGACATGACGCCCGAAAAGTAATCATGCACGCCTCCTGCGAAAATAGAGCCAAGCACAATCCAGACAAAAGCGACTGGACCATATAACGCTCCGGCAACTGCTCCATAAATCGGTCCAAGGCCAGCAATATTCAACAGTTGGATCAGATTGCCTTTCCACCAGCTCATTGGCATATAATCCAGCTTGTCTGTTTTGGCATAGGCCGGAGTTGGTGTATTGTCATCGACGCCAAAAACACGCTCAATAAATTTCGAATAAAAAACATATCCTAAAATAAGTAATGCCAAAGCAGCAAAAAATGTAATCATATGAACGTTCCTCCTGATGTCGTGGTTAAAAGCATAAATTATGATACCATGTTTTTTAAATATATAAACATAATATTTAGAAAAAAACAAATTTACTGTAAAATAACTATTTTTCATTAAAATAATTTAAATTCCCTTATTTATCAGCGGTTACTAGGAATATTTTCATAAGGATTGAATAGTATATTAAAGAATGCGCTTATAAAATCATTATGTCTTTATTAAAATCCTTGATTGTTCCATCAAAAAAACGCAGGGAAAAGTTCCCTGCGCCATCGTTGATTTCCTTGTGGTTGAATTCAGTGCAGTCCACTGCTATCGGGAACGGATCCTGGCTTTTCGGATGCCTTGAATGGCATCTATAGCAGAAGAAATGATGACCACCACTAAAATACTGCCAATAAGCCAATTAAGGAAGGCCGTCCCGCCAAAGAGGTCAGTAAGCCATTGGCGGAATGCTTCATTGACTAAATTGGAATTGGTGAATACCAGAACAAATACCAATACGGAAGTCGTTTGGACAAACGCGTTGAACAGTGCCAGTTTATTGGTCCATTGTACAGCCCGCCATTGATAGACTGCCAAAGTGATTTCCAGTACGACGACCAGGATGATCAGGGGCCAATAGGAAACAAGAACAGCCTGATTGAAGATGGGTGTGGTAAATTCCAGTCCGCCTTGCCGCCCTTGCTGATAAATTCCAAGCAGCTTATCTGCATTAAAATAAACGGTCGTCCAAATAGCCGTCCAAATCAAGCTGCCGAATATTTGGCTTCGGGGAATTTGTTTTTCTTTGGAAATGTGCGGACGCTCTGGGAATTCCCTTAAGTCATCCGGTGTCCATTCTTCAAAATTCAATCCCAACGGCCTTTGCGATTTCGAATGCTCTGTGCGTTCCACAAATGCCAAAACCAGTGTCAGCCAAAAGACCGCTTGAACCACTGCATTGATGATTCCCGAAATGATTCGTCCAATCAATTCTCCGATGATGGTGAAGACCGGTTCCTCTCCTGCCCCTGAAACAATCGTGACAATCAAAATGACAATGGTCGTTACAGTGATAGCAATCGGCAAGACAAGCTTCAACAGCTGAAGATAAAGATCATAATACCTTGGACCGATCAAATACATGGGCCGATCCGCATAGCGGCTCGCCAAAACTGCTGGATGGCCCAATTCGGCAAGCACATTTTTCACATCCTGTTCCATGTAGTCAACCGGCAGCTTCTCCGCAATAGTCGTCCGCAGCTCTTCTTCAACTTCAGCACGCTTTTTTTCCGGCAGCCTTCTTGTTACTTCCCTGATATACAGTTCCACCAGCTTCATGGCGAACCTCTCCTTTTAGTAAAGAAATTTCCTATTCCGTCCGTTTTAATTGCTTCTATCATACACTGTTCCAATCTGTTTAAAAACATATTTTCTTTATTTTCCGTCAATTTTAAAAATAGAAAAACAGGCTCTGGAATAGAGCCTGCCAAACTTTAATAATTGCTTTTTTTCTGCTAAAGAAACTTTACAAAAACCCGCCATTATTCGAACTGCGTATTGAATTCTACTGCTTTGGCGATTTGTTTGTCCTTACTGTCGAAGACATCACTGGTGGTGATATTTATCGATTCAATTCCACCTTTTTCGATAATAAATCCGACATTGCCTGTCTTGGTTTCACCTGGAGCCAATTCACCATTCAATTCTTCCAGATAAATATCATCTTCCCACAGCTTCAATTCTTCTTCAGCAGTTTCGAGTAACGCTACCGGTGCAAAATGAATAGGTTCATCGGAGGTATTGGTGATTTCCACAAACATCTTCATGACTTCAAATTCCTGTTCATGTGTATAGGAATGAAAAAAATCGATCAGGCTATAATCCGGTTCGAGCTGAAGGATTTTCGATTCTGCCACAATCAGCTCCACCGGACCCACCTTATAGGTTTCACTGTCCATGTTCACCGCCTTCACTGTTGCCTCTCCTTTGGCATCCCGCTTGTTTTGGCCGGTTTCCTGCAGCAGACGGTCATCTGTCACCTGCGGGCTCAGGACATAACCATCATAATAACCCGGAATATCGTTTGTCTGATCGGCTGCCGAAGCGATCATTGTCGAATCATCCGATTCTGAACATCCTCCCAGCAATAGCGCGGAGAGCGCCAATAAATAAACGGTTTTTTTCATGTCAGGTCCCCATTCCATCTTTTATTTCCAGAACATTATTTATCGTTGATTTCCACTTTGGCTTTCAGCAAATCAAAGATGATTTTTGCGTGATCGGTATTGTCGAGCTGTCCAGCAAATTTATCGCTTGCGGGGCCGTATGCATAAACCGGAACATCTTCCCCAGTGTGGCCGCCAGTTGTCCAGCCGGTATGTGAGCGCTTATCGAAAATCTTTTCAATTGCATTGTCGACTTCCGTATACTTGCCGCCAGCCGCTGCTTTTTTCACAGCAGCAATTTCATCAGTTGTCAGTTCAAGGTCGATAAACTTCTCCAAAGTTGCTTCTGCATCCGCTCCGCCGACGATTTGTTCAGCCATGAAATCCGGAGTGCGCTTTGCTGCTTTGATCGGCTCAGCGAACCAGTTGTAGATGCCGTCTGCGCCAATGGAGAAGCCGCCAGTCGAATGGTCGGCAGTCGCAACGACCAATGTATTGCCGTCTTCTTCAGCAAATTTGATCGCTTCCTGGAATGCTCGATCATAGTCTTCCATCTCACTCATAGCAGCCACAATGTCATTGTCATGCCCTGCCCAATCCACTTGGCTTCCCTCGACCATCAGGAAGAAGCCGTCTTCATCTTCAGACAATCGGTCGATTGCAGACGTTGTCATTTCCGCCAAGGATGGCGTGCTGTCATCACGGTCAATCAGTTTTGGAAGGCCAGCCGGCGCAAACAACCCAAGTACCTGCTCTGCATCGTTGCTCAGCAATTCGTCGCGGTCTGTCACGTAGCTATAGCCATCTTTCCGGAACTCTTCCGTAAGGTTACGGTCCGGACGATCGAATAAATCGACGCCTCCACCCAGCAATACATCGACTTTATGCTCGCCATTGATCAATTCATCGTAATAATCGTCGGCAATGGCGTTCATGTTTTTCCGGGCAATATCATGTGCACCGAATGATGCCGGTGTGGCGTGCGTGATTTCAGAAGTTGCAACCAATCCTGTCGCTTTGCCTTTTTCTTTGGCTGCCTCGAGGACTGTTTTCACTTCACTTTCATCGTTATCGACAGCAATGGCGTTGTTATATGTTTTGATGCCGGCAGACATGGCGGTTGCAGCTGAAGCCGAATCGGTGATGTTTTGCGCCGGGTCTTCCGGATAAGTCGATTGCTGTCCCACCAGATACGAATCAAAAGACATAGCTTCAACCATCTTTGTGGAAGCATCGTCATTCAAATATCGGTGAGCGGATGTGTACGATGTGCCAACACCATCACCGATCAGGAAAATGACGTTTTTCACTTTATCTTTTTTATGGCCGCCTTTCCCTTTTCCTTGGCTGTGCTCGGGAGCTTTCCCTTGATTGTTGCCGGGAGCATGTGCTTCTGCTGACAATGAGAAAGAAGTTGTTCCCGTCAAGGCTACTGCTGAAGCTAAAGCAATCGGAAGTACTTTCATTTTCAAGTTTCTATGTATCATTTCTTTCCCTCCAGTCATTTGATGAACAAGTTCAGTGTAGGGTCCGAATATTAAGCCTTCATGAAGTCTATGTGTAGCTTTTGTAAATTGCCAAAAACAGGTATTTAAACACATTACAAAAAGCCCAGAAAGGTTTCTGGGCTTTTGCAGGTTTAGATCGTTGAAGTTGAATTTTTCGCCAATAGGAGATAGGCCAATAAGGCGATGGCACACATGGAGAAAATGACCAGTCCCATGGGTACTGCAGTATTTTCTCCAGCAATCCCTACAAGCGGAGCTGTCGCAGCCCCTAAGATGAAAGGCAGCAGCCCTAAGAGCGCAGAAGCACTTCCGGCTACATGGCCCTGGCTTTCCATCGCAAGCGTGAATGCGGCTGTTCCGACTACGCCGATTGACATGACGAAAAAGAAAATCGGGATGACGACGGCCCACAAAGGCCCTTCCAGTAAAACAACGGTTAGCAGAACCGCACCAGCGGCAGTCGCACCGTATAGAGCTGTTTCCAGAAAGCGTTTCTCAGACCAGACGTGCGAGAACCGGCCGACAGCATAACTCCCGATGATCAAACCGATGCCATTCATACCGAACAACAGGCTAAATGCCTGGGGTGAAGCACCGTAAATATTTTGATAGATGAAAGGCGTTCCAGATACATAGGCGAAAACACCACCGATCAGAAAGCCTTGCGCCAATGCATAGCCGGTAAACTGGCGGTTCTTTAGAATCCCCGCAAAATTGCTGAACGTTGATTTCAGGTTACTCGGGACGCGTTTTTCGGGGGGCAGACTTTCTTTTAGTCGGAAAGCCGAAATCAGCAGCAAGATAATTCCCAATACTGTCAGCACTAAGAAAATTCCACGCCAGTCGGCAAACAGCAGTACTCCGCTTCCGACAGAAGGCGCAAGCAATGGCACCAAGTTGTTTACGACCATCAATAAAGCGAACAATCTAGTCAATTCAGCTCCACTGCTGACATCCCGTACGATTGCCCGGGAAATAACCAGCCCACCCGAAGCCGCAAATCCCTGTACAAAGCGCAAGAGAATAAATATGTAAATGTTCGGAGCAAAAATGCAGGCTACCGACGCTATTGCATAAGCAACCAGGGAAATCAGCAACGGCTTGCGTCTTCCCTGCATATCACTGAGTGCGCCGGCGATCAATTGGCCTAATGCCAGCCCAAGCAGACAAGCGGTCAAGCTCAATTGAACAGAAGTGGCATTTGTCTCATAGACGTCGGCCAAGATTGGAAATGCCGGCAAATACATATCAATCGTGAATGGAATCAAGGATGTTAACGCGCCCATCAGCAAAATGAAATGGACGCGTTTTAAACCGGTTATGCTTTTCACTGCTTTACACACTCCTTTTCCCATCAAAATAAGCAGGTCGATCCAAGTTTGGATTTCCGGCTCAAGGGTAAATTGCTGTTTTCTACCATATCATAATAATTCCAGTCTTTCTTCAATGATGTGCTGATTTTTGATTGATTTATGAATCACCGTTAACTTAACACCATGAAAAACCCGTCATTGCCGAGTTATCACGAAGGATAACCGGGCAGTGACGGGCTTCAGATCTACTGCTTCTCTTTTATTTTACTTCTACGGTCCAGCCGAGTGTATCTTCAACCTTCCCAGTCTGGATGCCTGTGATCGTGTCGTACAATTTTTGTGACAGTTCACCGATCTCATGGTTATTGATGATCATTTTTTGGCCTTTCCAGTTTAATTCGCCAACCGGAGAAATAACAGCGGCCGTTCCGGTGCCGAAGACTTCTTCTACTTGGCCTGCGTCATAGGCTTCATACAGTTCATCAATGGAAATACGTTTTTCTGTTACGTTAATTCCCCATGTGCCAAGCAACTCGATGATGGACATGCGCGTGATGCCTTTCAAGATGCTGCCATTCAATTCAGGCGTCACCACTTCGCCGTTGATCTTGAAGAAGATGTTCATGCTGCCGACTTCTTCAATGTATTTTTTCTCGACGCCGTCCAGCCACAGGACATCCGCGTTGCCTTCTTTTTTGGCATTCGCCTGAGCCTGATAACCCGACGAATAGTTTCCAGCGGTTTTGGCCATACCGGTCCCGCCTTTTACAGCACGGGTGAATTTATCTTCCACATGGATGACCACCGGCTGAAGGCCGCCTGGGAAGTAAGATCCGACCGGTGACAAGATCACCATGTATTTATAGGTTTGAGACGGTCCAACTGCAAGGTTGGCATCTGTTGAAATGATATAAGGGCGGATATACAGGGAAGTTCCAGGAGTTTTCGGAACCCATTCCTTTTCAAGCTTGATCAATTGCGTCAAATGCTCCAAAGCTTGTTGTTCATCAATTGGCGGAATGCTCAAGCGCTCGCTTGAAAGATTCAGACGCTCAAAGTTCTTTTCCGGACGGAACAATAAAATACGGCCGTCTTCTGTGCGGTAAGCTTTCATTCCTTCAAAGACGGTTTGGCCATAATGGAAAATCATCGCTGCCGGATCCAAGTTGATTGGACCATATGGAACGATTTTCGGATCATACCAGCCTTTTTCAGTTTCGTATTCCAAGATGTACATATGATCTGTAAACGTAGTCCCAAATGGCACTTGATCCTTCACTGGTTTTTCTTTTTTGCTGGTATTTTCAATAACCTCAAGCTGATATGTAGTCATCGTCAGGACTCCTTTTGTGAAAATAATTATAATTATCAGTAATATGAATAATTATACACGTTCTTGCCGCCCTTTAAAAGCTTCGGCAGCCATAATTCAAAAATTGCGATAAAAGACCCGTTTTCTTCCAAAACAAAAAGACCATTCAGCGAATGATCTCAATAAAGTGGGCAAGGATTTTGGCGGTCAGCCCCCAAATGACTTTATCTCCATAAATATAAAAAAACTCATCAACCTGGCGCGTCCGCCAATTGTAATTTTCCCCTCCGGCAATCAAATCATAGGGAAAGCTTTCTTCCGGCTGAATATCAAAGTTGATGCTGTACACTTTCGGTTCTTTTTCCAGGAAAAAAGACAGCGGCACCGTAAAGATGCTATCCACTTCCGGCGGATTCGGACGAAATTCCGCTTCAGGGTCGATAATGCCGGCAAATGTGTAGACAATCATGCCAAAAGGCGAAACGATGTAGTCCAAAGGAAAAATATTCGAAATTTCCTCTCTTTTGATTCCCAGTTCTTCAATCGTTTCCCGGACGGCCGTGTCTTCTTCGGTCTGATCCTGGAAATCGATTTTGCCGCCTGGAAAACAAATCTCGCCTGGCTGGTTTCTTAAATCGTATGAGCGGACTTCAAAGAGGACATGAATTTCTCCCTCTTTTTCGATAAGGGGCAAAAGAATGGCGTATTTAGAAAAATCCTTATTCCCTAATACATCAGGAACCCGGTTTTTCACTTTTTCCAGCATGCTTTTCGGATCCATATCAACACCTCGGCTCTCTTTCAACCATTTTACCAAAACCCACACAATAATTCCTTTTCGAAGAAGCTCTTTAGTTGAATCCATAAAAAATTCGGTCAGCGGGGATTTTTCATAACACTGACCGTTGAAACGGCATAAATAAGCAACACTCATAGGATTACATCGTCAAAATTTCCCGGATATCATCAGCTGACATGGCTTTCAGCGGTTCTTCTCCTGACTGGATGACATCATCGATCAGGTTTTTCTTTTTCATCTGCAACTCATTGATCTTTTCTTCGATGGTGCCTTTCGCGACAAGCCGAACCACTTGCACTTCCTTTTTCTGTCCCATGCGATGTGCCCGGTCAGCAGCTTGCTGTTCGACAGCCGGATTCCACCACAAGTCGTAAAGAATGACTGTGTCAGCGCCCGTCAGATTCAGGCCTGTCCCTCCGGCTTTCAGGGAAATCAAAAACAAATCGCCTTCCCCTTCATTGAAGCGGCTGCATAAGTCCACCCGCTCCATAGGCGGCGTTTGGCCATCCAAGTAAAAATAAGGCACCCCTTCTTTTGCCAATTGACGGCCAATGAGGCCCAGCATTTGAGTAAATTGCGAAAATACCAGCACACGCCTTCCGGAAAGACGGCATTCCTCTACAATCTCCATCAACTGATCAAATTTGGCGGAACCTCCTTCATAACCTTCCACAAATAATGCGGGATGGCAACAAAGTTGGCGCAGCCTGGTCAATCCGGCCAAAATTCGGATGCGGTTCTTTTGGAAGCTGTCTTTGTTCAAATGTTTCAGTGCATCCTGTTTCAACTCAGCTAAATAAGCCGCGTATAATTTCTTCTGCTCTTTCTGAAGATCCGAAAATTGGATTGTCTCTACTTTATCCGGAAGTTCCGTTAAAACCTCCGTCTTGATGCGGCGCAGAATGAATGGCCGCACCCGCTTTTTGATGCTGTCACGTCTCATCTCGCTGAACAGCCTGCGGTTTGGCAACAACTCCGGAAACACCACATTGAAAATGGACCATAACTCGTCGAGCGAATTTTCAATCGGCGTACCGGTAAGCGCAAAGCGATAATCCGCCTGAATCCCTCTGACGGCCTTCGCCGTTTGTGTCACAGGATTCTTAAACGCCTGTGCTTCATCAAAAAATACCGTATGAAAATGTTGATCCCGATACAGTACTTGATCCATGCGCAAGGAAGGATAGGAAGTGATGATGACATCCATCTCTTGTGAGTTTTTAACCAAAGATGCCCGCTGTGTTTTATTGCCATCGATGATCTTGGCTTTTACAGCTGGTGCAAACTTCGTCAGTTCGTTCAACCAGTTATAGACGAGCGATGAAGGCGCAACCACAAGCACAGGCTGCTGACGCTTACGGATATCCGACAGCATCGATACGATGAAAGCGATGCTCTGCAAGGTTTTGCCGAGTCCCATGTCATCAGCCAAGATTCCGCCGAATTTATACTTGGCCAACAGCTTGAGCCAACGGAAACCCGCTTCCTGGTAATCGCGGAGTACACCGTTCAAACTTTCCGGTATGTCTGAATCGAGCTCTTCCGGACGATTCAAATTTTGCAGAAGGTGCGCAAAGCCGGCTCCGGGATCAAGAAGCTGTCCCTCATCCAATGATGCCGCCAAATGCAGCCCATGAACCAATGGAATCCGGATCTCTTCTCTGCCAAAATTGGCTGCGGTGATATCCAATTCACGCAGAAATTCACTTAAATCAAGGAATTCTGCCGTCTCCAAAGACATTAACGTTCCGTTAGGGATGCGGTAATAAGGCCGCTTTTCCTCCAATGCCTTTAGAATCTTTTTGATTTCTGCTTCCGGTATATCCTGAAGGTCGAAACGGAACTCCAGCCAATCAGTGCGTTCACTGATTTCAACTTTCACTTTAGGGCCGCCATAATTTTTTTGGACTCGCAGCTTCACAGCTGTCGTTGCGTAAATTTGCATCAATTCTTCCAGTACTGGAATGACATGATAAAGAAACTGGTATTCCGCTTCTTCATCCTGCATGTAGAAGCCGCCTTCAGTTTGTGTAAATGCACTGTCTTTCATGATTCGCAGGATTTCCTGTTCCTGCTCTCGCTGTCTGCGGACTCCCGGGTAATGGCGGAATTCGTCTTCCGGCTCTTCACATGGATTGATGACCAAATGTCCGTAATGGAATTCCACTCCGGCCAGCAGCCGATGCTTAATGCGGTCGAGAAATAGCTTGGCACGAAGAGGGGTTTCCACCAGCCGCTCCGCTACGGCATCAGAAATATGCACTTTCCCTAAACGTTCCAGTCCTGGTGCAACCGTCGCCATAAACCGCTCCATCTCTTCTGACGGAATAATCAGCTGGTCGATTGAGCCAGGCAGCATTTCCTTCAGTTCCGCAAGGCGCCTGGCATCTTCTTCAGCCAAATGGTATAGAGCGCCATCCGCAATTGCCATGTCGTAAGCCTTCAGAATCAGCACTTCTTCCAGCCCTTCTACATCCAGCCGAAATCCACCTGATCGGTTTTTATCGAAATGGAAAGATAGCGGCATTTCCTTTTCGATACGGATGCCTTCGATAATTCGTCCTGCCCCTATAAGTTTGACGTTAGGTGCGGCTTGCATTAAAGGCAATAGCCGCTCCCAATCCGATGCAGCCATCACCAATAAATCAGTTTGCTCAAGATTTCCAACTCCGGCCATTCGGGTTTTCGCCAAATAATCGAGGACTTTTTCAGTGTCATCTTCAAGGCGGTGGTCCGGTGGTGCGTAAGAAAAGCCCGGTGATTCACTATACGCTTCTTCCGTCCTTACCGCAGCCAAGAACCCTCCTATATCACGAATCGGTTCCAGGTTCGTTATTCCCCCAGCAATCCGCAGACCCAGCATATAACCCGATTTTCCCATTAAAACCGGCAGGATGCTGAATTCAATTTGAAGCGTTTGCCGTTTGTCGAAATACTGCCGTCTTCCTTTTGTGCCGGCTGTTTGCCGCGTGAATAGATTGAGCATTTTCATAGCCGGATTCTCACGCTGCTGCATGTCCTCAATCGCCAACAAGACGCCGGCAATATGGTGGCAATAAGTCGACACAAACCCGACTGGCGGACAGCTGCAGGAAGCCAGGATTTCCCCGTCTGCTTCCTGTTTAACGCTGACGTAAAATTCATTGCGTCCGCTGACGACCCCTTTCATCAGCCGATCTTCATTCGGATCCGGCGATAACTGGATTTTGCCTGCCTGAATAAAAGCCCGGCCCTTTTTGAAAGCAGCCTGACCGCATAATTTTTTTATTTTTGTTTCATTAAGTGAGAAGTTCATAAGGCCAGTTCCTTCCTGTATATGTCCGAATACCGGAAACAGTTGTAGAATTTTGCTGTTCTCTTCATTATCACTGACTGCCTGGAGTGAATCAACTCAGCTTACTTTTAGTTTGCACTTGTGATTCACCTAAAAAATACTTATATGCTTTAGCGCATGATTATAAATTTCATTATTTTTAACCAGATTCTGCGCGCTAGGCGGATGCTTTCTGGCGGATGGAAATGGAGACGGCGACTCCTGCGGGAACAGCGCGTGGTGAAGACGGTGCAACCGGCTGAGGCCGTGCCCGCGGAAAGCGTCCGTCGAAATGGACAATCGCCTTTTTTGTATGCAAAAAAGGGCTGCCCACTAAAAGCCATTTTTCATGACCTTATGGGACAGCCCGCTTACAATTTTGATAGGACTCAGCTTACCGAAGACTTTTCAGGTTCGGGAATCTGCTCTTTTATCGCTTCGATCGCTTCTTCCAGGTTACGGACCTGAAGTACTTTCTTTTGCTGGTCCGGATATTGAAGGCCGGTGTGCTTGTAGCGGGAATCGTAATAAAACTCCAGCAACAGACGCACAGCAGAAGCAAATTCACCTGTTTCCAGATCCTCTTCAATCTGTTTCGAGACATCCTGTGGCATCCGGGTTTTGATGCGTTGGAAAGCGGCGATGCACTCATCCTGATATTCTTCAGGACGATAATCTTCGATGATTTCTTTGATTCTTTCTTCCATCGGCATGTCTATGATGAGCTGGATGCTGTTGGCTTTCAGTTCCATCACCCAATTGGGGATGACTACCTTGCCGATCCGTGAACTTTCAGCTTCAAATAGAACAAACGGTGCTTTTTCCAGTTCCCGAAATTGCTGGACAAATAAGGAATCGAATACTTTCTGGTTATGGGGTTCAACGCCAATGTGCCCAAAAATCGAGCCTTTGTGATTGGCGAGCCCTTCCAGATCGATAACCGGATACCCTTGCTCTTCCAGTGCTTTCAGAATTCGGGTTTTGCCCGTTCCGGTCAGGCCGTTCAACACATATGCCTTAAAAGGCGCTTCGGACTGCTCAAGCTGATTGAGAACCCATCTCCGGTATTCACGGATGCCGCCTTCCAGCCGGCTGACATGGACATCCATCAACGACAGGAGCGTGGCTGTTGTCCGGCTGCGCATACCGCCGCGCCAGCAAAATACCGTTTTATTGCCTTCAACTTGTTTAAATTGCTTCACAAACTCTGGAAGTTTGGCAGATATAATCGCGAGGCCGCGCTCTTTCGCTGCCGCTACACTCACTTGTTTATAAAGAGTTCCAATTTCCGCCCGCTCTGCATCATCAAAAAAAGGAATATTGATGCTGCCGGGAATCGAGAAATTCTTATATTCAGATGGCGACCGTACATCGATCAGGACCATTTTGTTCTTTTCACTTAACGGAATCAAGTCTTCTACTGCAATATCACTGAACATCTATTTTCCTCCAAACACGCACTCTTTTTCATCATTCTATTAGTATACACCCATCTGGAGCAGTTTTCGTTTTTGGCTGCTTGTTTTGATTTGGTACGCACTCTATTATTTAACTTACAAATCCAGTATCTACCCTATTCAAATGAGCGATTTTCGTTGACACCGCAAGGTTGAGGCATTATGATAACGGAGTATTCCCGACTAACTCACTAAGAAAAGGATGATTTCATGGCTTCTATAACGAAAGTTCAACCGGTCAATGAAGCACTAGACCCGGTTGCACGAAAAGATACAGCTTTAAACAGCCCTCAAGTTTCGTTGATCGTCGGCGGATTGGTCGTTGCCGCTTTGTTGACGATTTATTTGTTGGCTACTCAACATATCTCACAACCTATCTTGTTGATCATCGGCCTGTTGCTTGGCTATACCTTGTTCCATGCACGCTTCGGCTTCACTTCTGCATTCCGTCGCTTGGCATCGGTCGGCAACGGACAAGCCATGCGGGCCCATATGCTGATGCTGGCTGTGGCAGTCACTTTGTTTGCGCCAATTTTAGCGTACGGCTACTCGTTCTTCGGAACGGGCGTGGCAGGCTATGTTTCCCCTGTAGGCGTCAGCCTGGTTGTCGGTGCATTTGTCTTCGGTATCGGCATGCAGCTTGGCGGCGGCTGTGCTTCCGGCACTTTGTATGCCATTGGCGGCGGACGTACTGTCATGTTCGTGACATTGCTGTTCTTCATTATCGGAACAACCGTCGGTGCTTACCATTTACCGTTCTGGACAGAAGAAATGCCGGCGTTTGAACCGATTTCTTTGGCAACATCAACCGGACTCGGTTATGGCGGTGCTTGGCTTGTATCGATTGTCATTTTCGGCTTGGTCGCTTTGATCAGTTTGGTTATTGAGAAAAAGAGACGTTCTCCGAAAATGGCACCTCTTCCATCCGCTTCTGGATGGAAACGGATTTTCCGCGGTTCATGGCCTTTATTTGCAGCGGCGATCGTTCTGGCTGTATTAAATGCAGTAACATTGATGGTCCGCGGTACACCTTGGGGCATCACATCGGCATTTGCTCTTTGGGGCTCAAAAATCGCTGAATTGTTCGGCGTGGATGTAGCAAGCTGGGGTTATTGGCAAGGTGCCAATGCTGCTATGCTCGAGTCTTCGATCTTTGCAGACTCTACGACAATTTTGAACTTCGGTGTAATCATTGGGGCTTTCCTTGCTTCAGCGGCCGGCGGTTTGTTCAAATTCACGAAAGTGAAAGTAGGCAACTTCTTCGCTTCTGTAATTGGTGGTCTAATGATGGGTTACGGTGCCCGTTTGGCATTCGGCTGCAACATCGGTGCTTATTTCGGCGGCATTGCGTCATTCAGCCTTCATGGTTATATTTGGGGCATCCTGGCCTTAGCCGGAACCTTTGTAGCATTGTACCTCCGCCCTCTGTTCGGGTTGTCGGTACCTAAATCCAATGATTCCGTGTGTTAAATTTCTTTTAAAAACAGGCGGTCGGGACATCCCGACCGCCTGTTTTTTTGTGGGATTTTTTTGATAAGATGCCTTTCGATCCCTTTGGTTTTCAATGTTCATCTTAAGGGAAATAAACTAAATAGCGCTAAATCCAATCGACGCCATAATGGAGAGGAGAAAACTTTATGAAAGAATTTTTTGGCTTAATGAAGTTCGGATCCAAATCGGCTTTATTGGCAGCCATCGTCAATACTGTAGTTGCTCTTATTAAAACCGCTGCCTATTTGATTACCGGAAATGTAGCGATGTTTGCTGAAATGATGCACAGTTTCGGAGATGCCGCCAACCAGTTTTTCGTTTTCATCGGTTCTGCGTTCAGCAAAAAAGAACCGACAGAACGTTTCCCTGGAGGATTCGGACGCTTGGTCAACCTCGTGCTGCTGGGGGCTGTATTGATTGTCGGTGTACTGGCTTATGAAACCATTGTGGAAGGAATCCATCACATTTCCGATGCCACCCATTCAGAAGATTGGTTCTGGCTGAATATCGGTGTGCTTGGCGCAGCAGCGCTATTGGAGTCTGCTGTTCTTTACAAAGCCATGAAAGAAATTACAGAACATTTGCCAAAAGAACAAACAAAAGGATTAAAAATAATTCCGGAAAGTTATAAGCATGTAAAAGGTGCCAACCCTGCTTCGAAACTGGTCTTTTTAGAAGACAACGTTGCCGTCGGCGGAGCACTTCTTGCGATGCTGGCCATTGTCATCTCTACTTATACGCCTTTCCACAGTGCTACCGGCTATGCCTCCATCATTATCGGTGTCGCTCTTATTTTCGTCGTCGGCCGCATCTTCTTGGATAACGCGGCAGGAGCTCTTGGCGTTGCCGATGTGAAAATGCAGGCCAGAATGGGTGCCCGGATCCTGCAGCATCCCCAAATCAACGACATTCAGGATTTGGATGTTATTAAAGAAGGCGACAGCCTCCATGTTGAACTGAAGATTGAAGTCGATCCCAAAATGACCATCGCAGAAGCCGATGATCTTCGGGATTACATCGAAGAAAAAATCAAAGAAAACGTAAAAAACGTCACTGATATCATCATTGAGTTTGACGAAGACGATGGTCTGCCTACATGGAACAAAGCCTTGGACGAGTAACAACACTAATATTATGGCAAAAAAACAACCCGTTCCGAAAAGGATTTTCCTTTTCTGGAACGGGTTGTTTTCATGAGAAAATGCAAAATGGCAATCCACCTATGCAAGGGGGCATCTGTCAAATTTCCTTTCCTTCACTTCCACTCTTACAATCTTGGTGCTTTTGCCTTGATGCCAGCCAGTACTTTTGTGTTCAGGTAATGATAGACGCCGTTTTCATCACAAGTAAATTCTGTCACTTCATCCACCAGAACCTTGATATGTGCTGCTGCATTCTGCATTGCTACGGCATGCGTGACATACTCGAACATTTTGACATCGTTATCGCTGTCTCCAATGGCCAATGTCTCACAACCGGTTAAACCGAAACGCTCCAGCATCTGTTCGATTCCAGATGCTTTATTGATACCGGCCACCATGACTTCGGCATTATGCGGAGAAGATGGAGTCATCGTGAATTTCATGTCTTTTTGCAGCTGTTTCAATTCGATTTTCCAATCGTTTATTTCCTCACGGGTTCTTGCGAAAAAGTAAAATTTCGAAAAATGAGATTCGGTTATTTCGTCTGTCCATTCAATTTCTTCTTCAATCGCTTTTTGGCGGGAAATCCATTCGTTGATCTGAACGGAATCTGGTTTTGGATCTCGAACAGCGGCTTCGACAAATGCTCTGTCCTGTTCCAGCACCAAGCGATTGCTGCCGTGCGGGAACAGCTCGTAATAGATTTTGCGTTCACGCGCTTTTGCCAGGATGGTTTCCACCAACTCCATTGGCAGTGAATGTTCAAATACGGCTTCGTCTCCAATGTATCCCGCCATGCCGTTTGCAGTGATGATGCCATCCACCGCAAATCCTTCCGGAAGCATCTCTGCCACTTCATCTGCGGATCTGCCTGTCGCCACAAAAACATATATGCCTTCGTTTCGCAGTTTATCTATAACTTCTTTCGTATCCAGGCTCACTTCGTTAAAATGATTTAAAATGGTGCCATCCATATCCAAAAAGATGGCTTTAGGGTTGATTGCCACTGTATGACCTCCTGATCGTTAAGTACAAATGATTCAGCCTCAGTATACGCTTTGCTTTTTCTAAACTCAATGAATGCCTATTTCTGCCCGGATTAAACCCTATTGCAGAAAGGATAGAAATGGTAGAATAAAGGATACAAAATTTTTCAGATTTTTATTTTCGGTGCCAGTCATCGTTTATCCGATAAGAAAAAAACATTGGTGCAAGCTAGTCAGACCGGCATTAAGCCAGGCGGCAGATGGAGGTTGAAATGAAACAGATCTTGACCATTCAAAAAATATTGAATAATAATGTTGTCATTGCCCACCACGATGCTTATAAAGAAGTCGTCCTGATCGGCAACGGACTAGGTTTTAATCGAAAAAAAGGCGATACAATCCCTTTTGATGAAGCTGATAAAACATTTTTGCTGAAAGACGAAAAGGAAATGGAACAATACGTCAATTTGCTTCCTTATATCGAAGAAAAGCTGATTGCTTTCATCCATGAGCTGCTGCTTTTCATTGAAGAAAAAATGGGTAAGGAATTGAACGAGCATATCCACGTAGCATTGACTGACCATATCGCCTTTGCCATTAACCGGGCAAAAAAAGACATTCAATTTTCCAATCCTTTTCTGTTTGAAATTGAATCACTGTATCCAAAGGAATACCTGGTAGCCAAAGATGTGGTGAAAAAAGTCGAGGAACGGACCGGCGTTTCATTTCCTGAAGGGGAAATCGGTTTTATCGCCTTGCATATCCACAGCGCCGTTACAGACAAGTCCCTGCGCGATATCAACCGGTATCATGCGCTTCTTTCAAAAATGGTGAAGATCATTGAAGACAGCCTGGACATCCAACTGGAAAAAGACAATATCGACTACCATCGCCTTATCCAGCATCTTCACCGAGCCATCGACAGGGCCGATAAAGGGGCGCCTTTGGGAGAAGAAAATAAATTAGCCGCCATGTTGAAAAGCGAATATCCGGTGTGCTATAATCTTGCTTGGAAGCTCATTAAAGTTATGCAAAACCAATTGAATAAGCCCGTAGATGAAGCTGAAGTCATGTATTTGACGATTCATCTGCAGCGCTTGACACATAAATTCTGACCATACGTGTTACTGATTCGATCAGGCATGAGTATGAAAAGATGAAAAGTTGACCAACAGGACATTTCTGCCCTTTTATCGACTTTTTCCTTTTCTGCTCATGCCTTTTATTATGTGTTCAGTTGGCCATTTTTTATATTCGCACCATCGAGGAGGAAACTATATGTCATTCAATTTTTTCGGCACGCTGCAAAAAGTCGGGAAAGCACTCATGCTGCCAGTTGCACTCTTGCCGGCTGCCGGTATCCTGTTGGCTTTCGGTACAAGTTTTGCAGAAGATTCGTTTTTGGAAGCGGTTCCGTTTATGGGAGCTGGCTGGATTCAGCAATTATTATTCATTATGGCGGAAGCCGGCGGTGTTATTTTCGATAACCTGCCCTTGCTGTTCGCAGTAGGTGTCGCGATCGGCCTGGCCGGTGGTGATGGAGTAGCAGGACTTGCTGCCATCATCGGTTACCTGATTATGAACGTCACCATGAAAGCCTTTGGCGGAATCACTATGGAAATGACCACTGATCCCGCATATGCCAATGTCTTGGGCATTCCTACATTGCAAACCGGAGTCTTCGGCGGGATTATCGTCGGTGTTCTGGCAGCGTTTATGTACAATAAGTTCTTCAATATCCAATTGCCACAGTTTTTAGGATTCTTTGCAGGCAAACGCTTTGTTCCGATTATTACTGCGTTCTCTGCTGTTTTTCTTGGAATCGTTATGTTCCTGGTTTGGCCATTCGCTCAAACCGGTTTGAACGCATTGTCCCACTTTATGCTGGAAACAAACCGTACGCTTGCAGCATTCGTTTTCGGAACCATTGAACGTTCATTGATTCCTTTTGGTTTGCACCATATTTTCTACTCACCATTCTGGTTTGAATTTGGCCAATATACAAATGCTGCAGGTGAAATCATCCGCGGCGATCAGCGCATCTTCTTTGCCCAATTGCAAGACGGCGTTGACTTTACAGCTGGTACCTTCATGACCGGTAAATTCCCGTTCATGATGTTCGGCCTTCCGGCTGCGGCACTTGCTATCTATCATTGTGCACGCCCTGAGAAAAAGAAAATTGTCGGCGGCATCATGCTTTCAGGTGCTTTGACATCATTCCTTACAGGGATCACAGAGCCACTTGAGTTCTCATTCTTGTTTGTTGCACCTGTTCTGTTCGGTATTCACGCAGTTTTCGCGGGTCTGTCGTTCATGACGATGCACTTGTTAAACGTTAAAATCGGTATGACATTCTCCGGTGGACTGATCGACTTCCTGCTCTTCGGGGTCATGCCTGGCAGAACTGAATGGTTCTGGGTCATCGTCGTCGGTCTTGTGTTCTCGGTCATCTACTACTTCGGTTTCCGTTTTGCCATCAAGAAATTCAATTTGATGACGCCTGGACGTGAAGAAGATGAAGAAGGCGATGAAGAAACAGGAGAAGTTGGCGAATTGCCATACGAAATCCTTGCCGCTATGGGCGGACAAGAAAACATCACCCATTTGGATGCATGTATCACGCGTCTCCGTGTCAGCGTAGCAGACAAAGGCAATGTTGATAAAAACAGATTGAAAAAACTTGGTGCATCCGGTGTTATGGAAGTCGGCAATAACATCCAGGCTATTTTCGGACCTGTCTCCGACAGCTTGCGTGGCCAAATGCAAGACATCATCAGCGGCAAAAAGCCTCGTGCAGCAACAAAAACAGCCGCTCCTGCTGAAACAGCAGCGGCTACAGAAACACCTTTAGAATTCAACAGCCCGATTACCGGTGAACTCCTGCCGATTTCAGAAGTACCTGATCAGGTATTCTCAGGCAAGATGGTTGGAGATGGGTTTGCCATCAAACCGGCAGAAGGAAAAGTCTTTTCTCCGGTAAACGGCACAGTCGTTACGGTCTTCCCTACCAAACATGCCATTGGCATCGCGGCAGACAACGGCACAGAAATTCTGATCCACATCGGTATCGATACAGTCAATTTGAAAGGTGAAGGTTTCACTTCACATATTGAACAAGGCGATATTGTTGAACAGGGACAGCTTCTGATGGAAATGGACTTGGATTACATCGCTAAAAACGCGTCGTCCATCATTACGCCAGTTGTCTTCACGAACCTTGAAGAAGGCCAATCGATCAAGCTTAAAAAGTCCGGCTCAATAGCAGCTAAAGATATGGACATCATGGAAATTGTACATGGGGAGCCTGTCGTTTAATTTAGAAAGACCCTTTAAAAGCCCGGCTGTATTCGAAAAAATTCCGTATGCAGCCGGGCTTTACTTTATAAATGATTAAATGGAGGAGCTGTAACAGATGAAACTCTTGACCTTGAACTGCCATGCCTGGCACGAAGAAAATCAACTTGAAAAAATACGGTATTTGGCAGATACCATCAAAGAAAAAGCCTATGACGTCATCGCGCTTCAGGAAGTCAATCAATCGATTGATGCCGAACTGCTTTACGGAGATATCAAAAAGGATAATTACGGCATCAAACTGCTGGAGGAACTTGAAAAAATTGGTGTCCACGATTATTCATTTGTTTGGAGTTTTTCGCATCTGGTTTATGGCATCTATGAAGAAGGCGTCGCGATATTGACGAAATACCCAATCAGTAAAGAGGAATCCTTTTTCGTCAGCTTAAGCACAGACAGCACTTATTGGAAAACGCGCAAAATCATCGGTGCCCAAATCGACTTTTGCGGGCTTCCAATGTCCTTCTATTCCTGCCATATGGGCTGGTGGACAGACGAAGAAGAACCTTTCAAACAGCAGGCAGACAGGCTTTTGCAGCAGATGGAAACTGATTCACCTGTTTTTCTGATGGGTGACTTCAACAACAGCGCTGCGCTGCGGGGAGAGGGCTATGATTACTTGATCAGCCACGGCCTTTACGATACGTATGAGTTGGCCGTTCAGAAAGATCAGGGAACTACTGTTGAAGGGAAAATTACTGGATGGAATGACAATAAGCAAGACCTGCGCATCGACTTGATTTTAATGAGTAAACCCTTCCCGGTGCTGTCGTCCAAAGTCATTTTCAACAACCGGAATAAGTCCATCCTCTCCGACCATTTCGGCGTAGAAGTTGAAGTGCGTATTCCTGAAGAATCAGAATCATCCCAGTCAATTTAAAACTGACCCCTAAGTTTTGTTCAGAATTGGCACTTTCAACTGGTTCAGTCCTCTGCTAATCTTATCTGAAAAAGAAAAGATAGGAAGGTAACCAATAATGCAGAAAACAACCAGCTATTCACCCGCAGCCAATTCCCGTACTTTTGATTTGATTTTAAGCTCTATGGCCATTGCACTTGTCTTTGTCGCTACTTTGTTATTGAACATCCGCCTGCCGATTGCAGCAAATGGCGGGCTTGTCCATCTCGGGACCGCCATGCTTTTCGTCATTGCCATCTTGTTTGGCCCTAAAAAAGGAATGATTGCCGGTGCGATCGGCATGGGGCTGTTCGATTTGGTTTCCGGCTGGACTTTATGGGCACCGATCACCTTCTTAGCGCGCGGCCTGCAGGGTTACCTGGTCGGAAAGATTGCGTGGTCCGGGGGCAGAAAAGGCGGCAGCACAGGTTTCAATATTTTAGCCGCTGTCGTTTCAATCCCTTTAATGGTAGCTATTTACTACCTCGGTGAAGCCATCATTTTCAGCAGCTGGATTATTCCGGCCGCTTCGATCCCCGGAAATCTTGTCCAAAATACAGTTGGACTGATCATCGCGATCCCAGTAGCCGTCGCTTTAAAGAAAACTCCGTTTTTTAAATAAGCTTTTATGCGAAGCTATTCAAAAAAGAGCGTGTCTGAAATTCAGACACGCTCTTTTTTTCAGTTCTTTACTTTCGATACGGTCAGGCCGTCCCCTATTGGAATCAATAAGGATTCGAGCTGAGGATGGTTTGCCACGACCTGGTTGAATGCCCTCATCACTTCGGTATGACGGCTCGTTTCAGCTGCGTCATCTGCGACCGTCCCTCTTGCCAATACGTTGTCCGCTACGATTAATGCACCAGGCTCTGCCAGCTTCAGGCAGCCATTCAAGTAATTTTCGTAGTTCACTTTGTCTGCATCGATAAAGAAGAAATCAAACTTCCGGTTTTCTGCGGCCAGTTTGCCGAGGTTCTCTAAAGCCGCACCAGTCATGTACGAAACCTGTTCACCAAACCCGGCTTTCGTTAGATTGCTTTGGGCCAGTTCAGCATACTGTTCTTCAAGCTCCAAGGAAGTCAGCTGCCCTTCAGGACTGTTGAATCCGCGCGCCAGGCAAATGCCGCTATACCCGCCAAGCGCCCCGATCTCCAATACGTTTTTGGCGCCCGCGACCGAAACCAGCATCGTCAGCAGTTTTCCGGATGACGGTGATACGGAAATCGATGGCATGCCTTTTTCTTCAATAGAAGAGATGACCCCTTCCAATACTGAATCTTGTTCAGTGAAAACAGTCTCAATGTATTGATTGATTTTTTTCATGCTCAGAAACTCCTTTTTTGTTAATTTACTTTTTTAACCATGTATAAATTGAATTGTAGCTCTTTGCATTCGCAACTGTCCAAAAAAAGCCCCTTGCATCAGATTTGATGCAAGGGGCTTTGGGTATTATCATATTTCGATTGGGCTTTTTTCGTCCAATTGAAGTGCTTTCGCAGTTGAAGTATGGATTTCCTGAAGAAGATCCGGGTTTTCAGACAAGGACATTCCATACGACGGAACCATTTCTTTAATCTTCGGTTCCCATTCGCCAACATGATCCGGGAAACATCTTTGGAAGATTTCCAGCATCGCATGTACAGCTGTGGATGCACCTGGAGAAGCTCCCAGCAATGCAGCAATCGAGCCATCGGCAGCCGTTACAATTTCTGTACCGAACTGCAAAGTGCCTTTGCCTTTATCCGTGTCCTTGATTACTTGAACACGTTGGCCTGCTACGACTACATCCCAGTCTTCAAGTTTGGCAGTCGGAATGAATTCACGCAATTCTTCTACGCGTTTCTCATTTGACAGCATGACTTGCTGAACAAGGTATTTCGTCAATGACAATTCTTTTGCTCCTGCAGCCAGCATCGTGAAGACGTTGTTCGGTTTTACAGATCCGATCAAGTCCATATTCGATCCTGTTTTCAGGAATTTTGGAGAGAATCCTGCAAATGGCCCGAACAGCAAAGATTTCTTGTTGTCGATAAAACGTGTATCCAAATGTGGTACGGACATTGGTGGAGCTCCGACTTTCGCTTTTCCGTATACTTTTGCATGATGCTGCTCAACGATTTCAGGGTCGTTGCAGACCAGGAACAGTCCGCTTACCGGGAATCCGCCGATATGCTTGGATTCTGGAATGCCTGTTTTCTGAAGCAATGGCAAGCTTCCGCCACCGCCGCCGATAAAGACGAAGTCAGCGTTATGGTATTCAATTTTATCGTTTTCAAGGTCCTGCACTTTCACTTCCCAAGTGCTGTCACTGCTGCGTTTAATGTCTTTTACGGCATGTTTGTAATTGATTTCGACTTGCTCTTCTTTCAAGTGGTCAAACAGCATTTCCGTCAAAGCGCCAAAGTTGACGTCAGTCCCGGAGTCGATTTTTGTAGCAGCAATCGCTTCACCAGAAGGACGGCCTTCCATGATAAGCGGAATCCATTCTTTCAATATTGCAGGATCAGCTGAATATTCCATGCCTTTGAACAAAGGGCTGGCTGATAATGCTTCAAATCGGTTATTCAGGAAACGAACGTTATCTTCTCCCTGAACCATACTCATATGAGGAATCGACATGATGAAGTCCTGCGGATTGCTGATGCGTTTGTTGTTTACAAGGAAAGACCAAAATTGTCTTGAAAGTTGGAACTGCTCGTTGATGTTGATGGCTTTTTTGATGTCGATCGAGCCGTCAGCCTGTTCCGGTGTATAGTTAAGCTCACAAAGTGCAGCATGTCCTGTTCCTGCGTTATTCCATTCATTGGAACTTTCAGACCCTGCTTTTTCAAGCTTTTCAAATACTTTGATGTTCCAGTCTGGTGCCAATTCCTTGAGCATAGACCCTAAAGTCGCACTCATGACGCCAGCACCGATTAAGATGACGTTTCTTTTTTTCTGTAGGTTGTCCATTATAACCTTCCTTATCCCGTATATTTGCAAATAGGTGCAGCTTGCTCCTGATCAAATAATACAAAAAGCCAGGTACAACCAAAAAACACACCTTTTCTGCTTCAATTATATAATTATATCATATTTCCGGATTATACCCATTTGATTTTGCCTGTTTATTATACCTCAAGTGCTAAAGCTAAAAAAGAAAGATGCCCGTTTTAAGAGGAATTAAGCCTGAAAAGCCCAAATGCAGTCATTCTCCAGAATGTCAGCATTTGGGCTTTCTTTTATAAAGCGGCTATTGTATCTTTTCAGCACACTATAGAATCTATTTTGTTATGGAAATCCAGCTTTTATTGACACCTATTGTCAGCCTTGGAATGTCTTATACTGACGCACCACTTCTTTGGTTATATCGCTGTCTTCCGACAGGCCACTGATTGTTTTCAGGACACCTTCTGGACCCGTTTCACGGATCATCTCTTGTATCTTCATTGCCTCTTCATCTTCTGGATGGTCGAACAATAGCGCAGCTGCAATTGCCTTGGCTAAATGCGTGTAAGGCAAGCCTGCTTTTTGCGCCTGCGTTGCCGGACGGATCAGGCGGTCTTCAGGACCCAGCTTCCGGATAGGCGCACGTCCCACTCGGGTGACGCCGTCGTTGAGGTAGGCATTTTTAAAACGCTCAATGTTTTTATTGATGTAAGCGAGATGCTCTTCTTCATCAAGGCCGTATTCCTTCATCAAGTACGCCCCGGTTTCTTTCAGCGTTTCTCTTACCTGCGTGACGATTTCCTCATCAGCCAAGGTTTCGTCGATCGTCGATTTTCCTGCCAGATAACCAAGATATGCAATGACGGCATGTCCTGTATTCACGGTAAACAACTTCCGTTCGATGAACGGTGCAAGGTCTGCCACCATTTTCATGCCCGTTACCTGTGGAATGTCTTCTGCCGTTTCCACGACCCATTCGTAATACGGTTCAACCAAAACGTCCAATGAACTTTGATCCTGTATCGGCACAATGCGGTCAACGGCTGAGTTGAAGAAATAGACCTTTCCTTCCAACTGGTTCTTCGTCTCTTCATCAAGATTATCCAGTATATGCTGTTTCAGGATATCCGTTGCGCCAATTTGATTTTCACAAGCGATAACGTAGAGTTTGTCATCTGTTGCTGCCACACGTTTAGCCAACCCGCGGGCGATCAGCGGTGCGATTCTCGGCAGGATATTCGGGCCGATCGCTGTGGTCAAATACGTAGCCTGTTGGATTGCTTCAATGACGTCATCTTCATGTGTCATGTTGTTGATGCCTGAAACATTTCCGATGCTGATCGTTTCTTCCTGTGATTGAGCAAGCTTCACCTGGTAGCCTTTTTCTTCATTGAGCTTATTGATGACTTGTTCGGCCACATCCACGAAGGTCACGTGATAGCCTGATTCGGAAAATAAAGCCCCAATAAATCCTCTGCCAATGTTTCCTGCTCCAAAATGAACGGTTTGTCTCATCTAATCATCCCTTTATCAAATTATTTTGTAGGTATTCCAAGAAAATATGCTCTAGTTTTTGCCGAATTGCCTTTTCATTGGAAGATGAAAAAATCATCCTCGATCCATCACTTTCAATGAGGCTGGTGCTGATCAAACTGAGCACTTCCTGCTCTTTGGCCGTCAGCTTTTCAGGAGCCAGCATGAGCAGCAGGTTCTTCATCTGCATGTCTTCTCCATCCATCCCTTTAACGGTAAGGGGCACCTCCAAATGGATCACTTGAAAGAGCAGCTCTTGAACCGAATCTTCCCGGCAATGGAAAAGCGCCATATGGGTATCCGGAATGCCTAATCCGCCTTTCTTCTCCCGCTCTTTCAGTTCCAGCATGGCCGCGGCTATATCCGTTAGCAATCCAGCCGCTTCGGCCATTTCAACCACTTCCTGCAACACTTCCCAATGATCTTTTGCCAACGGTGTGTGGATGACTTTAAAATTGGCCAGGATCGCTTCCATGCTGCTTTGTACTTCTTTTATTTCCCGCAGCATAGTTTGTATAGTAGGCTGGTTGCTAGCGGCTTGTGCTTCGGGCAAATCTTTAGGATTCAAATAATGCTTGTTGCTGGTTAGCTTTTCCACGTTATTCTGCAAATAGCTTTCAATATAGCCGATATCCCTGTCACTCAGCAAAGGGCTGACCATAATATAATCGACTTCGGCAACAGGCAGCCGGATTGTCGAGATTACCAGGTCGTAATTTTGAAAATGCGTTTTTTGGAAATCATTGAGCGATAGCACTTCCACTGAATTGATTTCAGGGAGCTCTTTTTGGATCCGGCTTGCGAGCATCTTGGAGGTCCCGATGCCTGTCGGACAAATAACGACTGCATTAATCCGAACCTGCTCCTCGTTCATCAGTAAAGCCGAACCGAAATGCAGGACAATAAAGGCTGTCTCATCTGCGGAAAACGCCAAGTCCTTGAATTCATTTTCCAACCCTTGCTTGACCGCCATAAACAATACCGGATATTTCCGTCTGATTTCGTCCGTCAAAGGATTGAACGATTCAAGGTGCTGCTTTAAACGAAAAATGGAAGGACCCATATGCGCAAGAAGCCCTTGATACAACGAGAAATCATTCACCAAGTCGACATGCAGCTGCTCCGAAACATCGAGGATCAGGTTTTTGATCAGACGCCCAAGCAGTACATTGTCATAATAGGCCAAGTCAGCCTCCTGTACTTTCGAGCCTTTTAAAATCACCGATAAAAAATGGACATCGGCCTTACTTAGCTGGATGCGCAGACGCTCTTTCAATTCATTGCAAATCTCTTCCATCAATTGGTACTCATTGCCGGAATCATTTTCGATTCCGTCTGCCTGATCCAGCAGGAATCCGGCCTGTGTCCGCTGAAGAGCCAGGCAACTGTAAACGACCAGTCCCATATAATCGCTATCCGCCAACCGGTTTTGTTCTTTATTGATTTTTCGATTCACCAGTTCATCGACAGCAGCCAGGTAGTCCGGCGAAAAATAACTAAGGATTTTCTCTTCCTGCTTTTTCCCTTGTTGAAGAAAATACAGGCATTCGACCATTTCTTCATAAAAATAAGCGAGAACATAATTGCTTATGGCATGGCGTTTGTTGGCTTCCGTGCCCTCTACTTCCACTCCGACGCCTCTCGTTATCGACACTTCAATAAAGAACTTCTGCAACCATGTGGTTAAATCCTCCAAATGAGCCGTTAAAGTGGCCGTACTGATTCCCAATTGGCCGGCCAGCACCTGTTTTTTAAAAAAGGGGCCTTCCTCCATTAAAATGATCAGCAATTTCAGCTTTCTCTCTTCGGGAGTTTCATCTGCCGGGCTGACGCTGATCAAATTTTGTATCAGCCGGTAGACCTGTTCGTTTTTCCCTGCAATAAAAAGACCTTCTTCTGCCGTACGCTGGACGGTTAAATCAAAATCCTTCAGCATTTTTCCGATTGATTTCAAATCCCGTTGGATGGTCCGGGCACTGACGGCCAAATAGGAAGACAGCGATTGTACGGTATGCTGGCCCGAGGTCCTGACAATCAATTCGATAATGGACTTTTCCCTAAATGTGATAAACATTCATCTCACTCATTTCACTTTAGAATGCCTTCTGCCGGACCCGGAAATGTAAATAGAACAAAAAGGCAGGAATCCCCGCCTTTCCATTGTCGCTATTTAATTGCTGTTGATGATGGCGATTAACTCTTTGGCTGATTTAGCATTCACCAATTGGTCCACGTTTTCCTGTTCAGCGCAAATGACGGCGATTCCTGAAAGGATTTCCAAATGCGTGCCGTCTTTTCCGGCGATGCCGAAAATCATTTTTGCACTTTCTCCATTAAAGTCTACTCCATTTGGCACCTGAACAACAGTAAAGCCTGATTTAAGAACAGATTTCTTGGCTTCTTCCGTGCCATGCGGAATGGCGACGTTATTGCCCATGTATGTTGTCGTGATTTCTTCTCGTTTCATCATTTCATCTACATAGGACTCTTCGACATATCCGCCTCTGACCAATGCTTGGCCTGCAAATCGGATCGCCTCTTCTTTCGTCCGGAACTTCTGCCCCAAATAGACGTTTTCCTCCAACAACAGCTGGTCGTCTTCCTCTGTGTGCGGAACTGCCGCTTCGCTTTCTGCAACCAGCTCGTTTTGCTCTTCCGTCACACCGTTTTGCAGACGATCAATCAATGCATCGTACTCAGGACTCGACAGGAAATTATCAACAGAAATATGGTAAGCATCCGGCACCTTGCTTTCGGCACGCGGTGTTAATTTTTCCTGCGTAATGACGATTTGGGAATCTGTTGGAATCGTACTGATTGCCGTATTGGTCACTGTTACACCGAATCCCGCTTCTTTTACCTTTTTTCGAAGAAGTGATGCGCCCATGGCACTCGATCCCATTCCAGCATCGCAGGCAAAGACGATTTTTTGCACATTTTCCGGAAAAACATCGTTGCCAGCAGTTGCGGGCGACGTTATTTCCCGGGAAATAGAACTCTTTTTGCCTTTCATTTGTTCCATTTTCTTCGTTGCTTCTTCCATGTCTTCATCTGTCTGTTTGCTTGATTTCAAGACGACTGCTGAAATGAGGAATGAGACGGTTGTTGCCACAATGACGGCAGCAAAGTTCGCTACATACGCCATTCCTTCAGGCGGTGTCACCGCTGCAATAGCCAAAATGCTTCCTGGGGAAGCTGGTGCGACCAGTCCGCCGCCCATTAAGACAAGCGTAAACACTCCGCTCATTCCGCCGAAGATGACAGCCAGCAATAACATTGGCTTCATCAATACATACGGGAAATAGATTTCATGAATTCCTCCGAAGAAATGAATGATAGCCGCTCCGGGAGCGGATTGTTTCGCGATGCCTTTGCCGAATAACATAAATCCAAGCAGTACTCCAAGACCTGGCCCCGGATTTGCTTCAAGCAAGAACAGGATTGATTTCCCTGTTTGTTGAACCTGTTCGAGTCCGATAGGCGTTAACACCCCATGGTTGATGGCGTTATTCAAGAACAAAATTTTCGCCGGTTCGATCAATATGCTGGTCAGCGGCAAGAGTCCAGCCGCCAACAACCAGTCCACCCCTGAAACAAGAACTGAGGTAAACGCACTTACAGCTGGCCCTACACCAGAAAATGCAAGAAGGGCAAGTGCCCCACCCAAAATACCGGCAGAAAAGTTATTGACCAGCATTTCAAAACCGGTCCGGACTTTTCCTTCGATCAATTGGTCAAACTTTTTGATGACATAAGCTCCTAGAGGCCCCATAATCATGGCACCCAGGAACATCGGTGTATCAGGAGCTCCGACAATGACGCCCATTGTCGCAATCGTCCCGACTACTCCACCCCGCTGGCCATGAATGAGTCTACCCCCTGTATACCCGATCAACAGCGGCAACATGTAGTTGACCATTGGCCCTACTAATGAGCCGAATTTTTCATTCGGGAAAAATCCGGTTGGAATAAACAACGCCGTGATCAATCCCCAAGCAATAAACGCACCAATATTCGGTAAAACCATGGAGCTCAAGAAGTTGCCGAACTTTTGTACCCGAACTTTCATTTGTGAATCGTTCATGTGATCCTCTCCTTTTAAGTTTTTAGGTAATTACTCTAAACGGATAAGCGCGACTGCCGTTGCAACTCATTTAATTAAGACGGTCGCTTTCTAATTTTTCACTTCTTATGATGTTCCTTTATCATAGCGCTTAAATGGAAGCGTATTCAATAATAAGGAAAGTCAACTTTGTCGGGCTTGTCGTGACAAGCTTGTTGTTTTACAGAAAAAGACCGCCCTTTCGCCTGAAGCATGACGATAGGACAGTCTTTTTTCGTGGTTTTTTGCACCGATGCAAAGGTTTACTCACTCTTTTTAGGAAGCGTGACGACAAAAGCAGTTTTATCGAATGCACTTGTTGCGTGGATCTGGCCATCGTGCAGATCCAAGATGCTTTTTACGATAGCTAAGCCTAATCCTGAACCGCCTGTAGACTGGGAACGTGATTTTTCAACCCGATAGAATCGTTCAAACAAATAGGGCAAATCGCTGCTTGGAATGGGTTGGCCGTAATTCGCAATTTCAATTTGAATGAGATTTTCTGATTCGGTTGCTGACAGATCGATATACTTTCCTTGTTTGCCGTAGCGGATGGCGTTTTGAATCAAATTTTCAAACACCCTGGCCAATTTTATTCCTTCTCCCATAACAAAGGGGTTTTCTGTGAATGCACCGTGCTGCCGAAGTTCCATACCCGCTTCTTTCAGTTGGAATTGAAACTGGACGGCTAATTGGTTCAGCATTTCTTCCAAATTAATCGGTACTCGATTGATCAGTGCCTCTTTATTCTGCACCAAGGTGTACTCGAATAAATCATTGAGCAACTGGTTGAGCTCGTGGGATTTCTGATGGATGATCTGAATGTAATACCTAAGCTCCACTTCACTTTTATACCGATCTTCGTTGATCAAGTCCAAGTAGCCGACAATGGATGTTAATGGTGAGCGGAGATCATGGGCCACATTGGTGATTAAATCATTTTTTACTTCAGCTGCCTTTTTTTGCTCGTTTTTCGCTTGGTCCAATTGCAGAAGGAGCTGATTTACTTTTGCGGCTAATTCTCCTATCAGTCCATCGTCTTCCATTGTCATTTCCTGAGCAAAGCGTCCGTCTGCGATGCTTTCCATTTCACCCATCAACTTCTTCATCATGCTTTCTGTATAGTTCTGCCGTTCGTAAAGATAAAAAAGAGATAAAAACAAAGTAAAGGGCAGAATACACAAGATGATGAAAGGCACTAAACCAAACGTGCCGCTTAATTCGATGAACTGTGCGATACGGGAAGATTGAGTTTCCAGAAAAAATAAGGCATAGAGAAGCATTTGGGCTGTTCCCGCTGTCAATAAGAGTGCCAGGACAACATACAACAGCAATTTCCAAACGGGAATAAATTTAATGACTTTTTTCAATTTTATAGCCTACTCCCCAAACAGTTTGAATCAGCGCATCCCCGGGACTGGCTGCCTGCATCTTGTCCCGAAGATTCTTAATGTGCACCATGACTGTTTTATTTGAACCCATACTGTCCTCCTGCCACAATTGCTTAAAGATTTCCTCCGAACTGAAGACAGTGCCTTGATTTTTAGCCAGCAAATAAAGGATATCGAATTCACTGGAAGTCAATTTGATTTCTTTGCCATGGATACTGGCCTGATGGCCTTTTTTGTCGATGATCCAGGAACCGATCTGGAGGCTTGCATGCTCTTTGCCGGACGGAATGTAGTTTGCGCGCCGAAGCAAGCCTTTTACCCGGGCATTCAATTCCAACGGATTAAACGGTTTCGTCATATAGTCATCGGCGCCTGTCATGAGGCCCGTGATTTTGTCCATGTCCTGCACTTTGGCGCTCAGCATGAGAATCGGCACCTGGCTATCGCTCCGCACTTGCCGGCAGAATTCCATGCCATCCATGCGGGGCATCATAATATCCAAAACAATCAAGTCGACAGGGACACGATCGATGACTGCCAACGCCTCTATCCCATCCTGCGCCTGAAGGACAGAATATCCTTCGTTTTTCAGATAGATCTCTGCCAGCCTCGCAATATCACGGTCATCGTCCACAATTAAAACAGTTTGGCTCACTTTCGTTCCTCTCCTCTGCAAAATCCGTCCTAGCGATTTATTCCAGCTCTTTTTTCCAAGCTGAATTTATGGAAAACGGATTGAGCCAATGAAATTTTCGAAACTTTTCTTATTAGTAAAAACCCTATCACAGCGCCTAATGTATTCGCAATCAAATCATTGATATCTGTACTTCTTCCGCTTCCGAGCAAGATCCTAATCACTAATTGAGTGAGTTCGAATGATAAGCTGACATAAAACCCAAGGCGAGCCGCCTGTTTAATAGATTGGATTTTCCGGTTCAAAAATGGCAGGTACATGCCGAATGGCACCAGCATGATGACGTTCAACACAAAAGTCTTTACATCAATCGTTAGAATCGGAATAAAGTTAGCCGCTTTATACCATGGGGTCAGGTTGCGGTATTCACCCAGATTCACTTCAATCGGAAAAATCACCAAATGCAGCATACTCAATAAATAAATGGCGAAAGACAGCACCAGCGTAAATTGGCCCATTCCATAATAATTCCTTTTGAAAAAGGTGGAAACCAGCAAATAGATCAGAAAAATAAAAAATAACGGCAACAAAATGGAACTCGAATTGATGGTGAAGATGATGGAATCATTCATATTTCTTCCTCCTAGCAGTGATTATGTTATTCGCCTTGTAGCTGGCATGCCTTCTTTCAAAGGATAACTAAAGTATAATCAGCATTTTTAAAGTTTTTCTTAAGAAAAGAGAAAGGATTAGTTAATGTTGAAAATAAAAAAAAAGCAATTCTTTAGCCATTTGACGGCCAAAGAATTGCTTCTTTATGATTGATGTGTTTTTGGATCGGCCAATTTATGGAGATCACTGGAATGTAAAACCTCAAAGCATTCTCATTCATGTTTTCTTTTAAAAATCTTGCCTTACGGCTCTGCCTACCACCAAAGTCGCTGCAAAGAATCCAACAATTCCAAGCAAAAGAGGGACAGCTGTATAGGAGAGCAGATTGGTGCCTGCCGGATCGACAGATGAAGACAAAAGCGCCACGATTAAAACCGAGGAGACGATCGTCACCGGAACAGAGTACTTCATCATGCCAAAAAACAAGGGGATTAATGACAAACTGGCACAAGCAATAGCTATAACGATCAGGTGGATGGCGTATTCTCCCAGCAGAGCGGACGGTAATACAACCGGAGTGAACGAATACATCCCATTAAAAATGGAAAAGCTGTAAAACACAATGATCACCGAAGCGATGACGAAAAAAAAAGTCAGCAAACTGATGATGATCAGCTTAGCCAGCAGCACTTTCTTTCGGCTGACCGGGTACATAAATAGGACGGTAATTGTTTTATTTTTAAATTCTTCAATGATCATAGTAGATAGCAGGACCGAGGCATAAATGACAAAAGCAGCGACTACGAGCAGTTCAATCAGCATCATGATGTCTTCAGCACTTGAAAAAAACTCTTCTACAGCGTCCGGCTCCGTCCCCAACAACAAGAGCATGCCGACAATCGCTGCATTGATCAAGACGAACGCCAAAGCGACGCCCGGCAAATTCATTCTTTTCATTTCCAATTTAATCAGATTAAGTATGCGAATCGCCTCCCTCTATGAGCTGCAGGAAATAATCTTCTAGAGGCTGCTTTTTATCATTGAGCGCACCGATTTTGACTTGGCTTCGGACCATCGCCTGGATAACGTCATTCTGTGTGAGCTGGTCATCATAAATATGAATGGCACCTCTGTCTTCCTTCACCCGAAAGTTCAACGCTTTCAATTCATTTTCCAGCACAAAAGCCGCTTTTGGATAATCCGCTACGACCAATTCCATGTGGTTGGCATGCGTGCTGCGGATTTCGTCCATCGAAGCTTCCTTGATCAGTTTTCCTTTTCGGATCACCCCGATCGTATCGGCAATATGCTCAATTTCCGCCAGGTTGTGGCTGGAAATCAATAAAGTGATGCCGTATTGCCTGCTGTGAAAAAATGGGCAGCGCTTCATCACCATCAAATGCAGATCTGACCTTATACCCCTCTTTTTGCAGATGGTTCGACACCATCTCATGAATTTGCTGATCATCTTCAACGAGCAGTATCAATTCGTTCATCGTCATCCTTCTCTCTGAGCAGTTCCATAATATGTTTACCGATAGTTTCTTCTCCTTCATTCCATATGGGGCTCCAGTGTTCCTTTTTTATTGCTTATTTAGGTTCGAGTTTCTGAAAAACAAAGAAAAAGCTGCCGTTGTTTCAGCAGCTTTCAAAAAGACTTCATCATCTTTACAACAAGGCTATGCGCCTCCGGAAGCTGCTGCAGCCTGGTCAGCCTTGACGCAGTCAATCGCTACGACAATGGCGATGACCACTTCCTCCATCTCATCATTCAAGATTTGGACTTTATAACTGTCTCCCCAGCTGAACCATTCTTTGTTCACCTGGCCGATCACTTCCCCGTTCTGCAGGATTTGAAAATCCATATCCCACCAGTTCCCACGAATTTCAATTCCAGTTCCATCAATCGTATAGCGGGCTTTGAGCAAGGAAAACTCTTTTTGGATCGTCAACCGCTCCTGTCCGTTTACTTCAACAAAGAATTTCGGCAGAAAACTGAATGTCTTTTTGGTGATGAGCGCAACTTCAGCTCTGGCCATATTCATAATAGAGAAGGTTTTAGGAATCTGCATAAAGCTGCCTTCCACATAATAGACATCCTGCTGTTGCTTATCCTTCACGGTAAATTTGCCGCTTAAACTGAATACCTTTTGTTTGATGTAGAGTTCATTCATCCTAATCGTCTCCTTTTTATCAGACTGAGGATCATATAAAGAAGTGTAGATAACAAACCTTTTCTGCTTCTATTTCGCGTTTTCTTTATTATGTAGGAAAGCCTTTGAAGAAGCACGTGATTTAGGAATGGGGCTGATATTGCCGGTGGCATCCCACATTATGAGTTAACCCATGAAGAGGGCAGGAAGCAGACAAAGAGGAGCCGATTTTCCGGCTCCTCTTTGCTTTTTCATCATGCGGTAATTTCTTAAATGTATTTATCTTTCAAAGAATCTCCGCCAATTCCACCGACCACCATCAAGAACAACGGCAGGAAGTTGGAAATAAACCGTGGTGCTCCTTCCGGTATGACAACGTTTGTCCCAAAGAAATAATTTGAAGCGAGCAGTATAATTTTTACTGCCAATAAAACTACCCCTACCATAAATACCGTATCAAAAAACGTTTTCCACTTCGGGTGAGCCAATTGTTTACTGTCTTGAATCACTTTATCCTTCAACTCCTTATCACTCCTTAATAATTCATCTATCGTGATATCGAACAGATCACTGAGGTCAATGATCACTTCGATAGTCGGATAGTTTTTCCCTGTCTCCCATTTCGAAACGGACTGTCGACTGACATGAATCTTTTCAGCAAGTTCTGCCTGGGACCACCCCTTTTTTTCTCTTTCACTTTTTAATCGTTCACTAAAAATCATGGCATTCATCGCCTTTCCTTATAATTTCAGTATTATGAAGAGACAGAGCAAAGTAAAGCGAGTTCTGGGCGCACTAAGGCGCAACCTCTACTTGCTACCTTGGTGAACGATGTATAGCGGAGTTTCAGCAACTCGCAGTTTCTCCCTTTCTTTTACTATACAACCCCAAAAAATAAAGGAAACCAGGTCTCCCCGATTTCCTTAGGTGTGCTATAAAGTATTCCGTTTCGTCATAGCTGAATTTACTATCTCTCGAAATTCCAACAATAAGGATTCTTGTCCAGATTACTCCTTTATTAAGCCGATCATCTATTTCATACCAGCTTATTTACCCGTTATACTAAAGGCAATTATCTCTGATAAAAAGGAGGGGCCAAAATGGAAATTGAAAATCTGATCGATGTGAAGACCCGGCAGGAACTGAGGGAATGGCTTGCAGAAAATTCAGCAACGGAGAAATTCTGCTGGGTGGTTGTCAGTGTGAAAGAACAGCCTGGAGTCGTTCAATACTTGGACGCAGTTGAAGAAGCCTTATGTTTTGGTTGGATCGACAGCACAAAAAAAAACTCTCCGAGACAGAGACAGCCCAACGTCTTTCGCCGCGGAAGAAAAACAGCAATTTTACCGAGTTGAATAAAGAGCGGATAAGAAGATTAGAAAAATTGGGGTTGATGACGGAAAGAGGACGGCGGGTTTTGCCTGATATGCGTCCGGAGTCCTTTGTCATCGATGAGGAGATTGAAGCACGTCTGAAAAAAGAGGAGCAAGTTTATCAAAACTTCCTGAACTTCCCTGAACCCTATAAAAGAATCCGAATCGATACCATCCAAAGTTATAAACATGACCCTGAACTTTTCAATAAAAGGTTGGACAAATTTATTGAACAAACAAAAGAAAACAAAATGTATGGCCAATGGCATGACCATGGGCGGCTGCTTGATTATTGAAAACCACCAAAAATCCAATGCAAATGGTCTGGTTAAGTACGAACTATAAAAGGCTTAAGCAAAAGCCTTTTATAGTTCGTCTTTTTGGTCACTCTCTTATTGTCTTCTTTTTATGGGTTAATTAAATTATTTTCTAGTATTTTACTAATTTCTATTCGAATTCTCATGTTCATCTCATCTTCCTCTCATATTTCACGGGTAGCTTAGAGAGTATCAATGTTTTAGGAGGAGTTTAGAGATGAAAATTGTAATCGTACCTTCTGGTTTTAAAGAATGCTTGGATGCAGAAGATGTTGCAGCAGCAATGGATCGGGGCGTCAGACGTTTTGATCCATCGATTAATACAGTTGTGATTCCAATGATTGACGGCGGTGAAGGATTTGTCAAAACCATTATCAATATAAAAGACGGGATTATCGTTAATAAAAAAGTGACCGGGCCTGTCGGAAAGAAAATTGATAGTTACTTCGGCTTTTACCAAGAGAACGGCAAACGAATAGCAGTTATTGAGATGGCAGCAGTGGCAGGGTTGAAACTTGTTCCCCATGACGAACGGAATCCTTTAAAAACGACAACTTATGGAGTAGGCGAATTAATTGTTGCTGCTCTCGATTTTGGTATAGACCATATTTTGATCGGCTGTGGAGATTCCGGCACTTCAGACGGCGGCGCTGGGATGGCTCAGGCATTAGGCGTCCAATTTTTTGATAAGAAACAACAACCGGTCCAGATCAAAGGAGGAGAAGATTTACTGGAAGTGGACTCTCTTCTTGCAGCAAATGTAGATAGCCGGTTGAAGAATATATCCATCGATGTCGCATGTAATTGGAAGAATATTTTATGCGGAAGAAAAGGTGTAGCGCGCGTTTTCGGACCACAAAAAGGAGCAACTCCCAAACAGGTGGATGTCTTATCCTCAGCATTGGAGCAATATGCGGGAGCTATACAGAACGAAACAGGATTAGATGTCCGTTCATTGCCAGGGAGCGGTGCTTCTGGAGGATTAGGGGCAGGACTTCTGGCATTTACCAATGCAATCCTGCATCCCCGCTTCGATATCATTATGGATTTTATCAATATAGAAAAAGAAATTTCAACAGCAGATATCGTATTTACAGCAGAAGGCAGCTTGGACTTCCAGACGCCGAACGGAAAAATTCCATCGGAAGTGGCGCGAATCGCCAAAACAAGCCATATTCCGGTAATTGCAATTACGGGAACCATCGGAGAAGGAGCAGAATTAAACTACCAGGCAGGGATAGATGCCTACAGCAGTATTATTCAAAAACCTGTTTCAATGGAATCGGCTATGATAAATGCACCGAAATGGATCGAGGAAAGCACTTACTCCGCATTGCGGAAAGTAGCCATCGGCTGGAGGATGACTGATCAGGGCATATTAAAGAAGGTGTCCCTCTAAAATGATGAAAGGATTCGAAAATCATCTTAAAAAAGAGCGGCTGTTAACTGTAAGAAATTCTTTATACTCGAAGCCGGCAGTTCTTGCTGGCCTCCACGTCTTCTTTTTCTTAGCTATATTGTCAATCGATACTCTGGACTATCCGCCAAAGGTTGCTTTATTCGCTTTCCTGTCAGCGATGACTCTGTGGGTTACTACGAAAATGCCAGCTGGATTTGTTGCCATTTCACTTATTGGATTCGTTATTATTATGAAGGCTGCCGAACCGGATTTGCTGTACACATCCCTTTCAGAACAAGTTATCTGGTTGATGATCGGCTCTTTCATTATCGGAAATGCCGTCAAAGAGTCTGGACTAGCAGAAAGGTTAGTAGTCATTATTTTGAGCAAATCAAAGAAAAAAGGAAATGTGCTGGCGGGAATAAATGCTGTTATAGTTGCGACTGTGTTTTTTATCCCCTCCACTTCCGGTCGGGCAGCATTAGCTATGCCGATCATCAATCAACTAAGCAAAAAATATACGGAAGAAGAACAACGTGTCTTGGTTCTGTTAGCGCCGCTGCTCATCTTAATGAGCACTTCCGCTACTTTTATCGGAGCCGGTTCACATTTAATTGGCATTGGGCTGCTTGAAAGTACAGCCCAGCAGTCCATTTCTTTTATCCAGTGGTTCATCTGGGGACTTCCTTTTGCCGTCGTGATGACGATTGTTTCCTTTTTCGTTGTGAAATGGACGCTTTGGCCAAAAAATGGAGGGGAACTGCTGGAAAACAGCCAAATTGCTGAACTTTCCGAAGTGAAAAAACGAATGAATCCAATAGAAAAAAAGACATTACTCGTGTTGGTTTCTTTGATTGCATTTTGGATGACAGAAAGCATTCATGGTTATGACATTGCTTTCGTGGCAATGGTCGGTGCAATTTTTGTCATGGCACCAACCTATGGCATTATTAGCTGGAAACAGGGAATGAAATCTGTTTCATGGAATTTGATTATTTTTGTGGCCGCAGCGGCAGCATTGGGAAAAGTGTTAGTGGATACAGGGGTGGTCAAATGGGTGGAAAAAGAAATGCTGTTCTTTCTCCAGCTATTTGCAGATGCTCCAGATTGGCAGATTGTGTTGGCCGTTCTGCTCGTATCCGTGACGAGTCATTTATATATTACCTCCCATACCACCCGTGCCATCGTCTTTATCCCAGGTTTCTTGCTGTTCAGTGAAGCGATCGGGGC
Organism: Planococcus notacanthi; assembly: GCF_030407825.1. Classification (NCBI taxonomy): domain Bacteria; kingdom Bacillati; phylum Bacillota; class Bacilli; order Caryophanales; family Caryophanaceae; genus Planococcus; species Planococcus notacanthi. Next base: position 64,454 of record NZ_JASDCQ010000002.1, on the reverse strand, counting down.
AAATCCGTCTACCGTGGTGTTTTTAAGTTTAATCGGCATGAACTATTGCGTAACGTTCCCTGTCAGTTCAAAAGCATTGCTGCTCTTTTATGAGGATGAAGAAAACTCATACGATGCAAAAACTCTACTGAAAATCAGTTTGCTGTTAATGCCGATTTACATCGGCGTAATGATGCTGTTTTATTTTTCTTATTGGCAATGGACCGGGCTGCAATTGTAAAAGGAGACATCAAACAAACACTTCCGGAATCAGGTAAAATATTAACCGATTAACGACCTCCAATCCATATGGCAGAACTGCATCCTTAAGCTCACTCAACCATCCCAGCCGAAAATGATGATTTTTGCTAATGAAAACTCAAGAAAAAGTTAAGACTGTTGAAAAGAACCAACTTCTTTTCAACAGTCTTTTCAATTTTATCTCTTCATTTCTAGTTAATTAGAAATTATGTCATTTCTGAAGTTTTTCTCCGGCTTCCACTGAAAGCGTCTCTTCAACAAACTGAATGGCCTTGTCGACGACAAAATCCAGTTCATGGTCCATAGAGGCAATATGATACGAGTTTTGCAGTTCATATTTATAGGTGTTTTCTGATTGAACTTTAGTAAGAATATAGTCTGTGTTGCTCGGCGGGACAACATGATCTTCAAGCGATTGGAAACAAACGACCGGACAACGCACGTCCGAGAGTTTAGCATCAACCGCATTCATATAATGCAATAATTGGTGATACGCTTTCACTGGCGCCTGCTCATAAGTGATTTCCACTGCATCCTCTTTCTTGATGTCCGGCTGGCCTTCTGTAACATAAGTGGAAGATGGTTGAGTGCGGTATGTTTCAAACGCAGGGATATTGATCGCCGGATTGATCAGGACAATTCCTTCAATGTCGAAGTGGCGGCTGGCCAAATCCAAACTCAAGGTCCCGCCCATCGATTGCCCGATGACGATAACGCTGGAACATGTCTGTCGCAGTTCATTATAGGCCTCTTCTATCCGCGCGAACCAATCATCGCAGCCAAAATGCTCAAGGTCTTTGAAGTGCGTGCCATGGCCTGGAAGTCTAGGACAAGAAACTGTATAGCCACGTGCAGCTATGGCCTCGCCCAAATCCCTCACACTTTGCGGCGTGCCTAAAAAGCCGTGGCACAATAATATTCCCGTGCTAGTGCCTTTTAGAAAAAATGATTCAGCTTGTGGGATGACCGGATGTCGTTCAGCAGCCATTTGAATCCTCCTTTGCCTGTTCTAAAGCTATATTTTGTTGTTTGGTCTTACTAGTACTGAAAAAAGCTTATTCACATTAGACTACAGTTAAAACCTACTTGTCAACTAGGTTTTAAAACCAATTATTTTTAATTCTCTACATTCACTGAACAGATGACTCTTCATCCAAACGATTATTGCGTCCAGAAGCATTCAAAAAGAGTCTCTCCTTATCGATGAAGGAGAGACTCTTTTTCGATGGTGACCACTTGTTTTGTATCAGCCGCTTCCATGATGCCTAACATCACTTTCAGCGATTTGAGTGCATCTTCACCCGTAACAATCGGTTCCTGGTCGAGGCGGATGGCGTCGATAAAAGCATCGATGACGCCGCTGGGTGTCTGGTTATCGTTAGTTTGGATGGCTTCCAGCTCGTAATTTACTTTTTCACCGGATTGCATGATGATTTCAAGCTGGTACTGTTCGTTATGATAAATTTTCATGATGCCTTTCTCGCAGTAGACAACGGTGCTGTTGTCTTCTTCTCCATAATAGGTCCAGGAAAAGGCTGCGTTTCCGAGACGCCCTTTTCGGGTTGCCAGGCTGCATACCAGATTGTCGCATACTTCTATCGGCTCCTCGTTTTCATCCACTTTATGCAACGCTCCTTGAAATGCGCTCACTTGAACAATTTCATCATCGAGCAAATAATGCAGCAAGTCGATTTTGTGGATGCCAAGGTCTCCGCCTACGCCAAATCCGGACCGCTCCTTTTTGAAAAACCAGGTGGACTTGGTCTTATTGATGCCCCAGGCTTCCGGCCCTGCATGTCCGAATGCTGTACGGAACGTCAGCACCTTTCCAAGTTCCCCGCCGGCAAGGATTTCCCTCGCTTTCTGGTGGGCGCGTGTAAAGCGCTGGTTATGGTCAACCATCAGCTTTTTCCCGGATTTTTTTTGGGCCGCCAAAATTTCTTTCGCGTATTCCACCGTCAACGAAATCGGTTTTTCACACAGGACATGCTTGCCGCTCAGAAGCGCCCGTGTAGAAAATAGATGATGATGCTCATTTGAGGAACAATCGCTGATTGCCACGATGTCAGGATCAGCAAACAGCTCATCCACGCTCTTTACGAGCGTTCCCCCAAACAGTTCCACCATCGCTTCTGACCGGTCGAGGTTCCGGTCATAAAAAACGATTTCATCGACATAGGGATTTGCTGTATATTCCGGTGCATGGCGCATTTTCGTTATGGACCCGCATCCGATAATGCCTACCTTGATGCCCATCCCATCTCCTCCTATTCTCTTTTTTGAAATACCACTGCAATAATGATGATCAATCCTTTAACGAATCCCTGAAGGTGAGGAGAAACATTCATCAGATTCATCATGTTGTTCAAGATTCCCAATATCAAGATGCCAAAAATCGTTCCGATTATTTTTCCGCGTCCACCGGTCATGCGCGTGCCCCCGATGATAACGGCTGCAATGGCGTCAAGTTCGTATTGCGCACCTGAACTTGAGGAAGATATCGAATTCAGCCGTGACGTTTCAATGACAGCCGCAATTCCGACCAAGGTTCCAATCAGCGTATAGACCCCAATTTTAATGCGGTCTACTCGGATCGCCGACAGCATGGCCGCTTTTTCGTTTGATCCCAGGGCATAGACGTACCTGCCGAATCGGGTTTTGTGCATCAATACATAAATCAGCACAGCCATTACGAAGAAAATGATGACAGGAAAATCAAAAATCCAAAAATCACTGTTGGCGATAGCGGTAAATCCACTGACTTCACCCGACACACTGCCGCCTTCCGCGATATAAAGCGCGATGGAACGTGCCCCTGCCATCATTCCGAGCGTAGCGATAAATGAGGCGATTCTTCCTTTCGCGACCATCAGGCCATTCAGGAACCCGGCAAACGAACCGACCAAAAGCGCTGTCAAAACGCCGATCCAAATACTGCCGGAGGCATTCAATGCCAGCACTGACACCACACCGGCGAGCGCCAGAACGGAACCGACCGACAAATCGATGCCACCTGACAGCATGACGACGGTCATGCCAAGTGCGATAATCCCGATAATCGAAACTTGCATCAGGATATTAAGTTGATTGTTCATATCAAGAAATCGCGGGTTCATCGCAGAAGCGCCGATATAAATGATGACAAATGCGATAATGACGCTGTATTCCGACCAAAGCCAGGACATCCGGCTTTTCATGCTTGGAGATTCCCTGCTGTATTGTTTTGCGTCTATATTAGCCAATTTTCTCTCCCTCCCTTTTTGCTCCTGTGGCATAATGCATGATTTCCTCTTCGCTTGCCTCTTCGCCTGTGAAGCGCGCAGTGATTTCGCCGTGGTACATGACGTTGATGTCGTGGCAAATCCGCATCACTTCCGGGGCTTCGGATGACAGGATAATGATGGCTTTGCCAAACTCCGCAAGCATCAGAATCTGCTGGTAAATCTCCTGTTTGGCCCCCACATCGATTCCTTGTGTCGGGTTATCGAAAATCAGGATATCCGTCTCCGCTTCCAGCCATTTGGCGATGATGACTTTCTGCTGATTTCCGCCGCTTAACTTATCGATGGTGATTCGCGGATTGTGCACTTTGATATTCAAGGCTTCTTTGTAGGTCTGGAACTTCTGCTGTTCCTTTTTGCCCTGTATAAAACCCAACCGCTCAAAATTCCCCATCGATGACAAGCTCATATTATGGATGACGCTTAAATCTTTGATGATCGCATTTTCTTTCCGGTCTTTCGGCACATAGCCCATTCCCGCTTGCAGCGCTTTTCGGGGATGATTAATCTTCACGGGTTTGCCTTTCACTTTCACGATGCCTGAGTATTTCTTCCGGTAACCAAACAAACTTTCAAAAAGTTCCGTTCTGCCATCGCCCGCAAGACCCGTAAAGCCCACTATCTGTCCTTGGCGGACGGAGAAATTAATATCTTTAAATAAGCCGGCGCTCGTCAATCCTTCTACTTCCAGCGCCACTTCACCAAACTCATGCCCATGCACATACCGTTCCTGGGAAATGGATTTGCCCACCATCAGCTTGGTGATCACTTCCAGATTCTCATTTTCCATGACATCGGTCTTCACCAACTGGCCGTCCCGCAAAACCGTATAGCGATCACATACTTCCTGGATTTCCTTCAACTTATGGGAAATATAGATGATGGAAACGCCGGACTTTTTCAAGTTCTTCATGAGAACAAAAAGTCGGCTTACTTCGTGCTCTGCAAGCGACGTCGTCGGTTCATCCATGATGATCAATTGCGACTTGTGCAGCAGCGCTTTTGAAATCTCGATCAATTGCTTATAGGAAGTCGCAAGGTTGCGGACATACTCTTTCGGGTTGATGGTAACGCCAAGTTCCGCTAAAATTTCGCGGGTTTGGCGGCACATTTCTTCCACGTTCAAAAATCCGATTTTATTGCGAATTTCTGAACCTAGAAACATGTTTTCATAAACCCTCAAATCACCCACCATGTTCAGCTCCTGATGAATAAAGCTGATGCCCTGTGCCTGTGAAACATGCGGATCCGCCATTTTAACTTCCTCGCCATTGATGAAGATCTGTCCGTTGTCTGGTTGATGGACACCGCCTAAAATATTCATCAACGTCGATTTTCCCGCTCCGTTTTCACCAAGCAATGCATGAATTTCACCTTTTTCCACTTCCAGTGTTACTTTCTTCAAGACCGGTACGCCATTAAATGATTTTTCGATGGTGTTCATTGCCACAAAAGGATGTGAAGCCATGCCTTTACCCCCTTATAGGAAAACAGGAAATGCAATGGCTCCATTGCATTTCCCGGCAATTCGTCTAGAATTTCGATTCAGGATCGTAATACTCATCGACATTTTCTTTTGTTACCTGCGTTGCTTCTTTTACAACCATCGCTTCAGCCGGTTCTTCGCCTTTGGCAATGTCTCCCGCAATTTTCACTGCATCTTCCACCATAGTCGGCGAGTAAAGGAACGTAGCTTTCATAAGCCCATCGTTTTGGATATCTTCAAAAACGCCTTTTGCTCCGCCGGCACCTGTAACAAATTGGATATCCGTACGGCCGGCTTCTTTAATGGCCTGCAGTACGCCTAATGCCATCCCATCATCTTGCGTGAAGACGGCATCAATTTCAGGGTTTGCCTGCAAAATATTCTGCATGACTTCCAATGATTTTTCAGTCGAGAAGTCTCCGCTTTGTGATGCAATAATTTCCATTCCTGATTCACTCGCAACTGCTTCTTTAAACCCAGATCCCCGCTGTTCCGTCACAGAACTTGGAGGGCCAGTGATTTCAACGATTTTCCCTTCGCCATTCAATTGTTCAACGAAGTATTTTCCTGCATTGACACCAATTCCTTCATTGTCTCCTTTAACCACCACCGTTGCCGCATCATTTTCAAGTTCCCGGTCAACAATGACCAACGGGATGCCCGCATCTTTGATTTTTTGTCCGACCGGACTCAAAGCCGCGGATTCAATCGGCAGCATGACAATAACGTCTACTTCTTGTGCAATCAGATCATCCACATCGTTTGCCTGCGTATTTGGATCTTCCGCATTGGTCATGACATAATCAATGCCTTCACTTTCTTTTAACGCCTTCGCCTGCTTTTCAGCACTGTCAATTAAAGCGCCCATCCAGCCATGCGTTGCCGAAGGAAGAGAGATCCCAATCGTCAATTGCTCGTCGCCGCTTGCTTCTTCATCCGTAGAACCGGAGCCGCCGCTTTCTGAACTGCCGCATGCCGCCAAACCGAAAATTGTGATAAAAGACAATAAAATGATCCATAATTTCTTCACTTTATTCACCCCTTTATATTTTTGAAAACCCGTTTCTCAATGTGTGTGCTTACATATCAGCTAAGGCCAGCGCTCCATTATCAAGCTTTTTAATAACAGAGCGCTGGTCTCAGCCTCCTTATCCGGTTGTTGATTCCCTTATGACCAGTTCGTGGCCCAAAACGACGCTGTCCACTGTTTTCCCTTGTATCTTTTCAATCAGCATTCTTGCCGCTACCGTTCCCATCTTGTACATCGGTTGGGCAACCGTTGTCAGTGCCGGGTTCGTCATATTGGAAAAATCAATCTTATCAAAACCGACTACGGCCATATCCCCAGGAACATGGAGTCCTGCTGCATTAATCTCTTTTAATGCTCCGATTGCCAATAAATCCGATACCGCAAAAACAGCTGTCGGCCGGTCCTGCAACTGAAGAATTTTTTTCATCGTTTGTTGGCCTTGTTCGAAGCCCAATTCCTGTGTATAGAAGATATACTCTCCGTCCAACGGAATGCCACGTTCCTGAAGTGCCCGCTCGTATCCCATCCGCCGTTCGCGTGCATAGAGGAATTTCTCGTCGGAATTCATCAAGGCGATTTTTCTGTGTCCAATCTGGATCAGGTGCTTTACCGCATGGTAAGAAGCTTCTTCGCTGTCGATGGTGACATAAGGAATTCCGATGCCTCCCCCGTATTCGCTGCATTGGATAATGGCATAGTTTTCAGCCAGTTCTTTCAATGTCTCCACATTTACCGCCGGATCCATCGAAATGATGCCATCTGCCATCTTTTTCCGAACCAAATCAAAATAAATCTCTTCTTTTTCCGGCTTCGAATCCGTTTCGCACAGCAAAATGCTGTAATTTTGGCTGAGTGCCATATTTTCAATTCCTTTGATGACTTCAAAATAGAACGGATTGGAAATCGAGGGAATCAGAATCAACACAATGCGGCTTTCGGAATTCCGCAGGTTCCGGCCGAGCATGCTCGGTTCATAATTTAAGTATTGGATCGCCTCCTCTACCTTTAGTTTTGTTTTTGTGCTTACTTTGTCTTTACCGTTGAGCACCCGAGAGACTGTTGCAACTGAAACGCCTGCCTGCTTAGCCACTTGCTGGATGTTTGCCATATACGTTCCTTCTTTCTGACCCCACGCTCTTATTCCGAAATGTAATCGATTACATTTTTATCTTAATTTATTCAGAATTATCTGTCAATAAGTATTTTTTTACTTTGAAATAGATTGATTTAAGCGTATTAATTCTATATGTTAGTAATGTAACGGTTTACATGACAGTATATTCAGAAATATTAAGAGGAGGGATTCTATTGAAGTTAGGAGTCTTTACCGTATTATTTTCCGATAGAAACTTTGAAGATATGTTGGCTTACGTCTCTACAAAAGGCATCGAGGCAATTGAACTGGCTACTGGCGGCTTCCCGGGAGATGCCCATTGCAAATTGGACGAACTGCTTGAAGATGAAGCAAAACAGAAAGCTTTCAAGCAAAAGATTGAAGATGCCGGTCTGATGATCAGCGCGCTCAGTTGCCACAACAACCCGCTCCATCCGCAACAGCAAATTGCCGGTCCTGCAGACGAATTGCTCATCAAGACCTTGCAGCTGGCTTCGAAACTCGAAGTTCCAGTCGTCAACACGTTTTCCGGCTGTCCCGGCGACCACGAAAACGCACTTTATCCCAATTGGCCAGTTGCCGCCTGGCCAAACGATTTCCAGGAAATCCTGAAATGGCAATGGCAAGAAAAACTGATTCCTTATTGGAAAGAAAAAAACCAGCTCGCCGAATCACTCAATGTGAAAATCGGCCTTGAACTGCACGGCGGATTTTCCGTTCATACTCCGGCAACCATGCTGCGGCTGCGGGAAGCATGCGGTCCGGCTATCGGCGCCAACCTGGACCCGAGCCATATGTGGTGGCAAGGCATCGATCCGGTGGAAGCCATTAAAATTCTCGGACGCGAAAACGCCATCCATCATTTCCATGCCAAAGACACCGCCATCGACCAACAAAACACAAACCGAAACGGCCTGACGGACATGACCGACTATTCTCAGATGAAAGACCGCGCCTGGTATTTCCGTACCGTGGGATTCGGCCACGACCAAAAAACCTGGGCCGACATCATCAGTACTTTACGCCTTTACGGCTACGATTATGTCGTCAGCATCGAACACGAAGACGGGCTGATGTCGATCGATGAAGGATTTACGAAAGCTGTGGAAAATTTAAAACCTGTACTGGTGAAAGAGTCTGTTGGCGAGATGTGGTGGACATGAAGGCGGATCATTAGTTAACAAAAAAACCTCATTCAGCTCTCTGTGACAGGGCTGAATGAGGTTTATTGATTGTTTTCTTTAACTGGATGGACACAGATTTTCTCTCCTACTCCAGCTCTTCTTCCGCAAGCAGCTTGAATCCTTCGATCATCGTGTCTTCTTCCACTTCAATCAGGATACAGCGTTTGCCGTTGTAATTGACTTCTTTGACGTATCGTAAGTCTTGAGGGCTGATTGCGATATTCGCGACTTTTGTGTTGATTTTGATGGACTTGGACGCATAACTTGGAACGATATGGCTTGCTTTCATTTCGTAGGTTTTGTCTTGAACCACTTGCTGAAAAGCCCGTTCCACTTTTTCGGGACTGACTTCTTTGACGCCGCTCGCTTTCAGTACACGTGTAATTTCTGTTGTATCCAGAACCGGCGCGCTTTCTTCATCATCTTCACTTTCTTCTGCTACGACGAGCATCTGATTGATTTCATCGTAAACACCGGCAAGTGTTCTTGAATTCACTTCTTCTCCAATGACAGCTTTCACAATTTCTTCAAAGACCGCTTTCTCTTCCTCAGCTGTAACAATTTCGTCGCCATTCAAGACGTTCTCGATAAACTGGAAATCCGGTTTATTCGCTTTGCCTGCTGCGTACAAGATGTGATGGATATCAGCGGCATTGTCCGTGAAGCTTGGGAACAGGAATCCGCCGATCGGCGAGCTCAGCTTGATGACCGGATCGACCAGTACATTCGCTTTATACTCTTTCTCGACAAAATCAAAGACCAATGAGCTTTTCGGCAGTTCCGTCTGGTTCATGCTGCAAAGGATAAACGATGTCGTATACACCTCGTCCCGCATATCGATTTCCGTCTCATCGGGCTGGCGTCTTGTCGTCTTATGATAATTCCCGCGGATGAACGTGACCACCATGTCTTTTTCGTATGGCCGTTCTTCCACCATCTTCAAGGCGATGCGCTGCATATTCGCTTTCCATTCAGCAACCTCACTTGCCTCCAGCCCTTCATACAAAAGCTTTTGCGTATGATCCGCTTGCCCTTCTTCCTGAGGCTGGAATTTCACTTCAAACATCTTCGCATCCAGTTTGCCGCCCAAGACTTTTTTAAAGTTCTCAAGGAACAATTCCTGCTGATCGCGGTCCAACATGGCAAAAGAACGGCTTTCCTCGTGGAAGATTTCCGTGCTTTCCTGCTGGATGTAGATATTATAAATTTCCGCGATCTTCAGTAGATCGGTATCCAGTTTAAATCGCTTGCGAATATCTGCTATATCTTTTTTATTCATTTTCAAGTCCAACTCCCTGGCTAATAAAATCCGTGTGATGCATAAAAAGACATCCAAGGTTTTTGTGCAGCTTTTACCACCTCTTCATTATAACAATATTTAAGATGAAGAAAGGATGACAGTCAATTCAGGTTTGACTGTCATCCTGCAATAAGCGAAACAAACTATTTCTCCATACTCGAATGCAAATTTAAAAAATAGAATCAATAGTATTCTGAAATATATATATTTTCTAAATTCACCAGATTTTAAAGTTGAATTTGGTTTTCTGGAAGTGTTGGATTTTTACTTTAAGTTCCTTTTTTACCGTATTTAAAGGAAAAACTCAAAATAAAGGGTTACCTTTGACAAAGAATTTATTTCATATACCATTAATAGCAGGATTAGAATAATTATAGTTAAATAATCATATTAATCGAGTAAATAACTTCGGTTTGTATTTTCTATGAAGTCATTAACTATGATCATTCTAAAGATAATACTTAGGAGGAATTTTATATGTCTTTGATCGGAAAAGAAATCCAACCATTTGCCACTTCAGCTTACAATGCCGGAAGCGGAGAATTTATCGACATTACTGAAGAAAACATGAAAGGGAAATGGAGTGTGGTTTGCTTCTACCCAGCAGACTTTACTTTCGTTTGCCCTACGGAACTTGAGGATCTTCAAAAACAATACGCTACGCTAAAAAGTTTAGGTGTTGAAGTATATTCAGTTTCAACGGATACTCACTTCACCCATAAAGCATGGCATGATCATTCAGATGCGATCAGCACAATCGAATACATCATGATTGGTGACCCTTCTCAACGAATTTCCCGCAGCTTTGATGTACTGGACGAAGAAGCAGGTCTGGCACAACGCGGTACATTCATCCTTGATCCTGAAGGCGTTGTACAAGCAGCAGAAATCAATGCGGACGGCATTGGCCGTGATGCAAGCACGCTTGTCGGCAAAATCAAAGCCGCACAATATGTACGCAACAACCCAGGAGAAGTTTGTCCTGCAAAATGGGAAGAAGGCAGCGCAACACTTAAGCCAAGCCTTGATCTTGTAGGTAAAATTTAAGGAGTTCTGATAATGATACTAGATGCAGAAATAAAAGCTCAATTAGAACAATATCTTCAATTATTGGAAGGCGATGTGCTGTTGAAAGCCAGCGCAGGCTCTGACAACGTCTCCCGTGATATGTTGGCTTTGGTGGATGAATTGTCTTCGATGTCTGCCAAGATTAAAGTCGAACACACGCAGTTGGAAAGAACACCGAGTTTTAGCGTAAACCGTATCGGAGAAGAAACCGGCATCACGTTTGCGGGCATTCCCCTTGGCCATGAATTTACTTCATTGGTCCTTGCTTTATTGCAAGTAAGCGGCCGTGCGCCAAAAGTCGATCAGAAACTGATTGACCAAATCAAAAAAATTGAAGGCACTTACCATTTCGACTCCTACATCAGTTTAAGTTGCCAGAACTGTCCTGAAGTTGTCCAGAGCTTGAACTTAATGAGTGTGCTTAACCCCAACATCTCACATACGATGATTGACGGAGGCGCATTCAAAGAAGAAGTTGAGAGCAAAGACATCATGGCAGTCCCAACTGTCTTCTTAAATGGAGAATCGTTCTCCAGCGGGCGGATGTCATTGGAAGAGTTGCTAGCTAAATTAGGCAGTGCCCCGGACGCGTCCGAATTTGCGGATAAAGAGCCTTATGAAGTTCTTGTTGTCGGCGGCGGACCAGCGGGTGCAAGTGCAGCCATCTATGCTGCACGCAAAGGCATTCGTACGGGCATTGTTGCCGAACGTTTTGGCGGACAAGTGCTGGATACACTCAGCATCGAAAACTTCATTAGCGTCAAGCATACTGAAGGGCCGAAGTTTGCCGCGAGCCTTGAAGAGCACGTGAAGGAGTACAACATTGATGTGATGAACCTGCAGCGTGCCAAGCGTTTGGAAAAGAAAGAGTTCATCGAAATTGAACTTGAAAACGGTGCTGTGCTAAAAGGCAAAACCGTCATTCTTTCAACAGGTGCACGTTGGCGCAACGTCGGGGTGCCCGGCGAAGCTGAATTCAAGAACAAAGGGGTCGCTTACTGCCCACATTGTGATGGTCCATTGTTCGCAGGCAAAGACGTAGCCGTAATTGGCGGCGGCAACTCCGGCGTCGAAGCAGCGATCGACCTTGCGGGCATTGTAAACCATGTAACTGTTCTTGAATACAATGCAGAGCTGAAAGCAGATTCAGTCCTTCAGGACCGCCTGCGCAGCCTGCCGAATGCGACAGTCATCACGCATGCACGAACTCAGGAAATCACTGGGACCGATAAAGTGAACGGCATTTCTTATATAGACCTTCAAACAGGGGCTGAAAAGCACTTTGAATTGTCGGGCGTATTTGTCCAAATCGGTCTGGTTCCAAATACAGACTGGTTAGGCGACGTAGTGGAACGCACGAAGTACGGTGAGATCATCATCGACCAACGTGGGGCTACGAACGTACCGGGTGTGTTTGCGGCGGGAGACTGCACAAACATTCCATACAAACAAATCATCATTTCAATGGGATCGGGTGCGACAGCATCGTTGAGTGCTTTCGACCACCTCATCAGAAGTGAAGTACCCGTTTTAGTATAAGAAAAGCTCAAAAAAAACAGGACTGTGGAAGAGATTCAATCTCTTGCCACAGTCCTGTTTTTTTATCGGTATGTGCTTATTTTCCAATGTAGGCTTACTGTTTCGCTCTATGCAGCCGGCGGTGGAGCTCGTGCATGTGCTCCGCCAGTTCAGGAACAGGCCCGTCTACCACTGTGTCTTTGATTACTTCTTGAATGGACAGATTCCGCACACGCGACGGAGCAGCGCCCAGTTCGCTTAACCACCCCGCCAATTGCTCGGAAGAACTCGCATAAACGATTCTGCCCAAACCCGTCCAGCCATGAGCCGCTGCACACATCGGACAATGTTCCCCTGACGTATAGACCGTCGCTTCGCTTCTTTCTTCCGGTGCCATATGATTAGCTGCCCAGCGCGCAATCGCAAACTCGGGATGTTGTGTATGATCGCCGCCAGCTACGTGGTTATGGTCTTCGAATAGCACCTCTCCAGCAGCCGAAACAAGGACAGAACCAAACGGCTCATCGCCCTTTTCTAATGCGGTTTCCGCCAATTCCACACATCGGCGCAAATGTTTTAAATCGGTTTCGCTGATCATTTCCGACTCCTCCTCCGTATGCTTTCCATTCCAGCTATCCTTCAGGACTTGCTGAACGTCTTGGCCCGCTTGAGTTGTTCTACGATTTAATTGGCAATTCCGATCGATGCATTTTCATATTTATTGTCCTTTAATGCTTTTAAGATGAAGTGGGCAACGTCTGCCCGTGAGATGGACTTTGATTTTTCAGGTACACCCTCTGCCGCTTCTCTGTAGTTTCCCGAAAACGGTCCATTGGTTAACCCCATCGGCCGGACAATTGTATAGGTTAGTCCATGTGCTTTAATAGAATCAGTTGCAGCCCGGTGATCTGTCAGCGCATTCTTGAGCATGCCCATCATCAATTTCCCGCTTATGCCCGGCAATTCATTATAAATCCCTGCAGAGGCCGTATAAACAATCCGTTTCACGCCATGCTCCTGCATGCCTGTTACGATATTTTTCACCATCTCTTGGAGTTCTGTTGATTTTTTCATGCCCTGGCTCGAACCTAAGCATGATACGACCGCATCATGGCCGGCAATTGCTGCGGAAACTTCCGTTTGGTTGAAGGCATCGCCTTTAACCACGGTTAACTGATCGTGTGCAACTTCCAGCTTTGCCGGTGTCCGAACAAATGCTGTAACCTCAAAGCCATTTTCCACGGCCTGCTTCACGACTTCTTTTCCTACACCGCCAGTAGCACCGAAAACAAGTATTTTCATAACAGTTCACCTTTCTTTCTCAATCATTAGTTAGTATGGTTGTTTCTTCTCCACCTAAAAGTATAGCAATAAATTTCATTTGCTTACGATATATGCTCCGGCGCTGAGAAATCCCTAAAGATATGGAGCAAAACAGCGAAGATGCCTTAGGAAAAACGAAAAAGGATTCCCCACGAAGGAATCCTCACACATTTTTCGCAACAGGAAAGTGTTTGATATTTTTTTTGCCCCATTCGTCCATCATTAAAACGATTGGAATGAGGCTTTCTCCCAAAGCCGTTAACGAATATTCTACTTTCGACGGAACCTCAGCAAAGACTTTCCGATGGACAATCCCATCTTCCTCTAATTCTCTAATTTGAGTAGTCAGTACCTTGTGTGAAATTTTGGGAAGCAATCGTGTAATTTCACTAAAGCGCAACACACCCTCTGTTCCCAAATAGTAAATAATGATGATTTTCCATTTACCGCTGATAATCGATAAGGTCAGTTCTTTTTCGCAATTAAATTCACCGCTCTCAATTTCCCTTTTTATTTCTGACCGCAAATCTTCCATCAGACTGCCCCTTTCTTCCATTTCTTCCTGAAAGTATCCTTTAGGTAACCTTCTCACAAAAAAGTGCGTTCTTCCATTAAAAAGAATTATAATTTAGAATAAATCGAAGATAGAGAATATTTAATATTAATTCTTAAAGTTTTCCCCTTCTATGATGCTGCCCCGGTGTAAAGAGTGAATCTCTATATGTAAAAAATTAGATAGGAGATGACAGAAATGGCAGGAAACAGAGCGGTTGTATACAGAGGTGCTGGAACTGTAGCGGTTGAAGATATTAGCTACCCTGAATTAATCATCAGAGACGGTCCCGGGGTAAATCCGTTGAATGTAGGGCGCAAATGCGAACATGGAGTGGTAGTAAAAGTTGTGACTACGAATATTTGCGGTAGTGACCAACACATGGTGCGTGGCCGGACGACCGCTCCTGAAGGGCTTGTCCTTGGCCATGAAATTACAGGTGAAGTCATTGAAGTCGGCCGTGATGTTGAATTCATTAAAAAAGGCGACCTGGTATCTGTCCCGTTTAATATCGCTTGTGGCCGCTGCCGCAGCTGTAAAGAGCAAGACACACATATTTGCGAGAACGTAAACCCGGATCGTCCTGGGTCTGCTTATGGTTATGTCGACATGGGTGGATGGGTCGGCGGCCAATCGGAATACGTCATGGTCCCTTATGCAGATTTCCAGTTGCTGAAATTTCCGGATAAAGATCAAGCCATGGAAAAAATCCTTGATTTAACGATGCTCTCCGATATCTTCCCGACAGGCTATCACGGCGCTGTGAGTGCAGGTGTAAAACCAGGATCTACGGTTTATGTCGCCGGGGCTGGCCCTGTCGGTTTAGCTGCTGCCCATTCAGCCCAACTGCTGGGTGCCTCTGTCGTTATCGTAGGTGATTTAAACAAGGAGCGCCTTGCACAGGCCCATAGTTTCGGCTGTGAGACTGTAAATCTTCGGGAACATTCAGATCTCGGCGAACAAATCGCTCAAATCCTGGGTGTCCCAGAGGTTGATTGCGCCATTGACTGTGTTGGTTTTGAAGCTAGTGGACATGGAGAAGGTGCCGGTGAAGCTCCAGCCATCGTATTAAATTCCATTATGGAAGTTACTCGCGCAGGCGGACGTCTTGGGATACCGGGGCTCTATGTAACCGGCGATCCAGGCGCGGTCGATGAAGATGCAAAAATCGGAACACTGAAGGTACGCTTAGGGCTTGGTTGGGCAAAAGCACATACTTTTGTAACAGGCCAAACTCCGGTCATGAGGTATCATCGTGACTTGATGATGTCGATTTTAAGCGGAAAAGCACAAATTGCCAAAGCGGTAAACGCAACGATCATTACATTAGATCAATCACCAGAGGCATATGCTGAATTTGACCAAGGAGCTTCCAAGAAGTTTGTCATTGATCCCCATGGACATTTCAATAAGTAAATTGCTTTCCTATCTGCTTATGGAAAAACAAGGAGGTTAATTCCTTTGGAAAAAATCACTTTAGAACTGGTAAAAGAAATTATTGCTGGAGCTGAAGAAGAAGCAACTAAAATTGGCGTTGCCATGGTTATTTCCGTTGTGGATGATGGCGGCAACCTAATGGCCATTCACCGGATGGATGATGCGTGGTTGGCGAGTATCGATATTTCCCAAAACAAAGCCTGGACATCCGTAGCCTTGAAAATGCCTACATCGAACTTAGCCGATGCAACGGTTCCTGCGGCTGAACTTTACGGATTAAATACAACCAACAATGGGCGCCTTGTCGTTTTTGGCGGTGGAATCCCTCTTATCTTGAATGGCAAAGTAATGGGAGCCATAGGCGTCAGCGGGAGCAGCGTGCCGCATGATGTGCAAGTTGCAGAAGCCGGCGCTAATGTATTCAATAAGCATTAAAATCTCTATATAAAGAAGCACCAGGAGTACAACCCTGGCGCTTCTTTTATCGTGCAGGGCTGAGCAGGACAAGGGAACCCCCATCCAAATCAGCCCCTTACTTTTTACTGGTATCAGCTAAAAACTCTATCAGCTGATTAAAGGTGTTTTCAGCTTGTGGTGCATCCATGATGAATTGATACTCATGTCCCAATTCAGCTTCTTCCTGAGAATAAAAGACGTCGACAATCTCAACATCATTTTTATTCAATTTATCTGCCAGCTCTAAACCTTGTTCCTCAAATGACCCTGTATTTCCGTCTGTGATGAACGTAGGTGGAAAATGGGCTGAAACATGATCAATGACCGAAGCTTGCTTCACTTGATCTGAACTCCCCCAATCTCTCTCACCGATATAAGCCCAACCGACCCGGTCAAATAAGAAATTGATTAAAAAACTGTCGCTGAGATCTCCAAACTTTGAAACGTCGTATGGTCCACAAAATAAAAGAACACCCGCAATCTGATCCGGTGATACGCTGCCTTCTATTCCAATCAGGTTTGAATATTCTTCTTCTACTTGAATATTAACAAACTGGCTGATGATTTGAGCACCGGCAGAATCCCCCGCAAAGTACAACCGATCCATATCAATGCCATATGCTTGTGCATTTTTTTCGATAAATTGATAAGCTTCCTCCACTTGGTATAAAGGAGTTGGATAGATGGCACTCGGGGCTAATTCGTAATTCATGTTAACGACGATAAAACCTTTGCTGGCAGCTTTCCTGAAAATTCCTTAGGCGCGACAATGTCCAGATTTCCTTCTTGATGCGCAGAATCATAGGACAAGTCGTTCTCCACATGAACCAGTTTCTCAATCTCGTCATAATTATGGGGCTTTACTGCAACGCCGCCTTCAAATAACTGCTGAACCAGTATGGCAGTGGGCTTTGGAGAGGCTATAAATACTACTACAAGGAGCAGACATAACGCTAAAATCGCTCCCAATACAATGACCACTATCTTTTTTATCACGTTCACTCTCCGTATCAACTACATTTATAATATCAATTTTACCTCAGTAGATCAGGAGGTTCAATTTAGTATTGAAGAGAGCAAAACTTCTAGATTGATTTTTGATTTTCCTCATCACTATCGATAATGATCAGCCTTCTAATATCTCTCATAAATCCCACTAAAAATTATTCTTATTTATGATACGGTTCCCCTTCAGTCAGTTGATAATGTCACCGGTCTTCTTCGCTGAACTCTCCCTCATTTTTTTCAGCTCAGCGGGGGTCAGAGCCTTCCATTCCGTTTCTTCTCCAACAATTCGCAAAGGTTCTTTCGAGCGGTAGGAACGTGTTAAATTTCCAGGGAATTTTTTGTCTGTCACATTGGGATCGTTTTCAAATTCGCCTGTCGGTTCCACTTGGTAAACGCGTTCTCTTCCTTCTCCTGCTGCCAAAGCGGCCGCCAGCCCCGCGCCATTGGCGTTGGCTGCGAAATAGATGTGGTTCATCTTGAGCCCGTCTCTGTAATTTGAATTACCGCCAGCAGTCAATAAATCACCGACTGCCAAATCTGCTTTTGTTCCATGATAAAATGGACCCTTATCAGTTGGCGGGCCTTCAAATGATTTGGCCAATTCAGCGTTTCTTTTTGCATTTTCAAGATCGCCCATTTCTTTATGGCAGTCGGCAATGTTTTTATATAACGTCGGATACGCACTTTTGACATTCTCATCGTTTATTTTCAGTGCACACTGAAGGGACATTTCCATCCATTTCAATTTTTCTGCGAGGCTCTTTTGTAAACGACCTAAATGATAAGCGGCAATAAATCTTTCATAGTCATCAGCGGCTTCATTCCAGGCTTGCTGAAAAATTCCGGCTGCCTCTTCTGCGTTTCCGCTCTCCTCCAAGGCCATTCCCTTCATACAAAGTTTAACAACGGCATTAGCCGGGCTGAATTTTGTTTTCATAGAAATTCCCTCCAAATGAATGATTTGGTGCTCCGTGTCGAAAGAAGGCATCATCATGGCAGATTCCGTACAGACTCTTTTTACTGATTGGTTATATTATATAATAAAGAAATCGCAGTAACCACGCACCGAATAGAAGAAATCAGACAAATTGATTGCCCTCATTTAAACCCCGGTTTCCAAAAAGCGAGAGCTCAATGCCCCATTGATTGCACACAGCTCGCTTTTCACCTCAATCTGGATATTTTAAAAAATAATTCCTCAGTGAAACCTTTTTTCGTTTTTATTGCCCTAACTATATAGGAGGTATTTGAATGGAACAATTAGCAAGAGCAGCTATTGACGGCCAGCCAGAAGCATTTGAACAGTTAATAGAAACCGAGAAGCCTAAGCTTCTCTCAAAAGCTTACTCCTATGTCGGCAACAGAGAAGACGCATCAGACATTGTACAAGAGACATTGCTGCAAGCTTATAAATCAATTCATCAATTAAAGGAAGCAAAATATTTTTCTACATGGCTCTTCAAAATTTTAATGCGGCAATGCTTTGCTTTCCTTCGGCAAAAGAAGCGGACACTTGTGGTGGAAACTGAACTTATACAACAATCGCTGACAGAGCATGGGCAGACTGCTGCCTATGAATTTGTCCATGAGGCACTCTCTTTGCTTCGAAAAGATTATCAAACCGTACTTGTCCTATTTTATTTTTATGATTTTCCGGTACAAGAAATCTCTTCTCTATTAGATAAGCCGCTCAATACGATTAAAATACATTTGCATCGCGGTCGTAACCAATTAAAAAAGCAGCTTGAACAGCATTTGAACACACCAGTCACGGAGAAAGAAGTGATCCATATGTTAAAAGAACAACTGGCCAAATCCGCATTGAATTTTGTATCAATTCCTCATGACTATCAACTGTTTGTCGAAGACTATTCGAATGAGCAGGCAAAATTTATATGGGCGACAGATGAATTAGTCGATGAAATTGAAGTGACTCTTGATCGAAACGGAAAATTAATCGAGTTAACCAGACTTCCCTCGACAAATGGAACACTTTTGCCAATAGAACAGCAGCAAGCTAGTGCAGAACAATTCCTAATTTCGCAATACGCTGAAGCACTCAATTATTTAACGTTATCAAATGTTATTCAAAAAGAGGACGAAACAATATTTTATTTTGATCAATATGTAGGAGGCTATCCTCTTGCGAGCTATACCACAAAAATAACCGTTTCCAAATCCGGTGAAATTATTGGCTTTAAGTATAATGAGTATACGAAAGCACCACCGGCATTTCCATCGCAGCTTGCTGGTGAAGGGGCTATTTTACGACAACTATATAAAGCTCCATGGAAATTATCGATGAAATATTTATCAAGCGACATTTATTCTGTTCCAAAGCCGGGCCTGTATCCAGTTTATGAAAGTCCGATTGTCTATCATTCCTTTAATGCCATAGACGGACAGTCTGCATTTGAGCATGAACCGGAAGCACCTGAGACGTTCATCCCCTTTCCAAACACAGAGGCAGTTGAAAAACGGGCGACGATTGAAGAAGTAATCGGCGTGTCGGCGGAGATGGTCAAGCTGCGGGAAGTGGAACTAGATGAAAATACACTCGTCTTCGTATGGCGGGAAAAAGATTGGCAAGCGCCGAAAGATAAAACAATGGAAAGCTTCCTTCTCGAACGTATGGAAGATACAGTAAAAGCAAAAATTGATAAGTATTCCGGGAAGCTAAAAGAATTCATGTGGTTTAAAGAGCGTACAGGAGAGCTTGACCTTTCATTTGAAGCTTGCCGGGATATTGCCTGTACATTTATTGCAACGTATTTTGAAGAGTACATTCCTTATCTGCAAGTACAAATCGAGAAACCATCTTTCAATGGAGTAAATTGTGCATTTTTCACTTTCCCACTATACCTAGCTCAAGATTTACAAATAGAAGGTGAGCGTTTTTACGTCGGTGTAAACAAAACAACTGGATTTATCGATATATTATGGTCTCCGAAGATTGACGTAGACGAACTTCAATCCTATGAAACTTCAACTATTCAACCATTCGAGGACGTTAAGACCGTCTTACAAAAAGTCGAAGCCTTTTTACAATGGTCTAGAAAGTACAATGAAAATGAACACTGTGAAGTATTAGAATATAAATTGGGGCAACTTGAAACAAGACAACAGATAGTTGGAATAGATGCAGCGACAGGAAATCTTATTATCAGTAATATTTAAAAGTTATCGGTAAGTAAACGAGACCAGTCAGCCTTTATAAAAGCAAAAAGATGCAGTCTTCTCATAAAAAAAAGAATGAACTTTTTTAATAAACTCTATAAATGAAAAACACCTGTCTCAGACTTCTAGGTAAGAAGAAAAAGGCAGGTGTTTACTAAAATCTAATTGTAATACAGGTTCTCAGTTGGATACACCGGATCATTGGTGATGTCGATTCCAAGCTTCTTAAAGGTTTGTTCGTTTTCTCTATTCAATATAACCGTGGAATGAGCTTGGCTGTCTTTTAAATTTGGCAATTGCTTATAAGCCAGCTCAGAAGTAGGATTGGTGACCGCACTGATTGCCAGTGCAATGAGCACTTCATTGGCGCTTAATGTCGGGACGCGGCTATTCAAGTCATCGGTTTTCAACCGTTGAATCGTTTGTAAAATCATCGGCGACAACAAATTAATTTCATCGGAAATATTGGTCAATTTCTTCAACCCATTCAGAATCGCGGCTGCCGAAGCATCCATTAAAGTGGTCGTTCGACCGGTGATTATCTCGCCGTTCGGCAGTTCTATCGCAATTACGGCTTGTAAATTCGTGCTGTCAATTTGCGCTTGGATTGCTTTCGCATAATTACGGGCCGGCAATACAGGTACCCGGTCCTCTTTCTTTAAACCGGTCTCTTCCAGAATCACTTGCATGTGGCGTACACTGTCTTCATCAGCAAGCCCTTTTTTATAGTCGTTCTCTACGATGAAACTGCGGCGAATGATTTCCTGCCTGGCAGCTTCCTGGACAACCATATCGTCGGTAATGCCCGATTTCAGACGATTAACACCCATATCAGTCGGTGAGCTGTAAACAGACTCTTTGCCGGTAATCCTTTCAATAATCCGTTTGATGACAGGAAACGTCTCAATATCACGATTGTAATTGATCGCAACTTTGCCGTATGCTTCATAATGATAATTGTCAATCATATTTACGTCTTTCAAATCGACGGTAGCCGCTTCATAAGCGATGTTTACCGGGTGCTTTAACGGCAAGTTCCAAACCGGAAAAGTCTCAAACTTGGCATAGCCGACTTCATTCCCCAGTTTATTCTCATGGTACATTTGGTTAAGGCAGGTGGCCAGCTTTCCGCTGCCCGGGCCAGGAGCCGTTACTACCACGATCGGCTTTGTCGTTTTAATGTAAGGATTTGTCGCAAATCCTTCTTCCCCAAGGACCGCATCCACGTTTGTCGGATAACCATCGATTTCGCGGTGAATGCAGACGCTAATTCCGCTTCTCTCAAGCTTTGTCATAAATACTTTGACTGTTGGTTGCCCTTGATAACGAGTGATCAAGACACTGTTGACAGAAATGCCATATGCCCGATATTCATCAATTAAGCGCAAGACATCCTGGTCATAAGTGATGCCGTAATCTTCACGGACTTTGTTTCGTTCGATGTCTCCAGCGTAGACACAGATGATGATTTCCGCCTTTTCTTTCAATGTATGCAATAGTTTGATTTTGGCATCTTCATCAAATCCAGGCAAAACACGCTTGGCATGTTTGTCGCCTATCAATTTTCCGCCAAATTCCAAGTAAAGTTTATCGTACTGCTGCACCCGTTCTAGGATGTAGGCTGATTGTTCTTGCAAATATTTCTCCGAATCAAATCCAATTTTTTTCATTAATTTCAGTCCCGCCTTCTATGCTTCAAGCTTTCTCTTAACCCAGTATATAAAAACGCTTTAAGAGAAAATCCCAATAAAAATCCATCCTTTATCATTATAAATTTTATTTAGAAAAAGTAAATCGGTCCAATTGCTTCATTGAGTCGGTTATCCTAATAAGCGCAGTGGCTTTACCAAAGATAGTTTCAATAACTGAATTGTCTTTAGCATTTGGACAAATCATGTATAAGTTAGACTTTATTTAATAGGATAAACCTCATTTACTTATGATAAGGTTCACCCTTCATAATCCGGAAAGCCCGATAAACCTGCTCCACTAAAATCAATTTCATCAACTGATGTGGAAAGGTCATTTTCGAAAACGACAGTTTTTCATCCGCACGTTTTAATACTTCATCATGCAGCCCCAACGATCCTCCGATGACAAAGACGATTTTGCTGCGCCCGTAGGTCATGAGTGATTCGATATCTTTTGCCAGCTGCTCGGAAGTCTTCATTTTGCCGTCGATTGCCAATGCAATAACATATGCATCCGGTGCAATCTTCGCCAAAATCCGCTCTGCTTCCTTCTTTTTAACGATTTCCATGTCCGCGTCGCTCAATTGCTCAGGCGCTTTTTCGTCTGCTACTTCTATTTCATTTATCTTTGTATAGCTTCCCAGCCGTTTTGTGTACTCTTCGATGCCCGACTTCAAATACTTTTCTTTCAGCTTTCCGACACTGATAATTGAGATATTCACAAGTTATCCCCCTTCACATTAAATTTACAAACAAGTTACGCACAGATGTTATACACATATCCACAGGATTTTCTACATCTTGTGCCGAATTATGCGTTTGCCACAAGATACGTTGCAGTCTCTTCACAGTAGTCGCATTTTGTGGATAACTTTTCTTTTTCAGATAGTTCAGTAAGAATCGGGTATGTTTCAGCCTGCGCCACGAACATGTCTAATGCATGCTCTACATGGTTTTTACAGCAGTTAATCTCCATTTTTTCCACCTCTTTCGATTTCCGAATATTCCACACAGTTATGCACATTTCATTCTCTTTTATCCACAACCCATTCTAACAGAAGAAAAGAGCTACGGATAGCGAAGCTTTTCTCCCTCTGTGGATTGTTAATAAAAAATTAACACCGAAAAAGTTATCCACATGTCTTTTTCTTATTTCTCGGAAATTGTATCTTGTCATTCATCTAAAAATAAGCGAATTTAAATAGTATTACACGAAAGTTTATTATATAAGTTGAACTAGAGAACTAGCCTATAAAATCTTTGGCACTATGAACAAAGCTCCCGCTCAGTCCGGCGCTGAGAGAAATCTCTAAAGATATGAAGCAAAACAGCGAAGACAATCCCTCTATTCATAGCGTAGCTTTTAAAACCGTGCTCCTTCGTGCTGCGCACTAGGTCGCAAAGACATTCTCCTCGCAAGCTTCGGCTAATGTCTTCGCAGCTTTTTTGCGGAATATCGACTATATTGCATTATCACTTCAACTTATATAGCAAAGTATCGGTTTAATTTTTTGCAAAGCTTGAAAGACAAATGGAAAACGCCGACTATTCCACTCAAGCTAATTTCAATAATACTGCTTTAGAATTGCTCAAACGATTTATCCAACAAAAAAACCTGTATAGAAGTATCTACACAGGTTCTCTATCCTATAAAGCTGAGTTATCGACAAGCTCCAATTCAAATTCCATCAGTTCGCCGTCGCGATAGGCGCTTACTATCATGGTATCTCCGATTTTTTTCTCATTATATAGATGTTGGCGCAATTCGATGATGTCTGTGATAGCTACACCGTCCATCTCTACAATGACGTCAAACTGCTCCATTCCGGCTTTCTCCGCTGCTGATCCTTCCACTACTGAATTGACCACGACACCTTGTGTGACATCTTCAGGAAGGTTTAACGTATCTTGACGCTGCGCTTGAGGCACTTGAATCAAATCCATCAGCGTAATGCCCATCGCCGGACGGATCATTTCTCCATTTTCTTCAATCGAATTGATGACTGGCATTGCAGAATTGATGGGAATCGAAAAACCGATGCCTTCCACCGCAGACGTTGCAATTTTCATCGAATTGATGCCGATCAGCTGACCCGCTAGATTGATTAAAGCACCGCCGCTGTTTCCTGGATTGATGGCGGCATCTGTCTGAAGAACTTCAGCCTGCCAATCCTCTTGTCCGTCACCGTTCAAATCGACTGGAACTGCACGATCCGTTCCCGAAACCACACCTGTTGTCACTGAACCTGAAAAATCCAGCCCTAGGGGATTACCGATCGCAATGACGGTCTCTCCTTGTTTTAAAACATCTGAATTACCGAATTGGGCAACCGCCTGTACTTTGGCTCCATCCATTTCAAGAACAGCCAAATCCGTCCAGATGTCGCTGCCGACCAACGTAGCTTCCACTTTGGAACCATCTGATAATGTCACTTCGATGCCATTCGCACCGTCAATGACGTGATGATTGGTCACTACATGTGCGATTCCGCCTTCATTTTTATAGATGACGCCTGACCCCGTGCCCACTGCCTGCTCCTGTCCAGGTGATTGCGACCAAAAATCTCCGGCTGCCTGCAGATTCGTCACGCCTACAACCGTATCCGCCGCAATCTCTACTGCCTC
Source organism: Planococcus notacanthi (assembly GCF_030407825.1). Lineage (NCBI taxonomy): Bacteria > Bacillati > Bacillota > Bacilli > Caryophanales > Caryophanaceae > Planococcus > Planococcus notacanthi. The sequence continues at coordinate 39,963 of NZ_JASDCQ010000002.1, read as the reverse complement.
TGTGACATCTGTCGTGATGTCCACTGAAACTGCTTCAGAACGTCCTTCGGTTTCCTGTTGGACAATCTGTGTTTCATTGCCACTATCCGGTATCAACCCCGGCATCGAATAAAACAATAACCATACCAATAATGCACCCGCCGCCACTCCTGCAAGCCCGGCAGCAAATGCGCCCAAACGGCTCGGCTTTTGCCTGCCATTCGGTGTTTGATTGTAATAGCCCATTGCCTTCATCCTTTCTTTATCTAGTACCTGTTTACCCTGCTTAGCCGCTCATTAAGACTCCTGAAAGCTGTAATTTATACTTACTTTTACAGTTTAGAAAGTTGAAGCTGACAAAGCAAGTTGAAGCGCCTGTTTTTACATCGCTGAGCTCGCTTAATGGTAAAGAGTTAATTCTTACATCTTGGTTTAACTCTTAAAAATCCTGTTTTCTATACTTAGATGTTTGGAATGCAGTTGCGCGAACTCTTGGCAGATGGTACCGCGACGTCCTGTCGCACCACCTCCTGTAAGCCCGAAAGTGAGCACCGGAACGGAGAGCAGCCAGTTTAAGTTCTGAAAATAAAAAAGCTGTTGAATAGCCAACAAAATGGCGTTTCAACAGCAATAAACTTACACAATGACTAATTTAGTTGGGATGTTGGCATCGGTGTCGAGAAGATTGACGTATTCTCCGACGATGATGCCTTTTGACTGCAGGGTCTGTTCGACGCTCATGCGCGCCAAATCCTTCATGTTGTTGTCTTTGCTCAAATGCGACAAATAGATGCGTGTCGGTTTTTCAGCGAGCACTTCGCTCATTGCCACTGCGGCATCTTCATTGGAAACGTGTCCGACATCACTGAGTATGCGGCGTTTGACAGACCATGGATAACGGCCCATCTGCAGCATGCCGACATCGTGGTTGCTTTCAAACACATAGGCATCCGATGCCTGGATAACGCCTTTCATCCGGTCGCTGACATAACCTGTGTCGGTGATCAATGACAGCTTCCGTCCGCCTGCATGGAAAACATAAAACATCGGATCCGCCGCGTCATGCGACACTGCAAATGATTCGATGTCCAGTGAACCAAAAGTCTTTACGGTATCCATATCGAAATGAAATCGCTGTTCGACTGGAATCGCTCCGACCAATCCATCCATCGCCGTCCAGGTTTTGGCATTGGCATAAATCGGCACCTTGTGCTTGCGTGCCACGATGCCGAGCCCTTTAATATGGTCGCTGTGTTCATGAGTAACCAGGATGCCGTCCAAATCACTCATTTTCTTGCCGATTGCCGCAAACAATTCTTCCATCTTGCGGCCGCTCAATCCGGCATCGACCAAAAAGGAATGTCCTTCGTTTTCTATATAAGTGGCATTGCCGCTTGAGCCGCTGGCTAATACACTGAATTGCATAGCAAAATCTCCTTACTCTACTGCCTCTTGTGGTTGATTCAATTCGATGACTCCATCTTTTACCGCATTAACAAAATAATCCTGGCGGCTGCCATCTGAAAGTTCCGCTTCAATATGCCAAGTCGGCACAAACATTTGCCGGCTTTCTGAAACCTGAACATGCATGGAATAACCCAATTCGGTCTTTGTGATGGTCAAGTTGGGTTCCAGCGCATTTTTTTGGTACAGCGTATGGATCGCCGTGATGGCTGACAATAATTTTTTGGATTCCTGATTTTCAATGATATCCGTAAACATCGTTTGTTCGTAGCGGACAACATCGCCATCTTCATTCCAGTAAACCGTGACTTTTCCATATTCACTGAAATAAAGCATGTCATCGTTAAAAATTTGGAAAAAGACCGCTTTGTTTTGTTCTTTATCAATTTCCCATAAGCCATAGGAAGTCCCTTTATAGACTTCTTTTTTAAGGAAAGCAATCAACGCTTCAGCGCTTTCCGGTTCTCCTGCCAGAGCAGCTGGCTTTTCAAAAGCTACTTGGAGCTGCTTGCCGTCCTGAATATTGACACGTACATTATCTTTTGGTGCTTCTTTAGCCGTGAAGGTTTTAATGTCGCCTCGAATATAAGGCATATCCTGAACATTTTCCGGAAGGTTTGAATATGTGATTTTGTCGTCTTTTAATTTTTCATCCACCGATGATTCGGGAAGTTCTTCTAAATTCTCGGCTTCTGTATAGCGATCCAAATACAAGGAATACAAAAAGACGTTTAAAATGGAAAAGACAATAATAAAGATGGTCTTGGTTTTATTCCAATCCAAGCTTACGACCTCCTGTCAATTCACTCGTCAGTTCTGCCCAGGCACCATTCGTTTCGAAATACCAAGCCGGTTCAAACGTGATCAACTTATTTTCTTCGCTTTCCGTCAATTTATAGCCCGGTTTAATATCCGTTATAGCAGACAAATCGGTATCCAGCTGTTTAACGGCATTCAGGGCATCTTTTCCGGAAGCCAGTACCATCATTCTTTTTTCTGCTTCAGATTCCAATTGATAGGTTGGCCGAAGATAGCTGTACACTTGTTCCTCGCCTGCATCCACTCCCCAGGTAATCTCTAAACCTGTGGCTATGCTTGTGCTGAAAACCGGCAAATCTTCGATATATAGCTGGTACTTAATTTGCTGCTTCAATGAATTCATGCCTTCGTAGAAATACTGATCGGTCCAGCCGCCATGTTCATTGACATATCCAAGTGAATCGAACAGCAGATCTGAAGGGATTGCCGGATCTGAAGTTTCCGCTTTTGGCTGGACATAGCTGATGCTTTTGTTATTTGAGTTTTCCCTCATCAAAGCACCTGAATCATCCGTGTATTCTTGTGTCATGAAATCCGCCGATAATGCCAGCCCCGGACTGTCCAACAGTGATTCGGCAAACCTTGCTGTCGATATTTCATCCAGCAAATAATTCACTCTCGATTTTTCGACTTCGCCTTCCTGCACATAAATCGGCAATGAGCCGATTGCTTCATCCGTGATGTATGTTTCGTATTCAGCCGCCTTAGTAACAAATTCCTCTTCAAATTGCTTGAACGCTGCCGGCGGAACAGTCGCTTTATAAATTCTGCCGGATACCGTATTGATAAAATACAGTGCTGGCTGATCATTAGCAGGCGCTTCCCATTCGATGACAATGCGGTTAAAGGAAGATTCGGGAATCGCTACATCTGCAATATTGGTTATCGAATCGAATACCGGAAAAGGAATCGGACCTGGATAATAAATGACCGCTCGCTCGGAACTGTGCATATAGGATTCAACAGCATCAGGAGTCGCTTCTTCCTGAACGAGCCTTATATCCCGGATCTCCCAAAGCTGCACCGCGTCCAATATTGCCTCGATACTGCTTTGTTCATCAGTTCCTGTAACAGTCTCTTCGCTATGGAACAGCACTTTTACCGGGCGGACAACTTCTTCCGTGTTCTTGATTTCTGCTATCGGCTCTTCAACGATGGCTGAAGGCGCGATGGTTTCGTGGGTAGGAGTGAACGTCCAGATTGTAAAGGTCAATGCCAGACTGAGCAGGATCAGCAAAAACAATGCTATCGACTTAATTTGCTCTACGTATTTCAATCCCACTCACCTCCATCGTCGTCCATTTCGAAAGGCAATGTAAAGAAAATAGTCGTTCCTTTTCCATACTTGCTTTCTGCCCAAATGACGCCGCCATGAGCGTTAATCATCTCTTTTGAAATGGCCAATCCTAAACCTGTTCCCCCCATTTCGCGGGAACGCGCGCGGTCTACGCGATAAAAGCGGTCGAAAATACGATCGACATTTTCTTTTGGAATGCCCATTCCTTCATCACTGATCTGAATCAGCAGGAATCCTTCTTCCACGGTCATGCCAAAACGGACTTTTCCGCCTTCCGGCGAATATTTCAAGGCATTGGAAATGATATTATCAATCACCTGCGTCAATTTATCAGGATCGATTTCCACAAAGTACTGTTCTTTCGGCAACTGCCGTTCAAAGCGGACTTTATGGGATTTCGACATTTCGAAACGGTCAATGATGCGATTGAAGAAGACATTGAACTCAACCATTTCTTTGCTCAATTCCGTGTCACTGGAATCCATTTTCGATAATTTCAGCAGATCATTAACGAGCCGGATCATCCGTTCCGTCTCTGTTTGCGTGACATTCAGGAAGTTTGGTGCCAAGTTCGGATCTTGCCAAGCCCCATCCGCCAATGCCTCTAAATAACTGCGCATGGTCGTCAATGGGGTCCGCAATTCATGCGAGACATTGGCCACGAATTCACGGCGTTCCATATCGATTTTTTCCTGCTCTGTATTGTCATGCAGGACTGCAATCAGCCCATTGACAAAACCTGTTTCTTTTTGGATGACTGAAAACGTCGTCCGCAGTAAAGTACTTTGCTCATATGAACTGAAATCGAGCGTCAGTGCCTCTTTCATATCAATCAAATCTTCAAAAGTATATTCCTCTTCCAGTCCCAATATGCTGGTTACCGGACGGTTAATCACCGTTTCACGTGAAACATTCAGCAGTTGCAGAGCCGGATCGTTGATCAGGATAATGCGGCCTCTCCGGTCCGTCGACAAAACGCCATCGGTCATATTGGAAAGGACAGATGCCAGCTTGCGGCGTTCACTTTCAGTCGACTGCTGGGATTCCTGCAGCCGGTTCGTCAAGTGGTTGAAGGCACGGGCAAGCTGCCCGATTTCATCATCGCTGTAAACGCGCACTTTGCGTGAGAAATTCCCTTTAGCCATTGCCTGCGCTTGTCTCCGCATATCAGCAATCGGACGTGAAATAGTTTGGGCAACCAGAATCCCCAAAATCGCCGTGATCACAAGAGAAATCGCGGTGCCGACAGCCAAAATAGAGTTGATGTCGTCCATTTGGTCATAGACATTCTCAATTTCCGCCACGACGTATAACGTTCCCAATACTTCCCCGCCAGCTGCAATGATCGGCTGCGTCCGCACCCATATGCGTTCTTCACTTTCTTCATCCACATACGTTTGCTCCAGCTCTGTTTCTCCGATGATGGAACGCCGGACGAGATCATTCGTGGAACGTTGGCCAACGGATGACTGGTTTTCGATAACTGACGACGCCAGAATGCTGTAGCGTGTATTGACGACGCGTATTTCAATGATGTCGTCCGACTGGAAACCATATAATACGGTCCGCAATGTCTGCTCGAGAGTCAGGTCTTCCTCTGTGCGCTCTTTGATCATTTCTTCCCGGACACTGAATTCAATAATTTCCATACGGTCTCTAATGGAGCTTTCAAAGTTCCCTTTCAGGGTTTCTTCAAGCTGCTGGGCAAAATAAAGTCCGATGATCTGCATCGCCAGCAAAATCAACAGAATATAGATTAATACAAACTTCACATGTATCGATTTTAAAAAATTCACTTTAGACATTAACTCGACCTACTCCTGTTCAGGGTTTCGCAAATAATAGCCCACGCCGCGGCGTGTCACGATCCACGCCGGATGGCTTGGGTTGTCTTCGATTTTTTCACGCAAGCGACGGATTGTGACATCCACTGTCCGAACGTCCCCGAAATAATCATAGCCCCATACAGTCTGCAGTAAATGCTCCCGCGTCATGACCTGGCCGATATGTTTTCCGAGGTAATGGAGCAGCTCGAATTCACGGTGGGTCAATTCAATGGTTTCATCACGCTTCAGGACCAAATAGGCATCCGGCTGAATCGTCAATGAACCGACCTGAATATCGTTTGAATTCTGCCCTTCTTCTTCAGCAGGCGCAATGTTTTGGCGGCGCAAGTTTGCTTTTACACGCGCAATCAATTCACGGGTTGAAAAAGGCTTTGTGACATAATCGTCTGCCCCCAATTCCAAGCCGAGAACTTTATCGATTTCCGAGTCTTTCGCCGTCAGCATGATAATCGGGAAATCGAATTTCTTACGGATTTCTCGGCACACTTCCATGCCATCACGGTTCGGCAGCATGATATCCAACAACATCAGATCCGGCTGAATTTCACCGGCAATCTTAATCGCTTCATCTCCATCGTAAGCACATACCACATTGAAGCCTTCTTTTTTTAAGTTAAACTGCAGAATATCTGCAATCGGTTTCTCATCGTCTACAACCAAAATGGTTTTACTCATCATTTTTCTCCCCTTTTTCTTCCCGCTTACACCCTATTTTGACAGCCGTTGCACATTCTTTACTACCCTATACTTTATCATTGTTTAGGGCATTTCGCACCTATCAGCGGCTAAGCCCCTGATCGGATCAGGCAGGCATGGCGTAAGCACCAAAGAAAAAACCGGCCATTTTCATGGCGCGGCCTGGAACTTTATGAAGAGATGTAGTTTAACGGATTCTGCGTAACTCCATTCAATGATATTTCCAGATGCAGATGAAGCCCCGTTGAACGCCCTGTACTGCCCATATTCCCAAGCTTGGTGCCTTTCGGGACCTTATCTCCCACCCTTACATCAATGGAAGACAGATGAGCGTAAATGGTTTCATAGCCGTTTTGATGATCGACTACTACACGGTTTCCAAAAGTGCCTGCAGCTCCTGCTGCTTTGACAATGCCATGGTCGGCAGATTTAATCGTCAATTCATCCGGTTGGGCGATGTCGATGCCGTTATGCATTCTTCCCCAGCGCTGCCCGCGCCCACTTGAAATATAACCGCCTTCAGCAGGCCATGCAAACTCTCCCGTTCCGACAGTTGGAAGTTCTTTGGTGCCTTTCAGCACAATTTCCTCTACCGGCTCCTTGAGGACTTCTTCTTCCCCTGCCACGCGCTCCAGCTGTTTGCCGTTTTCTTCACGTATTGTATAACTGACCATTTTTTCGCCTTGTTGCCCTTTTTGTTCCACTTTCGTTTCGCCAATCAATAACGTCGAATCCTCTTTTTCAACGACTTTGTAATCGACGGCTTGTTTTTCGTTCTGTTGTTTTGTCACCATAACTTTTACCTTAGCTTTGTCCAACAGGAAAGCAGCCGCCTGTTCGGCAGTCAAGACTTTTGCCGGGTCAACCTGCCGGGTCACTCCTGAGATTTTATGGCTGATGGCCAGATCAGCTATCTGTGTTTCTCCTGCCTCCACTTCCCGCAAGTTTTCTGCAGCAGCCTGTTGATCTTCCCAGATTTTCAATTCTTCTTCAGAAACGGCTGCCAGCTTCAAAAGCTGAACCGTTTCTTCATAAGCTGCCCGATCCTTCAGATAAACCGTCAGTTCATCATTAAGAGCCAGTGCAAACGACGATGCTTTGATCTCCAATTGTCCATCTAGCCGGTCCAGCACTTCTTCCTCGTCAGCTTCATTGGGTGAAAAACTCTGTTCGGTCACCACTTTGAAGTCCTCGCTCGGCTGCAGTTTCAAATTCTTGAATTGCTGGTCCACTTCCACCAGCTTTTCTTCGATCAGCTCTTCAACCGGATCCTCTTGTGAAACCGCTCCAATGTAGTTTCCGTTGCTGTATAAATGATGGATTGTTTCCAGCTCTTTTGGTGCATCTTTCGCAAATATCGTATTCGCGCCAATCACGGACACCAACAGCACCGCTGCAGTTCCTACTTTCAATTGGCTCGCCTTGTTGTTTTTTAGTCTGTATTTCATTTCCTATGTAACTCCTTCATTTCTTCAAATGCCGTTTTACTGCAGCCATTCTGCAATCTCGTTTTTTCCTTCCCAACTTTAGCACATCCAAACGCCTGAAAAGCAGATTCTTAGCGCTCGTAATGGAAACGTATCATTTCATCCACTTATAGTTATTAATTGGATTTATTTTGCTTTACAGCAAAATACCTGAGAGAAATCACTGGGAAATAAACGCACATTCCTCCCTCTTTCAACTGCCGTCCTCTTTTTTCTCGTCATACTTGTCACATTTCTCTGTCTCCCCCTTTTTCATTTGTGGCGAAAATGTTAAAAGCCCAGTAAACGCAAAAAGCAGCCGCCCTGAGGCGACTGCTTTCATCAGCAATGTTTAAATTATCTCCAAACACTTGTAACAATATTCGTTTGGTTGCGGTCAGGACCGACAGAGAAAATCGAAATTTGTACGCCTGTCAACTGAGCGATGCGCTCCAGGTAATGGCGTGCGTTTGCAGGAAGTTCATCCAATGATTTGCAGTTTGTTACATCTTCCGGCCAGCCTGGAAGTTCTTCATAGACGGGTTCGCATTCAGCAAGCATGCGCAAGTTCGCTGGGTATTCCGTAATCAACTCGCCTTGGTAACGGTAAGCTGTACAAATCTTCACCGTATCCAGGCCTGCCAATACGTCAATCGAATTGACAGTCAAGTCCGTCAAACCGCTGACGCGTCGTGCATGGCGGACAACAACGCTGTCGAACCAGCCAATGCGGCGTGGGCGTCCAGTAGTTGTTCCGTATTCTTTACCGACTTCGCGGATCTGCTGGCCCACTTCATCGAATAATTCCGTTGGGAATGGTCCGTCGCCAACACGCGATGTATAGGCTTTGCAGACACCGATGACGTGCTGGATTGTTGTCGGGCCAACACCTGCACCAATTGTTACGCCTCCCGCTACCGGGTTCGAAGATGTAACAAATGGGTAAGTTCCTTGGTCGATATCGAGCATAACGCCTTGAGCGCCTTCAAACAATACGCGGCGGCCAGCGTCAACTGCATCGTTCAATACTTTTGACGTATCCGTTACGTATTTGGCGATTTCCTGGCCATATGCATAATACTCTTCCATAATTTCTTCTACAGTAAATCCTTCTGTTTCGTAGAACTTCTCGAACAGACGGTTCTTTTCTTTCAAGTTCATGCGCAGCTTTTCTTCAAACACAACATGGTCCAGTAAATCCGCCATGCGAATTCCGACACGTGCTGCTTTGTCCATATAAGCAGGTCCGATGCCTTTGCCTGTTGTTCCGATTTTATTTGCTCCGCGACGTGCTTCTTCTACTTCATCCTGCTTGATGTGGTATGGCAATAAAACGTGTGCGCGGTTGGAAATGCGCAGGTTCTCGGTTGTCACTCCACGGTCGTGAAGCCCTTTTAGTTCTTTCACAAGCGCTTTTGGATCTACAACCATACCGTTTCCGATTACCGATACTTTATCCTTATAAAAAATTCCTGAAGGAATCAAATGCAATTTGTACGTTTCTCCACCAAAAATGATAGTGTGTCCAGCGTTGTTCCCGCCTTGGTAACGTGCAATTACTTCTGCATGTTCAGATAGAAAATCAGTGATTTTCCCTTTTCCTTCGTCTCCCCATTGCGTTCCTACTACTACGACTGATGTCATCGTCCGCACCTCCGTTAGGCATATGCCCTGTCTCAAACAGTGTTTATTGTATCAATGAAATGGACTGTCGTCAATACAAAACAGAAGAAAACACGAACATATAAATGTGTTACCACATTTAATGTTCGTGTTTAAAAGTCTCCGCCGGATTCATGCTGGCTCCAGTCGATGGTGACGAATTTATTGTATTCTTTCACAAAAGCCAGTTTTACGGTACCGGTCGGGCCGTTACGCTGTTTGGCAATAATGATTTCAATCATGTTCTGGTCTTCTGTTTCTTTGTCGTAATAATCTTCACGGTACAGGAAGGATACGATATCGGCATCCTGCTCAATACTTCCGGATTCACGTAAATCCGACATCATCGGCCGCTTGTCCTGCCGCTGCTCCACTCCACGGGATAACTGCGACAAGGCGATGACCGGAACTTCGAGTTCACGCGCCAAGCCTTTTAGGGAACGGGAAATATCCGATACTTCCTGCTGACGGTTTTCACCGGATTTACCCGGGCCTTGAATCAACTGAAGATAATCGATCATGATCATGCCAAGCCCATACTCCTGTTTCAGGCGGCGGCATTTGGCACGGATGTCATTGACGCGGATACCCGGTGTATCGTCAATGAAAATCCCGGCATTGGACAGACTTCCCATAGCCATTGTCAGCTTGCGCCAGTCTTCGTTCTGAAGCGCACCTGTACGCAATACTTGGGCATCGATATTGCCTTCCGCACAAAGCATACGCATGACCAGCTGTTCAGCACCCATCTCCAGACTGAAGATGGCGACGTTTTCGTCTGTTTTAGTCGCAACATTCTGTGCGACATTCAACGCGAAAGCCGTCTTACCGACAGAAGGCCGTGCAGCCACGATAATCAAGTCGTTTCGCTGAAACCCTGCAGTTACCTTATCAAGGTCGCGGAAGCCTGTAGGAATGCCTGTAACGTCTCCTTTGCGTGTATGCAGCAATTCGATGTTGTCGTAGGTCTTGACTAGGACATCTTTGATGTGGGTAAAGTCACCGGCTTTTTTCCGGCTCGATACTTCCATCATTTTCTTTTCCGCTTCGGAAAGCAGTGCTTCCACTTCATCTTCGCGCGTAAAGCCGTCTTCGACAATCGTCGTCGCTACTCGGATGAGGCGGCGCAGCAATGCTTTCTCTTCAACGATATGGGCGTAATGCGCCACGTTGGCGGCTGTTGGCACAGCATTGGCGATTTCCGTCAAATACGATAAGCCGCCAATGTCTTCCAACTCTTTTTTGACTGAAAGTTCTTCTGTTACAGTCACCACATCGATCGCTTTCCCCTGATCCGCTAAGTTCAGCATCGTCTGGAAAATCTTCTGATGGGCAATCCGGTAAAAATCTTCTGCCATTACGATTTCAGCAACCGTGATGAGAGATGGCGGCTCTAAAAAGATGGCACCAATGACCGATTGTTCGGCTTCATGGTTGTGTGGGGGGACACGATCTATCATTTCGTTCATCGGTCTTCCACCTTACGCTTCTTCAGTAACATGAACTCGAAGCGTAGCGGACACATCATGATGCAATTTCACAGGAATATTGGTATAGCCAAGCGCACGGATTGCATCGTCCAACTCCATTTTGCGCTTATCTAATTTGATGCCGTGTTTTTTTTCAAGCGCTGTTGCCACTTGTTTCGTTGTAATCGATCCGAAAAGACGTCCGCCTTCTCCTGATTTAGCTGTCAGTTCAATTGTCAGGCTTTCCAGCTTTTCTTTCAGCTGTTCAGCTTCCTGGCGCTCCTGGTCAGCTTCTTTCTGTTCTTTCTTCTTCTGTCCGTCCAATTTGCTGATTGTCGCCTGGTTCGCTTCAATCGCCAAATTGTTTTTCAACAGGAAGTTATGTGCGTAGCCATCCGCCACGTTTTTAATCTCGCCTTTTTTGCCTTTGCCTTTTACGTCTTTCAAAAAGATCACTTTCATTCGTTTGTTCCTCCTTCATTGTTTTCCATAATGGCCGCTTTTAGTTGGCCAATGGCTTCTTCTATCGTTGCGTTCGGCATCTGGGTGGCCGCATTGGTTAAATGGCCGCCTCCGCCAAGATTTTCCATAACAATCTGGACATTCACTTCTCCAAGCGACCTGGCACTGATGCCGATGCCGCCTTCTGAGCGCTCAGCCACTACGAAAGACGCGTTGACGTCTTTCATCGTCAGCAGGATGTCTGCGGTCTGGGCAATCAACACCGGACTGTATACGCGTCCAGGTTCGCCTCTGGCGATAGCGATGCCGTCTCCGACAAATTCCACAGTCTGAACGATTTTCGCACGTTCAACATAAGTTTCCAAGTCTTCTTTCAGGATCCGCTGTACCAGCACGGTGTCCGCTCCATTCGACCGCAGATAAGAAGCTGCTTCAAATGTCCGCGCCCCCGTCCTTAACGTAAAGCTCTTGGTATCGACAATGATTCCGGCCAGCATAGCTGTCGCTTCCAGCATAGACAGTTTTTCATGCTTCGGCTGGTATTCAATCAATTCGGTCACCAATTCAGCCGTCGATGAAGCATAAGGCTCCATGTAAACCAGCATGGTGTTGGTAATGAATTCTTCGCCTCGGCGGTGGTGGTCAATCAAAACGACCCGTTCCATCCGCTGCAGCAGCCGTTCATCTATGACCATCGACGGCTTATGCGTATCCACGATGACCAGCAGGGAATGTTCGGTCATGTCCGCCAGCGCTTCTTCAGGCGTGATGAACTGTTCAAACAGCTCTGGAGCACCTTCAATTTCTTCCATGAGCCTCATGACACTGCGGTCATACTCATCAAAGTCGATGACGATGCGGCCTTTGACTTTATTCATCGCGGCCATTTTAGCGACACCGACAGCAGCGCCAATCGAATCCATGTCGGGCATTTTATGGCCCATGACAAAGACCTGATCACTTTCCTGAATCAAATCACGCAACGCGTGGGAAATGACACGCGCCCTTACCCGTGTCCGTTTTTCGACCGGGTTGGTCTTGCCTCCGTAAAACTTCACTTTTCCGCTTGGATGTTTGATGGCAACCTGATCTCCTCCGCGGCCGAGCACCAGATCCAGCCCGGATTGAGCCAGGCCTCCAAGCTCGACTAATGATGCAGATCCGGCTCCTACTCCGATGCTCAAAGTCAATGCCAAATTATCTTTGGAGGTAACTTCACGGATGTCATCCAAAATGGCGAACTTGGACAGTTCCAATTCCTTCAGAATCGACTCGTTGAAGACTGCCATAAAACGGTCGGATGAAATGCGTTTGACGAAAATCCCATGATCGGCGCCCCATTGGTTGACGAGCGAAGTCACCAGGCTGTTGAGATTGCTGCGCGTCTGATCATCCATGCCTTGTGCCAATTCATCGTAGTTATCAATGAACAAAATACCGATAACCGTGCGGTCCGCGTAATAAAGCGTCTCGATTTCCACTTGCTCGGTAATATCGAAAAGGTAGAACAACCGGTCATCCGCTTTGTAGAATACGCGGTATTTGCGCTCTCCCAAAGTAATGGTTAGCTCTCTCGGTTCCTCTGATTTCACCAATGTATGGAACTCGTCCGACAGGGTATAAAGAGATTCGCCGATTAATGTATCGTACTCAAGTGTCGATGTCATATAGGGGTTAGCCCATTCAATGTCGTATTTTTCATTGACCAGCAAAATCCCGATCGGCATTTCGAGCAATGCTTCCTCTCCGACTTTCTTCATTCGGTAGGACAAAGTTTCAATGTGTTTTTCAGTGGCTTCATAAACTCTTTTTTCCGTCACCCACGCTACAGCGAAGGCAATAATAAAAAGCAGCGTAAATATTCCCGCTGCCCATTCCGACCAGAGTGAAATCAGAATCGCTGCCACAATACCAAGAAACAGCAGCGCAATAAGCGGATATCGAAGTTTTCTCTTTCTAAAAAAAGCCGACATTATTCTTCAGCTCCTTATTTTCCTTTAAACTCGTGTGCCCGCTTGACCCAGCCCCGAATATCAAATCCAAGGTCTACGATTCCGACGATACTCGTAAATGATTGCAGCGGCAATGCCAAGAACGTCACCAGCACTGTCACCCATTTCGGCCAGCCTTCCTGGTGGATGTAGAAATGATAAAAAGAAACACCTTGCAGGAATAACAGGAATTGAAGCAGCACGGATGCATTAATGAAAATCATGTATGCCATCGTCCCGGGTTCAAATTCCGATAACAGCGAGACAAGCAACACGATTAAATAATACCATAAAACGGATTTCGGCAATTTCATGTTCCGGAAAGGCGGAAACTTAGGAACTGCAATCCCCAAGCGTTTCAAGATCGGCAGCAGGATCAGCAGCAAGACCCAGACCGTGATGAACACACCCAATACCAGCAGCACCGGCAAAAGCGTTTCAAATGAAAACTGCATTTGCGCCACGAGCTCATTGTATTCTTTTATGGAAGCCTCGGAAGCTCCCATCGTCTTCATCATAGAACCTGCCTGCTCATAAGATTGATCGAACATGTTCTTAAACTCTTCCAGGACATTGATGCCGAACAAAGCAATGGAAGCCACATATTGGATCATCAATGACGCCAAGAGCACGATGCTCGCACCCATGAACATAAATAGTTTGCTTTTCTTATAATAAATTGAAATGCCGATTGCCAATCCCAATGGTACATGAATCAACGCCAGCGGCACTGACAAAAGCCCGCCGATGATAAAGGACAGCACCAGGCAGACCGATGCGAAAAGCGCTGAAGCTTTCCAGGGATATTTTGCGCTGTACCAAGCGACCGGCAATGCGAGAAACAAAGTACTTACTATACTTAAAACAGGCACATATACCGAGATCGCCAGCAGTACGGTAAAGACCGCCGCCATCATCGCCCCATTTGTAAGTTGTCGCGTTTGTTGATTTTGCATATGACTGTTTTTCCCCTTCTTTCGGGTAGATTTCATCCTTGTAATTGTACCATGATTCATTAACCTGAACAAAACCAGCAGTGTCTGGGGAAATGCGCAAAAGCCCGACTTTTAAAGAGAAGCGGACACAAAGGGGACAACTCTTGGGTTTCTTTAAACTCGGTCATCGGGCGCTTCGATATTCTACAAGCCACCTCTTAAAAACTACATTCTTGCATTGCACCTTTGCCTGGCTACCAACCGGTTTCAAGGCATAAAAAAAAGACCGGTTTCCCGGTCTTTTTGAAATCATTGTCCAGACTCCAGCACCCAGATTCTAGGGCGCTTTCGCTTTTCTTTAATTATCTTTCTTCCGCAACAAACGGTAGAAGTGCCATGATACGTGAGCGTTTAATAGCGATTGTCAACTTACGTTGCCATTTAGCGCTAGTGCCTGTAACACGGCGTGGCAAGATTTTTCCTCTTTCAGAAATGAATTTCTTCAAAAGGTCAGTATCTTTATAGTCAATGTGCGTGATGTTGTTGGAAGTGAAGTAACAAACCTTTTTCCGTTTTTTTCCTCCGCGACGTGGTGCCATATCGAATTACCTCCTTTGCTTAGTAGTTGTTCGTCAGCTTCAGTCCATCTTAGAACGGTAAATCGTCATCCGATACTTCTATCGGACCGCTGCCGCTTGAGAATGGATCTTCATCTACACGAGTATGGTTTTGCTGACTTGGACTCGGTGATTGGTTCTGTTGATAGGAAGGCTGCTGCCCTTGTGAACGGTCTGTATTGGCATTCTTCGGTTCAAGGAATTGAACACTGTCCGCCACTACTTCAGTCGTATAGACGCGTTTCCCGTCTTGTCCCTCGTAGCTACCAGTCTGGATGCGGCCTTCAACGCCAGCCAAGCTTCCTTTTTTCAGGAAATTCGCTGTGTTTTCAGCTTGTTTGCGCCAAACGGTACAATTAATGAAATCAGTTTCGCGTTCACCTTGAGCGTTGGAGAATGTCCGGTTTACAGCAAGTGTAAAACGGGCAACTGCCGCGCCGCTTGGTGTGTAACGAAGATCTGGATCTTTTGTCAGTCTTCCGACTAAAACAACTCGGTTAATCATCAGAATTCAACCTCCTTCAAGTCAAAAAATTTGCAGTGCCATTATCCTGTTTACGCGTCTTTGCGTACAGCGATATGACGAATAATGTCTTCGTTAATGTTCGCAAGACGTGTGTATTCGTTGATAGCTTCAGAACCAGCGTTTACTTTTACGATCTGGTAGAAACCTTCACGCAAATCGTTGATTTCATAAGCTAAACGACGTTTACCCCACTCTTTCGACTCGATGATTTCAGCACCGTTAGAAGTAAGGATGTCGTTAAAACGCTCAACTAGAGCTTTTTTAGCTTCCTCTTCAATTGCAGGCTGAATGATATACATTAATTCATATTCTCTCATCGTGTTGTCACCTCCTCATGGACTTGGGCCCTGCTGTATCCAGCGGGCAAGGAGCAAGCAATTCATAAATATTACTCACATCACAGTATTGTATCACAATTCACAAGGTCCCGCAAGCGCGATTTTCCATTTAGATTCAACTATACTTTTGATTATAGATGCAAAGGATGTGAAGGCATGACACCCACCCATATCATTGAATTGAAAATGGAAGAAATAGCACCCAAAGCACTTTGGTTCAATGTCTTTTTATTGGCGGCATTCGCAGCTGCCTATCATTTTTTGAACGAACCATTATCTTTTTATTTTTCATTGTCGGGAATTTTGTTGTTTCTGATCGGCTACCTGCTGTTGATTGTCGCCCATGAAATCTTCCATTTGATCGGCTTTGTGGTATTTGGAAAAGTCCCGGTGTCTTCCCTGAATTATGGCCTTAATTTGAAACTCGGCATTGCGTATGCCACCACCAACAAACCTCTGCCGAATCACGCCATGCGCAAAGCACTGCTGCTGCCTTTTTGGATGACAGCTGCTCTTCCTACTGTAATAGGCTTTTGGCTCGACAGCCAGGTGCTTGTCCTGCTCGGTGCCATGCTGACCGCTGGAGCGTTCGGCGACTTCATCATGTATAAGGAATTACGCAAAGAAAAAAATGCCGCATGGATCATTGATGACCCTTCATTGCCGCGCCTGCACGTCTATGATCAATACCCTGAACATAACAAAAGCGCCGACTGATATCGGCGCTTTTTCTATACTACCGAATGAACTACATCCCATGTTCCTGTAGAGATCTGCTGCTTCAGTATTTTTTCATCTTTTGCCAGATAAACGAGCGTTTCAAGCGTTTCGCTTCCCGCCTGCACGGTAATCGTCACCTTTTCATACAAATCGGTTTCAGGATTCCCTGAATAGTCCTCCAAATAATCCAAAGCCGGCCAAAGGACGTCAGGAATTTCATAAATTTCTCCTTCAACCTGCCCATTATCCGACAAAACCATTGCCGGGTAGCCCATTCCGGTATCGTACAATGTTCCTTTTGCTGTTGCCTGTTCTTCCACCAATTCCGCTTCTTCCAAATAACAATGATACTTCCCGCCTTGTTTCAGCGTTCCGTATGCAAATAACAACATCTTCTATTCCTCCATGCAAAAACCGGATGCGGTAAGGCATCCGGTTGCTTTTTAGTTTTGTGGTACTGCACATTCGAACTTTAAATACTTTTAAGGCAGAACGGTCGTTTCCGCTTTTAGACTTATCCAGCTGCGGCGCCTAGCCCCTCGAGGTCGCTTCGCCCCTGCCAGCAATGGCAAAAGTACGCCATTACCAGCAAGGTCTCCAGCGCTTGTCGGGGCTGGACAGGCGCCTCCGCT
This sequence comes from Planococcus notacanthi, assembly GCF_030407825.1. Taxonomy (NCBI): domain Bacteria; kingdom Bacillati; phylum Bacillota; class Bacilli; order Caryophanales; family Caryophanaceae; genus Planococcus; species Planococcus notacanthi. The sequence goes on along the minus strand of NZ_JASDCQ010000002.1, from coordinate 23,043 downwards.
TTTAGACGTTAAATCTAAACAACATTACGTCGCCATCTTTGACGATGTATTCTTTACCTTCTTGACGCACTTTTCCTGCTTCTTTAGCTGCTGCCATTGAACCCATTTCAACCAGGTCTTCATAAGCCACAGTTTCGGCACGGATAAATCCGCGTTCGAAGTCAGAGTGGATGACGCCGGCACATTGTGGTGCTTTCATGCCTTTTTTAAATGTCCATGCACGAACTTCCTGAACACCCGCTGTAAAGTAAGTGGCTAATCCAAGTAAGCTGTACGAAGCCTTAACCAATTGATCGAGTCCGGACTCTTTAATGCCCAATTCTTCAAGGAACATTTCTTTTTCTTCGTCTTCCAATTCAGCCATTTCTTCTTCGATCTTCGCGCAAATTACGATTACGTCTGCATTGTCTTTAGCAGCGAAATCACGTACTTGTTGAACGTATTCATTGTTGTCCGCATCTGCGATTTCATCTTCTGATACGTTTGCTACGTACAGCATCGGTTTGATCGTCAATAGGTTCAGACCTTTTGCAATGCGCAGTTCGTCTTCTGTGAATTCGATTGAACGCGCCAATTGGCCATTTTCAAAGGCTTCACGCAATTTCATCAGAACCGGTTCTTCAGCAACAGCGTCTTTGTCTTTTTGTTTCACCAATTTTGCTGCGCGCGCAATGCGTTTTTCGATGCTTTCCATATCTGCTAAGATCAATTCCAGGTTAATGACTTCAATGTCAGCGATCGGATCCACTTTTCCAGTTACGTGCGTGATGTTGTCGTCAGCAAAACAACGGACAACTTGGCAAATCGCATCAACTTCGCGAATGTGGGAAAGGAATTTATTTCCTAATCCCTCACCTTTGCTGGCGCCTTCTACGATTCCGGCAATATCGGTAAATTCAAAAGCCGTCGGTACGGTTTTTTTCGGATCTACTAGTTCAGTCAATTTATCAAGTCGCTCATCCGGTACTTCAACGATTCCGACGTTTGGATCTATTGTACAGAACGGATAGTTTGCTGCTTCAGCGCCCGCCTTTGTTATTGCATTAAATAATGTGGATTTCCCAACGTTTGGTAATCCTACAATCCCTGCAGTTAATGCCATAGGATGCACAACCTTTCCTCTATATAAAACGAATTATTTTTTACACAACCATTCCATTATAGGAATAGAACCTGAAAATGTCCATTTTTCATTCCGCTTCGGCTTTTACTAAAACTTTTTTCATTTTCTTATTGAATTCCATACGCGGCAGCATGACACTATGCTGGCAGCCCTCACATTTAATCCGGACATCAGCCCCCATACGGATAATCTTCCACGCATTAGCTCCACACGGATGGCCTTTCTTCATTTCAACTATATCGTTCAGTCCAAACTCCTTCATTTCCATGAGCCTGCCTCCTTCTATATTAACTGTTTGCGTTTTTTCCAAGCGCTTCTTCTGGAGAACGTTGCATCATTACCATACGTGGATACGGGATTTCGACTCCACGATGATCAAGGAAGTCCTTCAAGTCGCGCCGCATTCCTCTGGCTACAGCGAAATGCTGCATCGGCAATGTCTCTGCAGTGATCCGCATGACAATTTCAGTGGTCGTCAAATTTTGGACACCCAGCAATTCAGCCGGTTTGATGATTTGTTCGTAGCGATCCTGGAGACCGTCCAAAAATTCCATAATCAAACTTTCCACGCGGGTAATATCTGATTCATACGAAATATTGACATCGACGACCGCAATGGAATTGTGAATCGAAAAGTTTACGACATCTGTTATGGTGCCGTTAGGGAATATAAACAGCTCCCCTGTCCATGCTTTCACTTTTGTTGTCCGCAAACCGATTTCTTCGACAGTGCCTTCTGCAGCACCAATGCGGACGTAATCCCCCACTGAAAACTGATCTTCAAAAATAATGAAAAACCCTGTAATCACATCGCGCACCAGGTTTTGCGCCCCAAAACCAACGGCTAAGCCGAGCACCCCAGCTCCGGCGATCAAGCCGGTAATATCAATTGTAAACGTCGATAAAATCGAAACAGCTGCTATGAAATACACGACATAGGCTATAACGTTGGACAATAGCTTCGACAAGGTTTGTTGCCGGCGTTCGTTGTATAGCAATGGCCCTTTAATGCGTACAGAAAATGTTTTACGGATGACAACACGCAAAACTTTCACCAGTACAACCGCAGCGATGGTGATCAAAACCACTTTCAACAAAATGACAACCAAGTCAATCCACATCTCCTGGTCCGACAATACAGTTGTTATTTCATGCGTTATTTTCTCTAAATTCACTCTTTCACCTTCCTACCTCTTACATCAAGTTAAATTTATAGATGACCGTAACCACTATTCCGACCACCAATATTCCAGGCAATAGGTTGGCCACTCTAATTTTCGTAAGACCCATCATATTCAAACCGATGGCAGCGATCATAACGCCGCCTGTCGCAGTCATTTCCATAATGAACATATCCAATGCAGCATCTGGAATAGCCCGACTGATTTGAGTAGCAAACAAAGCAATCAAACCCTGATAAACAAATACAGGAACGGCAGCAAGCAAAACACCAAAACCAAGTGTAGAAGCCAAGACAATAGATGTGAATCCATCAATGATCCCTTTGGAGATCAGCACTCCGTGTTCATTGCTCAAGCCGCTCTCCATTGCCCCGATAATTCCCATCGCTCCGATGACAAAAATCAAGGTGGCAGTTACAAACCCTTGTGCGATGCTGCCTTTGCTTTCTTTTGCTCCCAACATGCGCTCAATCCAATGGCCAAAGGCATTCAGTTTGCCATCCAGATCTGCCCATTCTCCAAGAACCGCTCCAAGTACCAGACTGATGATGACAATGACGAAATTTCGGCTTTCAAATCCCATCTGCAAACCAAGCACAATGACCGCCAGTCCAATCACATACATGACCGTCTCTTTCATCTTGTCAGGAATATTGCGAAGAGCCCGTCCAATAATGGTTCCTACTACAATTAACATCGCATTTATAAACGTCCCTAAGAGAACCACTTCATTTCTCCTCTCCCACAATATGCGTTAATTCTTCTCCGACTCTCTTCTCCCTCTTTTGAAGGTCGAGCTTACGTCTTCGTCCAATTCCCACCGTATTTCACCTATCAAAAACAGAACCTATTTCCCATTTTGGGAAATAGGCACAGCTTGTAGACAAAAGAATAGTGATATCTTTTAAAGAATAATTGTTCATTTTATCTTGTTTACACCAGATCCTGCGCTCCAGGCGGACGCTTTCCGCGGGCTCGCGCCGAACTAACTCGGACTCGGGTCCGAGTGGATTTCGACACTTCGCTATCCCGCAGGAGTCGCCGCCTTGCGCTTCGGATCTTTCAGTCACGTGATGATTCGTTTCATCTAAGCTGTTTTTTATGTGACTGACTAGCTTACTCTCTTTTTTGAAGCAGGACGCTTCCAACCGGGTTGGCCACGAAGACTCCTGTGGGAACAGCGAAAGCTGAAGACCCCGCAGGAACGCCAGTGACGAGGAGGCTGAAGCTGAGCCCACGGAAAGCGAAGTGGCCAGCCTGGTTGGAGGTATACACTGTTATGCATTTTGAATAGACTTTGTCTACAGTCTGAAACTATTTCCCATTTTGGGAAATAGGCACTCGTCAGCTTAACAACTCTAAAATCCGCTCCAGATCATCTTCTGAGAAAAACTCGATTTCAATTTTCCCCTTGTTCTTGCTCTTCTTGATTTGTACATTCGTACCGAAACGATCTCTTAACTCAGATTGCTTTTCTTCTATAAAAATATCTTTCTTTTTTTCAATTGTTTCACGTGGAACATCTTCGTTCAATCGCTGTACGAGATTTTCAAGCTGACGCACATTGAGGTTTTCCTTGACCACTTTTTCCGCAGTTTCCGGAATAAGTTTTTTGCTTCTTAAACCTAGCAGCGTACGTCCATGGCCCATCGATAATTCCTTGTCAGAAATGAGTTTGCGAACATTTGCAGGCAAAGCCAACAGACGGACATGGTTGGCGATATGAGGACGGCTTTTCCCTAAGCGGAAAGCAAGTTGCTCTTGCGTTAAACTTAGAGCTTCCATCAATTTCTGGTAAGCTTCTGCTTCTTCAATCGGCGTTAAGTCTTCACGTTGAAGATTTTCTAATATAGCAAGTTCCATCATTTGCTGATCTGTCAGCTCTTTAACGATTGCGGGAACTTCTTTTAATTTTATCAATTTGGCTGCTCGGAAACGGCGTTCCCCTACCACCAATTCAAATTTTTCGCCTGTTTTTCTGACGACAATCGGCTGCAGGATACCGTGTTCCTTAATGGACTCCGCCAGTTCCTCTAAAGCTGCCTGGTCAAAAATTTTGCGTGGTTGGTATGGGTTTGCACCTATTTTACTGATGTTGATTTGAGTTACTTTATCCGCTTCATTGATTGTTTCACCAGGAAACAATGCATTGATGCCTTTTCCTAATCCTTTAGCCATTATGAATCACTTCCTTCGCCAATTCTAAATACACTTCTGCGCCTCTGGATTTTGGATCATAGATGATAATTGGCTCTCCATGGCTTGGTGCTTCGCTGAGTCTCACATTCCGGGGAATAATGGTCTTGTAAACTTTATCCTGGAAGTATTTCTTCACTTCTTCAATTACTTGCATGCCCAAATTTGTGCGGGCATCCAACATGGTCAACAATACACCATCAATCATTAAATCATGATTTAAATGCTTTTGCACTAAGCGAATAGTACTTAATAATTGGCTTAGTCCTTCTAACGCATAGTATTCGCATTGCACCGGAATAATGATCGCATCAGACGCCGTCAATGAATTCAAGGTCAACAACCCTAATGACGGTGGACAATCAATGATTATGTAATCGTACATATCTTTGACTTCTGCCAAGGCGTTTTTCAAGCGCGCTTCTCTTGAAATGGTTGAAACCAATTCGATTTCAGCACCCGCAAGCGAAATGGTTGCAGGAACCACATGGAGATTCTCTACCTTGGTTTCCATAATCGTGCTCTTTACATCTACATCATCAATCAAAACTTCATAGATGCATTGATCGACATCCCCTTTGTTTACGCCCACTCCACTCGTGGCATTCCCTTGAGGATCGATATCTATTAACAGAACTTTTTTGCCCAAATAAGCAAGGCAGGCACTTAAGTTCACTGAAGACGTTGTTTTCCCTACGCCGCCCTTTTGATTGGCGATCGCAATAGTTCTACCCACACTTGCACCAACTTTCTTTAATACTCTCTTCATTTTACTGCGGAACCTCTATTTTTGCTATTTTGGCAGGCTCCATTTTCCTATTGTATCAAAATTTTTCAACAATATGATGGCAAAGCTAGTAAAAAAAGCTCTTTCCTAGAAGGAAAGAGCCTTTACGATTTCTTTTTCGGAATTTTCACTGTGATTTGGTAATAATCTTCGTGTTCTTCTTCTTCTGCCGTCAAATCGATTCCACTTTTGGAAACCATGTTCAAGGACTCTTTAATGGTGTTCATCGCAATGCGCATATCTCGGCTAAATGCTTTTCTGCGGGCTTTCGGTTTTTTCGGTTGAGGCGTGAGCAGCTTGCTCACTTTTTCCTCCAACTGTTTTACATTCAAGCTCTCTTCAATCGTTTCCTCGAACAATTTGTGCTGAAGCTCTGCGTCTTTCACTTTCAGAAGAGCTCTTGCATGCCGTTCCGTCAACAAACGGTTCAACAACGCTGTTTGGATTTCTTCCGGCAACTTCAATAGCCGCAGCTTGTTAGCCACTGTCGATTGGCCTTTTCCAAGACGCTGGGCCAATGCTTCCTGTGTGATCTCCTGGATTTCCAGCAGATTTTGGTAAGCATGGGCTTCTTCAATTGAAGTAAGTTCTTCGCGCTGAAGATTTTCAATCAATGCAATGGAGGCTGTCTCTTTGTCACTCAAGTTCCGGACGATGGCCGGTACTTCTGTCCATTCGAGTGACTTCATAGCACGGAAGCGCCGTTCCCCTGCTATGATCTCATACTGCCCTTCACTCTCGGACTTCCGTACTACAATCGGTTGGATAACCCCATGAACGTGGATAGTTCTTGCCAATTCTTCAATCTTTTCCTGATCGAAGACCGTTCTCGGCTGATATTTATTGGCATGTATTTTGTCGAGCGGCAGCTTAATGACTTCTTCTGAAGTTTTATGGTCTGCCGCTTCCTTCTTCGCTGTATCATTCGCTTTATCGCCGCCTCCGAAGAAACGGGAAAAAGGACTTTTCATCCTCAAGCACCACCTTTTGCAAGCTCACTTAGCTGCTGAATCTTCATCGCTATTATTCCGTCGACAAAAATGTTCCACGTGAAACATTACGAGATTGGCGATTTATTGGGAACTCCAGCTTTTCTTGGGTATTTCTTTGGTGTTTCCTTAAACTTTTTAAAGACCTGAATATAGCGTTCGCTCTCTTCCACTGGCAGCAGGAACGAATGAACAGCTTCCAATTTCACTCCAAGCTTCTGCAACGCTTTTTCGGCAGTTTCCAATTCGTCTGATGCTGACGCAGCTTTCATAGCAGCAAATATGCCGCCTTTTTTAACAAGAGGCACACACAACTCGGCCAATACCGACAGTCTGGCTACTGCACGTGCTGTCACCAAATCGTAGCTTTCACGATCGTTCGACTGGCCAAAATCTTCTGCCCGCGAATGAACAAATTTCACTTTCGTTAGGCCAAGTTCGCTACTCAAATGCTCCAGGAATTGAATGCGTTTGTTCAATGAATCCACAATCGTAACCTCGATATGGGGAAAACAAATTTTTAGTGGGATACTGGGGAATCCTGCACCGGCACCGACATCGCAAATCTTCATCGGTTTTGTAAAGTCTATATAAAAAGCTGCAGTAATGGAGTCATAGAAGTGTTTTAAGTAAACAGCAGATTGTTCCGTAATTGCAGTGAGGTTCATTTTCTCATTCCACTCAACCAGTTCCTTATGGTAAACCCGGAATTGTTCAAGTTGCTCCTCTGTTAAAAGGATCCCTTTTTCGCTGAGGGCATCTTTAAACTGTTGTTCATTCAAGTTGGCTTCCTCCCTCTTGTTATGGGGTTTCTATGTAAAAGCAAATGGGCTGGTGTGAGCCAGCCCATTCTGTTGTCTAGCTTATGCCTTTTGTTCATGGGAATCCCATGATATCGAACAGGTGCTCCCACCTGAATGTTTACACTGAAATCTTAGCGATCTTTCCTTGTTCAATATACACCAATAAGATGGATATGTCAGCCGGATTCACGCCAGAGATGCGGGAAGCCTGTGCGATGGAAAGCGGACGGACTTCCGCAAGTTTTCCACGCGCTTCTGTCGCGATTCCTGAAATGGCATGATAATCAATATTTTCCGGAATTTTTTTATTCTCCATTTTTTTGAGTTTATCAACCTGCTGCAATGATTTTTCGATATAGCCTTCATATTTGATATGAATTTCGACTTGCTCTTTTACTTCGTCTTCCAGATCCACTACTGAGGTTGTCAGCTGTGAAATCATGTCATAGGTCATTTCCGGACGCTTCAATAAATCCGCTCCGCGAATGCCATCCTTCAATTCACTGCCGCCTGCGTCGCGAATCACTTGCTGGGTCATTTCGTTCGGCTTGATCATGATGCTTCTCAAACGCTTGATTTCTTCTTCAATGCGCTCTTTTTTCGCCAAGTATTTCACGTAACGCTCTTCTGTAATCATGCCGATTGAGTAGGCAAGATCCGTCAACCGCATATCTGCATTGTCATGACGGAGCAATAAGCGGTATTCCGCACGGGAAGTCAACAAGCGATAAGGTTCGTTGGTTCCTTTTGTCACCAGGTCATCGATCAATACACCGATATAAGCATCAGAGCGGCTCAGAATGACTTCATCTTTGCCTAACACTTTAGCTGCTGCGTTGATGCCGGCCATTAATCCTTGGCCAGCCGCTTCTTCATAACCGGAAGTTCCGTTGATCTGGCCGGCAGTATAAAGATTCTCAATCTGTTTCGACTCCAATGTCGGCCACAATTGCGTCGGCACGATAGAATCGTATTCGATGGCATAACCGGCACGCATCATTTCCGCCTTCTCAAGCCCTGGAATCGATTCCAGGAGCTGCCGTTGGACATGTTCCGGCAAACTGGTTGAAAGGCCCTGTACGTAAACCTCGCGCGTATTACGGCCTTCCGGCTCCAGGAAGATCTGATGGCGTGGTTTGTCATTGAAACGGACAACCTTGTCTTCGATTGACGGACAATAGCGTGGCCCGGTTCCTTTGATCATCCCGGAATACATCGGCGACAGATGCAGGTTGTCATCAATGATTTGATGAGTCTTTTCATTTGTATACGTCAACCAGCATGGCAGTTGATCTGTAATGTATTCGGTGGTCTCATGGCCGAAAGCGCGCGGCACTTCATCGCCGGGCTGAATTTCGGTTTTGCTGTAGTCAATGCTGTTGCTGTTGACGCGTGGAGGCGTACCCGTTTTGAAACGGACCGTTTCAAAGCCGAGTTTTTCCAGGTTTTCTGCCAATTTAATAGATGGCTGCTGGTTGTTCGGTCCGCTTGAATAACGCAGATCCCCAATGATGATTTCGCCGCGCAGGAATGTCCCTGTTGTAATAACGACGGATTTGGCACGGTAAATGCCTCCTACCTGCGTAATCAACCCTTGTACTTTACCATCTTCCACAACCAATTCCTCAGCAATGCCTTGATGCAAAGTTAAATTCGGTTCTTCTTCCATCAAGCGCTTCATTTCCTGTTGGTAAAGCACTTTGTCCGCCTGTGCACGCAAAGCGCGTACAGCCGGTCCTTTAGCTGTATTCAACATTCTCATTTGAATGTGTGTTTTATCGATAACGCGCCCCATGGCTCCGCCAAGTGCGTCAATTTCCCGTACGACAATGCCTTTCGCCGGCCCACCGATTGATGGGTTGCATGGCATGAATGCGATCATATCCAGATTCATCGTCAAAACAAGCGTTTTAGCGCCCATCCGTGCAGATGCAAGAGCGGCTTCCGCTCCTGCATGTCCTGCGCCTACGACGATGACATCGAACGTGCCTGCTTCGTATTGTGGCATGTTCGTTCATTCCCTTCGAGTTTTATTTCCCTAGACAGAACTGAGAGAATAATTGGTTCAGGAGGCCGTCATCTGCGGTATCTCCAATAATTTCGCCAAGGATTTCCCAAGTTCGAGTGACATCAATTTGAATCATATCCACGGGAACTTCCATTTCGGCTGCTCCGATCGCATCTGAAATAGTTTGGTGTGCCTGATGCAGCAATGCGATGTGCCGCACATTGGATACATAGGTCATGTCCCCTGCTTCGATCTCTCCCTGGAAGAACAGGTCAGCAATCGCTTCTTCAAGCTGATCGATCCCTTCTTCTTCAATCAGAGAAGTGGTCACCAACAATTTATCGCCCGCCAGTCTCTGCACTTGTTCCAAGTCGATTTTCTGCGGCAAATCGGTTTTATTGATAACGACAATATAGTCCATATCCTTGACTGTTTCAAACAGCAGCTCATCTTCCGGAGTCAGTGCTTCTGCATAATTCAGAACGTAAAGAATTAAATCCGCTTCCTTCAACACTTTTCGTGAACGTTCAACACCGATCCGTTCGACAATGTCTTCCGTTTCCCGGATGCCTGCCGTATCGACTAAACGCAATGGAACACCACGGACATTTACGTATTCCTCTATTATATCACGGGTTGTTCCCGCTATTTCTGTGACAATGGCTTTATTTTCCTGAACAAGGCTGTTCAATAAAGAAGATTTTCCGACATTGGGACGCCCCAAAATGACGGTTGAAAGCCCTTCTCGCAAAATTTTGCCTTGTGAGGAAGTCTGCAGCAATTTCTCGATTTCCGATTGCACCCATTTTGATTTTTCCAGCATAACCGGACGTGTCATTTCTTCCACATCGTCGTATTCCGGATAATCGATGTTCACTTCCATTTGGGCAATTGATTCCAGTAATGCCTGGCGCAATGTACCGATCAGCTTGGATAGCCGGCCTTCCATCTGGTTGAGTGCAACATCCATGGCACGATCCGTCTTCGCGCGAATCAAATCCATCACTGCTTCTGCCTGCGACAAATCGATGCGGCCGTTCAAAAATGCCCGTTTGGTGAACTCTCCAGGCTCTGCAAGTCTTGCTCCTGCGCGCAACGCCAATTCCAGTACTCGATTGACTGAAACAATTCCACCGTGGCAATTGATTTCAATGACATCTTCACGTGTGAAGGTTTTAGGGGCTTTCATGAGGGAGACCATAACCTCCTCCACTACTTCCTCTGTCGCCGGATCTTCGAGATGTCCGTAATGGATGGTATGCGTTGGTTGCTCAGCCAACATTTTTTTGCTGGGAGCCCGGAATAATTTATCCGCAATAGCTACTGCTTCCGGACCACTCAAACGGACGATGGCAATTGCCCCTTCTCCGCTCGGTGTCGATATCGCAGCGATTGTGTCGAATTCCATGATGTTTCCTCCTCTTAAAGAAAAGCGTTCGCGCTGTCTGTGGATAACAAATAAAACAACGCGGCAGCCCGATTACTCAAATCTATGTTCATAACTTTATTTTGAGCTTTAAAAAAGTTGTCCACATGTGGACAACCAATAAATTTACATGGCTTTCTAACATATTACAATAGCATAAAACGGCTGAAATCAAAAGACACAGCGCTTCGCCTTAATAAAATTCCGCTTCAAAAGTTCACAAAGCTTTTTGTATTGGCTTGGTTTAACGCGAAATCTCCGTATTTCCGGCTTTCCAACAATTCAAATTTCATTTTTCATGCAGAAACTGAAACTTCCCTATCTTTTTAATCACTGCAGCCGCTTAGCTATATAAGAAATACAGAGATTTCGGGAAAACCATAGAAATTCTTGTTTGAAGCAGCATATTCGGCATAAAAAAAACCGCCAGATCGGCGGATTCAAGCTTATTTATGAGGTTCAATGACCAAATAACGGTTCGGATCTTTTCCTTCAGAATGCGTATCAATGTCTAGACGTCTTGATAACGCCTGATGAATGACTTTTCTTTCATAAGAAGGCATCGGTTCGAACTGTACACGCCCACCAGTCCGGATCGCTTTGTCCGCCATCCGGTCTGCCAACTGCTCCAGCGTCTCCTGGCGGCGCTCCCGGTAATTCTCAGCGTCCAATTCGACCATCATAAACTGATTTGAGTATTTATTGGCAACAAGCTGTGCCAATTGCTGAAGGGAGTTCAAGGTTTGTCCCCGTTTTCCGATCAGCATCGCCACTTTTTCGCTTTCCAAGTAAAAATTCACTTTTTTCCCACGCTGCTCATGCGTAATCGATAAGTCCTCAATTTTCATGCCTTCCGCAATGGATTGGATGTAATTTTTTGTCTCTTGGATTGCTTGTTCATTGGAAAGAACCGGAATCGCTTCCTCTTCTTCCTCTTTTTCAGGCAATAATTCAGGTTTCCCCTGAATTTCTTCAAGTTTTTCTGATGTTTCATCCAGCGATTTTTCCGAAATCGGCATTTTTTCGATTACTGTGACTTCAACTTCTGCTTTTTTGGCCCCAAATCCGAAAAAACCCTTTTTCTGCTCCTGGATAATCTTGATGCTCACTTCTTCACGTGTAACTTGGAGTTTTTCTAATGCTTCAGATATCGCGTTTTCAACAGTTAAACCCGTCTGCGTAATCTGTTTCACTTTTTAACCCCTCCTGCTTTCGTTTTAACAGGTTGCTGCACTTCTTTTTTCTCCCATGGACGGTAGATGAACAGGTTTTGAATAAGTGAAATGATATTTCCAATAACCCAGTAAAGTGTCAATGCGGACGGCAAGATAATACCAAATCCAATGATCATTACCGGCATGAAATACATCATGATCTTCATTTGTGGATTGTCCATAGCTGGTCCAGTCCGCAAAACGATAAACTGCATCAACCCTGCGATTACCGCTAAAATAATGCTTGGTTCTGCCAATGGGAAGATGAGAAACGCTCCCAAATCGATTTCAGGTGTGTTGTTCATTCGGCTGATTGCGTGATAGAACCCAATCAAGACAGGCATTTGGATCAAGACAGGCAAACAACCTGCCATCGGATTAACGCCTTTTTCCTGGAACAACGCCATCATTTCTGTTTGGTATTTCTGTTGCGTTACAGCATCTTTCGACTTGTACTTTTCTTTTAACTTAACAAGTTCAGGCTGTACTTCCTGCATCCGCTTCGAACTTTTCGTTTGTTTGATCATCAATGGAAGCATTACCAATCTGATGATGATCGTAACGGCAATAATCCCGAAACCATAAGTTCCCAGTAAATTCTTGAAGTACGTGATGGCTGATACTAACGGCCAAACGATAAATTCGTTCCAAAACCCTTCACTCTGGTCACTGATTGGCTGATCAAACTCCGTACAGCCGGAAAGCAGCAACGTAACTGCAATCAGTGAAATAAGTAAAACTAATTTCTTATTCACCCTTCTTCCCCCAAACTAATTTCAATTACTTCTATAATAACATCTATTCGGCACGGTCTTCTACTTCTTGGGTAATGCACGTGCTATTTTCAATACGTGTTCAAGACTTTTCTTGCTTTCATGAAAATCCAATGTGGCCGCCTGTGGTCGGGCGATGATAATGTAGTCTGCATTCGGCAGCAAATCGTCCTTCAATTCCAGGAACGTTTGCCGGATATACCGTTTAACACGGTTGCGGGCTACTGCATTTCCTACTTTTTTGCTGACGGACAATCCCAGGCGAAATTCGGGCTGCTCACCTTTTAATACGTAAACAATAAACTGCCGATTCGCAAAAGATTTTCCTTTTTTGAAAACATGCTGGAACTCTTTGTTCTTCTTGATCCGTTGGTGCTTGTTCATTCTTTCACCTGCTTATTTTAATGCCTCTCCGCTAAAATGCAGCAGAAAAGAAAAAAAGACCACTGATGCGGTCAGTGGACTTAAGCTGATAATACTTTTCTTCCTTTGCGACGGCGTGCAGCGATGATTCTGCGTCCGTTTTTTGTGCTCATACGTGCTCTGAAGCCGTGTACTTTGCTGTGCTTACGTGTATTTGGTTGATATGTGCGCAATGTCATTATAAGACACCTCCTATATAAAGAGTTAACTATTTTTCTAAAGACAGTCTCGACTATTATAAAGGCGCACGGGTATAAATGTCAATATCTTATTGTAAAACCTCTTCAGATCCTCTTCTTCTCCATCTCTTAAGTTATACACAGTTTCTTTTTTTATCCCTTGATCCCCTGTGCATTAATTTTTTCTAAAAAATAATTATCCACATGCCTTATCTACAGTTTTTTAACATAAGAACTCCTTGTGGATAGATCCAATGTGAACAAAAAAAGAAATGTGGATAACTTAAAGAACTTCTTGTGTTGTCTCATCTTTTTTGGTAACATTAACTTGTTTTCACTTGTTAACAGTTTTCACCCTAAATAAGTTATCCACAAATTGTGGGTAAGGTGTGGATAGTTATTCACCACCTTGTTTGCAAATGTTATCCACAAGCTGTGGTTTTGTGTATGGTATACTCTAAAATATAATTGCATATAAAGGAGACGAGCTATTGGAACACTTAGACGAACTATGGTCGAGTGTCTTAGCCCAAGTTGAAACCAAAATCTCCAAACCAAGTTTTGAAACATGGTTAAAATCGACAAAGCTTTTATCCTACCAGGATGATACAGTCACTATTTCAGCGCCTAATTCTTTTGCACGTGATTGGTTGGAAAACCATTACGTCCATTTGATTACAGGGATCTTATCGGATTCCACCGGCGATGATATGATGATTAAATTTGTTGTGCCAAAAGATCAGGATATGGATGATTTTCAACTCCCTGCACCTCGCATTAAACCGGGGCAAGACCAGCAGCAAGAGTTTTTGCCTGGTATGCTGAACCCTAAATATACTTTTGACACATTTGTCATTGGTTCAGGTAACCGCTTTGCCCATGCCGCCTCTTTGGCCGTGGCCGAAGCTCCAGCAAAAGCTTATAACCCGCTGTTTATCTATGGGGGAGTAGGACTTGGGAAGACACATTTAATGCACGCAATCGGACATTATGTCCTCGAACACAACCCGAATGCTAAAGTGGTTTACTTATCTTCGGAAAAATTTACGAACGAATTCATCAATTCGATCCGTGACAATAAAACTGGAGAATTCCGCGATAAATACAGAGGTGTCGATATTCTTTTGATTGATGACATCCAGTTTTTAGCGGGCAAAGAGCAGACCCAGGAAGAATTCTTCCATACATTCAACACGCTGCATGAAGAATCCAAACAGATCATCATTTCGAGTGATCGGCCGCCAAAAGAAATTCCAACACTGGAAGATCGGCTCCGCTCCCGCTTTGAATGGGGCTTAATCACTGATATTACCCCGCCTGATCTGGAAACACGCATCGCCATTTTGCGCAAAAAAGCAAAAGCTGATGGTTTGGATATTCCAAACGACGTTATGACCTATATTGCCAACTCCATCGACTCCAATATCCGTGAATTGGAAGGGGCTTTGATCCGTGTTGTGGCTTACTCCTCTCTCATCAACCGTGATATGAGTGCAGAATTGGCAGCTGAAGCCTTAAAAGACATCATGCCGAATTCCAAGCCGAAAGTGATTACGATTTTGGACATCCAAAACGCGGTCGGTGAGCAATTCAACGTCAAACTAGAAGATTTCAAAACAAAACGCCGCACCAAGGACATTGCTTATCCGCGCCAAGTGGCGATGTATTTGTCCCGTGAAATGACCGATTTCTCTTTGCCGAAAATTGGTGAAGAATTCGGAGGCCGTGATCATACGACGGTTATTCATGCGCACGACAAAATTTCTAAGATGCTGAAAGACAATCAACAGCTTCAGCAAGATGTAAAAGACATCAAAAGTTCACTCGGCAAGTAAAATCCCTTGTGGATAACCCAATAAATAAGCAAGCAGTTTATGCACAGACTGTCTACATGTGGATAAGCTGCTTTTATTGACTTTAAAGGGCTTATCCACATATTCACAGGCCCTACTACTACTATTACTTTAAAAGCCTTTAAATAAAATATATATATAAGCGAGGTTCGAGAATGAAATTCGAGATAAAACGTGAGCGACTAGTTGAAGGATTAAACGATGTAATGAAAGCAGTAAGTTCAAAAACGACCATTCCGATTTTGACGGGAATTAAAATGGACGTTTCTTCTGAAGGAATGAGATTGACAGGAAGTGATTCTGACATCACGATCCAAACGTTTATTCCAGCTGAAGAAGATGGAGAGCAGATCATCCAAGTAACCGATGGAGGAAGCATTGTTCTTCAAGCCAAAGTTTTTGGTGAAATCATCCGTAAATTGCCAACAAATGAAGTGGAAATCGAAATCACAGGAAATTTCCAGACTCATATTCGTTCAGGGAAGTCTGAATTCCATTTAATCGGGTTGGATGCAATGGATTATCCACAATTGCCTGATATTCAAGATGATCGCCTGTTTACCATTCCAGCAGATCTATTGAAGACCATTAACCGAGAAACTGTATTTGCCGTATCAAGTTCTGAAACACGTCCTGTACTGACAGGCGTCCATTGGGAAGTCAAAGACGGGGAGCTGGTTTGTGTAGCAACTGACAGCCACCGTTTGGCACGCCGCAAAACAAAACTCGAAACTTTGCCAGAAGGGGAATACAGTGTGGTCATTCCCGGCAAGAGTTTGACTGAATTGAATAAAATTCTGGATGACACTTCTGAAGCAGTGGAAATCGTCATGACCAACCAGCAGGTTCTCTTCAAATCCAAACACATTTTATTCTTTTCCCGTCTATTGGAAGGGAACTATCCGGACACCAGCCGCCTGATTCCGGCAGAATACAAAACAACTGTCACTGTAAACGGCCGTTCATTGCTTCAGGCAATTGACCGTGCATCCTTGCTGGCAAGAGAAGAACGCAATAACGTTGTACGCTTCTCCACAAATTCCGGCAGTGAAGTTGAAGTTTCATCTAATTCTCCGGAAGTCGGGAAAGTAGAAGAGCAGCTTCAAGCACAAAGCATCGAAGGAGAAGAATTGAAAATCTCTTTCAGTGCCAAATTTATGATGGATGCATTGAAAGCGATCGATGGACAAGATGTCGTCATCCAGTTCACTGGAGCGATGCGCCCGTTCATTTTAAAATCGGCATTGGATGATTCAATTTTGCAGCTTATTCTTCCCGTCCGAACCTATTAAATTTAAAACAGACCCTCAGGATAGCCATATAGGCTATCCTTTTTACTTTTTAGCTAAAATAGGGTAAAATAAAGGGATAGACTATGAATCGAAGGATGAGTGCATTTTGAGAGAAATCGGGATTGAGACTGAATATATTACGCTTGGCCAATTATTGAAAATGACAGACACGATAAGTTCTGGCGGAATGGCCAAATGGTTCTTAGGCGAACACGAAGTTTTTGTAAACGGGGAAGCTGAAAACCGCAGAGGCCGCAAATTGCGCCCTGATGATCTGGTCAACATTCCAGGGTTTGGAGATTTTCGTATCGTGACGGCTGAAGGCATGAGCTTCGATGCGGATTGACCGCCTCGAGCTTGTCAATTATCGAAACTACGAAACGCTGGAACTGGAGTTTTCTCCAGACATCAACGTCTTTATAGGAGAGAATGCACAAGGAAAAACCAATATCATGGAATCCTTGTATGTTTTATCCATGGCTAAATCCCATCGCACTTCCAATGACAAGGAATTGATACGCTGGGACGCCGAATATGGTAAAATAAAAGCTGATGTTTACCGTAAATACGGCAAACTGCCCCTTGAAATTACATTGTCAAAAAAAGGGAAGAAAGCGAAAGTCAATCATTTGGAACAACGCAGGCTGAGTGATTATGTCGGCCAATTGAATGTCGTGATGTTTGCTCCTGAAGATCTGCATCTTGTAAAAGGCAGTCCACAGGTCCGCAGACGGTTCATTGATATGGAAATTGGACAAATTTCTCCAGTTTATCTGCATGATTTAGTAACTTATCAAAAACTCCTCAAACAAAGAAATCATATATTAAAGCAACATTATGGGAAACAAACAATCAATGACGTCATGTTTGACGTTTATACCGAACAATTTATCGAGTCGGCTGTCAAAATCATCCGCAAGCGGTATCAGTTTATGGAGCTTTTGCAGAAGTGGGCTGAACCGATCCATCACGGCATTTCCCGGGGGCTGGAACAACTTGAAATCCGTTATCAGCCGATCAACGGTTTAAAGCCCGACTGGACGCCTGAGGAAATGGCGTCTTTTTTAGAGCAGAAATTGGCAGAGGTCCGAAAACGGGAAATCGAACGCGGAGTGACGCTGGTGGGTCCACACCGTGATGAACTTCAATTTTTCGTGAATGGTTATGATGTCCAGACTTACGGCTCACAGGGACAGCAACGCACCACTGCATTGTCTCTAAAATTGGCGGAAATCGAATTGATCAAGCAAGAAGTCGGAGAAGCGCCGATCCTGTTGCTGGATGACGTCCTTTCCGAATTGGATGATTACAGGCAATCGCATTTATTGAATACGATCAAGGGGTCTGTCCAAACGTTTGTCACAACAACCAGTGTGGAAGGCATCCAGCACGAAACGATTCAAAGTGCCCGCTTGTTTGAGGTTTCTGCCGGGACAGTCAAGAAGTGAAAACAAATGCCTTATGCACCCGCACATATCCTTTGAATAGCTGAGCCGTCATTTAATAAGAAAATCAGATGCCGGCTGTTTTTGTGCGGCTGCTTGTCTGTTTGGAAATCAAGAGTTTGTTTATACAAGAGAAAGAAATGCGTAAGAAAGAGCAGGTGAATGGAATGTCTATGGAAGAAAAAGGTCTACAGGAATCATATGAAGCCAATCAGATTCAAGTATTGGAAGGATTGGAAGCCGTTCGTAAAAGACCGGGTATGTATATCGGTTCTACGGGTTCAAGAGGACTTCACCATTTGGTTTGGGAAATCGTTGATAACAGTATAGATGAGGCATTGGCAGGTCATTGTACAGAAATCCAAGTCTCAATCGAACCGGACAACTGGATTCGCGTAGAAGACAACGGACGCGGAATCCCTGTCGGCATGCAGGAAAAAATGGGGCGCCCGGCAGTTGAAGTTATTATGACGGTATTGCACGCTGGCGGTAAATTCGGGGGCGGCGGTTACAAAGTATCCGGCGGCCTCCACGGTGTTGGGGCTTCGGTCGTCAACGCTTTGTCTGAAGTTACGGAAGTATACGTCAACCGTGACGAAAAACGCCATTACATCAAGTTCGAACGTGGTGCCGTAACAGAAGATCTTCACGTGATCGGTGATTCAGAACATACCGGCACAACGATTCGTTTTAAAGCAGATTCTGAAATTTTCAAAGAAACGACCGTTTACGAGTTTGATATTCTTGATCACCGCCTTCGTGAGCTTGCCTATTTGAATCGCGGCTTGAAAATCGTGGTAAGAGATGAGCGTGAAGGTGAAGAGAAAGAGAAGAACTATCATTTTGAGGGCGGCATCAAGTCCTATGTCGAACACTTGAATAAAACAAAAGATCCACTTCATGAAGAAGCGATTTTCGTTGAAGCCGAAAGAGAAGGAATCACTGTTGAAGTAGCTATGCAATACAATGCCGGCTATGCAGCGAACATCTTTTCATTCGCCAACAACATCAATACCCATGAAGGCGGAACGCACGAATCGGGCTTTAAAACTGCTTTGACTCGTGTGGTCAATGATTATGGCCGCAAAAATGGCATGTTAAAAGAGCAGGATCTTAACTTGACGGGTGACGATGTGCGTGAAGGCTTGACTGCCATCATTTCCATTAAGCATCCGGATCCCCAGTTTGAAGGCCAGACAAAAACCAAACTGGGCAATACGGAAGTCAGCACAATCGTCAATAATTTATTCTCTGGCGGATTTGAGCGGTTCTTATTGGAGAATCCTTCCGTTTCGCGAAAAATTGTTGAAAAAGGCATCATGGCTTCCCATGCACGGATGGCCGCTAAAAAAGCACGTGAATTCACGCGCCGCAAATCCGTGCTTGAAGTATCCAGTCTTCCAGGTAAATTGGCAGATTGTTCATCACGGGATCCGAAAGTCAGTGAAATCTATATCGTTGAGGGCGACTCAGCCGGCGGTTCTGCAAAATCAGGGCGTGATCGCCATTTCCAAGCGATCCTGCCGCTTCGTGGGAAAATCCTCAACGTAGAAAAAGCCCGTCTTGACCGGATTCTTACCAACGCTGAAATCCGCAACATCATTACAGCGCTTGGAACAGGGATTGGCGAGGAATTCAATTTGGAAAAAGCACGCTACCATAAAGTCGTCATCATGACCGATGCGGACGTCGATGGTGCCCATATCCGCACCTTGCTGCTGACGTTCTTTTTCCGCTACATGCGTCCATTGCTTGAAGCAGGCTATATTTATATTGCCCAGCCGCCTTTGTTCCAAATCAAACAAGGCAAGCACGTGGATTATGTTTACACAGACCAACAGTTAAAAGAGGCGCTTGAAAAATTGTCTCCGACACCGAAACCGAATATTCAACGATATAAAGGGCTTGGAGAAATGAACGCTACACAGCTATGGGATACGACAATGGATCCGGATGTTCGGACATTGCTCCAGGTGACATTAAACGATGCGATGGTGGCGGACGAAACTTTCCATATCCTAATGGGAGACGACGTCGAACCACGCCGTAACTTTATCGAAGAAAATGCGAAATACGTTAAAAATTTGGACGTTTAAGTGATAGAGAGTTGAGAGGAGGCTGCAGGTATGGCTGAACGGCCTAGCAGTGGTGTTGAAGAAATAAATATAAGTACGGAAATGCGGACTTCATTTTTGGATTACGCAATGAGCGTTATCGTTTCCCGTGCTTTACCGGATGTGCGTGATGGACTGAAACCTGTCCATCGCCGCATTCTTTATGCAATGTACGATTTAGGGATCACTTCAGACAAAGGCTATAAAAAATCAGCGCGTATTGTCGGAGATGTTATTGGTAAATACCATCCCCACGGTGACACAGCTGTTTATGAAACAATGGTCCGCATGGCACAGGATTTCAGCTACCGTTATATGCTGGTAGATGGACACGGTAACTTCGGGTCGGTTGATGGCGATTCAGCAGCTGCGATGCGTTACACGGAATCCAAAATGTCGAAAATTTCTATGGAATTGCTCCGTGATTTGAACAAAAACACAATTGATTACAGAGACAACTACGATGGACAAGAAAAAGAGCCGGTTGTTTTGCCGAGCCGTTTCCCGAATTTATTGGTCAACGGAACTTCAGGCATTGCAGTTGGTATGGCTACCAATATTCCCCCTCATCATTTGGGTGAAACCATTGATGCTGTTTTAGCATTGGCTGAAAACCCGGCAATTACTACGGAAGAGCTGATGGAATTCATTCCAGGACCTGATTTCCCGACCGGCGGCATCATCCTTGGGCGCAGCGGCATTCGCCGTGCCTATGAAACGGGCAAAGGTTCCATCCTGATCCGTTCAGTAGTCGATATTGAAACAAAAGCCAACGGCAAGGAAGTCATCATCGTCAACGAAATTCCTTTCCAGGTGAATAAAGCCCGGTTGATCGAAAAAATTGCCGAGCTTGTACGCGACAAGCGGATTGATGGCATCACCGACCTTCGGGATGAGTCTGACCGCAACGGCATGCGCATCGTTATTGAAGTGCGCAGAGATGCGAGTGCGAGTGTGTTATTGAATAACTTGTACAAACAAACCGCTATGCAGACAAGCTTCGGTATTAATATGCTGGCGCTTGTAGACGGCCATCCAAAAGTTCTTGGCCTAAAAGAAATTCTGTTCCACTACCTGGAGCACCAAAAAGTAGTGATTCGCCGCCGTACGCAATTTGAATTGACGAAAGCGGAAGACCGCGCACATATCCTTGAAGGACTGCGTATTGCATTGGACCACATTGATGCAATCATCGCCTTGATCCGTGGATCACAGACTGCTGAGCAGGCACGCAATGGGCTGATGTCCGACTTCAACTTGACTGAACGCCAATCTCAGGCCATTTTAGATATGCGCCTACAGCGTTTGACTGGATTGGAAAGAGACAAAATTGAAGAAGAATATCAAGCTCTTGTCAAATTGATTGATGACCTTAAAGAGATTTTAGCGAATGAATACCGCATTCTTGAAATCATCCAGGAAGAAATGCTTGAAATAAAAGAACGTTTCAGCGACAAACGGAGAACTGAAATCACAACCGGCGGAGCGGAAATGTTTGAAGACGAAGATTTGATTCCAGTGGAAGCATCTGTATTGACGCTGACGCATAATGGCTATATCAAACGTCTTCCAGCCAATACTTACCGCAGCCAGAAACGTGGAGGGCGCGGCGTGCAGGGAATGGGTACAAACGAAGATGATTTCGTCGAACATTTGCTGTACACGTCTACTCACGATACGATCCTGTTCTTCACCAACAAAGGGAAAGTATACCGTAAAAAAGGCTATCAGATTCCTGAATACGGCCGTACTGCCAAAGGCTTGCCATTGGTCAACTTGTTGGAAATCGGCAAGGAAGAGAAAGTCACAGCTGTTATTCGTGTCAATGAATTCAAAGAAGATGCATTCTTCTTCTTTACGACGCGTGAAGGAGTCAGCAAACGGACCCCTGTGACGAATTATGCCAACATTCGCCAAAACGGTTTGATTGCCATCAGCCTTCGTGAAGAAGACGAACTGATTTCAGTGAAGCTGACAGACGGCAATAAGGAAATGGTCATCGGTACTAGAGACGGTGCCTTGATCCGATTCCCTGAAACCGATATCCGCAGCATGGGCCGAACTGCCAGTGGCGTTCGGGGCATCCGTCTTCGTGAAGGAGATGCAGTGGTCGGCATGGAGATTTTGGATCCAAACGACAATGTATTGGTCATCACGGAAAAAGGATACGGCAAACAGACGAAAGAATCCGAGTACCGCGTTCAATCCCGAGGCGGTATGGGAATCAAGACTTGCCAGATCACCGACAAAAACGGACCTCTTGTTGCGGTACGGACGGTGAATGGAACAGAAGATATTATGCTGATTACCGTCAATGGCATTTTGATCCGTATGGATGTCAACGATATTTCAACGACGGGCAGAAGCACACAAGGCGTTCGGTTGATCCGATTGGGTGAAGATGAAATTGTGGCAACTGTAGCTAAAGTGAAGAAAGATATTGAAATGCCTGACGATCTGGAAGACATCGATGAAGATGTTGAGAAAACTTTGATCGAAGAAAGTGCTGAAGCAGATGTTTTCCAAGACGAAGACGTTGTAGCTGATGAGAAGATTGATGATATAGAAGAAACTCCAGAAGAAGACGAAGAATAATTGAATTTTTGCAGCCGGCTGATCATATTCAGCCGGCTTTTTTTTATGGAAACAGCGAGCAGTGAAAGAATGCGGACATTCTCGCCTGCAGGAGCGGGAACTGCAGTTCAGCCATGGCTTTTGATGCGTGGCAGGAAGACGATGGGAATTTCTTGAGGCGATAAGAATTTTCTTAGCTGAAACACTGGCAGTTTAGAGAGTTATGCGGTGAGAATGAATCTTCCGGATTGAACAAACGGATTAGAGTCGTACGAATGCAGTAGCGTCTGTTTCTTCTATCATTAAGAGAAAAAGAAAAGTAATTGAGAGCTTTCGTTTTTATAAAAGCCGGAATTCTATAGAACATGATGGTCCAGTCTTTGAAAGTTGGACTGTTCGGCGCCGCCTTGTAGTTGATCAGTTTTTGGTAGCCAGCGAGCTTTTCGGTAAAGTCTTTCTTTTGCAGTAAGACAGCAACAGCACATGCTGCAAAGATTATAGAGTGGATCCTGCGGTATCTGCAGACTGGATCAAGGCTTTACTGCAAGCCTTATTCTTTGGCAAAACTTCAGTTTTTTCATTTTCATCACAGGCTTTTTATTAGTTTTAAAGTTTTTTGCAGAAAGTGTTGACTTCTATTACGTGAGCATGGTATATTAGTTG
>NZ_JASDCQ010000018.1:0-1932 GCF_030407825.1 Planococcus notacanthi | reverse complement strand
CAATTAAGTTACATTCACTTCCCCTAAATTTCATTGATTATCTTGCTGATTTGCCAACATCAAGTTTTGAAATTATTAATATAACTTTGCAGGTACAATCTTGATATTATATACAAAATACTCACGGAGAGGTGCAGAAGAGTATATGTCTAAATTAACTTCAGCAATAAGTAATTTGAAAAAAAGATTAGACAAGGATGAAGCTCTGTTGGTCCAACAGGAGAATGGATATTTGGAAAAAGTATATGTGAAGCTAAATGTCCCTGCCACAAAAAAAGAAATCGAGCATTTTCCATTTAAGCTACCGCAAGATTATGAAGAATTTTTACGACTGCATCACGGTGGACGCCTCTTTTTCACTAAAGACGGTGGAAATAATGGGATAGAACTTTACATGATAGAACAAATTTTAGAACATAGATCGTATTACGCTGATGACTTCCCCGAAAACTGGTATCCAGTAGCCATGGGCTACGATGGTTCTTTTCTTATCATTACGGATCAGCATATAGAGGGCGGGTATTTAAGCTGGTACGAAACAGGAAATGATTTCGATGACGATATATCCATTGGAATGACATTCGAAGATTGGCTTGAAAAGTTGATTATCGCTCAAGGCTCTAAGTTTTGGGAATGGGATGTTAGAAGACCTACAGGGATATAAAAAATACTTTTCATTTGCCGGTAGAATCTAAAAGAGTACCTTTTCCTGTATGGGTGTCCTTTTTTGTAACTATTTCATAGTTCAACCCGTCTCCACAGACAAAGGGAGGGGTAAAAGTGAAACATTATTTTATCTATCTATTCTTATTATTGATGATAACGAGTGGATGTTCATCGTCGGCCCAGGATGCAAATGAGAAAACGACCGAAGAAGGTTCTTATGAGGCATTATTGAATATAGAAGGTGAGATTTATTACTCGTACGGATACGATGAGAAAGAGAAGTACACGGTTCTTGAGGAAGTTGGAGAAGTGAAGAAAACACTTGTGGGAGAAGAAATCATGCCCAAAGAACATTTGACCTCCAATTATTTAGAAAAAGGGACCCAAATCTTTTCGACAAAAGAAGATCCTGAAATATTTTTAGTTGAAGATCAAGGTAAATACGATGTTTTAAAAAAGAAGCCTTAATTCTTTTTATGTGCTGAACTCTGGAATCCGAGTAACTGTTCAGAATCTACTTGAAAAAAGATTGCTTTAAAATTTTTTCTATAGAATCTGAATGTAACTTAATCCTAATTAAGTTACATTCAAAAACTGGTAAACTATAGGGTTCGTTTTCATGCTCTATTTAAAATCTTTTAAATAAAAAGGAGAATGAGGCATGAAGTTAACTAGTTTGTTTTTTGCAGTGGTATTACTTTTATTTTTATTGACGGGTTGTGCGAACGATCCTTCTGAAGTGGTGAATGGAGCAGAAGAGCCTTCAAGTGATTTTCCTCCATCCATGACCGGAACGGTCATCGTTAACGGGGAAACGTATGAGATGGAAGAAGGAAATAGCATGTGGGAACGAAAAAAGGGGGATGGAAGTGAAGTTGTTCAAACAGATGCTTCGTCTCCATCCCAAATAGCCGAAAGTTTCAATGCCATTAAAGTAGAACCAAACACAGATGTCCTAATTGAAATTGAAAAAGATCCTGCACAGTCTGTCTATCTCTGGAATGAAGATGAGCGAGGTCAGAAAATCAAATTAGCAAACAATCATTTTGTGGTTCCATCCAGTGAAGGCCGCTATGTCTATGAAGTATTCGCCGAATGGCAAAATGGGGAGGTATCTTATACGTTTGTAGTAGAAGTGAACTAATTCATTTTCATCTATTATTTGTGTTCTTTTTGGCTATACAAGTCCTCAAATGGTTTGAATATAAAGATATTATGTAAATATTTGAATGTAACATAAGTCTAATTAAGTTACATTCAAAACCC
>NZ_JASDCQ010000017.1:0-2231 GCF_030407825.1 Planococcus notacanthi | reverse complement strand
GGTTAAGTCCTCGATCGATTAGTATTCGTCAGCTGCACGTGTCGCCACGCTTCCACCTCGAACCTATCTACCTCATCGTCTTTGAGGGATCTTACTTGCTTGCGCAATGGGAAATCTCATCTTGAGGGGGGCTTCGTGCTTAGATGCTTTCAGCACTTATCCCGGCCACACATAGCTACCCAGCGATGCCCTTGGCAGAACAACTGGTACACCAGCGGTGTGTCCATCCCGGTCCTCTCGTACTAAGGACAGCTCCTCTCAAATTTCCTGCGCCCGCGACGGATAGGGACCGAACTGTCTCACGACGTTCTGAACCCAGCTCGCGTACCGCTTTAATGGGCGAACAGCCCAACCCTTGGGACCGACTACAGCCCCAGGATGCGATGAGCCGACATCGAGGTGCCAAACCTCCCCGTCGATGTGGACTCTTGGGGGAGATAAGCCTGTTATCCCCGGGGTAGCTTTTATCCGTTGAGCGATGGCCCTTCCATGCGGAACCACCGGATCACTAAGCCCGTC
Source organism: Planococcus notacanthi (assembly GCF_030407825.1). Classification (NCBI taxonomy): domain Bacteria; kingdom Bacillati; phylum Bacillota; class Bacilli; order Caryophanales; family Caryophanaceae; genus Planococcus; species Planococcus notacanthi. The sequence goes on along the minus strand of NZ_JASDCQ010000017.1, from coordinate 1,712 downwards.
TTTCGACCCTGCTCGACCTGTACGTCTCGCAGTCAAGCTCCCTTCTGCCTTTACACTCTGCGAATGATTTCCAACCATTCTGAGGGAACCTTTGGGCGCCTCCGTTACTCTTTAGGAGGCGACCGCCCCAGTCAAACTGCCCGCCTGACACTGTCTCCCGCCCCGATCAGGGGCGTGGGTTAGAATTTCAATACAACCAGGGTAGTATCCCACTGACGCCTCCGCCGAAGCTGGCGCTCCGGCATCTCTGGCTCCTACCTATCCTGTACAAGTTGCACCAAAAGTCAATATCAGGCTACAGTAAAGCTCCACGGGGTCTTTCCGTCCTGTCGCGGGTAACCTGCATCTTCACAGGTACTATAATTTCACCGAGTCTCTCGTTGAGACAGTGCCCAGATCGTTACGCCTTTCGTGCGGGTCGGAACTTACCCGACAAGGAATTTCGCTACCTTAGGACCGTTATAGTTACGGCCGCCGTTTACTGGGGCTTCAGTTCGCACCTTCGCTTGCGCTAAGCACTCCCCTTAACCTTCCAGCACCGGGCAGGCGTCAGCCCCTATACGTCACCTTACGGTTTTGCAGAGACCTGTGTTTTTGCTAAACAGTCGCCTGGGCCTATTCACTGCGGCTCTCTCGGGCTATACACCCTACCAGAGCACCCCTTCTCCCGAAGTTACGGGGTCATTTTGCCGAGTTCCTTAACGAGAGTTCACTCGCTCACCTTAGAATTCTCTTCTCGCCTACCTGTGTCGGTTTGCGGTACGGGCACCTCCCGCCTCGCTAGAGGCTTTTCTTGGCAGTGTGAAATCAGGGACTCGAGGACAAGTCCTCTCGCCATCACAGCTCAACGTTACAGGAATGGGATTTGCCTCATTCCACGCCTCACTGCTTGGACGTGCACAACCAACGGCACGCTCTCCTTATCCTTCTGCGTCCCCCCATTGCTCAAACGGCGGGGAGGTGGTACAGGAATATCAACCTGTTGTCCATCGTCTACGCCTATCGGCCTCGACTTAGGTCCCGACTAACCCTGAGCGGACGAGCCTTCCTCAGGAAACCTTAGGCATTCGGTGGACGGGATTCTCACCCGTCTTTCGTTACTCATACCGGCATTCTCACTTCTAAGCGCTCCACCAGTCCTTCCGGTCTGACTTCAACGCCCTTAGAACGCTCTCCTACCACGGACATCTACGATGTCCATCCACAGCTTCGGTAATCCGTTTAGCCCCGGTACATTTTCGGCGCAGTGTCACTCGACCAGTGAGCTATTACGCACTCTTTAAATGATGGCTGCTTCTAAGCCAACATCCTGGTTGTCTAAGCAACGCCACATCCTTTTCCACTTAACGGATATTTGGGGACCTTAGCTGGTGGTCTGGGCTGTTTCCCTCTTGACTACGGATCTTATCACTCGCAGTCTGACTCCCAAGTATAAATCACTGGCATTCGGAGTTTGTCTGAATTCGGTAACCCGGGATGGGCCCCTAGTCCAAACAGTGCTCTACCTCCAGGATTCTCTTCTTGAGGCTAGCCCTAAAGCTATTTCGGAGAGAACCAGCTATCTCCAGGTTCGATTGGAATTTCTCCGCTACCCACACCTCATCCCCGCACTTTTCAACGTGCGTGGGTTCGGGCCTCCAGTAAGTGTTACCTTACCTTCACCCTGGACATGGGTAGATCACCTGGTTTCGGGTCTACAACTGCATACTCTG
>NZ_JASDCQ010000016.1:0-4059 GCF_030407825.1 Planococcus notacanthi | reverse complement strand
ACATTTCTTCACGTGCCCCATTTTTGTATTCATGCAGCAAAGCCGCAGCCCGTACTTTCCCAACAAAATTCGTCATATCCTCTTTGCTTACACCCAAAAACTTCTCTGAATTCTTTTTTATCAAATGCGACATGTCTTTTAGGTAAGTGATAGCCCTTTTCTGAATCTGGTTCAACTTCTCCAGACGGCTATTTTCCTTCTTCAATCCGGCATTTTCTTTCTGCAGTTCCTGTTTTTCTCGAAGAGTGGCATCCAATTCACGCTGAAGCCGCGTATTTTGCATTTTAAGGGCTTCTGAAGCCATTGCCAGGGTTTTCATGTTGTCGAAGTCCTCAACGGGCAATTTGACGTTCTTACGGTCAAATACGCCTGCTTTCTCGCCTTCGATGCCCTCAACCGACTTAGAGGACTCCACCGCCTTTACAAGCCCTTGTACGCCCTTCTGGAGCTTTTCACGTTCGGCCGTGTATTTCTTCTCCAAATCCACGATTTTTGTATCTAATTCCTGTATCTGCTCTTTTTTCTCTTTGAAATCATTTACGTCTTTAAATTCATTCGTGCCGACGAGTTCCCGTTCGATCCCACGCTCTTTCAGCATATTTTCTAGCAACAGCACTTCACGGTTTCGCCAGTCCTCAAATGGCCGTTCCTTATTCAGCGTTTTGTCCTGCTGAGTAATGGCTTTGTCGAAGGACACCTGCTTGTCCATTCCTCGCTGATAGCCCGTAGCCACCGGAACAAAATTCAAGTGCATATGCGGACTAGCTTCGTCGTTGTGAATGACCGCATTGTAGACTTTCAGATTGGGATTCCGTTCCTCGAATTTGTCGAACCACTCTTTCAGAATGTCATTCGCCAATTTTCGATTTTCCGGATTATCTTGAAAATGGTCTTTGTCTCCGACCTGCAAAATCATTTCCTGCTGCACGCTCGTTTTCTTGCTGGCTTTTACTTGGTCATAGTAATTTTTGATTTTCCGATCGCTGCGTTTTTGCTTGGCGTTGTAATCTGCCTGCGCCTGTCCGAATTCGGTTTTATAAAGCTCCTTCAAACTTTTCTGCACGAGGTATTGATTAGCCCCAGAACGAGAAAAATCAATGTGCGAATTCTGCTCTTTATCCTTGTCATTGAATTTCCGATTGTTGTGGTTGATGTTCGTTTTTGCTGTGTCTTTTTTCAGCGAAATACTCATGCCCATACCCGACTCACCCCATTGCCCCAATGCTACCATAAACGTTTGTTACTTTGCCAAAGTAACCTTTTCTGTATAGTGACACGTTGTGTGCACTATGAAAAGGCTCTCCGAGGGTAAAAGCCGTTGGGCGAGTCGCCCAAATGCCTGACGTTGTCAGTCAACAAGACCTTGGGCCTTGCCCAAACCCACGAGGGAAAAACTTCCCCTCGACCCCATCCCAAAAGCTCCCCCCCAGCCCCCTCAATTTTGAGGGGGAGTTCCCTCGCCGGTAGGCAGGTTCTCACGGTGGACGTGAGAACCAGAGACAGGGTGCAGATCGACTTCACGTATCCACTCCTTAAATTCCTTCCACTGCGTTCCAGTCAGACATTTACCGTGGACACTTACCGTCAATCTACTGCTCTGGCCAAATAAAAAAGGAGAGTAGCGAATGCCCTCTCCCTTTTTCACATATCCAGTTATTTGCCAACACTTCAACGGAAAAACAGACTATAAACAACGTAGCCTATTATCAACACTATGATTAATAGCGCCATTCCTTTCCAACCCATATCACCAGAAATGTCCTGCAAATTACCGCTTTCTCCTCTGCTCATTCCATCTCGCAAAGAACCCGTAGGATTATTTTTTAATTCTTTTTGTCTTAAACGTTCTCTTTGTTCTTCTGGTCTTTCTTTCGAACTCATAAGATGGTCACCTCCTTTTTTGGGGGGTCACTTTCTTTCTTGAATACCATCGCTAATACATCAAGCCGTTTCGTAATTTCCTCATCCGGCAGATGTTTTTCCAACAGCGAAAGAATCGAATCCAATTCCACTTGCGTAAATCCCAGGTACACCCGGTTATTTTCAATTCGGTCAAATTGAATCATAATCAGACCTCCGTCTCCAAAAGTTCTGCCACTATCCTTTTCAATCTCGCAAGTGCAATGTCATCCATCTCATACCACAATTGCAACATCGGCATTTCATCTAAAGTAAAAACCAAAAAACTTTCATGGAATTCATCCATTTCTTGAATATAAACTCTATCTTCAGCTAAATCATGCAGAGCAACATAGCACTCTATGTCATGACAATCTTCATCTTTATTCTTAAATTCAACAATATTTTCATCTAGCAGCCCCACTAAAGTTTGTGTTTTTGGGTTGTAATAATAATCTTTCCCCATTACTCCACCCCATCACTTTCTTCGATGAGTTCTGCCTGTTTGTTGAATTCCTCAAACTCTTCTGGAGACAACTCACGCAACTTGCTGTCGTATTTCGAGCCTTTCCAAAGTGAACGGAGCAAATGCGTATAGACATCCTCGTTTTTTTCTTTTAATCGGTCTAAATCGCCTTTTTCGTACTTTTTGGCGTAATCGCTCATCATTCCGGAAAACACCAGCAATTGACGCCCTTTCAAGGCTTTATAGAACGTGTCAAACACAGTTTCGCTGTGGTATAAGTCGCTTCCCTTTGCCGAATACTTCGCAATTTCCAAGACCGCATTGGAATTGGCAGAATCCTGAACTTTCTTGACGTCTACTTGCGTAATTGACTTGTCTTCCATGCATTCTTGCCACATTTCCAACCATTTTTTCTTGCTGAGGAAATCGCTTGGCTTGTTAAAATAGCTTTTGTTCACGACCACAATCGCATGGACGTGAGGATTGTATGTATTGTAAGTCGGATTCGGATCCCCGACCTTCAACCCACGCATTTCAAAATAATCCTTCTTACGCTTGAAAACTTTTTCCGTAATGTATTGTTCCTGGTCTGTCGTCACTTCAATTTTCCGAACGTAGCCTTTCACCACACGCTGTACGTTCCGTCTTCGAAATAATTTACTGACTGCTTTGTTGAACCGGTCCAGTTCCTCGATTAATTCCCCAGCTCCACAGTTAGGTGAAGTCAGCGTCAGAAATAAAAATTCCTTGCCTTCGATTTCCTTCACAGCTTTCAACATAACTGATAGTTTGATGGCATCTTTTTTCGCCGTTTTCCATGTACAGATAGGACAGAACCGATTTTCACAAGCATTGGTCTTATGCACTCGCTTCACGCTCATTTCTGCATTGGTTAGATGCGAAATATAATCGCTACAGGTTTCGAACCGCACAATCGATTTGATCGGCACATGTTTTTCCATGTACGCGGCTCCTTTTCGATTTAAATCTTTTTTTGGCGCGTATTTTTCTGTTATATCTTTGCCAAGCTTGGTTTGCTTAAAGGCTTTTTTGTTGTTTATAGTATCTTGATTTTTGGGCATAAATGTTGTAAAGTCACAAGTGAGCAATATAAATTTAATAAGTCCAAAGTGACTTGTCCTCCCCTCTGATTTTAAACTTTTGTGTGGTAACTTAAGCTTAACTTTCAGACGGAAAAAGGGCAAGTCTCTTTTTTTTGGATTCGTATCCTTTAAATCACTTTTTTTTAAGAGCTAAAACCCTTGAGGGCGTAAGAGCGAAGACCTACTAACGTCATTATTTTCGCGCGAAAATAATGACGTTAGTTATCAAGATAGAAAAAACACACAAAAAAAGCCCCCAAAAACGGGCTTTTTTTTAGTTCAAAAACACACAAAAAAAGCCCCCAAAAAATCCAGAGGGCTTTTCACTTATTCTTCTTCTTTTTTCATTTTTCATTTTTTTTTTTTTTTTTTTTTTTTAAAAAATTTTAAAATCTAAAGTCTAAAAAATTTATACAAAGATTATACAAAAGTTTTACAAATATTACCTCTCGTGTTCGATGTCTTTCGACCTTCTTTTTGGCATAGCCATCTTCTCTTTTTCTTTTTCAACTTCTTTTTGTTTTTCTTTTTCGTCATGAGCATCAAACATGGCTTTTGCCCCTTCTTTTTCTTCGTCCGGAATCACTTCAA
>NZ_JASDCQ010000015.1:0-6059 GCF_030407825.1 Planococcus notacanthi | reverse complement strand
AATTCAGCATCAGCAACAAACGATTGATCAGATGGCGCAAAGCATTCAAAAGCAAGAAGAGCAAAATGGGCAGATTTTAGAGGAAGTGAAAATGCTGAAAGGGAGTTTGCAGCCACTGGATGCCCCTTCGTCCAATCAACCAAAGATAGAGAGCGTAGAATCGTTCTCACAGGAGCCAGAAAGCGAACCAGAAACGGTCATGCCTAAAAAAGACACCCGAGGTTTATGGGCAAGGATCTGGAACAAATAAAGGGTACTGTTTTAGCGAAAACGAATGTAACTTATGTGCAGTTAAGTTACATTCAATTCTAATAAAATTGGTTCGTATTAATTTCAGCACATGATACTGAAAGTGGGGAGAAATTATAGATGCGCGAGAAAAAAGTTCGAGGGATTAAGCGGAAGACTGAGGATATGGTCAACCTAATTGAAGAATACACAATGGCGTTTCCAACGGAATTTTACAACGGTTACTGGCATTTACGCTTACCGGTTGGGCAAGGCTTTATCAGTTCCGATAAAACTCCTCGGAAGGTCAAACGGCTGTGCATTCAAATGCTATTGGATCGTGCAGAATATCTTAAAGAATTACAGCCACATGATGACGAGAAATATCGTGTAGTGGTCTTAATTGACTTGCCTGGTTTATGGAATTCACAAATCATCATCTTCAAAGGGGAAGATTATTTTAACGAATTCTTTAACAGGGATAGCGACTACTACAAGTGGATTCCTCTTTCGGCTAACAGAAACATTCAAACTGAATGGGGGTTAGCCATTCCGGACGATCTAGCCATAGCAGGTTTTAAAGAAGTTATTGATGATGAAGATGGGTATTTTGAAAGTGAAATTTGGTTTGTAGGGGAACTCGAATAAACTAAGGAGCATTTTTAATCAGAAAAAAATTCTAAATGAAAAGGATGTGAATGTAACTTAATGTGAATTAAGTTACATTCACTTTCCCGAAAGAATTACAGCGGAAAATGAATATAGGAGGTTGTTATGGAAAAACTCTATACAAAGAGAGATTTAGAAAACCTGGAAGATCGGTTTGAATTTTTATTTCCAGTTCCTTATGAATCGGATACGATACCAGACAGATTGAAGGAAATGCGAAAAGTTTCTTTTGACGCAATCACTAGCCAGTTAATCCAGAACGATTTTTCTTTGATTGTATGTATTCCCCACCTGCCAGTAGTTAAAGTATTAAAGCAAGCCGAAGTGCTTAGTACAAGCCATTCGTTTAGGTTCTTAAGAATACCGTCTCAAACTTACAATTCTGCCATCGAAGAATTTTTAATGGAAAACTCTACTGACTTAAAGTTTTTTTGGATAAAGGATATTCAGAAGTTGCAGTTCGAGTTGCCAAAAACCAGTTACGAAAGAATAAAACTAGTGAACATGAATCAAAATGAAATTTATAGTTTTTGGCTAGAAGATCGAGAATGTACAATTGCAACGTGGAATTAAATGCGTCTTGCCAATGCCTTATTTAAAATCTTTTCTTTTGACTTTACTTAATAAAATAGCCGAAAAACGAATGTAACTTAATGCTAATTAAGTTACATTCAAAACCCCCACTCTATTGACTTTCCAAGAAAAACAAGCGAAACTAAATTTATCATAAAAAAAGATACATTCAAATCGTTGATTTTATTGAGCTCAAGATTCGAAAATAGATAGTTAAAGAAATGAACTAGATTTTAGAAAGGAGTGATTTTATGAACAGCATACTCGGTCTATCGATTCTACTTTTCTTTCTGTTTTTGGCCATCCTGGTGATTGTCATTATTTTCTTTGTCGCAAAACGGGCCAGCAGTTCAAAAAAATCAACAGAGGAAAATCGAATTCAAGTATTAGAAGAAGAAAACAGAAGACTAAAGGAAACTCAAAGACATCCATAAGCTTTTTAAACACGGGCTCGCCTTTCCTTGGTGGCGCTCTTTTTTCTTTTGACCGAAATGCCTTTCGTAGTTCGCTACATACGGCAATGAGCCACTAAAAACACAGCAATCAACCAAAAGGAGTTCTCGCATGAGTAAACAAAGCGAAATCAAAGATGTGCAGCCGATCCGGTCCTTAGAAAAAATCGAGGATATGAAATGGAGCTTGAAGAAGTGGTGCAGTGAACGGGATTACATTTTGTTTCTTCTGGGCATCAATTCGGGCTTGCGTGTCGGCGATTTATTAGCCATCAAAACGAGCGAGATCCAGGGCAAGCAAGTGGTGTCGTTGCGTGAAGGAAAGACCGGAAAACGGCGCACAATTCACCTCGGCAACATTTACGACGAACTGGATGCCTATATTCGGACGTTAGAGGGCGCTGAGTGGCTTTTTCCCAGTCGAAAGGGAAATAGTCCAATTACGCGCGTTCAAGCGTACAGACAGCTTCAGAAGTCCGCACAGATGGTTGATATCACCGTAGGCATTGGCACGCATACTTTGCGCAAAACATTCGGCTACTGGCATTACAAGCAGTTCCGGGACATTGCCGAGCTGCAGAATATCTTGAATCATGCGCATCCACAGATTACCTTGCGTTATATTGGTATCACCGATGAACAGATCGAGAGTAATTTAAAAGCATTTCGTTTGTAAAACTCCCAGTATGCTTCTGCGGAGTTTTTTGTTTGCTATTTTTTCTAGCAATGAACTTGATCTGTATTTTGTTCTTTTCTTCTTTCTTTTCATTTTTTCAAAATGAAATTTTGCCTATATATATATTATCTTTTAAAAGATTAATTATATTAGTTATATTTAGGAGTGCCCTTGCGCCTTAGAGCCATAAGGGTTTGAAAGTTTAAAAACGTTTTTTTTATCCCTTCACTACGTTTTTTTTATCCCTTCACTACGTTTTTTTTATCCCTTTAGTAAGATTTGCTTCGAAATCAAACTTATTATTGAATACTAATGCGATTAGATATATAGTTGAACTTAATAAAAGGGATAAATTAGTCTTAGTGAGGTGATAGAATGGCTAGAGTTAACAGTAAAAAAGCTTTAATTAGCTATGAAAACAGTATTGAAAAGAGCAGAGAAATTTCAATGTCTAAGCTGAGTCAGGGATTAACCTTAAATCAAATGCAATTGCTGGCATATGCCATTTTTTCTACTCAGCGTAATGGAAAGACAGAGTTCCATAAAGCAGATTTTGAAAAGAAATTCGGAATTGAAAAATACCAAACCATTCACGCGAAACAAGATGTACAAAAAATTTCAGTATTACAATTTTCAATTGAGGATTTAGATAATGACTATTTTGAGTACTGGAATGTATTTAGCTCAATTAAATATAAAACAGGTTTATTTACTTTCCGATGGAATGAAGAGTTCGTACCTCATATTTTGGAGTTGAAAGATAAATTTGTAACGACTGATTTAACAATCACTTCTCAATTTAAAAGTGGATTCTCATGGACTCTTTACGACTTTATCAAGGCACATCACGGTTATTGGCATAAACCTATTTCAAAAGATGCTCTTATGCGATTATTTGGTGTAGCAGATAAAAAAACTTACCAAAAAAATACCGGGGACTTTAAAAAAATGGTGCTTGATGTTGCGATTAGAGAAATTAATAAATATACGGAATTAGAGGTTAGATACAATGTCGAAAAAGAAGGGCGTGCAATTGTAGGCTTTGATTTAATTTGGTCTAACGGACAAAAATTAACCAGTGCAACAAAGAAACAGATCAAAGAAATCAAAAACATTGTTGATATTGTTTTTGAAGACATGTTCGATTATATGAATCTGGATAATGAAACCGATAGGATGCGTGCAAGAGATTTAATTCTAGAAATAGAAAATATGAGAGAATTTACAAGTGAAACTATTTCTATTACTAGCGAAAAAGCGAATAATTTAATTCAAAAAGCTGTGTGGAATTTTAGAGAATTAAATGGCCTACTCAAAAAAAATCATAGAGTTCTATCAAATGGATCATTAAAGAAAGTGGAATTTTATAATTGGCTTGAAGAAAGGGATTGATTTAAATTGGAGACCAAAATTGTAAGTTTAAAGCGGAACACTCCTCGCCTTTTCAATGCTGATGAAAAATTTTGGAGTAACGTTAAATATGTAATTTTCTATAACACTCATATTGAAATCAAATTAAAACGAGGACGTTCTGCTAATTATCTTCGTGATGGTTTTTTTCAGGCGCTTCAAGATCCTAGCCAACTTTATACTGAGCACGAAAAATTATCGATTTATAAAGAATATGGTTGTGCTTATCGATTTCCTAAAGAATGCGAAAGCTATTTATCTTCGTTTTATAATGCAGCTGAAAAAAGAGGACTTATAGAACCTAGAAGAAATGAAATTGCTAGCGAAACAATCAATAAGAAAGTTGCAAAATATCGAGAAGAAAATGAATCTTTAAAAAAGAAAAGCCGATAAACGGTAATTTCTTTTTTGCTGTTGACCTACGGAAAAGATAGCCGAAGCCGGCTGTCTTTTTTTGCTGTTGAACTACTGGGGAATGAACGTCCATCGAGGACGATCGGCCCCATGCTTTTGACTTCGGGTGGTGCATCCGGAGGGATGCTGCCACTTGCCTTTGACCTTCGGTCTTACCCTCGGAGAGCACACCTTTATGGAATAAAGTATAGTGTGCTATACTTTACATGGAAGTTGACCGAATTATGGGGGTGCGTTCTTTTGAGTTTTGCTGTGGTACGGATGCAGAAAATGAAGAGCCCGGATCTAAAGGGCATGCAATTTCACAACCAGCGAGAACGGGAAAGTCGGACGAATCCCGACATCGACCCGGACCGTGCGCACTTGAATTATGATTTGCTCCATCAAGAAAAAATTGACTACAACAAACAAGTGAAAGAAATCATCGAGAGCCAAAAAGTGAGCGAACGGAAAACCCGAAAAGATGCCGTGCTCGTCAATGAGCTGCTGGTGACTTCGGACCGGAAATTTTTTGATGGGTTAGATCCGGCTGAACAGAAACGGTTTTTCGAGGAAAGCCATAAATTGTTCTCCGAACGCTATGGCAAACAAAATATCGCGTATGCGACGGTTCACAACGACGAGAAAACGCCTCACATGCATTTAGGCGTCGTGCCGATGCGTGACGGCAAACTCCAGGGCAAGAATGTCTTTAACCGGCAGGAATTGCAGTGGATGCAGGAAGAATTCCCAAAACACATGCAAAGTGTTGGTTTTGATGTCGAACGGGGCATTGCCTCTGACCGGAAACACATCGAAATGAGCCGTTTTAAGGCATTGACGCTCAACGAAGAGATTAAAACCCTCGAGAAGGAAACCGAAGCCCTTAGAAACGCCCTGACGGCTTCTAAGAAGGTCGATGAGCTTCAAGTCAGCAAACCATCTCTCTTTGACCGGAACCACGTGAAATTGCCGATAGAAGACTTTGAGGCACTTAAGGCAAGAGCCAAGGCCACGGAAGCTGTCGAAAGCACCATTGAAGCGCATGAGAAGCGTTTTGACGATATGGTCGATAACGTGATCGCCAGCGACCGGGCACTGGACCAAGAACGGGAAAAAGCAGAACGGCTGCAGAAAGAAAATAGCCAGCTCAAACAAGAGAATCGGGAATTGCAGAAAGAAAACACAGACTTAAAAAGCAAGTTGATCGTTTTTATGGAGTTTGCTAAAACGCAAATGAGTAAATTTAAAGAGTGGCAGGCTGAACGTCAACAAGAAAAAGCACAGCAGCGCGAACGAAACATTGCTAGAAAAAGAGACCAGGAGTTGGAGCGTTAAGCCAACATCGGTCTCTTTTTTATTTTCATTCCGTAGATTTTTTGAAAAATATTCTTTAGAAAAATTAAGCTGTCCAAATTGGATAGCGTCCTTTACGATGAAAGAAAAGGAGGGGATCAGCGATGACCTTTCATGCACCAGAAGATATTGCAACTGTTCTCAACATCAAACCGTCAACGCTTCGCAAGTATTCGTTATTGCTCGAACAAAGTGGCTATCTCTTCAAAAAAAATGCCCAGGGTCATCGGTGGTATACCGATACAGACCTTATGGCTTTAAGGAAGTTCATAACGCTCAAGGATAGCAGTGGAATGACTTTA
>NZ_JASDCQ010000014.1:0-6483 GCF_030407825.1 Planococcus notacanthi | reverse complement strand
TGATTCCATTGACTTCCGAGAAAAAAACGAGCAAACTGATTTTACTAAAAAAAAAGATACATTCAAAACGTTGATTTTACTGGGCTCGTCTTTCCTTGGCGGCGCTCTTTTTTCTTTTGGCCGGAATGCCTTGAGTAGTTCGTTACATACGTTTTTTCTAGAAATAAATCTCTTCAGCAACCAACAGAAAGGAGCCGTTAATTATGTTGATGCGCTACATCTTGATTTTCCTGCTGTTTGTTGGCGTCACATTTTTCACTGATTTCTCGAACTGGCTGTCTCGGATCCTCTTTGCGTTGTTTGCGACGACCGTGATTTGGCTCCTGCAGCCGAAAGAAAGGAGCCACCCATGAACAAGCAAACCGAAATCAAAGACGTGCAGCCGATCCGTTCATTGGACCGGATTGAGGACATGAAATGGAGCTTGAAGAAATGGTGCGGCGAACGGGATTATGTCCTGTTTCTCCTGGGCATCAATTCGGGGCTGCGGGTCGGGGACCTGTTAAACATCAAAGTGAGCGAGATCCAGGGCAAACACGTGGTGTCACTTCGAGAAGGCAAGACCGGCAAACGCCGGACGATTCACCTCGGCAACATCTACGACGAGCTGAACGCCTACATCAACACGTTAAACGGCACAGAATGGCTGTTTCCAAGCCGTAAGGGGCAAAATCCCATCACACGGGTCCAAGCGTACCGACAGCTCAACAAAGCGGCCCAGATGGTCGATATGCCGGATGGCATCGGCACGCACACCTTGCGCAAGACATTCGGCTACTGGCATTACAAGCAGTTTCGGGACATCGCCGAGCTGCAGAATATCCTCAACCATGCCCATCCGCAGATCACGTTGCGTTACATCGGCATCACGGACGAACAGATCGAAAGCAATCTAAAGACATTTCGCCTGTAACCCTCCCAGATTTATTCTGCGGGGGTTTTATATTGTTAAAAAAGGCGTTCAAGGGGGTTTTAAGCCCTCCTAAATGGATTTGTTTGGATGTATTCGATTTCAACCTTCCAAAAGCTTCTGGGGTATTTTCTGGGCGTTTAAACGGGATGATAGGCAGAGGGTCGCCCTGTCTTTTTCTAGAAACGGGTTTTTCTCTTATTTTTTAAATGCCACACTTTTGGTCCCATTTATTCCACCACCACCATTATTTTTTCTCTCGCGCGCGTACGCGTGTTGTTGGTGTTTTAATTACTTTGTTTATTACTTTGTTTTAACTGTTTTAGAGAGGGTCTGAGCCCTTGGTATGACTGGGTTTAAAGAGACGAAAGGTAACAGTTTTGATTCAAGAAGTAACAGTTTTGATTCAAAGGGTAACAGTTTTGATTCATCAAGGTAACAGTTTTGATTCAAGAAGTAACAGTTTTGATTCAAAAGGTAACAAATAAACAAAAAGCGTTACTTAATTTTGTTGACAAGGCCTAAAATGAAGTTTAATTTTAAAAAAAGTAACAAAAAAATATAAAGTTACCGGAAGGGGATTTCATGCAAGAGAATTATTTAGTTACTCAAGGAAATAATTTAATCGAAGCACGTCAGAAAAAGCCCTTAACTGCAAGAGAACAGAAGATTATTCTTACTATGGTTAGCATGATCGAACCGACCGATGAAGATTTTAAAGACTATGTAATTTCTGTTAAGGAGTTTCATGAAATGCTGGGTCTAGAAGGACGAGAACATTACACTCAACTTAAAAAAATTGTAGAGGACTTAATGTCAAAAGTAGTGGAGATTCCATCGGAAAATGGGGGATGGGTTATGACTCATTGGGTTTCAAGGGCTGAATATATAGATGGCTCTGGGATGATTCAATTACGATTTGCTCCGGACCTCAAACCCTACCTTCTCCAGTTAAAAAATGCCTTTACGTCATATAAATTGAGTAATATTTTATCTTTGAAAAGTAGTTATGCTATTCGTTTGTATGAACTAATGAAGAAATGGCAGCATCTTGGAGAATGGACTTGTTCAATTAAAAATCTTAGAGAAAAACTTGGCGTAGAAACAGGGAAATACCCTAGGTATGCAAATTTTAATGCGAGAGTTTTGAAGTCAGCTGTCACTGAACTAAATAAAAAAACAGATTTAAACATTGAATTGAAAGAGATAAAAAAAGGAAGAAGCGTAGAAAAAATAAAATTTTCAATCAAACATTCTCCGGAAAAGGAAATTCAGCTACCGAACCTTGAAAAGAAAGCAAAATCAGTTGGAAATTTCGATAAAACAGATAAATTACGAGTACGATTAAATGAATTAGCTACCGGTTATCAATTTGATACAGCGTTCTTTGCACAGCTGCACCAAGGTGCTTCGCTCATCTGGAAGGATGATGCCAAACAGGAATTGGAATGGCTGATTCGTTACGTCAACGAGGAAAAAACCGTCAAGAATCCCCTTGGGTTTATCAAATCCAAAATCACCTCGGCGTGGGAGATCCATGAAGCCGGAGGGCAGATTACGTTCGCCGATCTGCAGCCAATGAAGGAGCGTCACATCGGACGGCAAGAGAAATTGCCGGAGTGGTTCACGTCCAAAGATGAACCGCAAGAAGCTGCCGAACCGAATCCCAAACTCACCAAAGAGAAAGACCAACTACTGAAAAAGTTGGCCGAAAAAAAAGAACGGCTTTCAAAGAAAGACACGCCCACTTCGTAACGAAAATCAAAATCCCGACCGGATTTTTTCTGGAAACAGAACGTCCGTCGGGATTTTTTTTGTGCCTTTCTTGGTGTTCGGATCGTCCGTTCTTTTTTTCCGGACCGTTCATTTTGGAAACCGATTTGAGAACGCAAAGGAAAAAAAGTTCACGGCGAGTGCCCATTTATACGCACCTCCTTTTTCAAAGGTCGCTGCGTCGTTTTGGGTTTCCTGCAGGGGCTAGTGGACAATCACAAAAATCACGAATCCTGAAAAAAGATTGCGAAGAGCATAAGGGAAAACTGCTATCACTTTCGGTGCTAGCCCAGGCGGAGCCTGGGGTTTGGGTGATATCACGAAAAAGGGTTAGATGCCTCCACGTGGAGGCCCTTAAAAAAGCCATTTGCCTCCACATGGAGGCACCTCTTTTTGGCTGCCGGACCACCAGAAAAAAATAAAAACCGATAAAAAAACGATTCTTTTTTTGAAAAAAACCGCACCGAAAAAATGAAATGTTGAAAGTCAAAACGAACTCTTACGGATTCAAAACAAGTGGCACAGAGTTGTGCCAATGAGCAAAAAAAATGGCACAAACTTGTGCCAATGCCCTTTTTTTCTGGCACAAACCTGTGCCAAAAGGCAATTTCGGTGTCCCCATTCCAACACGAGGCTCTGCCTCGTCGCCCATTGAAAATGGGGGCACGTTTTCCTTATGCTCTTCCGACTCTTTTTCGTTGATTGGTGATTTTTCATATTGCTCGTTAGCCCCTGCAGGAAACCCAAAACGGCGCCGTTATTTTTGAAAAAAATCACTGCGTGTAAATGGGCACTCGCCGTGAATCCCGTTGTTTTGAATTTCGTTTTTGAACCGGACCGAACATTTCCAGAAAAAGAACAACGGGATTTTCAAGCCGATCGGCAGCAGCCAAAATTCCGGAGTGCCCAGTTATACACCACCCCAAAAGCGGGGTGGTGACTGGAATATTTTTGTCGCCTTCGGATATAAAAATAAATAGAGAAAAATGAAAAAATAGCAATCATTCGTTCAGAAATTTAGCTTGAAATAGAAGAACGTTCGCAATGTGGATAGTCACATTTGCGAACGTTCTTTTTTAAAGGAATTATCCTTTCCATATTTCTTCGGAAGAAATCCACTTTTCTTGCTTTAGGTCCAGCGTCCGTCCCTCATCGTGGATTTGCAAGTACATCGGCATCGGATGTTGGGCCTGTCCCCCAACTTTCCAGTTGGCAAGGAACCAGCTAAAAAAGACTTCCTGCCGTTTGGTGTCAATTTCCCATTCATGTTCTTCATAAAACTCCTCATACTCCTTGAATTCGGAGTTGGACAGGGAAAGGTAAGGGATCTCTTGTGAAGACACACTGCTGACGAAATTCCCGCCTTCTGAGAGTCCCATTACCTCATTTGCGTGGTTATCATACGCAAAGAGAACAAAAATGAGTTCGAACCTGGAAGGTTCGATGTAGAGGGTAAACAGGAGATTCTTTACATCCGGCGACATTTCCAGTTCACGGACCTTGCGAAGGTACGCGAGCAAAAGGTCATCCTTCTCCGCTAAATTACTGGATACTAAAGCGATGTAATCATCGACAACAAACATCTGGCACCCGCTTTCAAGGTAAGTTTTCTAGGCACTCTTTTCTTCTGCATTCATTATACAGCATCATCTTAATTGGGAAGCTCTTTTATGGAAATACCACCCATGGATGGCTATTGACTTTCCTAAACAATGGATAGGCAGCTGAATGCCTTTTTCCACTTTTCGGATAGGTGGTAGAATGGAGAGACAGAAGACTGCTGCTAAACCAGTCATAACTGGAAGGATGGGAAGAAAGATGAAAAAAAAGGATTACATGGTCCAATCTCGTTTAACTAGTAAAGGGGAATATGCCGTACAGGTAGAGATCAAGAGCGATGAAACAGAAGAAATGGCCATGATACTAGCAGGCATAAAAACGCTGATTGGTGTGATTGACTACACTTCAAAAGAGGATGGAGAAGACAGCACTTCAGAAGAGAATCGAGAAAGGTATAATCAGGCCATGAGAAAAATCATCGGCTATGTTGCCGATGATATCGGGTTCACTACGGGTTACTATATGAAGGAACTTCAGGCAAAGGTGTTTCTTGATGAATCTGACGAGCACACTGTGAATCCGAATGTGCAAATGGAGCTTATCAAGAACTATTTTGACTAAGCAGTCTTACCCTTGCTGAGAATAAAACATATGGAAATTTCTATTGCTAGAAGTGATTGGAATGAAAGGGATTAAAAAACCAGTTTACATATCCCGAATTATCGGAAGTCCGATAATAGAAAATGGAGAAGGTGCTGGCTTGTAGCATCTTCTTTTTTGTTTTTTCTAGAAATGCTGTTAAATCAGTATCTTTCAGCCTAAAAGAAGCATAAAATAAAGCTACATTTAAACTTAATTAAGGCTAAATTTAAGGGGTGAAAATATGCATATTCCAATCAGTCGGCTGGTAAAAGAGCTGAATCTTGAAGCCCATCAACTTCGGGAATGGGAAAAACGGGATTGGCTTGGAGAAGTCGTAAAAGACCCCAGGCAGAATCATCAACGAGTTTACACCGAAGAACAAGTGGAACGGATCCAGCTGATTGCCGAAACCATTCAAGCGCAGCGAGCAAAAGGAATTAAGCGAACCGATTTTGAAGAAGTTGAGGCTAAATTATTGGACCGGTTCGGGGGCGAAGTAAAGCGTATCGATACAGATTTGGTGGTTGCTCCGCAGTCTCTTAACCAGATTGTCGAATTGCTGATGGGGCAGAACCAAAAAATCAGTGAGCTGCAGCAACTCATGCAACAGCAGCCAAAACAACAATTGCCGGATCCGGTAGACCATACGGAAGTCCTTGCGGACCTAAAAAACGAATTGAAAAAGAGCCAGGAACGGGAAGAACAGCTTTTGGCCATCGTTCAGCAGCTGCAAACCGATCTGGACGAATTGAAAAAAGCCCCGGCAAAATCCAAATGGAAGTTTTGGGGCAAAGACTAGGTTTTGAATGTAACTTATGTGCAGTTAAGTTACATTCAAAATATGTATTGGAGGGTAAAAGATGGGGAAGCTACTAACATGTATGTTCATAGGCTTATTATTTCTTATTACAGGAATTTATGTATCCACTTTTTTAACTACAACATGGATTATAGTTGGTGTATTTCTTGCAGTCCTGGGAGGAATATTAATGGGTAGTAGCTCTTTGTTTTTGCCTAAGCACGTTAAAAAAAGAACTTCGTAGAAATCTTTTACTGAATCTGAATGTAACTTAATGTGAATTAAGTTACATTCATGTAGATTCCCCTTGGATTCTCATTAGAGTTGTATTGGAGGTGCATTTGTTTGTCTTTGGAAAGAGATGCGATGATAGTTTCGTTAAAAAATGTAGTCATTCCTGCATTAAGAGAAAAAGGATTCAAAGGATCATTTCCGCACTTTTATCGAAAAACGGAAGAACGTGCTGATTTATTAATGTTCCAATTTAGTATGTGGGGAGGCGTCGTATATATCGAAATTTCAAAATGCCCTCCAGAAGGATTCACAAGTATTTCTGGAGAATTTCGTCCACCAAATAAGATGAAAGTTTATAATATTGGAAATCCCTCTTATGGTTGGCATCGTCACCGATTAGGTGGTCATGATAAGGTCATGTTCGAGTTCAATGAAGATACCACGAATGAAGTTGCTCTACAGATCAAAGAATCTATGAAAGAGGCAGAAGAGTGGTGGGAGTCTTATCCAAATTGGTGGAAGTAAAATGCAACCTTTTAAGAAGGAACTGAATGTAACTTAATAG
>NZ_JASDCQ010000013.1:0-7982 GCF_030407825.1 Planococcus notacanthi | reverse complement strand
ATAATAAGTTACATTCAAAATCAAGAAAAAATTATGAATAGCCAGTTTAAAATAACTTTTCCATTGGAAATGATTGGTATAATTAGTACTGACGAAGGTGATTTCTAATATGACCAGTACGAACGAAAAAAGTGCAAGAATGGACGGGTATCCTACAAAGTCTGATGGAGGTAAAAAATGAAGAAGAAATTGTTGTTTGCTCTTTTATGTATTCTAGTAATTGGTGTTGGTTATACAGTATTTTATGTTAATCAGTATTCTGTTAAAGACAGTCGAGCGTCTATCCATGCTGATTTGACGACATGGGAAAGTAGAGGAAGTGAAGAGGAAATTGAAATTAAAATCCTGGAAATGACACAGATCGACCATACTACATCGTACGTTGTGCTTTTTGAGACAGCAGATAAATATGTGGGGTATGCACACTTGCTTAAAGGGTGGAATGGACAATTCAAAATTGTAGAATCAGGTGCAGGAACGAATATTGTCAAATACCGTGACCTTAAAACGAATCAAGGCGTATATGGTATTCTGGCCGGAAAAAATCCGGATTTGCGAATCGATCACATTACGGCGAAATCTGAATTTGCCGATGAGGACTTCAGTTTCACTTCACCTATTCCTGAAGATGCAACGTTTTTGGTATACAAAAAACTCCCTGAAGATTTAAAAGAGACTTTTCTTACCTTTACGCTTTACGATGAAAACGGAAAGGTAATTGAGCCGGCAAGTGAATAGAGTGATAGACAAAAAGAAGAATAAAAGCCTCTGTAATCAATAAAATGAATGTAACTTAATTACCATTAAGTTACATTCACATTTAACAAAAAGTCTCGAAAAATGGTTCCTAAAGGTTAGTAACTCGGAGAGTAGATCCTGCCGGTATCTGTATCCAAGACAAAATCAACTTCTATATCCTCGGAATACGGAAGTTGATCAAAGTTATGAAGCCGGCAAAACACATTGGCAAAGTCACGAGTCTCAGAAGTTAATTGGTCTGCTTGTCGATACATCTGCCTCAGTTGCTGCATGGAACATTTTTTACCGGTCAATATGGCTTGGTTGAAGTAACCGTCAATTTCAATAATCATCATAATCACGGCTGGTTGCTAACCAGCTATATAGCTTAAATTTTCAATACTTTCCTTTTTCTTATGTTACTAGAATTAAGATAAATCAAGTACTTCGAATGTAACTTAATTGCTATTAAGTTACATTCAAATTTAAAAATAGAACTATTTATTAGATCTTTGCTTTCTCTTATCGAGCACAACCCAAGCATAATAGATGGCCAATCCAACAATTAATATAAGGGTTGGAATGAACTGAAACTCGTTTGGAAGAAAAATATACAGCAGCACGGCCAGTAAACCCAAAGGTAATACAAGAGCAAACCAAATCCTCACTCTTTTATTTTGAAAGCTCATATCGAAACGTTCCACCTGTTTCACCCCTTTTCAAACTGGTTCTTTTGCTATTTTGAATGTAACTTAATTCACAATAAGTTACATTCAGTTTCATGCTTTTTACTTCAAATAAAAAAATTATCGAAACAAGGTCTTTCCCCTGCAGCTTAAAATAGATTAGATTGAGTTCTTACAAAGAACTATATATTCATTTCTCTTGTACTTTTATATAAGAAATCGTGAAAACAACAATAGCTAGTGCAAAGAAAAAGACGCCAATAGCTGTGGGTATGTATATAAATCCATTCATCATGCTTTCAGATGTTGTCCATGATCCAGCACCCGAAGGTCTCGAAAAAAGGATAGCAACTGCTTCCCCGTTTACACCTAGTATTAAAGCTAAAACACCCAAACAAAAGAAAACTACAACTAATTTAAATGAGTTCAAAAAGCTATTTTCCACGTAAATCCTCCTTCTTACTTATCCTCAATGGCTTTCTGAATGTAACTAAATTCACATTAAATTTCGTTACAGAACTAATTTCTTCTTTTCTTCAAAACCCATCTCACTAATACAATTACAAAAAGAATAATGGCACCGTAGACTAAGAACGTAACAAGTAAATCTCCCCAGTTAATATAAGACTCTTCGATCAATGAACTCTTCCCCTTTGTTTTGGAATTTTTTTCTAGCAATTCCATTTTCGCTTAAACTTTTATAAAAGTCAGTATATTTATTTTTGAATGTAACTTAACTGCACTTAAGTTACATTCAATTCCGCTAAAACAGTACCCTTTATTTGTTCCAGATTCTGGCCCATAAACTTCGTGTGTCTTTTTTGTGTGTTACCGTTTGAGTTTCACTTTCTGGCTCCTGTGAGGACGATTCTGGCGCATCTAACTCGGATTCTTCCGGTACTGGTGTAAGTAACTGCTTCTGTTGTTCTTCCATCCGATCGATCTTTTGCTGCATTTTCTCCAGGACTTCCACAAACATAATATCCCGTTCTTTTTGGCGCTCTTCTTGTTGCTGCAACTGGGTTTTCAGCTCTTTGACTTCATTTAACGTAGCAGCTGCTATGTCGTCGCTATCGCGCTCGCGTGGCGCTACGGAGACGCTCTTTTTTAAACCACTAGAGGCTTCTATGACAGCCTCTTCAAGCGATTTCTTACCGCTATGTACTGTCGCTATGATGCCTTCAATCGCTATGCACTCGCTATCTGTGTAGAGACGGGCATTTTTATGTGTTCGTTTGAATTGAATTCCTTCCTGTTCAAGTAAAGCCGAATACTTTCGTAATGTAGAGGGTTGGATATTTAATTTGGTACTTACTTCGCTAGGAGTCATCATTAAACCATCACCACCTCTTTTTGTTTCATGTTATAAGAGTTCGATCACACTTGCATCTTCTTTTTCTATGAAGGAGCTCTAGAAAAAAAGCCAAATAGAAATGGATGAGTCGCAGCCAAAAACACCTTTAGGAATAAAAGAACGTTAGCGATTGTCAAAAATACTTTACGAACGGTTATGAAATAGCATTTTTCGCTGGGAATAAAGTAAAGGAAAATTATGTTACAATTATTGTAAACAGAAAATTCTTACTTTTAATGTACTAAATTTAAAAATAGTAGAAGTATATTAAAAATACAAAGTGAAGAGGAGATAAATTTTGAATATTTTACAGTTTTTTATCGTTCCAGTGATAGTAGTTTTAATAGTTCATGTAATCATGTCGTCTATATATAAAGACGCAGAAAAAAAGGATAAAGGATTTGTGTTTAATGGGTATAAATTGAGTTACAGAAGAAGTTTTTTCCGTTCTATATGGGCAATTCCATTTATACTCTTACTGTATATTGCTATATATTGGTTTGGTGATTTAACTACAAATGAATACATTGCAATAGGAATCATTTTCATGCTCTTAGCTTTATCAGACATTGCTACCAGTTACGTCAAATGGAAAAAGAATGAAAAGAAAGCATAAATCATTTTGAAGTAATCTACTTAAAGAAGCATATGCGTTTGTAAGAGTAGTGGTTTAAAAAATCAGTTTACATATCACAGGTTATCAGAAGTAATTAAACCGAAAGAAGATGCTAACTTACTAGCATCTTCTTTCTCTTTTTTTATGGGACTTCCGATAATTCGGGATATGTAAACCTTTTTAGCCCGTGCTTTTTGAAAAATTACCTCTTAGCGGTTTATTCATCGCCCTCTAAGTAATATCGACTAGCTGCATTGTAAATCGGCCATTCCCAGAATGCAGCTCCTTGAGACACCACAAAGCGCGCCAAAAACAGGTCAAAGTTAAGGGTCAAAGCTTGAGGGCCATCATCGTTATCAATTCGGTAAAGATAATTGGGGTTTTGATTCTCAACCGCTTCCAAACTGATGGCCAAGTAGTGGTCATACATGGTCCCTATTGGCAAGAAACCAGGATACACTTCCATGTAATACATATTCTCTTTCAGTTCCTGAACAGAAAACAGCTGCAATCCGCCTCCGCCATTGCTTCCTAAATCCGTAATGTATTGATAGATCCACGCTCCATTGTATTCCAGCAGAAAAGATCGATAGTCCTTTGGCAGCCGATGCTCAATACAACTTTCAAATTCGGCGATAGCCACTTTCTCAGCAGGGGGATTAACCATACTGGTACTCCTTGAAATTGAACCGTCGTCATAAATCAATAGCCGTTCGTTGTTGCTGTCCACCACTTGTAAAACTGCCTCTATGATTTCTTTAACGCCCACGTAATCGCTCCTTTACTAATTTTTTCACTGATCCTTTTCTTCATCGTAAATGACCTAGTTAAGTTTGGATAGGTTAATTTTTTTGCCGGTATGTTTCTAAAAATCCGAAGGCGATATTTCCCTTTTCCTCCCCAGCACCACCTCAAATTGAGGGTGGTGTATAACTGGGCACTCCGGAATTTTTACTGCTGTCGATCGCCTTAAGAATCCGTTGTTCTTTTTCTAGAAATGTTTGGTCCAGTCCAAAAACGAAATCCAAAACAACGGGATTCACGGCGAGTGCCCATTTACACGCAGTGATTTTTTTCAAAAATAACCGCGTCCTCCTGGGTTTCCTGCAGGGGCTCAAATCATGTAGAAAAATTCACAGACCCAGCAAAACAGAGAAAGAGCATAAGGAAAACGTGCCCCCATTTTCAATGGGGGACGAGGCAGAGCCTCGTGTTGGAATGGGGACACCGAAATTGCCTTTTGGCACAAGTTTGTGCCAGTTTTTTTGCTCATTGGCACAACTCTGTGCCACTTGTTTTGAATCCGTAGGGGTTCGTTTTGACTTTCAACACTTCATTTTTTCGGTGCAGTTTTTTTCAAAAAAAGAGTCGTTTTTTTATCGGTTTTTATTTTTTTCTGGTGGTCCGGCAGCCAAAAAGAGGTGCCTCCACGTGGAGGCAAATGGCTTTTTTAAGGGCCTCCACGTGGAGGCATCTAGCCCTTTTTCGTGATATCACCCAAACCCCAGGCTCCGCCTGGTCTAGCACTAAAAGTGATAGCAGATTTCCCTTATGCTCTTCGCAATCTTTTTTCAGGATTCGTGATTTTTGTGATTGTCCACTAGCCCCTGCGGGAAACCCAAAACGATGCAGCGACCTTTGAAAAAGGAGGTGCGTATAAATGGGCACTCGCCGTGAACTTTTTTCCTTCGCGTTCTCAAATCGGTTTCCAAAAAGAACGGTCCGGAAAAAAAAGAACGGACGATCCGAACATCAAGAAAGACATAAAAAAAATCCCGACGGACGTTCTGTTTCCAGAAAAAGTCCGGTCGGGATGTTGATGTTCGTTACGAAGAAGGCGTGTCTTTTTTGGCAAGCCGTTCTTTTTTTTCGGCCAACTTTTTCAGCAGTTGGTCTTTCTCTTTGGTGAGTTCGGAATTCGGTTCGGCAGCTTCTTTCGGTTCATCTTTGGACGTGAACCACTCCGGCAATTTCTCTTGCCGTCCGATGTGACGTTCCTTCATCGGCTGCAGATCGGCGAACGTAATGTGTCCTCCGGCCTCGTGGATCTCCCACGCCGAAGTGATTTTGGATTTGATAAATCCGAGGGGATTCTTGACGGTTTTTTCCTCGTTGACGTAACGAATCAGCCATTCCAATTCCTGTTCGGCATCGTCTTGCCAGA
Organism: Planococcus notacanthi; assembly: GCF_030407825.1. NCBI lineage: Bacteria > Bacillati > Bacillota > Bacilli > Caryophanales > Caryophanaceae > Planococcus > Planococcus notacanthi. The sequence continues at coordinate 2,424 of NZ_JASDCQ010000013.1, read as the reverse complement.
TGAGCGAAGCGCCCTGGTGCAGCTGTGCAAAGAATGCTGTATCAAATTGATAACCATCGGCAAATTCATTTAACCGTGCTCTTAATTCGTCTTGTTTAGAAAGTACTTCTGGTTTTTTTGTCTCTTTCTTCTCTGGCTTCGATAATTTTATTTCTTTTTCTGGAGAATGCCTAATAGTGAACTCAAAACCAACAACTTTTCTTCCTGTCTTAATCTCTTTAAAGCTAATTTGAATATCAGTTTTTTCGTTTAACTCATTGATAGAAGGGACAATTATTCTATTTTTGAAATTACCATAGACGTTATAGGACTGCTGCTTGATTCCTAGGCGGTCTTTTAATTTTTCAATAGTTATTTCCCATTTTCCGAGATACTCCCATTTCTTCATTAGCTCATATAAACGGATAGATGACGCACTACTAAGAGAAAGAATATTGCTCAATCGATATGAAGTATAAGCTTTCTTTAAATCTAATAAATAAGGTTTCAATTTAGGATCGAAAGAGAATTCTATTCTTCCTTCATGTTCAAAATACTCAATACTTGAAAACCAATTAACCTGTAACAAGCGTCCTTTTTCTCTAGTAATTTCTAATGATTTTTTTAATAATTCTTCAGTTATTTTTTTCATTTCAGTGTACTTAGGTTCGCCTTCAAGTCCAAGCATTTCATGAAAATCACGGATGCGAACTTCATAAATCTTAAAATCTTCGTCATCAATTTGAATTTTACTAACTACTGATAACACTATCTTTTGTTGCCTAGCACTTAGAGGTTCGTGATAACGTGCATCTACTAGGCTATTTGACTGTGTGACTAAATGATTTTTATTCAATTAAGCACCCCACTATTACTTTTTTAAAAAACTGTAATCATACAATTAACTATAACACTTAAAAATCCTATAACAACAATTAAAATACAGTTTTTATAATTTGTAATATTTAACACCGAAAGTGTAATAGTTAACACCGAAAGTGTAATAGTTAGACACCGAAAGTGTAATAGTTAACACCGAAAGTGTAATAGTTAACACCGAAAGTGTAATAGTTAAGGTCAAAAAACCCAGTCATACCAAGGGCTCAGACCCTCTCTAAAACACTTAAAACAAAGTAATAAACAAAGTAATTAAAACACCAACAACACGCGCACGCGCGCAAGAGAAAAAATAATGGTGGTGGTGGTGGAATAAATGGGACCAAAAGTGTGGCATTTAAAAACAAGAGAAAAAGACGTTTCTAGAAAAAGACAGGACGATCCTCTGCCTATCATCCCGTTTAAACGCCCAGAAACTACCCCAGAAGCTTTTGGAAGGACGAAATCGAATACATCCAAACAAATCCGTTTAGGAGGGCTTAAAACCCCCTTGAGCGCCTTTTTTCAACAACATAAAAACCCCCGCAGAATAAATCTGGGAGGGTTACAGACGAAATGCCTTGAGATTGCTTTCAATTTGCTCGTCCGTGATGCCGATGTAGCGCAGGGTGATCTGCGGATGGGAATGGTTGAGGATGTTCTGCAGCTCGGCAATGTCCCGGAACTGCTTGTAATGCCAGTAGCCGAAGGTTTTCCGGAGAGTGTGCGTACCGATGCCATCGGGCATATCGACCATCTGGGCCGCCTTGTTGAGCTGCCGGTACGCTTGGACCCTTGTAATCGGGTTTTGCCCCTTGCGGCTCGGAAACAGCCATTCTGAACCGTTCAACGTATCGATATAAGTATTCAGCTCGTCGTAGATGTTGCCGAGGTGGATCGTCCGGCGTTTGCCGGTCTTCCCTTCCCGAAGCGACACCACTTTCTTGCCCTGGATCTCGCTCACTTTAATCTTTAACAGGTCCCCGACCCGCAGGCCCGAATTGATGCCGACCAAAAACAGGATATAGTCCCGTTCGCCGCACCACTTCTTCAAACTCCATTTCATGTCCTCAATTTGGTCCAATGAACGGATCGGCTGCACATCTTTCAGTTCACTTTGCTTGGTCATGAATGAACGTTCTCCTTTTTCTTACGTGCTTTCTTAGTCAACAGTTCTGCTACAACAATCCCCCCGACAATGTACGCAACGAGTATCCACATTTGTGTGTTTTGCGCGAGATTGGATTGCGTAATCACTAAGGCAAACACAACCCCAACTACAACGTACAGATTTCGGTAATTCATTAGTTTATTCATCGTGTCCACTCCTCTAAACAGCTGTTACCGACTCTTTTCCCATCTTTGTTCTTTTCTAATAATCTATCTTGTAAAACGTGTTTGTTTTTTATCAAAAGAACCATATGTAGCGCACTATTTAAGGTAAGCGTGATCAAAAGAAAAAGAGCGCCGTCAACGAAAGACGAGCCCAGTAAAATCAACGGTTTGAATGTATCTTTTTTTCTGGTAATTCTAGTTTCTTCGTTTTTTCTTAGGAAGTCAATGGAATGG
>NZ_JASDCQ010000012.1:0-8602 GCF_030407825.1 Planococcus notacanthi | reverse complement strand
CAAAGTCATTCCACTGCTATCCTTGAGCGTTATGAACTTCCGTAAAGCCATAAGGTCTGTATCGCTGTACCAACGATGGCCCTGAGCATTTTTTTTGAAGAGATAGCCGCTTTGTTCGAGTAATAACGAATACTTGCGGAGCGTTGACGGTTTGATGTTAAGAACAGTTGCAATATCTTCTGGTGCATGAAAGGTCATCGCTGATTGCCTCCTTTTCTTTCATCGTAAAGGACGCTATCCAATTTGGACAGCTTAATTTTCTCTAGGTAAATTGGGAATTTAAGTTAAACTTTAATTAACGCAAACGAAAGAAGGTGAATTTATGAGAATAGGTTATTTAATAGGGGTTTTATTTTTTTTGACAGGCAGCATAATGCTGTTTTTACACAAATTGGCGAGTGTGATGATTCACTACTTGATGAACTTCGTAAATGAGGAAACCATTAAGTTAAATGGGGCATTTGATTTAGTTGGCATCTTGTTTATGATTGTTGGGGTCTTGATAGGAGCTTATAGCTTTTCTGCTGCCCGAAAAATTGCGCAATCACCATTAACTTGATTTGTATACTAAAATATCACACTAATTTACATAGCGCAGGTTGTTAGAAGTAATTAAAAACAGAAAAAATGGAGGCACTTAATGAATGATTAACACAACAAGAATACTTCAGGTAATGGCAACTTTAGGTTTTGTTCTAGCATTTTTCGAGATTGGTATTGGATGGTTTATCGGCTTCTTTTTTACTGGTATTTTCTTTATTCTTTTAAAAGATGATCAAAAAAAATTGAAAAAAACAAACATAAGTTTTGGATTAATTATTCTTATTTATTCTTTTTATGCTCTCTATAGTCAGTCCACTTTTTTTTAGGAAGCTTATAAAATAAATTCATAGTCGAAAGTTCTTAAAGTAGTTTACATATCACAAGTTATCGGAAGGAAGAAAAATGTTATAAGACAAATATAAAGACCTCATGGTGAAGTTTCTTACAAATAAACTATCGGCCGATGAATTTCAAACAGTGTACATGAAGAAATTTATGGAGTGGGATGATCGAATGACGGAACCTCAATTTGAGATTTTGAAAGCGGTCTTTGAAGCTGCAGATTGCTACTGGCATGAATGCCTTCCAGGACAAGAAACGACCTTTGAAATTTCCGAGCAACAACTTCGAAAAGAAGTTACGGAAGCCTTAAGAAAATTAAATCAATTGGTGTCCGATCAATAGGCTATCAACAAAAAAGAAGGTGCTCGTTATGAGCACCTTCTTTTTTGTATAGCTGCCGATAATTCCTCATATGTTAACTGTATTTCCTGTGAGTCTACTTTTTAGACAATCTTTTCAATTACCCTTGGACTTTTTTCTGTAAAAGTATGGACCCCAATCTTCTTCATGAGGAATCACATATGTCCAATTAAAGCCTTTGTCCACAACATAGACATCACTGTATTCGCCTGTTACATTCGACAAATCTTTTGCATTCATAGAAGAAGCATATCCTACTTGTAAAACATCTTCTGACTCTTGAAAGAAGATATAACAATATTGCTTGTTTACTTTATCGAAGGCTAGAGCTGCTTCTTTCTTTACCAAGTAATCTACTTTTTCAGAAGAAAACATATACCATAAAAATTCATCTAAATTTTGATGTTGTTCAAGTTGAGAATCAGAAAAAGCATTAATCCATTTCTTTCTATAGTTTATGCCAATATTTTCAAATTCATTGACGACTATTCTTTTTTTACGAAGAACATTAATTAATTCGATGATAATCACCATCTTTTCTGGCCTATTTTAAATCAGATAACTTCTATCATTGGCCTATTAGGTTCTATAAATAGAATACGAGATCTAACCCTGAATAGAAAAATTAACTTACACCATCCACAAAAGTAAACTTTGACAGACAAAAAAGAAGCTCACGTCGAAGTTTCTTCACTTCCGATAAATTCAGGATATGTAAACTTGCTATACAGCTTTGTCTTTGAATGCTATTTTCTGTAAGAAAGGAAATATTCAAATCGAAATTCCCCCTTCACACTTCTAATCTATATTGTATAAGCAAGCCAATCATTCCTAAGTATTCTTCACTTCCTACTCTGCTGATTTCTTTAAAACCAATCTTTTCAAGCATTTTTCGTGAACGCAAATTTGCTTCATTTGTTTCTGCTTTAAAAATCATAATTCCTAATTGATCTGCTGCAAACTTCATCATACTCTTGGAAGAGTTATATCCAATTCCTTTTCCCCATAATTCACTGTTCCCTATTGCAATACCTAACTCCGCCGTATAATCCTTAATATTAGCCAAATCTGCATATCCGACTAAATTTCCGTCATATTCTATTCCCATTCGAATAAAGTCGTTTGATACATTGTTAACACACAGAAGCCACCATCTATACAATTCTTCAGGATTTCTGTTTATCTCCCATCCATTAGCCAAACAAAAGGAGTCGTCTTTGCTCCATTTTAAAACCCTTTCATAATCATTTATAGCTATAGGTCTAAGTTGAATGCATGATGAAAGGTTCTGTTGTTCATTCATTCCTGTTCCCCCCAACTATCTTTATTTAAATCGTTCCTTTTATAAATTCTTGAAGCTTATTTTTCACTCCTAAAAAAGGAGTATGATTACTTTCCTCGTTTCACTAAATATACTCAGAGCTTTGAATAATAGCTAGATAATTTTGGAAACAGAAACGTTCGTAAAAGTACACGGTCTCGAACACCTCAAAAGCATCTGGAAAACAAAAAAAGAACGTTTGCAAAAACGGCTATACACTTTGCAAACGTTCTTCAATTCAAGCTACATTTCCGTACGAATTATCGTTATTTTTCATTTTTATCTATGTATTTTTTACATCCGAAAGCGACGAGTGAATAACTGGACACTTCAGATTTTTGCTGCTGTCGATCGGCTCGGAAATCTCATTCTTTTTTTTAGAAATGTTCGGTCCGATTTAAAAATGAAATTCAAAACAACGGGATTCACGGCGAGTGCCCATTTACACGCAGTGATTTTTTTCAAAAATAACCGCGTCGTCCTGGGTTTCCTGCAGGGGCTCAAATCATGTAGAAAAATTCACGGACTCAGCAAAAACAGAGAAAGAGCATAAGGAAAACGTGCCCCCATTTTCAATGGGCGACGAGGCAGAGCCTCGTGTTGGAATGGGGACACCGAAATTGCCTTTTGGCACAAGTTTGTGCCAGTTTTTTTGCTCATTGGCACAACTCTGTGCCACTTGTTTTGAATCCGTAAGAGTTCGTTTTGACTTTCAACATTTCATTTTTTCTGGTGGTCCGGCAGCCAAAAAGAGGTGCCTCCATGTGGAGGCAAATGGCTTTTTTAAGGGCCTCCACGTGGAGGCATCTAGCCCTTTTTCGTGATATCACCCAAACCCCAGGCTCCGCCTGGGCTAGCACCGAAAGTGATAGCAGATTTCCCTTATGCTCTTCGCAATCTTTTTTCAGGATTCGTGATTTTTGTGATGGTCCACTAGCCCCTGCGGGAAACCCAAAACGACGCCGTTATTTTTGAAAAAAATCACTGCGTATAAATGGGCACTCGCCGTGAACTTTTTTCCTTCGCGTTCTCAAACCGGTTTCCGAAATGAACGGTCCGGAAAAAAAGAACGGCAATCCGAACACAAAAAAAATCATCAAAAAATCCCGACCGGACTTTCTGTTTCCAGAAAAAATCCGGTCGGGATGTTGATGTTCATTACGAAGAAGGCGTGTCTTTTTTTGAAAGCCGTTCTTTTTTTTCGGCCAACTTTTTCAGCAGCTGGTCTTTCTCTTTGGTGAGTTCGGAATTCGGTTCGGCAGCTTCTTTCGGTTCCTCTTTGGACGTGAACCACTCCGGCAATTTCTCTTGCCTTCCGATGTGACGTTCCTTCATCGGCTGCAGATCGGCGAACGTAATCTGCCCTCCGGCTTCATGAATCTCCCACGCCGAGGTGATTTTGGATTTGATAAACCCGAGGGGATTCTTGACGGTTTTTTCCTCGTTGACGTAGCGAATCAGCCATTCCAATTCCTGTTCGGCATCGTCTTGCCAGATAAGTGAAGCGCCCTGGTGCAGCTGCGCAAAGAATGCCATGTCGAACTGATACCCATCAGCCAAGGTATTTAATCGAGTACGTAATTCATCCTCTAGAGATATCGATCTAAAAGTCTCTGAGTTTTGTTTAGAACTTGGAAGTTGAATTTCCTTATCAACTGAATGGTGAATAGTAAAGCCAATTTTTTCGACTTTACGTCCCTTTTTTATTTCAGTAAATTTAATATGTAAGTCTGTTTTTTCATTGACTTCTTCAATTGCTCTTTTTAAAACCCTGTTTTTGAAATGGGTGTACCGACTATAAGTCCCTTCCTCTATCCCAAATTTAAGCTTTAATTCATCAACTGGATATTCCCACTCTCCTAGGTGTTGCCATTTTTTCATCAGCTCATATAAGCGAATTGAATAGCCACTCCCTAAAGACAATATGTTACTTAGTTTGTAAGAGGTGAATTGAGTTTTCAGTTGTAATAAGTACGGCTTTAGATACGGAGAAAAAGAAAGTTTGATTATCCCTTCTCCTTCTTTATAACGTTGACTGGCAACCCAGTTTGTTGTTATAAAACCATCTTCATCAGGTATAAAAATTGTTTTCGCTTGCAGATGTAAAGCTACTTCTTTAATTTCTTCATATTTAGCATGCCCTTTTAAACCCAGCATTTCACTGAATTCCTTTATCGAAATGCTATATTCTTTAAAATCTATATCATTTGGTTGAATCATAGAAACCATAGTGAGGATAATCTTTTGTTCTCGTGCCGATAATGGCTTCATATGCCTAGCTTCAATCAATCTATTTGATTGAGTTACAACATGATTTTCATTCAAGTTAACACCTCTTTTTTTTATTGTGTCCTTATACGACAAAATAAGCGTAACAAAACCAGTTATAATAGTAAAGGTACCGATTATTAAAAATTGTGTCCTTTTGAACCCGAAAGTGTGTCCTTTAAACCCGAAAGTGTGTCCTTTTGAACCCGAAAGTGTGTCCTTTAAACCCGAAAGTGTGTCCTTTAAACCCGAAAGTGTGTCCTTTAAGTCTTTCAAACCCAGTCATACCAAGGGCTCAGAGCCTCTCTAAAACACTTAAAACACTTAAAACAAAGTAATTAAAACACCAACAACACGCGTACGCGCGCAAAAGAGTTGGTGGTGGGGAATAAACGGGACCGAAAGTGTGGCCTTTCAAGAACCAAAACCCAAATTCAAAAAAAGACACAAAAAAACAGAGGCTCTGCGTTTCTTCTTTTCCAGATAGCAATTTAAACGCCCAGAGACCCCCTAAGAGCGATTTCTAGAAAAAAGACGAACTCAGGGAAGCAATTTGATCCAGAGACCTCAGAGACCCCTTAGAAGGCGATTTAAAGCTAAGCGAAAAAACGAACCCAATTTGCTGATTTTTTCGGCGGTTTGGGTTCGTTTTTAGAGGCGAAATGCCTTCAAATTGCTTTCAATCTGCTCGTCCGTGATGCCGATGTAGCGCAGGGTGATCTGCGGATGGGCATGGTTGAGGATGTTCTGCAGCTCGGCAATGTCCCGGAATTGCTTGTAATGCCAATACCCAAAGGTCTTGCGCAGCGTGTGCGTGCCGATGCCATCCGGCATATCGACCATCTGGGCCGCCTTGTTCAGCTGGCGGTACGCTTGGACCCGTGTGATGGGGTTTTGCCCCTTGCGGCTTGGAAACAGCCATTCTGTGCCGTTTAACGTGCCGATATAGGCATTCAGCTCGTCGTAGATGTTGCCGAGGTGAATCGTCCGCCGTTTGCCGGTCTTGCCTTCACGCAGGGACACGACTTTCTTGCCCTGAATCTCGCTCACTTTGATCTTTAACAGATCCCCGACCCGCAGTCCCGAATTGATGCCCAGGAGAAACAAAATATAATCCCGTTCGCCGCACCATTTCTTCAAACTCCATTTCATGTCTTCGATTTTTTCCAAGGACCGGATCGGCTGCACGTCTTTGATTTCATTTTGCTTACTCATGAGAGAACTCCTTTTAGTTGATGGCTGTATTTTTTTAGGTACTAATTGCCGTATGTAACGAACTACTCAAGGCATTTGGGCCAAAAGAAAAAAGAGCGTCGCCAACGAAAGACGAGCCCAGTGGAATCAAGGTTTTGAATGTATCTTTTTTTCTGGTAATTTCAGTTTCGCTCGTTTTTTCGGTGAAGTCAATAGAATCAAGGATGTGAATGTAACTTAATTGCTAATAAGTTACATTCAAAAACAGTATTTTTCAATTGAAATTCCTAGATTCAAAATTATGTTATGGTAGATAAATGGAAATTTCAAATACTAAAGGGAGATGGAAATTTTGTTAAAGATATTTAATATTGGTCTCGCTGTATTCATTTTTATTTTGGGAATCTTGTGGTTTTTAACTGATGTTTTCGAACCCACTGCTCAATTTGTAATTTTACTGCTGTCTGTAGTCTTTTTATCGTTTGGTATAGAAAAAATAAAAGATGGGATGAAGCGAGTAGGATATCTCTATCTCTTTGTTTTCTTAATTTTGGTCATTACAGTCATTTCTACATTTTGAATGTAACTTAATTCACATTAAGTTACATTCAAATTCAATGAAAATCGTTTTGTAAATCATATTAAAACCTTCTCTCAACTTTGAAAGGAGAACGATTTTGCCTTATTCAATTCCTTTACAATTTTATTGATACAGTTTTAGCTCTTGTTGTGAACTGTTGAGTGACTAAGAACCACCATAGAAAAGAGGCGATTGTTAGATTACACTTTTTTTACCTGGCTCCAAATTTCTTTTAACAGTTTACCGTTGATGGTGGCGTACTCCAATAGGTCCCCTACTGTAGAATAGGATTGCAAATCCGTTTGATAATCGGACAAATGCCAAAGATTCGAATGTTCGTTGATATGATAGATTTCACCTTGATAAGAAAAGCTTTCCATTCCGGACAGTTCCACATCTTGTCTCAATTGTTCAAATGGATAATTCATTTTTTCCTTAATCAAGTCGGCAAACAGTTGAACATCACTTTCCGGATCTTTTTCAAAATGCGCCAACAACCTATTGAGCGTAGAATTTTCCAACTGGTGAGTCATGCCCCAGACAATCCGGGCCACTTCGATTCTCACGAATTCACTCGGATGTATGCTTAATTCTTGGAGTCGCTCACCAAACCATTTCACATCGACATCGGTATATGACAAGTGCATCAACGCCATCACCAATTCATTAAATTTGTTTTGTTGGATAAACCTTTCAAGGTCTTGTTCACTGTATTCCTCTACTGCATCCTCATCTTCTTCAAAAGCACCAGATTCCTCAATAGATAACTTGTTTAGAAATTCATCAAAACTTTCTGCAACTTGTGCAAGCTGCTCTGCCTCATTGTCCACGTAAACAATCGAAGGATTTGCAACAGTATTACGATAATCCATAGCAAGCCAGGTATGTCCATCCCCGCTAAATAGAATGAGTCCTTCTGGCATGTCCCACTCTTTCAAAAAATAAGCATTATTAAGAATGCCGTTTTGAAGACCAATCCCTTTAATATGGTCAACCGGAATAAATGCATCTCCCCAGGCAGAAGCCATAGAACTGGGAAAAGCATTATAAAGAATACGTCCTCCGTTTTGTTCCTTAAGAATTGTCAGGTAAGCGTCAGGAAATTTTATACCGAACATTTCTTCTGCTTTTGTTATCATGTCGTCTGTCAGGGGTTGTAGCTTAAATTCAGTGCTCTCTTTTTCCCAAATACTCATTGCCAAAATGTTCACCTCTTTTTTTATTATTCAGTGATATGGAGGAATTGAATGTAACTTAACTGCACTTAAGTTACATTCGTTTTCGCTGAAATAGAGAACGCTTTTAACCTCATGGAGTTCTCTTATAATTTTTCGATAATGTTATTGGAGAACGCGGTGTACTGCCATTTTGTGTTTCATTCACAAAAAAGATATGGGAATTTACTTCTCCGTATTGGTCCGTATAAGGCATTTCTAACGATTCAAATAAAGCGATCTCTTCGTCTGCTATCTTCATGACGAATGTTTGATAATCTTCCAAATCCGATGCAGTAAAGTCCCTTGTCGCCTCTCCTTCTTTTAATGCTTCATCAATCATTTCTCTCAGCTTAAGTAAAGCGCTTGTATTGCCCACAATAAACGATTCATGGTGAGGCATGTGTTGTGCGTAGATATGCAGAAAGTTAGTAGAATTAAGAGTCAAGTTCTCATCTCCTCTTCGGTTATTTTTGCCTAATTCTGTGAAAAAATGATTCGACAGCTTCAAAAGCAAATCCACTTCCTCATTATTTGTTCCAAATCCTGGCCCATAGGCTTCGTGTGTCTTTTTTAGGTGTTGTCGTTTCAGATTTGCTTTCTGGCTGCTGTGAGGGCGATCCTGCGCTCGCTATCTTTGGTTGCTCGGACGAAGGGGCATCAAGTGGCTGCAGGCTGCCCTTCAGTGATTTCACTTCCTCCAAAATCTGTCCGTTTTGCTCTTCTTGCTTTTGAATACTTTGGGCCATTCGATCAATCGTCTGTTGCTGGTGTTGGATC
>NZ_JASDCQ010000011.1:0-12096 GCF_030407825.1 Planococcus notacanthi | reverse complement strand
ATCTTCACTGCTGCAGCAACTTCATTCTGAAAAATTTCTGCATATCTTTTAACACAAAAATCATGGTAATTCATCGAACTTCCTCTAACACTTGTTCAATAAGAATATTTTTTATAGTTAATCCCCAATGATATGCCAATAAAGGAGGGACAGCATCACCAATTTGCTCGTACTTATCTTGCCGTGCATCGTTGTGAGGGCAAACCATTGGTCCACCTTTAAAATCATATAAATCAGGGAAGCTTTGCAGTCTTGCGACTTCTCTAACTGTTAAAGCACGATTTTCTATCGGATGTAAAAGTTCATCTAGACAATGAGAAGTCACAGTAACTGCTGGTTTATTTCCAAATAATCTTCTGTTCCGTTGGATATACCATTTCTTAGGTAAGATTTTCTCTTCTTGTAACCGCAAAACTTCTTCTTCTGGAAATTTAAAAAATAGATTTTTAAGTCCTTCTCCTTGTTCAATCAAAGAAAATCTTTCTAATGATTTAGGTCGGTGTTTAGGAGGAATATGGTAAGTCAATTTAACTTCTTCATTATCATTATCCATTTTCCAAAAAGATTTATCTTTCATTAATGCAGCATAATCAGTCTGATCACTCGTAAATTCATTCCCAACATATTCCAAACCATGTTCCACAGAAGGTAGATCGCTCAATGCTTCACTGACACTGATATACTCACCTTCAATAGGTGAAGGAATTTTCAAATTCCGTTCTTCTTTACTAGCCAAAACGAAGAAACGATTTCTTGCTTGTGGAACCCCAAAATCCATAGCATTTAATACTGTTTTAATATGATAACGGTAACCAGATTCTTCTAAATCTTGATATAAATCATCTAGAATAAATCGATCGCTTTCTTTTGAAATTCGCTTATTTTGAAAACCTGGAACATTTTCGAATAAAATCATTTTTGCATCAACAATTCCAGCGACTCTAATTGCTTCTCTGTATAAATGTTGTCTGCCATCATAACTTGCTCTAGACGTAGCGCCCGCAGTGCTGAATGTTTCACATGGCATTCCAGAAGATAAGATATCCACTTCTTGATCACCAATGATATTTAAGATTTCCTCTTTTGTTACCTTGGAAATATCCTGATTAATTATTGGAACATCTTTATGGTTAGCTTTATACGTGTCCACACAAGATTCAACTAGCTCAATTGCTAATATGGTTTCTAATCCTGCGGCTTTAAATCCCGTACAAATTCCTCCTGGTCCTGAAAAACAATCTATATGGGTTATTTTTTTCATAGCAACCACCAATTCCATTTAGTATTTAATAAATAATTAACTTCTAGTATAGTTTACTGCTCTCAAAATAGAAAGAATAAAAACGTACGTTCTATTATATAGTTATTTTATCATTATAATTTAATCCACTTTTGATTTTGATCATTAGATCTTTTCAACAATTCTTCGTTTTTTACTTTAACGTTATTTTTTTATTTTCACTCCGATCTGTATTTTTCGTCCCACAAAATAGTTTCTAATCCAATTAAATTATTAGTGGGATGCCGAAAAAAAAACAGACAGCTAATATTTTCAAAACTGCAGTCGCGTAGGGGACGGGTCCCCTCTTGGCAGAGCCAATTCACCCCTCTACCCGTTCGGGTAGAGGGGTTCAAAAGAAAAAGCCTTCGGTTCCCGAAAGCTTTTAAGATCATTCCCTCCATCCACGTCCTGATTCGCAGTTGTGCGGCCAGGCCGCCAACAGCAAATCGCCGTGAGCAGCGCTCACTACTGCACCGATACCGCCCTATGGACGTTATCAGCAAGGCATTCGCATACGCCATGCCAGTTGTTTATCATGGGGCAACCTGCGTTGCCCCATGATAAACCTGACATGAGCGTTGCTCACTTAAAACAAAAAAATGCCCTTTAGGCCATTTTTTCCAATATAAAAGCCGCCACCTCAACATATTTTTAAAAAACATGTTTTTTGGTACCGTCCCATCAGCACTTTTTAGCTATATTTGATTGTTCCTCAATCAAATGATCAATGCTCCTAAAGTCGTGTATCCGACGCTTATATCCATCTGTTAGTTTTTTTCTAACAGAACACCAGCGGGTGTGCAGGAGTTGCTAATAAACGTGAACAAAGTGCTATCTTAACTCTCTTTTTCCTTTTTTATTTTTGATTCGATTTCAAATTATGTTTTTTCTCTATGATTTCAATTCGACCATCCGCATAGAAATAAACAAGTTCTTCCTTATGATTCAAATAGACAATTCGACCATCGTTTCCTTTCACTTTATGAGTATCATACAAAGCCATTGCCGATGCCAATGATATTGCGAATTCGAATCGGTCAGTAACTTCTGATGCGTCGCTAAGAGGAAATTTAGCTTTTTTGGCGACAGTCATCATTTCTTCCAACTGTCTATATTTTTCTATTGAATAGTTGAATTTTTTGGCTTTTCGAAGATACTCATCGTATTTGGTTATCATTTTAACCACTTCTCCTTTGTCTGATTGAATGGTTTGATCAATATGGATGTTTAATTTATTTTCCTCCTCATTACTTTGGTATTGGAGCATAAGATTCACGAATACTCCATTGCTGTAATGGCGTATTTTTTATATGTGGTCGTTCATTTTTCCATAAAGAGCGATGACGCTAGAATGTCCTTTTTCCTTCCCACACTAGATTTCTTGCATGTATGCGAAAAAGGGAACCAACAGCAATCGATATTTTCGCAATGGCCAAACCATAACGAAAAATTTGTTGATTTAATAGATTTTACGTGTATATATTTTACCATATTATTACAATTTTCAATGATTTATTTTATAAGTATTGAGAGGTGATAAAATGTTGAACTTTATCGATTTTAAAAAATATGAATGTCCCGATTTGAAAATCACTCCAAAAGTCTACAATGAAGAACGACTTGAAAAGATACGTTGGATGCGTGGGTTAAACAAAGAAATGGGCGAATTTCGAGTAGATTTCAGCGATTCTCATTTAAAAAAAAATGAAATAATCGTTCCCATCTTTGTCGATGATATGCTGCTGCCAATTACTTATACAAGTCCGCATAAAAAAGATTCAAAATTTGAACCCAAAAGCTATTATCCATTCGCAAATTACGTTTTCTTCGAAGTTTCATACAGACGTGGCCATCTCACAAAAGTGACGCACAATTTTGGCATTCGGACCTTTAATGATAACGATGAAAAGTATTTAAAAGCATTTATCATAGAGAAGGTGGAATACCACTTTGAATACGATTTTCAGCTGCAAATTTGGAAATGGGCGCAACACCCAGAAAACATTAAAAAATGGGAATCCGAAAAAGAAAAAATCGACCTCCTATTCGAGGCCGACGAAGTAATTGAAGTAACCAAAAAATATTTCTCTTCTCGTGAAAAATTTGAAATACGGCATATAAACTCGTTTAAAACGTACGAAGAGCTATTGAACACCTTTCAAAATTTATTGAAATTCACGATTCAATTTATTCAATTGAGAAAATTTTTCGGAGAGATTAACAAGCTTCCGTTTGAAAAGATGACCAGCCTCTTAAATGAAGCCTCCGTTTCTTTAAAACTCATACAAAAAGACGTTAAAGCTGAAAAATTAACGGACTATCACCCAGCAGCAACTAATTCTATCGAATTCCAAATTAACAATCGGATCTCAAATTTACACACTTCGCTGAAATCCAAGATTTTTGAGCCTGGCTATTGGGTAATCGCCCAACATGTATACCCAAATATCGGAGAATACTATAACTTAAGCCAAAAAGCCAAAACTAACCGCACCACGACAAGTTCATATGAGCTCACACAGAGACTGATAGAAAAAGCTGATGGTCGAGATTTATTCATTCCATTAAGTTCCATAGATATATAAAAGCCTTATATATCAAAATTTGAAGGATCTCTAAGTATTTCGCGCTCCAATATTTTGTATATAAATATGTGCATTAGGTATTTCATCAAGTTCATTTAGAGAAAGAGAAAATTCTTCAGCTAATAATTTCATTAAAGTATAATACTCCAAGTAAGATGGAGCTAAAAATTCTAATTTCTGAGCATCCCTTCTGCCAGGATGCTTTTCTAAAACTTCATAATGATAAGGTGCATCTTGAATTTTAGAAAGTAACGTTACATGCTGCGGTTCTAAAAATGGAATTAAATTTAAAATTTCCGAAACTAGTTTATTGGTAATGCGAACATTTTCTTCTAGATAATCTCCCCAAGTAACAATATCTGATCCTGTCTTTTCATCTTTATAAACTTTAGTTATTGGACCACCACCACCATAAGTAATAAAACTGAAGAAATCAGTTATTCTTTGAGATGCAATATTATTGTAATCTTGTTCATCTCGGTAAATTTTCAATTGCTCAGGAAATTCTACCAAGTATTCCTCCTCAGTCGTCTCATAATTAAAATGTTTAATAGTAGCTTCTGTTGAGGATGTCAATTGAAGTATATCCATGAAATTAGTGAGGATTAGTACAACCTTATGATTAACATAATCATAAACATGCTCTTTTTGTTTTTTCTGTGGCCAATAGGTTACAAGTAAATAGAATATAAAACTCGCTATATATGCCATTGATAACTGATAAAAAATTTCTCCTAATTCGTATGCATATGTGAAAAGTTCTGGAACTTTTAAAAGCCAAAGCTTGTAGAGAAAGAGATAGAGTAAAGTCAACCCAAAAATACTGAAAACAACGTTCATATATACCTTCATGGTGATCTTCCTTTCGTCTATGTTTACCAAGCAAGAAGTTTTATAAACAGTTGATATTGAATATAGCTAGAAACCCGTAGGTAGCAATGTACTGAAGGAACATCTTGGGAAACAGATCCAAAAAGAAGTCGCCAGGTCTAAAAACAAAGCAACTCGGTAAAACCTCGTCCCCATCCCAGGGGGTGGGCTGTATACGCCATCAAAAAGAACAACGAGACCCATCCACCTTCTCACTAAAAAAAGTAGATCAGTCCTCCGCAAGCGGAGAACTACTTATGTATGCACAATATGACCCTTGAAGAAACCTTGGTATGACTGGTTTCTTCAAGTCTCCTGTATCACCAAAAACGTCCATTTTTAACGTTTTCAGACCCCAAAAATCTAATTTCAATTAACTTTTTCTCCGTAAACATAAACATTATGGTCCTCTTCGATGATATATCCGTCATTTGATTGAATCCCATCTTTTAACACAAACTCAACAGCTTTGTCTTTCGTGTTGCCTCCACTGCCCTTAGTTTGCCAATCGATGAATCCTAATTTTTTCAATCCTCTTAAATTCCGCTTAATACTATCTATTGAAAATTTTTTACCCAATGGAGACTTTTGTGTCTTACAGATATCTTTAATCAAATCTGTCTGAACCATTGTAACTTTACCTTTATGTTCTCGTAAATAATTGATAATAGCTTGTTGATTTTCGTTTTTATTATGGCGTAATTGACGCTTGTATTGCCCTCTGAAGACTCTAATATTGAATTCAATGCCTGTGAGAGCTTCAATTTTCTCCTTTGAAGGACCTCTGTATTTCTTACTGTATGCAGAACGAATAGATGCTTTCAATGCACTCAGATGATACTTCTGTCCTTCTTGCGAAACCAGCGGAAACCATTTTTCCAACAAATATTCAGCTGTTTCTTTTTGATCGATTCCTAACGCATAGTGTAGCAGTGCCAGTGTAAATCCTGCTTCATTCCGAGAGCCTTCAAATTCTTGATTCTGTAAAGCCTGAACGGCTGCATGATTCCATATCAAGTGTTCCGTTATCGAAGTGACCTTGCCACCTGTTCTACGGGGCGTTTTAGAACTTTTATTGGATTCCTTGAGTAATCCTATCCACCAATTTTTCAAATCGTTAAAATCGATTGTATTATCGCCAAAATAGAAAACTCTTTTCCCGTTTTTCGGAATAGAATAATTATGATTTGCGCCGATTGCCCCATCATCCGTTCCAATGATATCAGCAATTTTTTTCTGAATTCGCTTAAACAAATACGTACTCTCTAATTTTCCGTTAATCGATGTGTGCTTTAAGGCTACGTGGTAACTGCCTGGTGTTTTTGATTCTTTGATAAACGTAGGCATAAAACCAATTTCACTTCGAAAAATCTCCCAAATTTCGACTGGTGTAAACGCTTGACCATTTGATTTCCGTAATTCAAAATCAAATAACATCCACTGAATGCAACGTAAGTTTTCTATACTACGGCTCTGCCACTTGTAAAATGTATTAGGAACAAAATGGTCAGCCCATTTCGAATACCGCATTAATTCTTCAAGACTCGAACAATGTTTTATTTGCTCGTAGCCGTTGTATACTTCGATTACAAAATCTTTTTGTTCGAATCGATCTCCTACAATAAGTTCAAAAAACTCTCTGAGATTCAATTCTTCTTTAGGAAAAAGACAGTATATTGGCTTCACATTATCGTATTTATTAGTAATCTTCCCTTTTATCGTTCGGCTTATGACTTTTTTATTCCCATTTTCTAATTCTTCAACTTCTTGATAAATGAATTTATTGCCATATTGAAATTTAATAATTTCTTTCTTCAAAACAAAAAACCCCTCCCCAAATTGAAAATTTAGACAAAGGTCCACTCCCGTTTTTCCGTTATAAATAAAGGATTATCCTCATGCTTGAAAAAATAAAGATATGAGATATAATATATTTATATATATATATATTTGCTTCTGAAACCTTGGTCGGTGGTGGAAGTGAACCGAAGACTGTGTTGGACGCACGGTCTTTTTTTTTTGTCTTTTTATATATCTTTTCGTCTCTAACTTTTACTGTACTGGAAATTGATACATTATTCTAGCGTGCTTACGAATAATTCACCGATTTTCTGTGAATCCCTGCAAAAAATACTTTTTAATGATCAAAATCAATCATCAAGTGGAAGCAAGTACACGAATTCCTCTTTCTAAGGCTTTATAAATCGTGAGCTAACAACATCTCATTCAATTTTTCTTTTCTATAACCGATGTAACGCATTGTGCTTCCAGCTTCATCATGTTGCAATAAGTCCATAATCAGGTTGATATTATTTTTCGACTCGCTTCCTGGTGTTGGATCAGTGTAAAGATGGTAAGCTTTGGTCTTTCGTAAACTATGAGCTCCAATGTTTTCTTCTAGTCCGCAGTCTATTGCTGCTTTCTTCAAAAAACGATAAGCCGTGGTACGATGCATTGGAAACAATAGTTCATTATCATCCATCGTCTCTATGAAGCTCTTTACCAGGCCAAACACCCGATCATTCAGGCGAAAATCGAAAGACTTGTTCTTTTTATTGGTACGTCCTCTGATTATTCCCGTCTTTACGTCTTCTACGCGTAGATCAAGCAAATCTGACGGTCGTAAAGCTGTGGCCAACCCAAGTTCGAACAACAGCAGATTCCGTTCGCCGTTCACCTGTTTTTTAATGACTTTCCGCATTCTCGGAATGTCCTTCTGGTCGTAAATGGGTTCTACAAATTCCATGCATTTCTCCCCTTTGTGATGCGTCTACGCTACTTATTTTAGTATACTTTTAAATTCCGATCTTTTAAAGGGTAAAAACGCAACACTTTTTAAAAGTGTTGCGTTTTTACCTTTTTTAGAAAAGGAACATCAATTATAAGCATAGGCTATACTGGTAGAGGCGCAATTGCGCCTCTTTTTAATTTGAAGGAGTGATAGAATGAAGATTTACCGCGGTCCAATTGAGGCAGACGAACTTATAGAATTGGCGCAAGATCATGAGTATGGGGATACGTGGATTACTATCATTGTTCCTTTTGACTTTAGGAAGTTAGTGGACTCGCCATTTACAATTAATTTTGAAGAAGAGATATCAATGACTATTTCTCCTAACGACGAGGCTTTGCGTAACATCGAATACAGGCTTGTGGGCTTTGAAGAAGATGACAACGTTCTTGTTGAAATCACAGCAGATACCTGTGACATTATCGATGTGTATAATGAGGAGAAGGAAAAAAATCGAAGATGGTTCGAATGAAAAGCGTGCAAACGCTTTTTTTATTTGTTCAAATTTATTTGAAGTAATATTTAAAACTCCTTCAGTACGTAAAAAAACTTTTTCTGGCTTATGAATCGATTTATTGATTTATAAGCCAGATATATAACTCTACTAGTCTATTAATCAATTTATATACAGATATATAACTCTACTAGTCTATTAATCAATTTATGGTGGAGCTAAATATTTGAACGAATCCAGTATAATTAAGCTTTTTAACGTTATACCAAAGAAAAAAGAAGATTTTTACAAATAAATGAAATTACTGTTATACAATATAAGAGAGCAATATAAAATTAAAACGGGGGTAATTACATGTATTTTTTTATCAATAATGAACATGAAGCAAATTTTAATGAATTACTAAAACATTACAACTTAAAAAGTGATGGAGACTTTCAATTCGTTCCTTCCATTTACATTGCAAGTGTTCCTGAAATTTATTATTTACTCCCGTCTAAAGAAAATTTGGAATCGTCAAGTCCTATCTATGCCTTGACTGAATGGTCTGAAGAGGAAAGTGAACACCTTTTTGTACACCCTGGACTCACAAGCACTACCTTGCGGATGTGCGAATTCGGCCTCAGTTTATTTAATGGAAGACTTATCGGTTTGGATGAAGTTTTTGGATCTGTCAAATCCGAAGAATACGTAAAGGTACTTATACAAGGAATTAGAATGCGCACACGAGTATACGCTTAATATGAGGATAGTAAAACGTCTAGAAGTGAAGAATCAGTTTGATTTCTCACTTCTTTTTTTGCAATTCATTCTTAAACGTTTGTGTATACTCTACTTCTTAAAAATTTTTAAAAAATTTAAAAATGATCCCTTTCTCTTTGTTTCTTCCGTTTCATCCTTTACATTATCTTTAATAATTGAAGTTTTTTCGTTCTGTTTTTCCTGTTCAGAACGCTTTTCATCTATTTTTTGAAACACTTCTGACACTACTTCTTCTGCTATACGTTTCCTCTCATGCTCAAAATCCTCATGATTCAATGTACTTTTATCATTTAATTGTAAATCTGAAGTTTCTTGCTGATTAATCATCAATTTTAAACCAGCATTTTCTTTTCTCATTTCTTCAATTTGATTTGTTAAAGCTGCTAAACTACTAATCAAACTTTCTTGAAAATGCTGATTTTTTTCACGATCTAAAAACAATTCTTTTCGTAATTCAGCAATTTCAGATTCCAACCCTGTTCGTAATTGAACATCTACTGTTTCATCTCCTGCCAGAAAAGCTTTTGTCTTATCCCAGCTCCAATTTTGATCTTGAACTTTTTCCTTAATTGTTAGGAGGAGCTTTAAGTTTTCTTCCGTATATCTCCGATGACCTTTATTTTCTGGATTACTTGGATTAGACCATTCAGTTTTGACTCCAAAATGCTGGACCCATTTATTCAATAACATCGTAGTGATTCCTAAACGTTCAGCAGTTTCAGCAGGTTTATATAACCTTCCTTCAGGCATTAAATCCCTCTCCATTCAGCTTTTAATATAGATATATATCAATAGTAAATATTTATCTATTTTAAATTCTTGTAATAATTCTTATAAAAGTAAATAGTATAATTCTTATTATAGTTTCTATTCGAGTATTAATAACGATAATCCTCTAAATTTTCATTATCTATTTTTCATTAAATTGATAACTCCATATACAGCAAGGATGTTATTAACACATATATCTTTATTACTCGCTAAATTTTTTAACCTCTCTCATTTCCTTACGGAATTCTTTTCTTTTTGATGCTGTCTTTGGTAATCGATAATCAAATGTGGTTTCTGGATCACTATGACCAAGATTTTCAGCCATATAACGATCTAGAAGATCTTCGATAGTCATCTTCTGCAGTTTTCCGATGGTGTATTTGCGTTCTTCGATAATTTTCCCATCATTTCGTTTGTAAACGTAGTATCTTTTCTTCTTGCCTTCCTTTGTATTTCGAAACCGTACTTCTTTAATCTTGATCACTGGGTTCAATGTTGGTTTTGCGCCTACTTGAGTCATGATTCGTTCGATTAAATTGGATTTTTCAACTTTACTTTTTCTAATCTTAGAAATCCATTCTCTCTCATTTCTTTCTATGTAAGCCTTTCGCAGATCATGAACGCCACTGTATTTAATTTTGCCCTCTTTACAACAAGTTTTAATGACTTCACGAACTTTTTTGTCATTATATCCACTGAACAGATAATCTGTGGCCGCTAGGCCTTCTTCTTCTTTCAGCTTTTCCACCAATTTGAAGACTTTTGGATGAACATCCAGCACAAATCGACCTCTATCCTGTTTTGTAACGCCTTTTTCAATCAATTCAATCCTGCTTTTTTCATTTTTATAAAAATCGCTTCTCATTTTTTGGACTTCATCGTTACGTAACCCTGCGTAAACTAGCGTTGCGACTAGCAGCTGATCCCTGGTATTCATATGTTTTTCTGCTTGGCGCATGATGGTGCTTGCTTGGCTGCTGGTGTACCCTGATCCACGCTTATATTCCTTTTTGCTGTACTGACCGACTCGATTCCTCAATTCCTCTTTAAAATCACGGCTCAAGAGCTTTTGGAAGGACGGAATAGCCGCTGCGTAGTGTCTTCCTTCCAAAACCACTTTCGCGCTCTCAGGAGTCCTTGAAAGCGATTGAAACAGCTTATATGTGCCATCAATGTACGCGTCATACGTTTTTTTACTGTACTGTCCTGACCCTCTGCCCGTATTCATTGCTAACACATTGAAAAATTCGCTCGTCGTATTTTTATCGATTTCAGCCAAACTAGTTATTTTTTTTTTCGTTACATGCCATTTTATAAAAGTCTTCGCCCTCTTTATGTATGCGTTTTTTGAATTCATCGTCTGTATTTCTTCTTTATATAGTTTTCCTGGTAGATTTGGCTCGTCACCGCGCTTTCGACGTACTTCCTTTGGCACAATATCCAGGATTTTCGGTAGATGATTTTGTACAAATTCGATAACCAACTTATCATAAATTTTTTCTTGTGTACGAGATTCAAATTTTAAACGATTCATGATATGTACCCCATCTTTTTTCTTGCTCTTAATTTTACCTTTTTCAGCTATTTTTTCTTTCTTATATTGTACACTTTTGCCTTTACGCGCCACAAAATCTCCCCCATTCAGTCATATTGTAGCGCCTTTTCAATTTAATTTTTTTTATAACTAAAAATGTTTGGAAAAGTACGGAGTTGTGGAGGTTGGTCATCCTCTTCGCAAAATTAATCCATAAAAAAACCCAGCACATAAGTGCTGGGTTTTTGAATCTATTATTTAGCTTTCCATTCATGGTTAAACCATTGTCGGTTTTTTAGCCATTCTTCTGCGGCCTGCAATGCATGATTTACAAATAAACTCAGGTCTATATCAATTGGATAAATACGATCCACTGAGTAGTCATCAGATAACACATACAATCCATGCCATCCATTGATTGCATGCTCTTGTGTATCTCCATTTACCATACCTATAAATTTAGGCATCCTTAAGTATTCACCATCTAGACAGATGGCCACAGACCAAAAGAATTTATTCATGGCATTCATTGAAGGTTCACGGTCCCGTGTAACTCTATCCCTAATACTAGTTTTTGATTGAATACAGCCATAAACATGCTCTTCGCCGTTAGGCTTCTTCAAAGTTACGTATAAATCAAATATACTGTTACGGATTTGTTCTCGTAACCAAGCTATATCCCTCTCTTCATTGTGTATGCCACTATTTTCTATTAATAATTTCATATCCTTTTGCAATAGAATTCTAATATCATGATGCATCAATTTACTGTTCCCTAAAACTTCAATCATTTCTTCAAAAGCATGACCACTTGATTTTTTCCAACTATTCTCTGCGGACACAACCTTTTTAATAACCTCTGGATCAGCTATTCCTGATTTTCGGTCCATATGTGCCGAGTAAACAGATTTCCAAATATCAGATGCATCAATATTTGGAAATCTTTCTAAAGCTTCTATTGTGGTTTTTCTTATAGCAGTCTTTTGAGAAAGTTTTTCGATATTTGCAATCTTGGAGTCACTCTTCCCAGTCCTGCTGCTCAACATT
>NZ_JASDCQ010000010.1:0-15533 GCF_030407825.1 Planococcus notacanthi | reverse complement strand
TGTCGTTCTTGACGACTCCTATGATATTAAAGCATATTATCCAAACTGTCAACACTTTTGGGAAATAAAATTATATTTATAAAACATTCCTTCTGAACCGCTCTTTCCCTTCTATAGGAAGAGTTTAAAAAAGAAGGCAAGTTAAACGGCTCTGTAAAGCCATTCTACTTGACTCCTCTTTCTCTTCAAAGCATTCTTCTTTTCGCTCAGGACTAATCTTACTTGCCAGACTATTATATGCCGAACATAATAAATCAGAATATTTCCCAATTTATTAAATGCCTATAATCTCTATTCCGCCTCTTCTTTCTATTAAAGCTCGCGCCGGCCTTCCAAAGCTTTTGACAACGTCACTTCGTCTGCATACTCCAAATCGCCGCCTACCGGAAGACCGTGGGCAATCCGTGTAGTCTTGATTCCTGATGGCCTTACCAGACGGGAAATATACATCGCTGTCGCTTCGCCTTCGATCGTCGGATTCGTTGCCAAGATCAATTCCTCTACTTCTTCGTCCTGAAGACGCTTCAGCAAGGATGGTACGTTGATATCTTCCGGACCAATGCCATCCATTGGAGAAATAGCACCCTGCAAAACATGGTACAAGCCTTTATAATCGCGCATCTTCTCCATTGCGATGACATCTTTCGGATCCTGCACCACACAAATCGTCGTGCGGTCGCGCTGCTGATCCTGGCAGATATGGCAAGGGTCCACATCAGTAATATGGCCGCACACCGAGCAGAAACTTAAATTCCGCTTTGCATCCACAAGAGCTTTAGCAAAATCAAGCACGGTGTCTTCCTTCATGCCAAGCACAAAAAATGCCAGCCGGGCTGCTGTTTTTGGCCCGATCCCTGGCAATTTCATAAAACTCTCCATTAATTTCGAAATGGGTTCTGGATAATGCATCTGGTTTACCTCCTAGAACATGCCCGGGAGATTTAAGCCCTTCGTGAATTTCCCCATTGTGGAATTCGCATGTTCATCCGCTTTTTTAAACGCTTCGTTTGTCGCTACGATCAACAGATCCTGCAGCATTTCAACATCTTCCGGGTCTACGACTGTTGGATCCAATACAACATCCAATACTTCTTTGTGGCCGGATACAGTGACTTTGACCATACCGCCGCCAGCTGCTCCTTCGAACTTCAATGTACCAAGCTCTTCTTGAGCAATCGCCATCTCTTTTTGCATTTTTTGCATTTGCTTCATCATGCCTTGCATATTTCCTCCACCGCGCATAATTAGTTCCTCCTTAGAATTTTCATTTTAATCGTCATGAACTTCGACAAAGTCTTTTCCGAAAAGACGTTCGGCTTCTGAGATGAACGGATCTTCTTCCGCCACTGCCCCTTCACCCGAAAACGGATTTTCTTCTTCAGCCTCTGACTGTTTTTCTTCAGTGCCCGCTTTCAATCCGCTCTTTTTAATAAACTCTTCACGGATCTTCAGCCAACTGGCATCCGGAACAAAAACCGGCGTATAAGCTTTGCCTGCATACTGTTCCAGCAACTGGCTGAAAGTTGCGGCAAACGTCTGGTTTTCGGAAGCCATCTGGCAATGAATATCATACTTGAATTTTAACACAAATGCATCTGCTGATGCCGCTACCGGCTCTGCATCATTCAATAAAGCCGAATGCGATCGCTGCAATTGGTTCATGACTGTCGCCCAATTGGTTTTGATTGCTTGAATATCCACTTTGGTCGCATTTTTCAAAACATCCTGAATGCGTCCCGTCGGTATTTTAAAGCTGCTTTGCACACGCTGGCGTTTTTTCTGCTCGGCTGGTGCCGCCGCTGCGCCGCTGCCGGCCCCATTCTGTACTTGCTGCTGCAATTCGCGCACCAGGTTTTCCAACTGGATGACTTTCGCTTCCAGTTCGGGTGACACTGCAGAAGCCGTGCTTTGGACCGGCACATCCGCCTGCGCCATTTTCAGCAAGGCTGTTTCCATATAAATTTTCGTATGGTTGGAAAAACGCATTTCCTGCTGTGTCTTGGATAGAATATCAATCCAAGTGTACAGCGTCGCCGGTTCAAATCGCTTGGCCAGCTCTTCAAAACGCGGTTCATGCGTCGCCAACTCCAACATATCGTGAAGGTCTGGCGCCGTCTGGATCAACAAGAGATCACGGAAGAAGGTGATGAAATCCTCAACCAGCCGCACGGGGTCTTTGCCGTCGCGCACCAATTGCTCCAACAGAGTCAACGCCTGTCCGATATCTTTGGCAAGCAATGCTTCAGCGATTCCATAGAACATATCCTGGCTGATGGAACCCGTAACCAGCAATGCGTCTTCAATCGTCATTTCATCGCCGCTGAAAGATACTACTTGATCCAACAGACTGAGTGCATCACGCATCCCACCTGCTGCAGCTTGAGCAATTATTTTAAGCACTTGTTCGTTATAAGGAATCTGTGCATCCGTCAACACTTCCACCATACGCGCAACAATGTCTACTTGTGTATGCGACTTAAAATCAAAGCGCTGGCAGCGGGAAATGATCGTCAACGGCAATTTATGCGGCTCTGTCGTTGCCAAAATGAAGACCACGTGTTCCGGCGGTTCTTCCAATGTTTTCAGCAACGCGTTAAACGCACTGTTCGACAGCATGTGCACTTCATCGATGATGTAGATCTTGAAGCGGGAATTCGCCGGTGAAAACCGGACTTTCTCAATAATCTCCCGCATTTCTTCGACACGGGAATTGGAAGCCGCGTCAAATTCGATGACGTCGGTATTTGACCCTTCATTGATGCTCTTGCAGGAAGCACATTCGTTGCACGGCTCCGACGCCGGCGCCTGCTCACAGTTTAATGCTTTGGCAAATATCTTCGCTGCACTGGTCTTCCCTGTCCCTCTCGGCCCCGAAAACAAATAAGCATGTGTTGTCTTATTGTAAAGCAGAGCATTTTGAAGAGTTTGTTTGACATGCGTCTGACCTGTCATTTCAGAAAAGGACTGTGGTCTGTAAACACGGTAAAAAGCTTGATACGCCAACTTGTTCTCTCCTTTTGAAGAATCTGTTTTTCGTCCCTTTATTGTATCATAAAAAGCCGGTTCTCTTGAATGATTTCCCTGTACAGGAGAGGATGATTCCGTGAATAAAACAATAAAAAACCTGCCCGCTCAAGAGCGGACAGGTTTGAATTTAAAGATTATTGCCGTGCACCTTTCTTCGACTGCTGCACATAAGCGTTACCCTTGTCGTTGGCTCGATCTAGGCGATCCCGCGGCACATGGAATGTTCCACTTAATGCTGCTTCCTTCCGGACCTGACATGGTTCATGGGATTCCATTGCGCAGGACCCAGATGTCAACACTACGTGCAAGAGGCAGACCTTACATGCAAACAGCCTCAGAAAGGAATTCAGTCCTGCTAAAGCGGATTGCAGGTTACAGGACACCGCTATCTTCCCACCTAGCACGGCATTTACTAGTATACGAATGATTTGTTAAAAAATCAATCAGTAACCTTCCTTAAATCTTAATTTCTTTTTAATCGAGCATATTTCCGGGTGCAGATCGGTTTTTCATTAATTTTTTATAAAAAAGAGAATAATGGTTGACATCCATTATTCATCCATGATAAATTAATTCATGTCCAATACGGAGGAATACCCAAGTTTGGCTGAAGGGATCGGTCTTGAAAACCGACAGGGGAGTCAAATCCCGCGGGGGTTCGAATCCCTCTTCCTCCTCCATTTTTTGAATTTACACGCGCATATAAATTCGAGATTGGATTCGTTACGTATGTAACGAATTTTTCTTAAAACTTGTATGTCTGATTATTTCGATATAGAGTACCGGAAGGCTTCGGCTTTCCGGTTTTTTCATGTCCATTTTTTCGTATTACCTGGAAATAAAACAAAACCCTTGAGCAAAAAATGCCCAAGGGTTTCTTTATTTGCGCAGAATAGAAGTTTGCTTCATAAAACTGCCGATACGCTCAACGATTTGCTCGGAGCAGTCCGGATTGTTCATCAAATCGTAATCGTTGATGTTCAAACGGAGAACTGGACAGCCATTGAAGGAATTGATCCAGTTTTCATAGCGCTGATGCATTTCCAGCCAATAGTCCACTGGTGTCTGCTGCTCCATCACACGGCCGCGCTCCTGAATGCGGGAAAGAATGTCTTCAATCGAACCCTCCAGATAAATCAGCAAGTCTGGGTGTGGGAAATAAGGTGTCATCACCATTGCTTCAAACAAGTTCGTGTACGTCTCGTAATCCACGTTGTTCATTGTGCCTTTTTCCCAATGCATCTTCGCAAAAATTCCGGTATCTTCATAAATCGAGCGGTCCTGGATAAATCCGCCGCCGTATTCAAACATCCGCTTCTGCTCTTTAAAGCGTTCTGCCAAGAAATAAATCTGCAAATGGAAGCTCCATTTCTCAAAATCATCGTAGAACAAATCCAAATATGGATTGGTATCGACATTTTCAAATGAAGTCCGGAATTGCAAGGCATCTGCCAAGGCTTTCGTCATTGTAGATTTCCCGACACCCACTGTGCCGGCTATTGTAATTACTGCATTCTGTGGAATGCCGTATTTTTCTCGTAAATTCATAAAGTCAAACTCCTCTTTTGTAAAGTTCCATCCACTTTATCTAAAATCAGCTGAAGATCGCCGCTGTTTTGGACAAAATCGATTTCGTCCCCATTGAAACGCAACACTGGAATTTCAGGATGCTCACGCTCAAAGCGTTCGATGAACTCGTGGTAATCGGCTGCCAACTGCTCCATATAGTCCGGCGTGATCATCTGCTCAAATTCACGACCACGCAATTTGATGCGTTTCATCAATGTATCCAGACTGGCATGCAGGTAAATAACCATATTCGGTTTCGGCATATCCACCGTCAAGATTTTATAGATAGCTTCATACTTGGCGTACTCAGCTTCCGGCAATGTGCGTTTTGCGAAAATCAGGTTTTTAAAGATATGGTAATCGGCGACGACCGGTTCCTGTTTGGAAATGAACTTCTTCTGGATATCGGCCAATTGCTTATAGCGATTGCACAAAAAGAACATTTCTGTCTGGAAGCTCCACTCTTCTATGTCTTCGTAGAATTTATTTAAAAACGGGTTTTCGTCTACTATTTCTTTTAACAGTTGAAATTGATTTTGATCGGCGAGCGCTTTCGTCAACGAAGTCTTGCCTACCCCAATCGGACCTTCTACCGTGATGAATGGCACCGGCATGTGAAGTCCTCCTTTTTCGATTCAAGTAAATTGCAATGCCATTTATTTTAACACACCAACTCGGTTAAAAGTAGAGCGGAAAACCGACAGTTTGTTTAATGAATCGCTGCTTTAAATGTTCCGCCATGCACTTCCTGGGTATCCATAATCGTCAAAAAGGCTTTGGAATCAATGTCTGCTACAATTTGTTTCAGTTTGGTGATTTCCAGACGGGTGACCACTACATAAATGATGTCTTTCGGAGAGTTCAAATAACCGCCTTTGCCATGCAGTTTAGTGAAACTGCGGCCCAGCCGGTCATTGATGGCCAACCCGATTTCTTCGTATTCTTCCGAGATGATCAGCACAGCTTTTGTATCATCCAAGCCCTGTATGACGACATCAATGGTCTTGGAGGCAATGTAGTAGGTCAGAACCGAATACATAGCCTGTTCGATCCCGAGGACAAATGCGGCCCACCCAAAAATGAAGACGTTAAAGAACATGACAAACTCACCAATCGAAAACGGCAATTTTTTCGTGAGCAAAATCCCTAAAATCTCCGTTCCGTCAAGCGCTCCGCCGTTGCGGATGACAAGTCCGACACCTGCCCCCAGAAGCAGACCGCCAAATATAGTAGCCAGCAGCGGATCTTCTACGAAAGGTTCAATCCGGTGCAGGGGTATTTCAATCAAGGCCAATGCCACAATAGCAAAAATGGAAGAAATGAAAAAATTGCGGCCAATATGCTTGTAGCCGAAATAAAGAAAAGGCAAATTAATGATGACCAGCAATATCCCAAAAGGAACCACCGTCAAATAATCCACGATCAAAGAAATTCCGATAATCCCGCCATCGATGATGGAATTCGGCACCAGGAACAATTCAATGGCAGCAGCGGCCATCGCGGCGCCAATAATGATGAACACAAAGCGGATTGTAAAATGAAGTGGTTTTTCCTTTTTATGCTGTTTCACCTATATCTTCACTCCCAGTCTTTTCGTTTCTTTATTTTACGCTTTATAATGATTTTTGTCTGCCTGCATTTCCCTGCTCATTTTGCAGGCCCGAACATGCTACACTAGAACTAAGGAGCGATGCATCATGAACGGAATGGAAATCGATCAATTTTACATGGGATTGGCAATTGAAGAAGCACAAAAAGCCGCAGCTAAAGGGGAAGTTCCAATTGGTGCTGTCATTGTCCATCAGGATCAAGTAATAGCGCGCGCCCACAACTTGCGGGAAACGACGCAAAATGCAGTCACCCATGCGGAACTATTGGCGATTCAAGAAGCTTGCCGACATCTGGGCAACTGGCGGCTGGAAGATACAAAGATTTACGTAACGTTAGAGCCCTGTCCAATGTGCGCAGGCGCCATTCTGCAATCCCGGATTCCCCATGTTATCTACGGTGCACGGGATGCAAAAGCCGGCAGTGTGGATTCTTTATACCGCTTGCTGAACGACGAGCGGTTCAACCATCAATGCCAAGTAACCGAAAATGTCCTTGCTGATGAATGCGGCCAGCTATTGACCCAATTTTTCCGAAACCTTCGGGAAATCAAAAAACAAAAGCGGAAAACCCACCTATAGGGTCTTCCGCTTTTATTCGTTGATAAATTGCTCGATCAACCGATTGACGATATCAGGCTGCTCATGCTGAATCCAGTGGGTCGCTTCTCCGACAAACGTCAAATTGACTTCTTCACAAAAAGACATGCTTTCTTTTGCCAGCATGGGAGACAGGAACTGGTCACCCAATCCCCAGATGATCCTGACCGGCACTTTGATTTTTGTTTCCGGGATTTGGCGGAAGCTGCCCCGCCGGATGGCCCGGTACCAATTCAGCATGGCTGTCAGCGCATCGGACTGCGACCACGCCGTTTTGTATTGCTCCATTTCATGCGAAGAAAATGTATTCGGCTTACTGGTCTGTTCTATGCTTTGCTGCATCGTTTTAAACTCTCCCATACCTAGAGCCTTTTCAGGCAGGTTGGGCAGCTGGAAAAACGCAATATAAGAGCTCTTCATCCATTGCAGGGGATTTTTCTTCAATACCCGAGGCATGGCTTTCGGATGCGGGATATTCAGGACAATCAGTTTGTCCACATACTCTGGATGTGTGGCTGCCAAATGCCAGGCAACGGCCCCTCCCCAGTCATGCCCGATGACAATGGCCGATTCTTTTTGAAAATGCTCGATGATGCCGATAACGTCATCCCGCAAATGGTCGACCGTGTAATTATCGATTCCTTCTGGCTTGTCGCTTAAATTATAGCCGCGCTGGTCAGGTGCCACTACCCGGTACCCTTTTTCCGCCAGCGGCTGAATTTGATTTTTCCAGCCAAACCAAAATTCCGGAAAGCCATGCAACAAGACAACCAATGGTCCATCTTCAGGGCCGGCCACAGCAACATGGAGAGTGATGCCGTTCGACTCCAGGAATTGAAAGTTCACGTTTTCCATCTAACAAACCCCCTTCACAAATGCTCTTTATCTACTCCTTACCCTTTTATCAAAATAAAAGGCTCAAAAGCAAAGTGCTTTTGAGCCTTTTTTTATTTAGTGATGATCTTTTTGCCGCCCATATAAGGCTGCAGCACTTCAGGGATCTTGATTGATCCATCTTCCTGCTGGCAATTTTCAAGCAATGCCGCCACAGTCCGGCCGATTGCCAGTCCGCTGCCGTTTAAGGTATGGACAAACTCAGGTTTGCCGGTTGCTTCCCGGCGGAATTTGATGTTTGCACGTCTTGCCTGGAAATCTTCAAAATTACTGCAAGATGAAATTTCCCGGTACGTTTCTTGGCTTGGGATCCATACTTCGATGTCGTATTTCTTGGCAGCTGTAAAGCCAAGGTCTGCGGTGCACATTTTCAGTACGCGGTATGGTAATCCAAGAAGCTGAAGCACTTTTTCAGCATGGCCTGTCAATTTTTCTAATTCATCATAAGAATCTTCAGGCTTCACAAAGCGCACCAGTTCGACTTTATTGAATTGATGCTGTCTGATTAATCCACGTGTGTCGCGCCCCGCAGAACCCGCTTCAGAACGGAAATTTGAGCTGTAAGAAGCAAAGGCTTGCGGCAGCATATCCGCTGTCAGGATCTCATCACGGTAGAAGTTCGTCACCGGTACTTCAGATGTCGGAATCAGGAAATAATCCTCTTTTTCGATCAGAAAAGCATCTTCTTCAAATTTCGGCAATTGGCCGGTACCGGTCAAGCTTTCACGGTTGACCATATACGGCGGCAGCATTTCTTCATAGCCATGCTCTTCCTGGTGAAGATCCATCATGAAGTTGATCAATGCGCGCTCTAATCGTGCGCCAAGTCCGCGGTAAAAAACAAAGCGGCTTCCTGTTACTTTTGCTGCACGTTCAAAATCAATGATGTTTAAATCCGTGCCCAGATCCCAATGCGGTTTTACTTCGAAATTGAATTCCGGCTTGTCTCCCCACATGCGGATTTCTTCATTATCATCTTCAGAATCGCCGAACGGGACGCTGTCATGCGGAATGTTCGGGACACGCATCATGATGTAGTGGAGGCTTTCTTCCACTTCACGCAGTTCTTCATCAATAGCTTTGATGTTATCGCCGACTTCACGCATTTTTGCAATGGCTTCATCCGCATTTTCTTTTGCCCGTTTCATGGCAGCAATGTTTTGGGAAGCTTCATTGCGTTCCGCCTTCAATTTTTCAGTCTGCGCGATCAATTCACGCCGTTTCAAATCCAATCCTTCAAAATCATCCAGTACAGAAATATCTTCTCCGCGTTTCGCCAGCTTGGCTTTTACTTCTTCAAAATTCGCACGTACAAAACGAATATCCAACATAATTGTTTCCTCCTAAAATTTGATTAACAAAAAAAGACAACAAAAATAGCCCCCATCCCTTGGTAAAGGGACGAGAGCTACCCGCGTTGCCACCCTGATTGATCGGCAAAAGCCAATCCTCTTCATCACATAACGGCATTAAAACCGGCAATGGCTTTTTTCGCCATGCAACTCCGGGACGGATTCAAACGCGTTTTTCGCCGGTTCGCACCAACCACCGGCTCTCTTTGGAAAAACAATCGTTTTACTACTTCCCATCAACGTTTCGTCTTTGAAATTAATCATACTTTACTATAAATTGCTTAATTTGGCAAGGGAAAGCCTGACCTACTGGGAATCATGCTTAAAAAGTACGCCGTAATGCGATGGTCTTCCGTCAGTTCCGGATGAAAAGAACAACCCAAAAACTGGCCGCTTTTTGCCATGACGATTCTTCCATCATGAACACATAATACTTCCGCAGATGGTCCGGCACTGACGATATGCGGAGCGCGGATAAAGACGGCATCAAATGCTCCGTCCAAATCTTTGATTTCAAGCGGTGCTTCAAAACTGTCCACTTGCCGTCCGAATGAATTTCGCTCTACCGCGACATCCATAACGCCAAGATGCGGTTCTTCGTAACCAACTACTGTTTTTGCCAATAAAATCAACCCGGCGCATGTCCCGAACATCGGCTTTCCGCTTTCGGCAAAATCCCGCAATGGCTGCATCATTCCATACCGATCAATCAAACGGCGCATGGCGGTACTTTCGCCGCCAGGCAAAATCAAGGCGTCCAGCGTTTCGAGGTCTTTCGGCCATTTTACCAAAACGCCCTCCGCTCCGCATGCCTCAATGGATTGAAGATGCTCGCGAACAGCGCCCTGTAAAGCAAGAACTCCTACTCGTTTCATCTTTACCAGCCCCGCTCCTGCATGCGCTCACCTGCAGCAATCGTCGATATCTCAATGCCTTTCATAGCGATTCCCAGATCTTTGGACAGCTCCGCAATCAATTGATAATCCTGGTAATGCGTAGTGGCTTCGACAATTGCCTGCGCAAACCGTTCGGGATTATCGGATTTGAAGATTCCGGATCCAACGAATACACCGTCAGCCCCCAATTCCATCATCAATGCCGCATCCGCCGGAGTCGCTACGCCACCAGCAGCAAAATTGACAACCGGCAAGCGGCCCAAACGCTTCACTTCTTTCAAGAATTCATAAGAAGCTCCAAGATTGCGCGCTTCCGTCATCAACTCATCTTCACTCATGGTAATCACTTTTCTCACTTCTGCATTCACCTGGCGCAAATGACGGACCGCTTCGACAATATTGCCGGTGCCCGGCTCGCCTTTCGTACGCAGCATAGAAGCTCCTTCACCGATCCGGCGCGCTGCTTCTCCCAAGTTGCGGCAACCGCAGACGAACGGCACCGTGTATTGATTCTTCAACAGATGAAATTCCTCATCTGCCGGCGTCAGTACTTCACTTTCATCAATATAATCTACACCCATCGCTTCCAGGATGCGGGCTTCTACAATATGGCCAATGCGGGCTTTTGCCATAACTGGAATCGAGACGGCTTTCATCACTTCTTCCGTTATGCGCGGATCTGCCATCCGCGCCACTCCACCGTCTCTGCGAATATCAGATGGCACCCGTTCCAGTGCCATGACAGCAGTTGCACCTGCCGCTTCAGCAATACGTGCCTGTTCCGCATTGACGACATCCATGATGACCCCACCTTTTTGCATTTCGGCCATTCCTCTTTTTACACGGTCTGTTCCTTGCTCACTCATTTACGAATTCCCCCTATTTGTTGATAAATTCAGTATAATAAAGATTGACCATATAAAAAGACTCAGTTCTCTTAATTTCAATAAGGTCAGTTGGAGGAAGGCAAATGGATATGCTTATGTTTCAGCTACAAAAACAGTCTCAAACCCCATTATATAAACAGCTATACCGTGAAATAAAAAAAGCCATCATTGAAGGCAGCATACAAGTTGATACCAAATTACCGAGCAAGCGAAAATTGGCGGATTATCTTCAAATCAGCCAAACGACTGTCGAACTTGCCTATTCCCAGCTTGTTGCCGAAGGATTTATTGAATCACGGCCGCGAAAAGGATTTTATGCCCAGCCGGTTGAAGAACTTGCCTATTTGGATATTCCGCAAGATGAACCGGTTACAAAAGAAACGATTTCCTACAAAGTTGATTTTAATTCAGCCAGTATTGATACGCGCTCGTTTCCTTTTTCCACTTGGCGTAAACTGGCGCGTGATATTCTCGATGAGTCGAGCCACGAATTGCTGTTGTCAGGCCATCCTCAAGGGGATGATGCCCTGCGACAGGAAATTGCCAGGTATTTGTATCAGTCACGCGGAGTCATCTGTGATGCAGAGCAAATTGTGATCGGTTCCGGTACCGAGCAGCTGCTGCCGCTGTTGATCCGCCTTCTCGATAAAACGCTTGTGTTCGGTTACGAGAATCCCGGTTATGCACTGACGCACAGCATTTTCAATCATCATGACCGCCAATCGGTTCCCATTGAACTGGATTCCGATGGCCTAAACGTCAGCGAATTGGAAGCGTCCAATGTCGATGTTGCATACGTTACCCCTTCTCATCAGTTTCCATCCGGCTCTGTTCTGAGCGCGACCAAACGGGCGCAATTGCTCAACTGGGCGGCGGCCAAACCAGAACGTTACATCATCGAAGATGATTATGACAGCGAGTTCCGTTATACGAGCCGGCCCATTCCAGCTTTGCAAAGCATGGATCGGAGCGACCGGGTCATCTACCTCAGCACATTTTCCAAGTCGTTGATGCCTTCTCTGCGACTTGCCTATATGGTCCTTCCAAAACGGCTGCTGCGCGCGTACCAGCAAACTTTTCTTCATTACTCTTCATCAGTGCCTAGGCACGACCAACAAATGGTCGCAACGTTCATGAAAGACGGACATTTCGCACGCCACTTGAACCGCATGCGCAAACTGTACCAGAAAAAAATCAAGCAACTCAGTGCCTCATTAGCTTTATATGCACCTACCGTCATCGTTTCAGGGGAACAGGCCGGTATGCACATTGTCTTGACTGTTCAAACAACGCTTACCGAAAAAGAGCTTGTCACAAGAGCTCAAGAAGCCGGTATCCGCGTGACAGGGATGGAATCTTATGACGTCCATAAAAAAGACAACCCCCACCCTAAAATTGTCCTTGGATTCGGCGGGCTGTCGGAAAAAGAAATCCATTCCGGCATCACTGAATTGATGTCTTGCTGGGAAATCCATTGAAAAAAGCCGGTCATCCAGTAGATGGCCGGCTTTCTTTATTAAAATAATCCTTTTACAAAACCACCGGCATCGTCCCATAGAGAAGACAAAAACCCTCCCGCACTGCGCATCGATAAAGATACCCAATTGGCACGTTCTACAGATTCAGTCGTCGCCACTTCAATATCTTCGGCGCTGCCGCTTAAATAACCGTATTCCGTTCCATCCGCTTTTGCGATTTCCACGGTTCCAACCACTGCATCTTTTTCTACAGCAGCTTCGAGTTTGCCGTTCTGGACAACTGAATCATCCAACAGCAATTCCGGTTGATACAATTTCTTGTCAGCGGTCCGGATCATCATCGTCACCGGCTCTTTGACGGCTATTGAAACATCTTCTTCCACGCCTTTTTCAACGGCTAAGGTTTCCTGCCCTTCAAACTGATAGCCAGCAGGAATGATTTCCTCTGTTGTAAATTGGCCAAATCCGAAATCCATCAACGCACGCGTTGCATCGAAACGGGCTTTATAAGAACCGGCCCCTTCATTGTCTACAGCCCCCATGACGACTGCAATCAACCGGGTATCTTCCCTTTTCGCTGTTCCAGCGAACGAATAGCCCGCGAAATCCGTGCTTCCAGTTTTCAGACCATCCATGCCTTCGTATTCATAAATTAAGCCAGGCAGCATTGAATTCCAATTTTCCATACGCGTTTCATCTGCCGTTCCTTCGCGGAACATCATCACTGGAACCTTTGTCGTTTCAAGCACTTCCGGATAATCATCCAGCAGGATTTTCGTCAGTTTTGCCACTGATCTTGCCGGCATCAGGTTTTCGTCAGTCTTTTTTGTCCCTTCCGGATGCATGTCCATTAGGCTCGAATTACTGAGGCCAGTTGAATTGACGAAAGTTGTTTCTTCTAAACCCATTTCCTCAGCTTTTTCATTCATTAACCGAACAAATTCACTTTCCGTCCCGGCAATCGTTTCAGCAATGCCGATCGTTGCAGCGTTGGCTGAGAAAATAGCCATCGCTTCATACAATTCTTTGATGGTATAAGAGCCATCTTTGCGGAATGGCACGTTGCTCAAACGCATATCCTGGGAAATTTGATAAGCATAATCCGTCACCTGGTATTCCTGGTCCCATTTGATCCGTCCGTCTTCAATCGCCTCGAACAACAGGTACTCTGTCATCATCTTGGTCATGCTGGCTACCCCTAAAGGCTTTCCGGCATTTTTTTCATAGAGGATCTTGCCGCTTTCAGCATCCACTAAAATCGCAGCTTCCGCCATTATATGTAACGATTCTTCCGCTTGTGCTTGCTGCGGAACAATTGCAGTCAAAGTCAAAATTGCCATTAAAGCCATCAATAAACCTTTATTAAAAACTTTTTTCACTTGGATAACTACCTCCGTTTATAATATTCCACATGCTATTCTACCATATTCTCCAGACCCAAAAATGCAAACATGAAAAAAGCACCTTTTCCGTCATAAGATTGACCGAAAAGGTGCTGAGAAGTCGATTAAATTGAGTAGTTAGGAGACTCTTTGGTGATTTGTACGTCATGCGGATGGCTTTCGCGCAAACCGGCACCTGTCATGCGGATAAATTGTGCTTCATCACGCAAAGTCTCTAAATCTTTTGTTCCGCAATAGCCCATTCCGGCACGGATACCGCCAAGTAATTGGTGAATGGTATCAGAAAGTGGTCCTTTGTAAGGCAAGCGCCCTTCGATGCCTTCTGGAACCAATTTTTTTGCATCATCTTGGAAGTAACGGTCTTTTGAGCCTTTTTCCATTGAAGCGATTGATCCCATGCCACGGTAAGTTTTAAAACGGCGTCCTTGGAAGATTTCAGTATCTCCTGGGCTTTCAGTTGTCCCTGCCAGCAAACTGCCCAGCATAACTACGTGGCCGCCTGCTGCCAATGCTTTAATGATGTCTCCGGAATACTTGATCCCTCCATCAGCAATGATGGCTTTGCCATACTTGCGAGCTTCTGTTGCACAATCATAAACAGCTGTAATTTGAGGGACACCCACGCCTGCTACAACGCGTGTTGTACAGATGGAACCCGGTCCAATTCCGACTTTTACTACATCAGCTCCGGCTTCGATCAACGCTTTGGTTCCAGTAGCCGTAGCTACGTTTCCTGCAATGATTGTCAGTTCCGGATACTCAGCACGAATCTGTTTAACCATGCCCAAAACGCCTTCTGAATGGCCGTGAGCTGTGTCTAACACAATCACGTCAACAGAAGCCTTCACCAGATGCTCGACGCGTT
The DNA here is from genome assembly GCF_030407825.1 of Planococcus notacanthi. Taxonomy (NCBI): domain Bacteria; kingdom Bacillati; phylum Bacillota; class Bacilli; order Caryophanales; family Caryophanaceae; genus Planococcus; species Planococcus notacanthi. The sequence continues at coordinate 955 of NZ_JASDCQ010000010.1, read as the reverse complement.
TCATTGTGTCTGAAGTGACGCCTACGGCTGCTCCTGCCAATAATCGGCCGTGCTCATCTTTAGCAGCATTCGGGAATTCAATCACTTTCTCAATATCCTTAATGGTAATCAACCCTTTAAGAAGGCCATTGCCATCAACAATCGGCAATTTTTCGATCTTGTATTGCTGCAGAATTTTTTCTGCATCTTCTAAAGTTGTTCCTACCGGAGCAGTGACCAATTGTTCTTTAGTCATGACATCGTCAATCTTTAAAGAATAGTCCTGGATAAAGCGCAAATCACGGTTTGTGATGATCCCGACAAGTGTAAGATCGTCTTCGTTCTTGACAATCGGAACACCTGAAATGCGGTATTTGCCCATTAGATGTTCTGCATCATAGACTTGATGTTCAGGAGTTAAGAAGAAAGGATCTGTAATAACGCCATTTTCTGAACGCTTTACAGTAACAACCTGTTCCGCTTGTTCTTCGATGCTCATATTCTTGTGAATAATTCCTAATCCACCCTGACGAGCCATTGCAATTGCCATTTTAGCTTCCGTTACTGTATCCATGCCTGCACTGATCACTGGAATTTTCAACTTAAGTTTTGGTGTTAATTCAACAGCCAAATCGATATCTTTCGGTAAAACCTCCGAATGAGCTGGTACAAGCAATACATCATCAAACGTTAAGCCTTCTTTTACAAATTTTGATTCCCACATAAGTAGACGCGCCTCCTGCTTCCTTTTAAATATTATTGTAAGGTTATCAGCGTCCATATAGTGTGTCAAGAAACTAATAAAAGAAAAAGTATTTAGAATAATTAATTTCATTTGTTTTAGGGTCGTTAGGAACGCTGTTTAAACAATTACTTACAAACTGCATCATCTTCTATATCGAATGGGATGCATATTGGATGGCCGGTGTTACTCTGATAATTTTTTAGGCTTTCCTATACTTCTTTCAAATAAACA